>NZ_JBEZVL010000002.1:225299-663381 GCF_040636975.1 Streptomyces sp. NPDC032198 | reverse complement strand
TTTCCCTTTCCGGCGAGTCCGACTCTACCAGATCCTTTCGGGCCTGATTCCCAGTCAGCGGGGCTTGTCTTCCCGGCTGTTGGGCCGTTCCGACGAGTGAGACTTTAGCGGAATCCTCGCTCCCGACCTAATCGGGGCGTCCTTTCGAACGCGGATTCCTCATTTCGCAAAAGCGCATGAAAACGAACAGACGACGGGTCATCGAAGAGACACGACATCGATCGCTTGAATGGTTGTTGCGGAATGGCTGCCCGGGGACCGACCAGGGGTCGGCGCTCACGCCGGACAACTCGGAGAACACTACGTACGCGGTCTGGGCGTGTCAACCCTGGTACACGGCGGCCCGGGAGGACTACCGTAGGAGCCGTGACTACACATGCGCACACCCAGCTGTGGTGGGCCGCCTGACCGGCGGCCGTACACGCATGTACTCAACGGCTGCCGACTTGGCGGCCGTTTCTTGTTTCTCCCCCTGGAGGACCCGGAGCCCGGTCGTCGGGCCGGCGGTTCTGACCAGGAGGCGGAGAGATGACGAGGATCTTCAGCGGGATCAAGCCGACGGGGCACCTGACCCTCGGGAACTACCTGGGCGCCCTGCGCCAGTGGGCCGAAGTTGATCAGCACCGGGCGGAGTCGCTGTTCAGCATCGTCGATCTGCACGCCCTGACCGTGGAGCACGATCCCGGGCGGGTGCGCAGGCTCAGTCGGCAGGCGGCGACGCTGTTCCTCGCGTCGGGCATCGATCCCGAGAGAGCCGTCGTGTTCGCCCAGAGTCATGTGGACGAGCACGCCCGGCTCTCGTACCTGCTGGAGTGCGTCGCGACGGACGGCGAGATGCGCCGGATGATCCAGTACAAGGAGAAGTCCGCGCTGGAGGCGGCGCGGGGCGGGAGTGTGCGGCTTTCGCTGCTCACCTATCCCGTGCTGATGGCGGCGGACATCCTGGCGTACGGCGCGGACGAGGTGCCGGTCGGGGACGACCAGGTGCAGCACATCGAGCTGACTCGGGATCTGGCGGTGCGGTTCAACCAGCGGTACGGACACACGTTCGTGGTGCCGCGGGCCACGTATCCCAAGGTGGCGGCCAGGGTCATGGATCTGCAGGACCCGACGTCGAAGATGGGGAAGTCCGGCGATGCCGGGGCCGGGATCGTCTATCTGCTGGACGAGCCGGACGTCGTGCGGAAGAAGATCATGCGGGCCGTCACCGACAGCGGGTCCGAGGTCGAGTACGACCGTGAGGCCAAGCCGGGCATCTCGAATCTGCTGGAGATTCTTGCGTCCTGTGAGGGTGGGAACCCCGAGGGCTTGAGCGGTGTATATGAAACGTACGGGGCTTTGAAGAAGGACACCGCCGACGCCGTGGTGGAGCTCTTGAGGCCCCTGCAGGAGAGGCACAAGGAGCTGGTTGCTGACCCCGCGTATGTAGAGGAGGTGTTGCGGCGGGGGGCCGAGCGGGCGAGGGCGATGGCCAGGCCGACGGTGGACACCGCTTATCGCGCGATCGGTCTGCTGCCGCCGGTGAACGAGGCGCGGTAGGCGCGGGGGCTGGTGGTGAGGCGCGATGCGAAGTGCTGGCGCATCGTGACCTCGCTGCCGAAGCCCGCGCGGCGTGCGACTTCGGGCATGGGCAGGTCGGTGCGTTCGAGGAGCTTCTGCGCGGTCGCCAGGCGCTGGTCCAACAGCCAGCGCAGTGGAGTGGTGCCGGTGGCCGTGGTGAAGTGACGGGCGAAGGTGCGTGCCGACATGCTTGCCCGGGTGGCGAGGTCGGTGACGGTGAGCGGTTCGTGGAGGTGACGAAGGGCGTATTCGCGTACGGAGGCGAGGGCATCGGCGTCGCGGTCGGCGTGCGGGGTGGGGTGCTCGATGAACTGGGCTTGGGTGCCGGTTCGGAAGGGGGCGGTGACCATCGAGCGGGCGATGGTCGCGGCTGCTTCGGAGCCGTGGGCCTTGCGGACCAGGTGCAGGCAGAGGTCGATGCCGGCGGCCGTGCCCGCGGCGGTCCAGATGTTGTCGTCCTCGATGAAGAGGGCGTCGGGTTCGACGGTGACAAGGGGGTGGTGGGCACGGAGCAGGTCGACGAGGCCCCAGTGGGTGATCGCGCGGCGGCCGTCGAGGAGGCCTGCCTGGGCGAGGGTGAAGGCGCCGCCGCAGAGGGCCGCGATGGTGGTGCCTCGGGTGTGTGCCTTGCGCAGGGCTTCCAGGACCGGGGGTGGTGCGGGGGTGAGGTGGTCGTCGAGGCCGGGGACGACGATCAGGTCGCTGCCGGTGAGGCGGTTCAGCCAGGCGAGGGTGCGGTCGGGGGCGAGGGTGAGGGCGCCGCGCATCGGGACGGGTGCGGGGTCGGTGCCGACACGGCGGAGATTGAAGGGGGGTACGCCTCGGTCGGTGCGGTCCGTGCCCCAGACCTCCGTGATGACCGAGACGTCGAAGGCGCGGATGCCGGGGAAGGCGAGCAGGGCGATGCGCTGGGGGGCGGTGGTGGCTGCGGTGACCGCCGTGGCGGGGGGCGTGGCGGTGGCGGGAGGCTTGGGCACGATGGCAGTAAACCATCGATCGATGGCTTTCTTTCCTCTGGGCCGGAGGGTGGTGCGTTGGCAGCATCGTCGTCATGGAGATCGCAGGGAACGCAGCGCTGGTCGTGGTGGACGTGCAGAAGGGGTTCGAGGAGGAGGAGTTCTGGGGAGCACGGAACAACCCGGGGGCCGATGAGAACATCGCGTCGCTCATCGACACCTGGCAGGCCACGGGGCGGCCGGTCGTCTTCGTACGGCATGACTCGTCTCATCCGCGGTCGCCGCTGCGGCTGGGGCATGAGGGCAACGACTTCAAGGAGTACGTCGAGCAGCGGCGGGGGAAGGGGGCCGGGTCGGAGCTGTTCGTGAGGAAGACCGTGAACTCGGCCTTCTACGGGACGCCGGATCTGGACGCGTGGTTCAAGGCGGAGGGGATCGACGAGTTCGTCGTGGCCGGGATCCAGACCAACATGTGCGTGGAGACGACCGCGCGGATGGGAGGGAACTTGGGGTATCGGGTGCTGTGCGCGCTGGATGCCACGCACACGTTCGACCTTGAGGGGCCGTTCGGCTGGCGGCGCAGTGCGGAGGAGTTGGCGCAGGCCTCGGCGGTTTCGCTGCACGGCGGGCGCTTCGCGGAGGTGCTGACCACGGAGGCTGTCGTCGACGCCGCGGGGCGGTGAGGGCTTGACGCGGTGAGGGCCTGACGCGGTGAGGGCGTGACACGGGGGATGCGGGGATCTGCCGGGGTGGGTGAGGGGTGACGTTGGGGGCGCGGTGGGTGCGCGCCCCCGGCCCTCCGGCCCCGGTCGGTCGGCTAGCTGTTGTTGCCGGAGGCCAGTTCGCGGCTGCGGTCGCGGGCGGCTTCGAGGGCGGCGATGAGGGCAGCTCGTACCCCGTGGTTCTCGAGTTCGCGGATGGCGTTGATGGTGGTGCCGGCCGGGGAGGTGACGTTCTCGCGGAGCTTGACCGGGTGTTCGCCGCTGTCGCGGAGCATCACTGCGGCGCCGATCGCGGCCTGGACGATGAGGTCGTGGGCCTTGTCGCGGGGCAGGCCGAGGAGGATGCCCGCGTCGGTCATGGCCTCGACCAGGTAGAAGAAGTACGCCGGTCCTGAGCCGGAGAGGGCCGTGCAGGCGTCCTGCTGGGTCTCGGGGACGCGGAGGGTCTTGCCGACGGCGCCGAAGATCGCCTCGGCGTGGGCGAGGTGGGTGGCGGTGGCCCGGCTGCCCGCGGAGATGACGGACATGCCTTCGTCCACGAGGACCGGGGTGTTGGGCATGACGCGGACGACGGGGGTGCCTTCGGCGAGGTGCTCCTCGATGAAGGAGGTGGTGATGCCGGCGGCGGCGCTGATGACCAGGCGGTCGGGGGCGATGTGCGGGGCGAGTTCCTCCAGGAGGCGGCCCATGTCCTGCGGCTTGACGGCGAGGATGAGGGTGTCGGCCTGCTTGGCGGCTTCGGCGTTGCTGACGGGGTCGACGCCGTAGCGGGTGCGGAGTTCCGCGGCGCGTTCGGAGCGTCGGGTGGTGACCAGGAGGTCGGCGGGGGCCCAGCCGGCCCGGATCATTCCGCTGAGGAGGGCTTCGCCGATCTTGCCGGTGCCGAGGACTGCTACGGGCTGGGGCATGTGTGGGTCACCCTCCGAGTACGGGGCTAGCGGGTCAGCGCTTCAGCTGGGTGGGGTCATCCTCGCATTGGTGGGTCAGGCGGTGCGGCGGCGGAGGGTGGCGGCGCCCAGGGCGAGGACGAGTACGGCGCAGCCCGCGACGATGACGGCGTCGCGGATGAAGTCGCCGGTGATGTCGGGGTGGCGGAGGACTTCGTTCATGCCGTCCACGGCGTAGGACATGGGGAGGACGTTGGAGATCGCTTCGAGGGCCGGCTGCATCTGGTCGCGCGGGGTGAACAGGCCGCAGAGGAGGAGCTGGGGGAAGATCACGGCCGGCATGAACTGGACGGCCTGGAACTCGGATGCCGCGAAGGCGGAGACGAAGAGCCCGAGTGCCGTGCCGAGCAGGGCGTCGAGGAGCGCGACCAGGAGCAGCAACCAGGCGGAGCCGGTGACGTCCAGGCCGAGGGCCCACAGGGCGAGGCCGGTGGCGAGGACGGACTGGATGACGGCGAGGAAACCGAAGGCGAGGGCGTAGCCCGCGATGAGGTCGCCCTTGGCGAGGGGCATCGCGAGGAGGCGTTCGAGGGTGCCCGACGTGCGTTCGCGGAGGGTGGCGATGGAGGTCACCAGGAACATCGTGATGAGGGGGAAGATGCCGAGGAGCGAGGCGCCGATGGAGTCGAAGGTCTGCGGGCTGCCGTCGAACACGTAGCGCAGGAGAAGGAGCATCACGCAGGGGACGAGCAGCATCAGCGCGATGGAGCGGGGGTCGTGGCGGAGCTGCCGCAGGACACGGGCCGCGGTGGCGAAGGTGCGGTAGGTGTTCATCGGGGGCTCCTGGCGGGGGTGGTGTCGGGGGACTTCTGGGCGGCTACTGCCTCGTCGACCAGGTGGAGGAAGGCCGCTTCGACGGTTTCGGTGGCGGTGCGGGTGCGCAGGGCCTCCGGGGTGTCGTCGGCGAGGAGCTCGCCTTCGCGCATCAGGAGGAGGCGGTGGCAGCGTTCGGCCTCGTCCATGACGTGCGAGGAGACGAGGATCGTGGTGCCTCGGTCGGCGGCGATGGAGTGGAAGAGGTTCCACAGGTCGCGGCGGAGTACGGGGTCGAGGCCGACGGTGGGTTCGTCGAGCACCAGGAGTTCTGGAGCGCCGAGGAGAGCCACCGCCAGGGAGACGCGGCTGCGCTGGCCTCCGGAGAGGTTGCCCGCGAGGGCGTCGGCGTGGGTCGTGAGGTCGACGTCTTCGATGGCCCGCGTGACGTGTTCGTGGCGGCGGTGGGCGGCGGGGCCGCGGCCGGGGTCCAGGACGGCGGCGAAGTAGTCCAGGTTCTGGCGGACGGTGAGGTCGTCGTAGACCGAGGGGCTCTGGGTGACGTAGCCGATGCGGGAGCGGAGGGCGGGGGCGCCGGCCGGCTGGTCGAGGACCTTCAGGGTGCCGGTGACCTTGGCCTGGGTGCCGACCGTTGCGCGCATGAGGGTGGATTTGCCGCACCCCGAAGGGCCCAGGAGGCCGGTGATCTGTCCCTTCGGGACGGTGAAGTTCAGGCCCTTCAGGACGGTGCGGGGGCCCCGGACGACGGTCAGGTCCGCCGCCTCGATGGCAGGCGGTTCCTCAATATTCATCATGTGATGATTATGACGCCTCCGGCGCGGGGGCCGTCAAGGGCTTCCGTCGGCGCTACCGGGCGGGGCGGAGATCCCGTACGACCGTGAGGTCCACGGCGTACGCCTCCTCCACCGTCCCCTCCGGGAAGAGGTCGAGCAGATGTGCGCGCTCGGCGGCGAGGACCGGTGCGGACTTCTCCGGGCCGAGCACGGCGAAGTAGGAGCGGCTGCCGAGGTGCCCGAGGTGTACGTCGACGGGGACGCGGCGGGTCCAGTGCAGGCGGCGGTAGACCGGACGGAGGTCCGGGAACAGGCCGAGGGCGATCTCGGCGGCGTCGGCCGTGATGCCGTGCGCGTGATAGCCGGGGAGGCGCGACTTGAGGCGTTCCTCCTGGTCGACGGTCCAGGCGGTGTCCGGGTCGGGCACGTTCCACCAGAGGGCGAGCGCGCCGCCGGGGCGCAGGACGCGCAGGGCCTCCGGCAGGGAGCGGGCCGGGTCGGTCCAGTGCCAGGACTGGGCGTAGGTGATGAGGTCGGCCGTGCCGTCCGCGAGGGGGAGGGCGTCGCCGACGGCCCGTAGGAGAGGAGTGTCCGGTAGCGCCGCCCGCAGCTGGGCACCCATGGCGGGGCCCGGTTCCACGGCCACGACCCGCGCGCCCCGGTCCAGGAGGAGACGGGTGGCTATACCGGTACCGGCACCCACGTCGACGGTGCGGGCTCCGCGCAGAGGTTGTTCCGCGAGTTCCTCGACGGTGGTGAAGAGGTGGGGCGGGTAGCCGGGCCGGGAGGCGGCGTACTGGGCGGCCACGGAGTCGAAGGAGAGGGCGAAGGGAGACGCGGCGTGATCATCCATACCCTCATCGTGACCGCTTCGGGAGTGGCGCGGGAGGGCTGGGCGTGGACCTGCCCGAGCGTGCGGGCTGCTGCGGGCTGCTGCGGGCTGCTGCGGGCTGCTGCGGGCTGCTTAAGCCTTTCTCCTCTTCCGGGACGGGTTGCCCGTGCGGCGCGTGGTGCGTTGGGTGTACTGCCGGCGGGCTGCTTCGTATTCCTCTCGGTGGAGTTGTTCGCCGGGGGCCTCGGTGAGGGAGCGGAAGAAGTGGGCGAGGAGTACGCCTACGAAGCCGATCGTCAGGAGGCCGCGCATCGAGGACTGGGACGCCGGGTCGTGGCGGCGGGTGAACCCCTCCCAGGTGCGGCGGAAGGCGACCGCGCTGCAGATCGAGAACATGATGAGGACCAGGAAGTTCACGAACGTCCCCACGTCCGCGACCGCCATGCCCTCGTACGCGAAGCGCAGCACGAAGCAGCCGGCCGCCGCCGCCAGCAGCGAGCCCACCGCGACGCCCGCGCGGCGCATGCCGTAGCCGTTGTCGTGGCCGACCCAGGTCGTGCCGAAGAAGCGGAGGGGCTCGGGCTGCGGGCCGGGGGCCGCCGAAGCGGCTGCCGTGTCCGTGCTGTCGGGGGTGCTGGAATCTGCGCTCACCCGTCGAGTATCGCCCGGCGTGGCCGCCGTACGAGTCCAGGACCTCGCCGGGCAGGCTCGCCCTATTCGTCCCCCGCCTTGCCCTCCCCTACCACTCGGCGGCTAGTTTGTGGGGCAGGACAGATAAACGGGCTCATGCGAAAACTGGTGCACGCGGGACGGGAGGTCGAGAGTGTCGCTCCGCGGAGGTGACCCCGCCGAGATCGGCGGCTACCCGCTCGAGGCACGGCTCGGCTCGGGCGGCATGGGCACCGTCTACCTGGCGCGTACGGCGTCCGGGCGGCCCGTGGCGATCAAGCTGATCCACCAGCAGTTCGCGGGGGACGAGGAATTCCGCATCCGCTTCCGGCAGGAGGTCGCGGCGGCACGGCGGGTGAGCGGCGCGTTCACCGCCGCCGTGATCGACGCCGACCCGGAGGCCGAGCACCCGTGGATGGCGACGACCTATATAGAGGGGCACACCCTCGCCCAGCAGATCGCCAAGAACGGCCCGCTGGCCGGCGCGGATCTGCGTACGCTCGCCATCGGTCTGACGGAGGCGCTGCGTGACATCCACCGTGTGGGCGTCGTGCACCGCGACCTCAAGCCCTCGAACGTCGTGCTCTCGCCCGAGGGGCCGCGCGTCATCGACTTCGGCATCTCGCGCGCCGCGGACCAGCAGACGCTGACGATGACGGGGCGGGTCATCGGTACGCCGCCCTTCATGTCGCCGGAGCAGTTGCAGGCGCCGCGCGGCGTCGGGCCGCGCTCCGACGTCTTCTCGCTGGGCACGCTGCTGGTGTACGCGGCGACGGGGCAGGGGCCGTTCGATGCGGACAGCCCTTATATGACGGCATATCAAGTGGTGCACGAGGCGCCGGAGTTGGACGCCGTACCGGCCGCGCTGCGTGCGGTGGTCGAGCCGTGCCTCGACAAGGACCCCGACGCGCGGCCCTCCGCGGACCAGCTCCTGGAGCGGCTGCGGGACCTGCCGGTCGAGTTGGGGGCCGCGGCCGGGGTGCGGGCCAGCCGTACGCGGGACATCGATACCCAGCATCACCGGCCCTCCGTGGACAGGACCGGGGCCGGGACCGACACCAGTAGCAGTGCCGGGGCCGACGGGTCTCTCAACACCCCCCGCCCCCGCCGCCGTTGGCGCACCGTTCTCGCCGCCGCCGTCGCCGTGGCCGCACTCGGCGGCGGGATCGCGGCGCTCCAGCTCGGCTCGTCCGACGACTCCACCGGCGATGACGGCGACGGCAAGGACCGCACCGTCGCGGCGGCCGAGGCTCCCCTGCCCGGCGGCTTCCGGCCGTGGCGCACGACGGTGCCCAACGACAAGGGCATCCCGGACGAGGTGCGCTGCGTGCCGCGCGGGGACGCGTTGTTCTGCGGGGGCGGCGGAGTCATCGCGACCCGGCTGCGGATCTCCGACGGCAAGGAGGTCTGGAAGGTCAAGAGCCCCGGTGTGCCCATGCAGGGCATGCACATCGTGGGCGCGACCAACGACACCGTTCTCGGCTACCGCATCCCGGATGACGCCGCCTCGTCCGGCAAGCCCGTCGAGCTGGTGGCCCTGGACGCCAGGACCAGCAAGGAACTGTGGTCACGGCCGATCGGCAGCCAGTCCCAGATCTACACCGGGCGTTCGCAGGACGCGGTCCTCTCCGGCTCGACGGTCCTCTCGGTCGACGCGGGCCGTACGCGGGTCGAGGCCAGGGACGCGCACAGCGGGCGTTCGCTCTGGTCGACGCCGTTCCCCGCGGGCTCGGAGTGCACACCGGTCCCGGCGGGCCAGCGGATGTACGCGATGTGCGCGCCCTCCGCCGAGGTCGACAACGTCGAGGTGAACCACCCCGTCCTCCACACCCTCGACCTCAAGGGGGGCACCTTCGGCAAGGGCATCCCGGTCGAGGGGCCGGTGCACCCGGTGGGTGACAGCGAGGGCAGGCTCGTCCTCCTTCACCAGCGTCTTAAGGGGCCCGAGTTCCTCGGGTACGACAAGGTGCTGCGGGTCGAACCGGGCAGCGGTCGCGTCTCGGCCCGGCCGCTGAAGAAGACGTACGGCGCCACGTCCGGCATCGCGGACGGCACGGTCTACTTCACGGAGCAGACCGGGCGGATCAGCGCGGTGGATCCCGCGACCGGCCGGCAGAAGTGGTCCCGGCAGACGAACGTCGAGGGCGCTTCGGGGCCCGTGCCGGACGCGAATCCGGTCGGCGGCAGCGGCACCGGGTCAGGAGCCGGGGCCCTGTACTTCAGCTCGGCCAGCGGGCGCGTCGTCGCCCTCTCGCCGCGCGGCGGCAAACCCCTCTGGACCACGGATCCGCGCGCGGAGGGCCTCGCCGGTGAGGTGAACGCGAGTCCGCGGGTCGCGGTCTCGGGGCGTGTGGTGGTCGTGACGGCGGCCGAGAACACCGTGTTCTCGTTCGACGCGACGAGGCCGCCGAAGTCCGGGTGAACTTCGGCGGCCTCGGCCGTCCGTGCCGTGTCGTTCCCTGCCGTGCCTGTCCTGCGTATCAGCAGCGGGGCGCCACGTAACCGTCGCTGCCCGTGCGGACGTACGTGTCGGAGACGTAGCGACCGCTGCCGATGCGGTCCCAGAGCTTCGACGTGCCGGTCGGGCCGGTGACGTTCTCGCCCGGCTTCTGGCACTGGATCGTCACCCGGGTTCCCGCCGAGAGGCGGCCCACCTTGCCGTACGACGTACCCGGACCGGAGCGGACATTGACGTCCGCCGCGATCGCGTACGTCCGTGCCGCCGCGGCCTCGACCGCCTCGACGGCTTCGACGGCCTCCGCCGACTCCGGTGCAATGACGTTCTCGCTCATGCTTCTCTCCCCCGTGAAGCGGCGGCTCGGGGCCGCCCTGTGCATGGTCGTCACAGGGTGGACGCGTGAGCGAGGCGGGACGGTTGCGGCTTCGCCGGGCCGGGTGTCTAGCCGAGCTTCGACACGTCGCGCACCGCGCCGCGGTCCGCGCTCGTGGCCATCGCCGCGTAGGCCCGCAGGGCCGCCGAGACCTTGCGCTCACGGGACTTGGGGGCGTAGACGCCGCCCAGGGCCTCGCGGCGGCGGGTCAGCTCGGCCTCGTCGACGAGGAGTTCGATGCCGCGGTTCGGGATGTCGATGCGGATGCGGTCGCCGTCCTCGACCAGGGCGATCGTGCCGCCGGACGCCGCCTCGGGCGACGCGTGGCCGATCGACAGGCCCGACGTACCGCCGGAGAAGCGGCCGTCCGTGACCAGGGCGCAGGCCTTGCCGAGGCCGCGGCCCTTCAGGAAGGAGGTGGGGTAGAGCATCTCCTGCATGCCGGGGCCGCCCTTGGGGCCCTCGTAGCGGATGACGACCACGTCGCCTTCCTTGATCTGCTTCTTGAGGATCTTGTCGACCGCTTCTTCCTGCGACTCGCAGACCACGGCCGGACCCTCGAACGTCCAGATCGACTCGTCGACGCCCGCCGTCTTCACGACACAGCCGTCCACGGCGAGGTTGCCCTTGAGGACCGCGAGGCCGCCGTCCTTCGAGTACGCGTGGGCCGCGTCCCTGATGCAGCCGCCCGCGGCGTCCGTGTCCAGGCTGTCCCAGCGCTTCGACTGGGAGAAGGCGGTCGCCGAGCGCTCGCAGCCCGGGGCCGCGTACCAGAGGTCGACCGCCTCGTCCGACGGCGAACCGCCGCGCACGTCCCACGTCTCCAGCCAGTCCTTGATGGACGCGGAGTGGACCGTGTGCACGTCCTCGTTCAGGAGGCCCGCGCGGTACAGCTCGCCGAGGATCGCGGGGATGCCGCCGGCGCGGTGCACGTCCTCCATGTAGTACGTGCCGCCGGGGGCGACGTTCGGGGCGACCTTGGCCAGGCAGGGCACGCGGCGCGAGACCTCGTCCATGTCAGCCAGGGTGTAGTCGAGCTCGGCCTCCTGGGCGGCGGCCAGGAGGTGCAGGATCGTGTTCGTGGAGCCGCCCATGGAGATGTCGAGCGCCATGGCGTTGTCGAAGGCGGCGCGCGTGGCGATGTTGCGCGGCAGGACCGACGCGTCGTCGCCGTCGTAGTAGCGCTTGGCGATCTCGACGACCGTCCGGCCCGCGTTCTCGTACAGCGCCTTGCGGCCGGTGTGCGTGGCGAGCATCGAGCCGTTGCCCGGCAGGGAGAGGCCGATGGCCTCGGTCAGGCAGTTCATGGAGTTGGCGGTGAACATGCCGGAACAGCTGCCGCAGGTCGGGCAGGCGTTCTCCTCGATACGGAGGATGTCCTCGTCCGAGACGCTCTCGTCGACCGCGTCACTGATCGCGTTGACCAGGTCCAGTTTGCGGACCGTGCCGTCGACCAGCGTGGCCTTGCCGGCCTCCATCGGGCCGCCGGAGACGAAGACCGTCGGGATGTTGAGGCGCAGGGCCGCGTTCAGCATGCCGGGGGTGATCTTGTCGCAGTTGGAGATGCAGATCAGCGCGTCGGCGCAGTGCGCCTCCACCATGTACTCCACCGAGTCCGCGATCAGGTCGCGGGAGGGCAGGGAGTAGAGCATGCCGCCGTGGCCCATCGCGATGCCGTCGTCCACGGCGATCGTGTTGAACTCGCGGGGGATGGCGCCCGCCGCGGTGATCGCCTCGGAGACGATCCGGCCGACCGGCTGCAGGTGGGTGTGGCCCGGGACGAACTCGGTGAAGGAGTTGGCGACGGCGATGATCGGCTTACGCCCGATGTCCGCGCCGGGTACACCGGAGGCACGCATAAGGGCGCGCGCGCCCGCCATGTTGCGGCCGTGGGTGACTGTGCGGGACCTGAGCTCGGGCATCGTCGCTCGCTCCTTCAGGATCGGAGAATCCGGGTAGCAGAAGCCATCTTCAGAGAGATATGACTGCTGTCGAGCGTACGCCGCCGCTCCACGATCTGGACAGGCTGTCCGAATAGCGGGACGGCCGTCTCGGTGAGCGGCCTGCCCGGAGCACCTCAGGGCCCGGTCAGATGCCCCTGCACCACCGGCGCGATCCGCGCGATGATCGCCTCCGGGTCCGCCGACGCGAGCGGCTCCACCTGGATCACGTACCGCAGCATCGCGGTGCCGACGAGCTGCGCGGCCGCCAGTTCCGCCCGCAGCTCCGCGTCCGGCTGGTCGATTCGGCTCGCCATCCTGCCGAGGAGCTGCGCCGCGATGAGGCGGCGGAAGACGGCCGCCGCCGTGTCGTTGTTCACCGCCGAGCGCACGATCGCCAGGAGCGGGACGCGGGTCGCGGGGTTCTCCCAGACGCCGAAGATGAAGCGGGTCAGGCGCTCGCCGACGCCGTCGAGGGGGCCGTCCTCGATGGCCGAGGGCGCGTCGAGCGCGGGCGCGAAGGCCACCTCGATCGACGAGGCGAAGACCTGCTCCTTCGTACCGAAGTAGTGGTGCACGAGCGCCGAGTCCACCCCGGCGGCCTTGGCGATCCCGCGCACGGACGTCTTCTCGTACCCACGGGCGGAGAACTCGGTGCGGGCCGCCTCCAGGATGCGGTCCCGCATCGCAGGGCCCTCGGCGGACTGCGTACGGGAGGGACGTCCCCTGCGGCGGGGTGCCGCACCGTCCTGTGCCGCACCGCCCCGTGCCGACGCCGTCACGACCGGGGCACCTTCACCGCGGACGCCAGATGCAGCCGCGTGTAGGCGAGGGCCTCGGCGAGGTCGGCCTCGCGTTCGGCGCTGGACATCGCGCGGCGCGTATTGACCTCGATGACGACGTGGCCGTCGAAGCCGGTCGTCGCGAGGCGCTCCAGGAGTTCGGCGCACGGCTGCGTGCCGCGGCCGGGCACCAGGTGCTCGTCCTTGGCGGAGCCCTTGCCGTCGGCGAGGTGGACGTGCCCGAGGCGGTCGCCCATGCGGTCGATCATCTGCATCGCGTCCGTACGGGCGGTCGCGGTGTGGCTGAGGTCGACCGTGAAGTGGCGGTAGTCCTCCTTGGTGACGTCCCAGTCGGGGGCGTAGGCGAGCATCTCGCGGTCGCGGTAGCGCCACGGATACATGTTCTCTACGGCGAACCGGACGTCCGTCTCGTCCGCCATCCGCCAGATTCCGTCGACGAAGGCGTTCGCGTACCCCCGCTGCCAGCGGAAGGGCGGATGCACGACGACGGTCGACGCGCCCAGCTTCTCGGCGGCGGCCTGCGCGCGCTGGAGCTTCACCCAGGGGTCCGTGGACCACACGCGCTGCGTGATCAGCAGACACGGGGCGTGAACGGCGAGGATCGGGATCTGGTGGTAGTCGCTGAGTCTGCGCAGGGCCTCGACGTCCTGGCTCACGGGGTCGGTCCACACCATGACCTCGACACCGTCGTAACCCAGGCGTGCGGCGATCTCGAAGGCCGTCGCCGTCGACTCCGGATAGACCGAGGCCGTCGACAGGGCGACCTTCGCATCCGGGATGCGCACCACTGGTTCTGCCACGAGGGACAGCGTACGGGCCGCGCCCGGGCACCGGGGAGGTGGTCTCCCGCACACCCGGGCCGGATGTGACGTACGTCTACGCCTCGTCGTCGGTGGTGGCGACCTGGGTGGCCGGAAGGTGGTCGAGCCGGCGCAGGATCACGCCCTCGCGCAGAGCCCACGGGCAGATCTCCAGCGTCTCGACGCCGAAGAGATCCATCGCACCCTCGGCGACGAGCGCCCCCGCGAGCAGTTGTCCCGCCCGCCCCTCGGAGACCCCGGGCAGCTCGGCGCGCTCGGCCGCCGTCATCGCGGCCAGCTGCGGGACCCAGTCCTCCAGGGACTTCCGCTTCAGCTCGCGCTGGACGTAGAGGCCCTCGGCGGAGCGCGCGGCGCCCGCGAGCCTGGCCAGTTGCTTGAACGTCTTCGACGTCGCCACTACGTGGTCCGGGGCGCCGAAGCGGGTGAACTCGCCCACCGTGCGCGCGATCTGGGCGCGCGCGTGCCGCCGCAGCGCCCGCACGTCGGCGGGGTCCGGCGGGTCCTGGGTCAGCCAGGCCGAGGTGAGGCGGCCCGCGCCGAGCGGCAGGCTGACCGCCGCGTCCGGTTCCTCGTCGATCCCGTACGCGATTTCGAGCGAGCCGCCGCCGATGTCGATGACCAGGAGCTTTCCCGCCGACCAGCCGAACCAGCGGCGGGCCGCGAGGAAGGTGAGGCGGGCCTCCTCGGCGCCGGAGAGGACCTGGAGGTCGACGCCGGTCTCCTCCTTGACCCGGGCCAGGACCTGGTCGGCGTTGCTGGCCTCGCGGACGGCGGAGGTCGCGAACGGCAGCAGATCCTCCACGCCCTTGTCCTCGGCGGCCTCCATCGCGTCCCGCACGGTGGCGACGAGGAGGTCGACGCCTTCGGGGCCGATGGCACCGGCGTCGTCGAGCAGTTGGGCGAGGCGCAGGTCCGCCTTGTGCGAGTAAGCGGGCAGGGGGCGCGCGCCGGGGTGGGCGTCCACCACCAGCAGATGCACCGTGTTCGAACCTACGTCGAGGACACCGAGTCTCATATACGGAACGCTACTGCGCGTGCGGCCGTCGCTGGTCCTCGGACCGGGTACCGCGCGCATACCCTGGAGACGTGCCAAAGACGAAAAAGGCGAAGACCGACAAAACGAAGTCACAGAAGAAGTCGGGGAAGCCGGAGAAGCCGGGAAAGGTGCAGCCGGACGAGAAGGGCCTCGACTTCGCCCGCGCCTGGGTGGAGTTCCCGGATCCCGCGGACGACGAGCAGGTCTTCCGCTGCGATCTGACATGGCTGACCTCTCGGTGGAGCTGCATCTTCGGCAGTGGCTGCCAGGGCATCCAGGCGGGCCGGGCGGACGACGGCTGCTGCACGCTGGGCGCGCACTTCTCGGACGAGGACGACGAGAAGCGGGTCGCCGAGTCCGTGGCGCGGCTCACCCCCGACATCTGGCAGCACCACGACATCGGCACGGTGAGCGGCTGGGTGTCGACGGACGACGACGGCGAACGCCAGACCCGTCCGTACAACGGCTCCTGCATCTTCCAGAACCGCCCCGGTTTCGCCGGGGGCGCCGGGTGCTCGCTGCACATCCTGGCGCTGAAGGAGGGGCGTGAGCCGCTGGAGACGAAGCCGGACGTCTGCTGGCAGCTGCCGGTCCGACGGACGTACGACTGGATCGACCGGCCCGACGACACGCGCGTCCTGCAGGTGACGATCGGGGAGTACGACCGGCGCGGCTGGGGCCCCGGAGGCCACGACCTGCACTGGTGGTGCACGTCGGCGACGTCGGCGCACGGCGCCGGTGACCCGGTGTACGTCTCCTACCGCCCCGAGCTGACGGAGCTGATGGGCAAGGAGGGGTACGACCGGCTCGCGGAGCTGTGCGAGGAACGCCTCGCGTCCCAGCTGCCGTTGCTCGCGCCGCATCCGGCGGATCCCTCTCGCTGAAACCTGCTGCCCCCGGGCCTTGCGTGCCGCGATCACCGGCTCCGCCGAGTTCGTCCTCAATCGCCGGACAGGCTAAGAAGTCGGACTCGGGCCACCGCTGTCGCTCGGCGGTGGCGTCGAGTCCCCCGGGTCTGACGGGGTCGGCGTCGGGTCCGGCGGGGTCGGGTCCGGGTCCGACGGCGTAGGCGTCGGGTCCGGGGTCGTAGGCGTCGGCCTCGGCTTCGGGGGCGTCGGCGTGGGCCTCGGGCCCGGATGCGTCGGGCGGCCCGATCCGCTGCCGTACCCGTCGATCGAGATGATCGCCCCCGAGGGCGCGATGGAGACGCGTGCGCTCCAGTGTCCGGCCGGCTCCCGCGCGTGGTCGACGTACACCCTGATCGTGAACGTCTCCCCCGGGGCGAGCGTCCCGGACGAACGGCTCAGGTAGAGCCAGGACGCCCCGGAGCTCGCCGACCAGTGGACCGGCTCGCCCCCGGACGCGGAGAGCGTGATCAGTGTCGTGCCGCCGCTCGACTGCGCCTGGACGGTGAGGCGTCCCGCGCCGGTCCCCGAACGGGACGGGGGCGATCCGGGGCTGATGACCTCCACGGAGACGTCCGGCGAGCGGCTGCCCGCGGTGAAGCGGGGGTCGGGCGGGGTGTCGGCGTTGCCCGCGTTCTCGTAGTCCTCGCGCCTGCGGTCGCCGTTCATCGAGTCGGAGCCGTCCTCGCTCGCGCTGACCGAGCGGCCGTCCTGGCCCTCGCCGGTCAGGGGCGCGCCTCTGTACGCCGCCCAGAGCGCGAGCACCGGGGCGGCCACCACGGTGGCGACGACGGTCGTCGTCACGGCACGCGCGCGCATCCGGTCGCGGCGGGCCGCGTGGTCCTTGGGGTCCATCGGGAAGCCGCGCCGGTCGAAGCGCGGAGCGGCGACCCGCGCGCGCGGGACGTGCGCCATCGCCACGTGCACGGCGGCCCGGGGGGCCTCGATGACGGGCAGCGCCGCGGGCGACGCGGCCGTGCCGGGCCAGGCGCCGGAGCCGGCGCGCTCGGCGGTGCGGCGGCAGCGCGGGCAGTCGTCGACGTGCCGGACCAGTTCGCGGCGCAGGGCCGTGCCCAGGAGGAGCTGGTTGTCGCCGGTGAGGCGGGCGACGATCGGGCAGGTGCCGGTCTCCACGACGGCGAGCGCGGCGCGGGTGCGCTCGACCTCGCAGGCGGCGGACGCGAGGAGGTCGCGCGCCTTCACGAGGTCCATGCCGATGACCGCGGCGACTTCCTTGGGGGTGAGCTGATGCCGTACGGCGAGCTCCAGGGCCTCGCGCTGTTCGGGCGTCGTCCCCGCGGCCTCCGGCCAGGCGAGCTGGGCGAGTTCACGGCGGCGCTGCCGCTCCGTCTCGTCCGGCGGCGCGTCGGCCCCGTCCTGCTTCGGGACGCGGGACGCCGCTCCGGAGGCGTGCGCGCCCTGCCGCTTGCGCTTGGCGTCGGCGAGGGCGCGCAGGCAGACCCAGCGGGCGAGTGCGTACAGCCAGGACTTCAGCTCGGCCTCGGTGCCGGGGCCGCGTGAGCCGCGGCGCTCGGCGATGGCGAGGACGTCGCCCAGGGCGGCGGTCGCGGCGTCGTGATCGCAGAGCACGGACAGGCAGTACGTGAACAGGCCGTCCAGACAGGGCTCATAGCGTGCGGGGGGCGCCTGCGGCACCGAGCGGGGCACAACGCGCTGGCGCGCGTCACGATGCGCCCGGTGTGCGCCGGTTGCTTGGGTGGGGGTTTCCGGCCTGCTGCTCATCACCCGTGCGAAGTTAGGCGGATGATGCCGGGTCCCTCTTCCCACTTGAGCACATTTAATCCTTACGGGTGAACAGATCCCTCAAAAGGGGACAGGAACCCATGATTCCGTGACGCGCGCCCCCGAGCGGAACGGAGCGCGTGCGCCGTGGTCGGCGCTGTCGGCGTTGTGAGCGCTGTCGGCGCTGTCGGCGCTGTCAGTGGCGCCCGCTACGGTTCGTTCCATGGTTGCCCGTACGAAGTCCGGCAAAGACCGGCCGTCCTATCGCTGCACCGAATGCGGCTGGCAGACGGCCAAGTGGCTCGGCCGCTGCCCCGAGTGCCAGGCCTGGGGGACGGTCGAGGAGTACGGCGCGCCCGCGGTCCGCACCACCGCCCCTGGTCGGGTCACCTCGTCCGCCCTGCCCATCGGCCAGGTCGACGGCCGCCAGGCCACCGCGCGCTCCACCGGCGTGCCCGAGTTCGACCGCGTCCTGGGCGGCGGCCTCGTCCCCGGCGCCGTGGCGCTCCTCGCCGGCGAGCCGGGCGTCGGCAAGTCGACGCTCCTCCTGGACGTCGCGGCGAAGTCGGCGAGCGACGAGCACCGCACCCTGTACGTCACGGGCGAGGAGTCGGCGAGCCAGGTCCGCCTGCGCGCCGACCGCATCAAGGCCATCGACGACCACCTCTATCTGGCGGCGGAGACCGATCTCGCCGCCGTTCTCGGTCACTTGGACGCCGTGAAGCCGTCCCTCCTGATCCTCGACTCGGTCCAGACGATCGCCTCGCCGGAGATCGACGGGGCGCCGGGCGGCATGGCCCAGGTCCGCGAGGTGGCGGGCGCGCTGATCCGCGCCTCCAAGGAACGCGCCATGTCGACGCTCCTGGTCGGCCACGTCACCAAGGACGGCGCGATCGCGGGCCCCCGCCTTCTGGAGCACCTCGTGGACGTCGTCCTGTCCTTCGAGGGCGACCGCCACGCGCGCCTGCGTCTCGTACGGGGCGTCAAGAACCGGTACGGGACGACGGACGAGGTCGGCTGCTTCGAGCTGCACGACGAGGGCATCACCGGCCTCGCCGACCCCAGCGGCCTCTTCCTCACCCGCCGCACGGAGGCCGTCCCCGGCACCTGCCTGACCGTCACGCTCGAAGGCCGCCGCCCGCTGGTCGCCGAGGTCCAGGCGCTCACCGTCGACTCCCAGATCCCCTCCCCCAGGCGCACCACGTCCGGCCTGGAGACCTCCCGCGTCTCGATGATGCTGGCCGTCCTGGAGCAGCGGGGCCGCATCACCGCCCTGGGCAAGCGCGACATCTACAGCGCGACGGTCGGCGGCGTGAAGCTCTCCGAGCCGGCCGCGGACCTCGCGATCGCGCTCGCCCTGGCCAGCGCGGCGAGCGACACCCCGCTGCCGAAAAATCTCGTGGCGATCGGCGAAGTGGGCCTCGCGGGCGAGGTCAGACGGGTCACGGGGGTCCAGCGCAGGCTGGCCGAGGCGCACCGTCTGGGCTTCACACATGCCCTCGTGCCCGCCGATCCGGGCAAGGTCCCGCCCGGTATGAAGGTCACCGAAGTCGCCGACATGGGGGACGCGCTGCGAGTCCTTCCGAGGTCGCGTCGCAGAGAGGCCCCACGGGAGGGCGAAGAGCGCCGGTAGACTTTGCCCTGGTCTCGCCCATCCGTACGAAGCAGTCGTGCGGACCGGGGCTAGGACAACCCGCGACCCGAGGAGTGCAGTGGCAGCCAACGACCGGGCGTCAGCTCCCGGCAAGCCCGGCGGGAGCTCCGGTGCCGAAGGGCTGATGCGCGCCTCCCTGAGCGCGGTCGCGCCCGGCACGGGCCTGCGCGACGGACTCGAGCGCATCCTCCGCGGCAACACCGGAGGGCTGATCGTCCTCGGCTGGGACAAGACCGTCGAATCGATGTGTACGGGCGGCTTCATCCTGGACGTCGAGTTCACGGCGACGCGCCTGCGCGAGCTGTGCAAGCTCGACGGCGGCATCGTCGTCGACAAGGACATCACCAAGATCCTGCGGGCGGGCGTGCAGCTCGTCCCCGACCCGACGATCCCCACGGAGGAGACGGGCACCCGGCACCGCACCGCGGACCGCGTGTCCAAGCAGGTGGGCTTCCCCATCGTCTCCGTCTCCCAGTCCATGCGCCTCATCGCGCTCTACGTGGACGGGCAGCGCAAGGTCCTGGAGGACTCGGCGGCGATCCTGTCCCGCGCCAACCAGGCCCTCGCGACCCTGGAGCGCTACAAACTGCGCCTCGACGAGGTGGCGGGCACGCTGTCGGCCCTGGAGATCGAGGACCTGGTGACGGTCCGCGATGTCACGGCCGTCGCCCAGCGCCTGGAGATGGTGCGCCGCATCGCCACGGAGATCGCCGAGTACGTGGTGGAGCTCGGCACCGACGGCCGTCTCCTCGCCCTCCAGCTGGACGAGTTGATCGCGGGCGTCGAGCCGGAGCGCGAGCTGGTCGTCCGGGACTACGTTCCCGAGCCGACCGCGAAGCGCTCCCGGACGGTCGAGGAGGCGCTCTTCGAACTGGACGCGCTCTCGCACGCGGAGCTGCTTGAACTGCCGACCGTGGCGCGGGCATTGGGGTACACGGGCTCGCCCGAGGCGCTGGACTCCGCGGTCTCCCCGCGGGGCTTCCGCCTCCTGGCGAAGGTGCCGCGGCTGCCCGGGGCGATCATCGACCGGCTCGTGGAGCACTTCGGGGGGCTGCAGAAGCTGCTCGCCGCGAGCGTCGATGACCTTCAGACGGTGGACGGGGTGGGCGAGGCCCGCGCCCGGAGCGTGCGCGAGGGGCTCTCGCGGCTTGCGGAGTCTTCCATCCTGGAGCGGTACGTCTAAAGGGTGCTGCTGGGTGGGTGGAGATTTTCCCACCCACCCGATCACTCGGCAGTCAGCTGTCCTCAAGCACGAACGACGCCTGCACCGAACCGAGTCCGGGTGACTTGGCCTCGATCAGGTACGTCCCCGGCTTCGCGCTCGCCGCCGGAGGCGTGGCGCAGTGCGGTTCGCTCCCCCGGCGGTCCCACTCGACGGTGCGCGTGACGCGTCCGTCGCCCGGCACCCGCAGCAACAGGCTCCCGCCACCGGCGGGGCAGTCCGCCGAGGACCAGATCTCCTTGTCGCTGTCGGCCTGAGTGATCGTCAGCACCGTCTTCTTGCCGCCGAGATCCACCTTGCAGGCCTTGCCCGCGCTGTTCAGGGCGATGAGTTCGAACTTCGGCTTCTCGCCGACCTCGTACCTGTTGTGGACGCTGCGGAGCTTCAACTTCACGTCGCCGCTCACGCAGTTGGGCAGGCTCGACCCCGCGGGGAGCTGGCCGCCCGAACCGCCGCCGCCCTTGGCGCCGTCGTCCGAGCCGCTGCCGTCGCCGCCGGAACCGCCCGAGCCGCCCGACCCCTCGGAGTCACCGGAGCCACCGCCTGAGCCGCCGGAACCGCCGGAGCCGGAGTCGCCGCCGTCGCCCTCGTCGTCCGACTCGTCGCGCCCACCCGGGTTTTGACTGATGGCGGGCCCGGAACTGGAGGGCCCCGGTGTGATGGAGGTGGCGGGTCCGGAGCCCGAAGGACCGTCGGCCCCGTCGTTCTTGCCCCCACCTCCCATGGTGAGCACCCACACGACCAGAAGCGCCATCAGTCCGATCAAGGACAGCAGAACGGCCCTCCGACGCCAGTAGATGGTGGAGGGAAGCGGCCCGACCGGATTGCGCAGAGATCCCACGGCCCAAACCTTACGAGAGATCCGCGCGTTGTCCTGCCCCACCCGCCGCCCAGAGTCACAAAGTTTGCGGATCATCATCACGGAACGGACTGTTCCGCTTTTCGTACCCCTGTCTTTCGTCAGGGGGTGTGACGGGTCGATCGCCGGGTGTGACGATTCGGCCGCACTCCGTACCGTCCGTAATCATGGACACCATGGACGACGATCTCTATCGCGATGTCACCGACTTCGCCCACGACACCCCTACCTGGTTCCAGCATCTCGCCGAGGTGTGGACGGAGCTCGGCCTGCTGCTCTTCGGTGTGCTCTTCATCGCCGCCTGGTGGCGGGCACGGCGCGGCGCCCCCCGCGCCCTCGCGATAGCCGTTCTCGCCCCCCTGGTCACGGCGGTGGCCTATGTGTGCAGCGAGCTGCTCAAGTCCGCGATCGACGAGGAGCGTCCGTGCCGGGCCGTCTCCGGGGCGCTGACCTCGATCGTCGAGTGCCCCGCGTACGGCGACTGGTCCTTCCCCAGCAACCACTCGACGATCGCGGGCGCGGCGGCCGTGGGCCTCGCGCTCGCCTGGCCGCGGATCGCGGCGCTGACGCTGCCGATGGCCGTGCTCATGGCGTTCTCGCGGGTGTTCGTGGGCGTGCACTATCCGCATGACGTGCTGGTGGGGCTGCTCCTCGGCGCCGCGATCACCTTCGTCCTCGTACGGCTGGCGACCCGGCCCGTGGCACGTGTCGTCGAGGCGATGCGCGGTTCCTCGACGGGCGTCGTCAGGTGGTTCGCGGGACCGGGGCTGCCGGTGCCGCATCCGCACGCGACACCGCAGCGGCGGCCCGCGTCGCATCGCCGCTGAGGCGTCGGAGCCACGCCTCGTGAGACGTCCGCCCCACGAGGCGTGAGGTGTCAGAGCCGCACAAGTCCCGCCTCGTGGGCGACGATCGCCGCCTGAACGCGGTTCTTGACCTCCAGCCGGTCGAGGACCGCGCTCACATAGGCCTTGACCGTGCCTTCGACGAGGTGGAGCCGGGCGGCGATCTCCGGGTTGGAGAGCCCCTCGCCGACGAGCCCGAGCACTTCACGTTCGCGCGGGGTGAGGGCCGCGGTCCTCGCGCGGGCGTCGGCGCCGCGGACCGTGCGCTGGGCGCCGTAGCCGTCGATGACATGGCGGGCCACCTTGGGCGAAAGGAAGGCGGCGCCGCCGGCCACCGCGCGCACGCCCGCGATGAGTTCGTACGGATCGCCGGACTTCAGCAGAAACCCGGTGGCTCCGCCGCCGAGCGCTCGCGCGACGTACGCGTCCTCGGAGAAGGTCGTCAGCATCGCGACCGCGGTGCCGGGCATCGTCCGTACGATCTCCTCGCCCGCGGCCAGGCCGTCGAGCCCCGGCATGCGGATGTCGAGCAGCGCGACGTCGGGCCGGTGGGCCTGGGCCAGCGAGATGGCCTCCCGGCCGTCGCCCGCCTCCGCGACGACCTCGATGTCCTCACCGGCGGCGAGGATCGCGCGGACCCCCGCGCGGATCATCGCCTCGTCGTCGGCCAGCAGTACGCGGATCACCGCACCCACTCCTTCTCGTGCTCCCGGACCTCGCCCATGGGCCCGGCCTTGGGGATCACACTCTTCTCCACGACGGCTCCGTCCCTGAAGCAGATCCTGAAGTGCTCGACGGTGACGAAGAGTTCACCGCTGGCGCGGTAGTAGCGGCAGTCGGCGCCCTGGGGCGGCGGGGTCGGGGCGCGCTCGTCGGGCGGGTCGGACGCGGCTCTGTCGGGGAGCAGCCGTTCGGCGTCGGACTGTGCCTGGCCGACCGACAGGCGTGCGAAGTCGGCCGGTTCGAGGACCGCGTGCGATCTGGAGTACGCGTACCAGGCGAAGGCACCGCCGACCAGCAGGACGCCGGTGGCCAGGGCGGCGCCGAAGGCCAGCAGGGTGCGGCGGCGCGCATGGGCGGGGCTGGGGCTGGGGCCGGAGCTGGCGGGTGCGGGCGCCGGGGTGGGGGTGCACCCCTCTCCCGGTGGGGGGAGCAGGGCGGCGACGCGGAAGCCGTCGCCGTGCGGCGCCGCGTCGAGGGTGCCGCCGAGGTCCTCGACCCTGGCCCGCAGGCCTACGAGGCCGGAGCCGGCGCCCGGGCCCGGACCCGGCTGCTGGGCGGCTCCGTTGGTGACGACGACGACGGCTTCCCGCACTTCTACGGTGACGGGGGCGCCGGGGGCGTGCTTGGCGGCGTTGGTGAGGGCTTCCTGGACCACGCGATAAACGACCCGCTCCCTCTCTCCCGCGGGCGTCTCCGCACGGTCGCCCGCCGCATCCCCCACGACGTACCGGACCGGGAGCCCCGAAGCCGCGGCCCTCTCCACGAGGGCCCGGACGCTTTCGCCCGCCGGGGCGAGCGGGGCGGCCTCGTCCCCCTCTTCCCTCAGCAGCCCGATGATCTCGTGCAGCCGGTCCGTGGCGTCCGATGCGGCCCCGCGCAGGTCGGCGACGGCGCCGCGGTGCCGTTCCGGCAGATCGGCGGCCACCTGGAGGGCGCCGGCCCGTACCGCGATGAGGCTCAGCTCGTGACCGAGGGAGTCGTGCATGTCCTGGGCGATCCTGGCCCGTTCGCGCAGCCGGGCCCGGTCGGCGACGATGCGCTGCTCGCGCTCCAGGTGGGCCGCGCGGGTCCAGCCTGCTGCGGTCAGCTCCCGGCCCTGC
Source organism: Streptomyces sp. NPDC032198 (assembly GCF_040636975.1). Classification (NCBI taxonomy): domain Bacteria; kingdom Bacillati; phylum Actinomycetota; class Actinomycetes; order Kitasatosporales; family Streptomycetaceae; genus Streptomyces; species Streptomyces sp. NPDC032198. The sequence continues at coordinate 639,666 of NZ_JBEZVL010000002.1, read as the reverse complement.
CTCAGGTAGCGGCCCGCGAGCCACGGGAAGACGGCGCCGAAGACGAGGGTGCCCATGAGGACGAGCCACTCCACCACGGGGTCGACCTCGCGAACGGCGATCTTGGCGGTGCCGAGCAGGACGGTGGCCCCGAAGGCGAGGAGGGCGGGCCTGACGCGGGCGGCGCGGCTGCCCATGAGCAGCGCGAAGACCGCCAGGGCGGGCCCGTACGAGAGCGTGAACAGGGAGGGCGCCGCCGCGAGCCCCAGCCCTGCCGCCGTCGCGAACGAGGCCGTCGGCCACCGTCGCCAGGCGCCTGCGGCCAGCGCCAGCGCGGCGGCTCCTGCGGCCTGCTGCCACGCGGACCGCGGTTCGTTCAGCCCCACGCGGTCCACGACCAACGCGGGCGCGGCCAGGACCCCCCACAGGAGGGCATCCCACCCTCTCCGACTCTCCACCCCTCGACGCTACTTCCCCCTCCGCTCCCCCACCCCTGCCGATCGTCAGGTCCTCCCTCCTGCCCCCCCCGCACCCTCAACGCGAAATCTCGCCCCGAGGCGCCCCGCCTGTCTCGTCGTCCGGGGTGCCCGTGGCAGGATCGTCATGCCATGACTGCGCCCACGAAGCCCATGCCAATGTCAGACAGCCCCGAGCCCGCCGGCGAGGCCCTGCACAGCCCCGTCATCGCCTGGTTCGACGCGAACGCGCGCGACCTGCCGTGGCGGCGGCCCGACGCCGGACCCTGGGGCGTGATGGTCAGCGAGTTCATGCTGCAGCAGACGCCGGTCAGCCGCGTCCTGCCCGTGTACGAGCAGTGGATCGCCCGCTGGCCCCGCCCCGCCGACCTCGCCGAGGAAGCCCCGGGTGAAGCCGTCCGCGCCTGGGGGCGCCTCGGTTACCCCCGCCGCGCGCTCCGGCTGCACGGCGCCGCCGTCGCCATAACGGAACGGCACGGCGGCGACGTACCGGCCAAGCACGCGCAGCTGCTCGCGCTGCCCGGCATCGGCGAGTACACGGCCGCGGCCGTCGCCTCCTTCGCGTACGGCCAGCGTCACGCCGTACTCGACACGAACGTGCGCCGCGTCTTCGCGCGCGCCGTCACCGGCGTCCAGTACCCCCCGAACGCCACCACCGCCGCCGAGCGCAAGCTGGCCCGCACCCTCCTGCCCGAGGACGAGCGCACCGCGTCACGCTGGGCCGCCGCCTCCATGGAGCTCGGCGCCCTCGTCTGCACCGCCAAGAACGAGAACTGCGCCCGCTGCCCCATCGCCGCCCAGTGCGCGTGGCAGGCGGCGGGCAAACCGGCTCACCAGGGTCCGGCCCGCCGCGGCCAGACGTACGCGGGCACGGACCGCCAGGTCCGCGGCAAGCTGCTCGCGGTGCTCCGCGAGGCCGTCGCCCCCGTACCGCAGGCGACCCTCGACCGGGTGTGGGACGAACCCGTGCAGCGGGCCCGCGCACTCGACGGCCTCGTCTCCGACGGTCTCGTCGAGCCGCTCCCCGAGGGGCTCTACCGCCTGCCCCTCACCTGAGAGCAGCCGACAACTCCCCACGAAACGCCCGCGCTTTACGGCCCGCCTACATCTGTTACACAACCGACGGAAGGCCGTGCGCCCTCCGCTGGCTGCTCCGCACAGCCCCGTGACAAGCCCTCCGTAGCTTCATTCGAGTACCGCACAGCAAGGACAGCGGTCAGAAGCATGTGGGTGGAACGGAGGCGGTTAGGTATGGCGCACGGCGAGGTGCTCGAGTTCGAAGAGTACGTCCGCACTCGGCAGGATGCCCTGCTGCGCAGTGCCCGGCGCCTGGTCCCCGACCCCATCGACGCCCAGGACCTGCTGCAGACCGCCCTCGTGCGGACGTACGGCCGCTGGGACGGCATAGCCGACAAGCGGCTCGCGGACGCCTACCTGCGCCGCGTCATGATCAACACGCGTACGGAGTGGTGGCGGGCCCGCAAGCTCGAAGAGGTCCCCACCGAGCAGATGCCCGACGCCCGCGTGGAAGACTCCACCGAACAGCATGCGGACCGGGCCCTCCTGATGGACATCATGAAGGTCCTGGCACCCAAGCAGCGCAGCGTCGTCGTGCTGCGACACTGGGAGCAGATGTCCACAGAGGAGACGGCCGCCGCGCTCGGCATGTCAGCGGGAACGGTCAAGAGCACGCTGCACCGGGCGCTCGCCCGGCTCCGCCAGGAGCTGGAGAGCCGGGACCGCGAGGAGCCCGCCACCGGCGCGCTCGAACGTGAGGAGCGGGAGCGTTGCGCGGCCTAAGCACCCGGGCTGGCAGGACCTTGAGGGCGGGGAGCACGGCAGTGGCCGCGCTCGCCGCCATCGGCCTTTTCGCCACGGCCTGCTCGACCGGCGGCTCCGGCGCCAGGGACGAGGGCCCGGGCAACCGGGGCGAGACGGTGATGACCCCCTCGCCGTCCCCCACACCGTCGACGACGTCCGCGCCCGCGCCGCCCACCAGCCTGGAGGCGGTGAAGCTCGTCAAGGACGACCCGAAGGTGAGCCAGACGGTCAAGCGCGACCTGAAGCCCTGCGTCGCCGACGAGTATCCGGTCGACGTCTCGTACGGCAACCTGACCGGAGGATCCGCCTCCGATGTCGTCGTGAACATCATGACCTGCGGCGATGCGGTCGGCACCAGCAGTTACGTGTATCGCGCCGAAGGCAAGAAGTACGAGAATGTCTTCCAGGACGAGGAGCCGCCCGTCTACGCGGAGATCGACCGGGGCGACCTGGTGGTCACCAAGCAGGTGTACGAGAAGGGTGACCCGGTGTCGTATCCGTCCGGCGAGGAAGTCATCACGTACCGCTGGTCCGCGAACCACTTCACCGAGACGGACCGCACCCGCAGTCACTACAGCAGCGCGGCAGGCAGCGACGCACCCGCTCCGACGGAGAACTGAGAGCACCCGATGGCAGAGCACACCCATGTCCTGTTCGTCGAGGACGACGACGTCATCCGCGAGGCGACGCAGCTCGCGCTCGAACGGGACGGCTTCGTCGTCACCGCGATGCCCGACGGGCTCCAGGGCCTTGAGGCGTTCCGTGCCGACCGGCCGGACATCGCGCTCCTCGACGTGATGGTGCCGGGGCTCGACGGCGTCTCGCTCTGCCGCCGTATCCGTGACGAGTCCACGGTCCCGGTGATCATGCTCTCGGCGCGTGCCGACTCCATCGACGTCGTGCTCGGCCTGGAGGCGGGGGCCGACGACTACGTGACCAAGCCCTTCGACGGTGCCGTCCTGGTGGCCAGGATCCGCGCCGTGCTGCGCCGCTTCGGGCACGCGAGCGGCCCCGACTCGGCGGCGCCCGCCGCCGGTGAGGGCGGTCCGGCGGACGGCGGTGTGCTGCACTTCGGCGATCTGGAGATCGACACGGAGGGCATGGAGGTCCGCAAGGACGGCGCCCCGGTGGCCCTGACGCCCACCGAGATGCGCCTGCTGCTCGAATTCTCGTCCGCGCCCGGCACGGTCCTCTCCCGTGACAAGCTCCTGGAGCGCGTGTGGGACTACGGCTGGGGCGGTGACACCCGCGTCGTCGACGTCCATGTGCAGCGGCTGCGCACGAAGGTGGGCCAGGACCGGATCGAGACGGTCCGCGGCTTCGGCTACAAGCTCAAGGCATGAGCCGGGACGAGCCGACGGCATGACGGACAGCATGGCTGAAGGACAGCACGGGGGACGTATATGAGCAGGGGGACGGTGGCCGCGCTGCGCGCCCGCCTGCGCACGCGCCTTGGCTCCGGCCTGCGTACCGGCGTGCGCTGGAAGATCAGCGCGGCGATCGCGCTGGTCGGCGCCCTGGTCGCGGTGGCGCTGAGCCTGGTCGTGCACAACGCCGCGCGCGTCTCGATGCTCGACAACGCGCGCGACGTGCAGGACGAGCGGATCCTGTACGCCCAGCGGATCTACGAGACGTCCGGGCGCACGGGCCAGTTCGGCATGAAGATCGACGACCCCGCGATGCCCAAGGATCTCCTGGCGAAGGTGCTCACCGGACGCCGCGCGACCTACGTGGAGGAGCACGACGGCGGGGTGCCGGACATCTGGGCCGCGGTGCCGCTGAGCAACGGCCACATCCTGTCGCTGCACACCAGCTTCACCGACCGCAGCGCCACCGTCATGAAGGACCTCGACCAGGCCCTGGTCATCGGCTCCATCTCCGTCGTCTTCGGCGGCTGCGCGCTGGGCGTGCTCATCGGCGGCCAGCTCTCGCGACGCCTGCGCAAGGCGGCGACCGCGGCCCAGGAGGTCGCCCAGGGGCAGACCGACGTGAGCGTACGAGATGCCATCGGCGGCGTCGTACGCGATGAGACCGATGATCTCGCGCGGTCGGTGGACGCGATGGCGGACGCCCTCAAGCAGCGCCTCGAAGCCGAGCGGCGAGTGACGGCGGACATCGCGCACGAGCTGCGTACGCCGGTGACCGGCCTGCTCACGGCTGCCGAACTGCTGCCGCCCGGCCGTCCGACGGAGCTGGTCAGGGACCGGGCGCAGGCGATGCGCACGCTCGTCGAGGACGTGCTCGAAGTGGCCCGTCTGGACAGCGCGGCCGAGCGGGCCGAGCTGCAGGACCTGATGCTCGGCGAGTTCGTGACGCGGCGGATCGCGGTGCTGAACTCGGACGTGAGCGTGACGGTGGTGCACGAGTCGGAGGTGACCACCGACCCGCGCCGTCTGGAGCGCATCCTGGGCAACCTCCTCGCCAACGCGGCCAAGCACGGGAAGCCGCCGGTCGAGGTCAGCGTCGAGGGCCGCGTGGTGCGGGTCCGCGACCACGGCCCCGGGTTCCCGGCAGGACTTCTGGAGGAGGGGCCGAGCCGCTTCCGCACCGGCAGCACGGACCGTGCGGGCGTCGGGCACGGCCTGGGCCTGACGATCGCGGCGGGCCAGGCGCGGGTCCTGGGCGCGCGGCTCACCTTCCGCAACGTGACCCCGGCGGGCGCGGGCCCGGACGATCCGGCGGAGGGCGCGGTGGCGGTCCTGTGGCTCCCGGAGCACGCCCCGACCAACACGGGGAGCTTCCCGATCCTGCAGCTGCCGGACAAATACAAGTAGCCGTACGGGTGTTCCCGTCGGGCATTCGCGTCGGGCATTCGCGTCGGGTGCGCAAGGGCCCCGGCACCATCAGGTGCCGGGGCCCTTTCAGCCGAGGGGGTCGGAGCGTGGGTCAGACGGACTCTGCGACCGTGTCCCGCGTCCCGGGTGCGGCGTCCCCAGCCACATCCTCGGCTTGCTTCACGAACCCGGGGGCGGAGTCCTTGAGCTCAGCGGCCCCGGTCTCGGCAGCCTCGGGGTCCTTGCTCGCGGAGGGCGCGGCATCCTTGGGGCCGGCGTCCTTGGGGCCGGAGCCCCGCAGGGGAACCTCCTTCACGAACAGGGCGGCGACGAGCGCGGCGAGCCCGATGATCGCGCCCAGCAGGAACGCGGAGTGCGTACCGGCCGACACCGCGTGCTGATACGCGGACTGCACCACGTCCGGCAGCTTCGCCAGGCTCTTCGCGTCCAGCTGCGCCGACTGCTCGGTGACCTTGCCGCCCAGTTCCCCGGCCCGCGAGGCCATCGTGTCCTCGACCCGGCTGTTGAACAGCGCGCCCATGATCGCGACGCCGAACGACGAACCGAGCGTACGGAAGAGCGTGGCCGAGGACGACGCGACGCCCATGTCCTTCATCTCGACGCTGTTCTGTGCGACCAGCATGGTGATCTGCATCAGGCAGCCCATGCCCGCACCGAGCACCGCCATGTAGACGCCCGCCATGAACCGCGTGGTGTCGGTGTCCATCGTGGAGAGCAGGAACAGACCGAGGACCATCAGTACGGTGCCGGCGATGGGGAAGATCTTGTACTTGCCGGTGGAGGTGGTGAACCGGCCCGAGAAGAACGAGACGACCATCATCGAGAGCAGCATCGGCAGGAGCAGCAGACCGGAGTTGGTGGCCGACGCGCCCTGCACCGCCTGCTGGTAGAGCGGCAGGAACAGCATCGCGCCGAACATCACGAACCCGGTGAGGAAGCCGATCACGGCCATCAGGGTGAAGTTGAGATTGCGGAAGATGTGCAGCGGCAGAATCGGTTCCGCGGCCTTCCTCTGCACGATGACGAAGCCGATGAGGGCGACGACGCCGATCGCGATGAGCTCCATGATCACGGTCGAGGTCCAGGCGTACTCGGTGCCGCCCCACGTGGTGACGAGCACGAGCGAGCTGATGCCCACGGTCAGCAGCGCCGCACCGAGGTAGTCGATGCGCCCCTTCGCCTTCTTCTTGGGAAGGTGGAGGACGGCGGTCACCATGGCGAGGGCGACGGCGCCGAGCGGCAGGTTGATGTAGAAGGCCCAGCGCCAGCCGAGGTGGTCGGTGATGGTGCCGCCGACGAGCGGTCCGCCGATCATGGCGACCGCCATGACGCCGGTCATCATGCCCATGTACTTGCCGCGGTCCCGGGGCGTGACGAGCTCACCGATGATCGCCATGACGCCGACCATCAGACCGCCGGCGCCGAGTCCCTGTACGGCGCGGAAGCCGATCAGCTGGCCCATGTCCTGCGCCATGCCGCTGAGCGCGGAGCCGGCCAGGAAGATCACTATGGAGGTGAGGAAGACGCCCTTGCGGCCGTACATGTCGCCGAGCTTGCCCCAGATGGGGGTCGAGGCCGCGGTCGCGAGCATGTAGGCGGTGACGACCCACGACAGGTGCTCCATGCCGCCGAGGTCGCCGACGATCGTCGGCATCGCGGGGCTCACGATCATGTTGTCGAGCATCGCGAGCAGGATCGTGCCCATCAGCGCCATCATCACGACGCGCACGCTGCGCGGCTGCGGCGCTTCCTTGGCCTGCTCTCCCGGTTTTTGCCTGATGTCCGCCATGTTCCCCAACTCCCCGGTTACCCCGACTACGTTTTGCCACTTACTTGCCGACCGGCAAGCTGGCTACACTGAGGGAAACTAGACCCCCAACTAGCCGGGCGTCAAGTAAGTAAAATCGGGTCCAAGGATTCGAGCCGAGGGAGCCAAGGAGCAAGAGATGGTCACGGGAAAGCAGCAGCGCCGCGGGGACACCCGCCAACGCATCCAGGACGTGGCCCTCGAACTCTTCGCCGAGCAGGGCTACGAGAAGACGTCACTGCGCGAGATCGCGGAGCGTCTGGATGTCACGAAGGCGGCGCTGTACTACCACTTCAAGACCAAGGAAGACATCCTCACCAGCATCTTCGAGGACCTGACCAAGCCCATCGACGAGCTGGTGGAGTGGGGCAAGGACCAGCCGCACACCCTGGAGGTCAAGCGGACGATCCTGACCCGCTACAGCGAGATCCTCACGGGCGCGGCCTCGCTCTTCCGATTCATGCAGGAGAACCAGGCGACGATGCGGGACCTGAAGACGGGCGAGACCTTCAAGGACCGCATGTTCAGCCTGCTCGACATCCTCCGGGAGCCGGGTGCGCCTATGACGGCGCAGGTGCGCTGCTTCAGCGCGCTGTTCACGATGCACGGCGGGATGTTCGTGCTCAAGGACGCCGAAGGCGACCCCGAGGAGAAGCGCAAGGCCATCCTGGAGGTCGCCATCGATCTGGTGACGCGGGCGCACGAGGGCGCCTGAGCGGCTGCTGGGGTCAGACGGTGACGCCGTTGGAGCGCAGGAACGCGACCGGGTCGACCGCCGAGCCGTAGTTCGGGGTCGTACGGATCTCGAAGTGCAGGTGCGGGCCGCTGGAGTTTCCGGTGTTGCCGGAGGCGGCGATGTGCTGGCCGGTGCCGACGGTCTGGCCGACGCGCACGTCGATCTTCGACAGGTGCGCGTACTGCGAGAACGTGCCGTTGTCGTGCTTGATCACGATGGCGTTGCCGTACGCGGGACCGTCACCGGCGCCGTTGCCGCCGGCCTTGACGACGGTGCCGTTGTGCACGGCCTCGACGGAGGTGCCGATCGACACGGCGAAGTCCTGGCCGGAGTGCTTGCTGGACCACATGTTGCCGCCGAGCCCGAAGGACGCGGAGAGCGTGTACTTGTCGACCGGGTCCTGCCAGGCGGCGGCCTTCTTGGCGGCGGCCTGCTTGGCCTTGGTGGCGGCCTGCTGAGCCTTCGACGCGGCCTTGGCCTGCGCGTCGGCCTGCGCCGATATCGAGTTGGCGGAGACGCCGGGCAGAGCGCCGCTCTTGGCGTCAGCGGCCGCCGCGACCCCGGTACCGAGAACGGCCGATGCGCCGAGCCCGACGGTGGCAACGGTGACGACGGCCGTCCGCGTACGGAGCAGGGACAGGCCGGACTGGTGGGACGTGGCGCGCTTCGACATGGCGGATGACCTCCGGGATGGGGAGCGTGTACGTGACACCGCCGCTGTCGCTGCGTGGCACGGACTGGGACACAAAGGGACCCGGCAGACGCTTCGCTGCGTTCCGCCGGGGCCTCACCTTGGTAACCCGCACCCCGCCCCCTGCTCAAACCCCCCATCTACTACCCAAAGCCGTAGCCAACCGCCCCTCTTTCGACCCCTTGACACCGACAAATTCCGACAATTACCCCTTCAACCACTTGCCGGATTTAACGGCTGCCGCCAGGTTTAACCCCACTTCGAGAGGGCGCCCCGGGCCAGCACTGGCACGTCCCGGGGGTGACCCCCGCCGACGCGTCGAAGGTCCCGGGGGTTGCGTGCCAAAGGTCCCGACGCCCTGGCTGGGCGGCACCACTATTCCGTCTAGTACCGGACAAATCGCCTGTGCGTCATGTCACCGGACCGCAAGATCCACCGAAGGGTGAGTGTGACGGGGACTACGCTTGGCCACCGATTCACGGCCCTCGGGGGGAACGGCACATGGATCCCGCAGTCCTCGGCACCCGCCTGGCATCGAGCCTGGTCGCACCGCTGGTCAAGAAGCTGTTCGTGCAGGAAGGGCCGGGCGCGGGCCTGGTGGACAGGCCGGTGCGCATCTCCGGGCTCGTCTCCTTCCGCGGCGAGAAGCGGACCCTCACCGACCAGGACGTGCAGCGGCTCGCGGCCCGGCTGGTGGATCAGTCCCTGTCCTCGCCGGGTGAGCGGCCCTTCCCCGAGGAGGAGAGGACGGCGGTCACCCACGCCCTGGCCCGCGTGCTCCTCGTACTCGGCGATCTTGGCCTCGACGACATCGAGGCGGTCACCATGGGCCACCGCGCGCTCGCGCGGGAGCTGCTGCGCGCAACGCCCCCGACCGGCCTGTCGGCCGACGCCGACCTCTTCCTCGGATCGGTCACCGAGTGGGCCTGCCTCCAGATCCTGCACTTCTTCACGCAGCGCTCCACGTTCGTGGCCCGCTCCCTGGTCGAGCAGAGCCGTACGCAGGCGGAGCTCATCGCCAGGCTCGACGAGCTGATCGCGCGCAGCCCCCGCGTGGACGCCCTCGACGCCCGCTTCGAGCGGCGCTATCTCGCGGCGGTCGCGAGGAAGCACAACCGACTGACGATCTTCGGGATCGATCTGGTGAATTCGCCGGGACGGTGGCCCTTGGACGCGGCGTACATGTCGCTGGAGGCGACGGCACGCCCCTCGCCCGACACGTCCTTCGAGTTGGATTTCGCGACGCTGCCCTCGGGCTCCGACCCGGAGATGAGGGCCTCATCCCTGCGGGAATCCCTCGGCGAGGCGCTGGCGACCTTCAACCAGAAATTCGAGGCTGCCCGCCCCGCCGACCAGGCCCTGGCGGACCACGAGCGCGTGCTCCTGCGGGGCGAGGCGGGCTCCGGCAAGACGACGCTGGTGCAATGGCTGGCGGTGAGCGCGAGCGCGGCCGACCCCGCCGGTCCCGACGGCCGGATGACGTACCTCCACGACCGCATCCCCTACGTACTCCCCCTGCGCACCCTCACCCGCCACGGCGAGCGCCTCCCCGCCCCCGCGGACTTCCTCAGGGCGGTCGGTTCCCCCCTGGCGGGTTCGCAGCCCACCGACTGGGAGACCCGTGTCCTGACGGCGGGCCGGGCGCTGGTCCTGGTCGACGGCATCGACGAGGTCCCGGAGTCGGAGCGCTCACGCACCCGGGAGTGGCTCGGCGACCTGATCGACGCGTATCCCGGCAACCGGTGGCTCGTGACGTCGCGCCCTTCGGCCGTGGGTGAGGACTGGCTGGCCGAGCAGGCGTTCACCGAACTGACGCTGTCGCCGATGAGCCGGTCGGAGGTGGCCGCGTTCATCCACCGCTGGCACCGGGCGGCACGCACAGGTGCGCCCGAGGAGGACGAGCCCCTCCTCGCGTACGAGGGGCAACTTCTGGAAGCGGTGGCGGTGAAGCCGGACCTCGGCCGCCTCGCGACCAACCCGCTCATGTGCGGTCTGATCTGCGCGCTGCACAGGGACCGGCGGGGCTTCCTCCCCCTGGGCCGGAAGGATCTGTACGCGGCGGCCCTGTCGATGCTGCTGATCCGCCGGGACCGGGAACGCGACATGCACGTACCGGAGCTCCGGGAGGAGCCGCAGCTCCAACTGCTGCAACGCCTCGCCTACTGGCTGATCCGCAACGGCCGTACGGAGATGGACCGTTCGCGGGCGGAGGCCATCATCGCCGACGCGCTGCCCGCGGTGCCGGAGGTGGCGGCGCTCGGCGACGCGAAGGCGGTGTACGGCCACTTCCTGCTCCGCAGCGGTCTTCTCCGCGAACCGGGCCCCGGTACGGTCGAGTTCGTCCACCGCACCTTCCAGGACTTCCTGGGCGCCAGGGCGGCGGTGGACGAGGGCGACTTCGGGGTACTCGCCCTGCACGCGGCGGACGATCAGTGGGAGGACGTCGTCCGGATGGCCGTGGCGCAGGCCCGTCCGCGTGAACGGGCAGAAATCATCAGGGGGTTGCTCGCCTCCGGCGACAGCCACCCGCAGGAGCGCGCCCGGAAGCGGATCCATCTGCTGGCCGCGGCATGCCTGGAGCACGCGGCGGAACTGGCACCCGAGGTGCGGCAGGAGGTGGAGCGGCGGATGAAGAAGCTGATTCCACCCCGCAGCAGCCAGGACGCCCGCGATCTCGGCGCCGTCGGAGCCATGGTGCTCGACCTGCTCCCCGGACCGGACACTCTCAGCGACAAGGCCGCCAAGTATGTGGCGATCACCGCGACGCACATCAAGTCGGACGCCGCGATCCCCTTCCTCGCACGACTCGCCCGGCATCCCGGTCTCGACATACGGAGTCAGCTCATGTGGGGGTGGGGCCGCTACGACTGTCGTGCGTACGCGGAACAGGTCATCGCCCACCTGGACGACGGGCAGGTCCACTTCACCCTGCGCAGCGACGAACAGGTCGCCGAGCTCGAACGTCTGCGGCTTCGTCCGCGACGGCTGGACATCCGTGGGACCGTCTCGCCAGAGGCCGCATCCCGGCTGCTCGCCGCCGCCGCACCCACCTACCTCTTGCTCGGGGTATCCCCCGCCCGCCTCACGGACGAGGCACTCGATGCGCTGCTCGACCTGGAGGACCTGCGCCTCTGTGAGATCAGCGAGCCGTACCGTCTCTCATCGCTCCCCGCCGGGGCTCCTCTGCGCAGCCTCGGGATCCTCGACGCGGATCAGGTGGAAGACCTGCACCACCTCGACAGATGGCCAGGGCTGGAGTGGGTGATCTTGGGCAAGCGATTCGGCCCCAGCTCCGCGGCGCACTGGGAGGCGTTCACCCGCCTCCCCCGCCTCACCCAACTGACTCTCCCGTCCGAGGCGTTCGCCACCGCGCCCGCGGGGATGGTCCTGCCCGGCGTGACGGACCTGATCCTGAACGTGGGGGACGATTGGGACACCGCGAAGGCGCATGTCGGCCGGGTGCTGCCGCGCCTCACCCACCTCCGGCTGCCGCTGCTCCCCGACCAGGATCCGGTGGACGTCTCCTCGCTGCCGGCCCTGCTGCCCGCCCTCAGGTACGTCACGGCACCGGCGCAACAGGTGCGGGGGGCTGCCGGCCTCCCCGCTCACGTCGAGGTGGACACCTACGCGTTCCTCAACGATTGAGCTGGAACCACACGCCTTTGCCGCCCCCGGCAGGCGTCACCCCGCAGAGGTCCGACAGTGCGGTCACCAGGAACAGGCCCCGGCCGCCCTCGGCCTCGGTGGGGGCGCTTCTGGGGGAGGGGAGCTGGTGGCTTGCGTCGTACACCGCGACGCGTACGTGCGTCGTTGCGATGGCGGCTCTCAGGTGGACGTCGCCCTTGGTGTGCTGGTGGACGTTGGTCACCAGCTCCGAGGTGCAGAGCGCGGCGGCCTCGGCGAGGTGGGCCAGGCCCAGGGTCAGCAGTGCGCCGCGCACGAAGTCACGGCAGATCTTCGGGGAGCTGGCGTCCGCCGGGGCGAACAGGGTGTAGGCACGCGGGGGTTCGGGGTGTTCCGGTTGTTCGGGTCCGCATACCGGGTCATGCACGGTTACGCCCATGAGACGCCTCCAAGGCGCGCGTCGGGGGTTCGCTGTGGCGGTGATGATCTCGCCTGACCTGACAATCGCCCGGCCGCAGTGGCTTACCGCCCCTCGCGAACAAGTCGCCGTCCGGCACGGTGACTTGGATCGGGCAGTGCGCTTCTGCGGGCAGGCACGGGGTTACTGCGCCAGCAGCGAGGCTTCCACCATCAGCGTGTGAGCGTCGCCACACACACCGTAGCGATACAGGGGTTACTTGTTCAAGCTAAAGCTCACCTTTGGTGGACCGAGACCCCGGCGCGGGGCAAACTGTCCCCACCTTCACAAGGGGAGACAGCGTTGGCACTGCGAACAGCTCCCACCGAGCGCCAGGTCCGACTCGGGTTCGAGCTCCGAAGGTTGCGTGAGCGCAGTGGGCTGACTGTGCAGGCAGCCGGAGAAGTCATCGGGATGGGACGTGTACACCTGACCCACGCGGAGAACGGGCGCACCCCGATCTCCGCCGAGCGCATCCGCACACTGTGCGGCACATTTGGGGTTACTAGTTCAACCTACGTCGATGCCCTGGTGGACCTGGCCGAGTCGAACGGGAAGGGCTGGTGGACCGGCTACAAATCCCAACTCCCGGCGTCCGCACTCGACCTGGCCGAGCTGGAGGCCGAAGCCGCAGCGCTCAGCTCCTACGAGTCGTTGTTCCTGCCGGGGCTGTTCCAGGTCGACGCCTACACACGCGCCATCTTCGAAGCCAGCGACGCGGTGAGCACGGCGGAGGAGATCGAGGCCTCTGTCCGCTTCCGCCAGGAGCGCCAGCGCGCGCTCAGGGCCGACAATCCTCCGCACATCCACGCCGTTATCCATGAAGCCGCCCTCCACATGCGCTTCGGCGGCCCGCACGTCATGCACCAGCAACTGCTCAAGCTGGTCGAGCTGTCCGAACTCCCGCATGTGGAGATCCAGATCATGCCCTTCACCGCAGTCGCGGTGTCGGCGCTCACCACACCGTTCTGCCACATCGCCTCGCACGACAGCGCGCTGGAGACCGTACTGCTGGAGCATCCGGCCCAGTCCATGTTCCTGTACGAAGAGGAACCTCTGGCCAAGTACCGCCGCCAGTTCGAACGGCTGAGCGCTGCCGCGCTCCCCGCCATCGACGCGACGGTGATCCCGGTGACACACGCGGCAAGGGACTCGCTCGGCCTCGTACAACACGTCCTGTACACGCTCCAGGAGGCACAAGCATGACCACGCTCGACTGGCAGAAGTCGTCCTTCAGCGGCGACCAGGCCAACTGCGTCTACGTCGCCGCCCCCCAGGACGGCACCGTGCGCCTTCGTGAGAGCGACGCCCCGGAGACGGCCCTCACCACTACACCCGAAGCTCTCGCGGCCCTGATACGTACCCTCAACGGCCCGGCTATTCGATGGTCAGGGTGAAGAACCGGACCGTGAGCGTCTCGGCGCCCGGGGTGTCGGGGTTCGGGGTCGCGGGGCGGTCGATGCGCTCCACGAACGCGCCCTTGAGGTGATACTGCTTCACGGTGCCGTCCTGGTAGTCGAGCAGCTCAAGGGTGACGTCCTTGAGGCGCCCCTCGCGGTCCTCGGTGGCGGCTTCGATCCAGCGGTCGACCTCGGCGCTGTGGGTGGCGCCCCGCACCAGGGTCACCTTCTGGTCCTCCAGACCGGAGACCTCCTGGAGGTTCTCGACGGGGGCGCCGTCCATCCGCAGGCGGAAGTTGTGCGACGACAAGGCGTCCCCCGGCTGGAGCTGGCCCTTCGTGACCGTTCCCTTGTCCGCACTGGCCTTGGCAGGGGCGGAGGTAGAAGCGGAGGCACGCGGCGCGGAGTCGGAGTCCGAACCCGTGGCCATCGCCACCGTGGTGCCGCCCGCGGCGAGTAACAGGGCACTGGCGAGGCCGGCCCAACGCGCCTTGCCGCTCCTCAGAAAAGTGCTGCTCATGACGTTCGCCTCGTGAAGAAGTCGATCCTGGGTGGCGCGCTCGGTGACGTACTGGATGACGTACTGGATGACGTACTGAGTGGCCTGCGGGGCCTAGGAGGCGCCGCCCTGGCCCGCGCTGCCGATCGGGAAGACCTTGACCGGGGAGCCGGCGCCGTCGGTGACGGGCAGGCTGGAGGCGCCGGGCCACTCGATGGAGAGCGACTTCGTCTGTCCGGGCGGGGTCACGGTCAGGCCGGTGATGCCCACGCCGGAACCGCCCGAGTCGTTCATCGGGTAGCTGATGCTGAAGAACACCGACTTGCCGTTCTTGAGGACCATCCGGTCGGCGGGCTTGCCACTGCGCGCGGCGGACAGCGGGCCCTCGCTGGTCTCCAGGTCCACACCGGCGAAGCCGGACATCACGCAGTCCTTGCCGCCGACGTTCTTCAGCTCCACCGCGACAGAGCCCTCGTCGTCGCCGTCGATGGTGCTGTCCGAGGCCGAGGCGTCCACGTCGTCGGTACGGCACTTGCCGAGCGCGGCACTCTGATCGCTCTGACCCGAACCGCCGCTCCCGGCAGCCGTGCCCTGCCCGGCGGAGCTCTTCTCGGCGGAGTCCTTACCGCCGCCCTGCTCCGACCCGCCCGAGCCCGACCCGCCGCCCGACGAACCCGAGCCGCTGTCCGAGGAGGACGCACTCGACGCGGCCGAGGGATCGCCCTGCCCCGTCACGTCATCGCCGTTGCAGGCGGTCAGCGAGAGGCTCGCGGCGACGGTCAGGGCCGCGGCGGCGAAGCGCAGGTTGCGGCGACGGTTTCCACGGATGGTGGTGTTGGAGCGCATGGCGTGTCCCCCGGTAGGTGGTGGGTGGCGTCCCCTCCCTGGGAACAACACCGACTCTGGTGGAGGCCGCTAATGCCGGGTTCCCGTCCCGCTAACTTCCGCCTAACGCATCCGTGACCAACCTCAAAGGCCTGTTCGCGGGGCCTTTCGCCGGGCCGCCGACACCGCAAGTCGTTCGGCGAACTCCGCTACCAGGCCCCGTAGTTCATCCGGCTGCTCGATGACGAACGGGCGGTCCAGTGAGGCGAGCACGGCCGGCAGCCAGTCCAGCCGCTCCACCCGCATGTCCACGCGGGACCAGGGCTCGGCGGCCCCCGGATCCGCGTCACCCGGCGGCGGCAGCTCCTCCACGACCGCGACGCCCGCCGGGAACCGGGCGCGGACGACCTCGGCCGTACCCTGGACGCACAGACTCACCTCGTACCGGTACGGAGCCGTGGCGAGCCCCGTCAGAACCCGCTGCGCCGCGTCGACACCGGCCGGCGGTTCGAACGAGCCCGGCAGGGTCCGCACCTCGGCGATGCGGTCCAGCCGGAACATCCGGTCCTCGCCGCTCCCGAGATCCGCAGCCGTCACGTACCACTTGCCCGAGTGCGCCACGAGCCCGTGCGGGTGCAGCGTGCGTTCGCTGCGGCGGCCGTTCCCCGCGGTGTACCGGATCGAGACCGGCCGGTGGTGAGCCACGGCGTCGGCGACCGGAAGCAGGACCGCCGATTCCGGGGCTGCCGTGCCACCGGGCGGAACGGTGAAAGCGACCGAGTCCAGCACCGCGTCGAGCCTGCGCCGCAGCCGCTCCGGCAGCACCCGCCGGATCTTGGCCGCCGCCGTCTCGCTCGCCGTGCCCGTGGCCGTGGTCAGACCGGCCCGTCTCCCCGCGACCAGGCCGAGCAGGACGGCGAGCGCCTCGTCGTCGCTCAGCATGAGCGGAGGCATACGGAAACCGGCGGTGAGCCGGTAGCCGCCGTGGCGCCCGCGCACCGACTCGACGGGCACGTCGAGGTCGACGAGGTGGCCGATGTAGTGCCGCACCGTGCGTTCGTCGACGTCGAGCCGGTCGGCCAGTTCGGCCGCGGTGCGGAGGCCGCCGGACTGCAGGAGCTCCAGCAGGGTGAGTACGCGGGCGATGGGACGGGACATGGGGAGAAGTCTCCCGCAGATACCGGGCGGGTTCCGCCCGGTATAGGTCGTAGCGTTCATTCAGAAGCACCGATCAGAACCACCGAGCGGCCCTGCTCCGCAACCCGGTGCACCCCTGCACAACCCTGTGACCTGGAGAAACCCATGAACTTCGTCTCTGTCCGCGTCATCACCGGCGACGTCGACCGCCTCGTCGCGTTCTACGAGCGCGCCACCGGAGCGACCGCCGACCGGCCCACCGAGGACTTCGCCGAGCTCAGGGTCGGCTCGGCCACCCTCGCGATCGGCAGCACCCGCACGGTCCCCCTGTTCGCGCCCGGCTCCGCCCGGCCCGCCGACAACCACAGCGTCATCCTCGAATTCCTGGTCGACGACGTGGACGCCGTGCACAGGAACCTGACCGGCTTCGTGGAGGACTTCGTCAACGAGCCCACCACGATGCCCTGGGGCAACCGCGCGCTCCTGTTCCGCGACCCCGACGGCAACCTCGTCAACTTCTTCACCCCGGTCACGCCCGCCGCCATCGAAAAGTTCGCCGCCGTCGAGAAGTCCACCCACTGAAGTCAGGGCGGAGCCCCAACTGCCCCCGCCCCCAAGCCCCTTCACCTACTCTCGACACATGGTCGAAGCCAGCGCGCTAGGCGCCCGCATCGCGTCCGGCGTCGTCGTGCCGCTCATCAAGAAGCTCTTCGTGCCGGACCAGCCGGGCGCGGCCCTGGTGGACAAGCCCGTGCGCATCGCCTCGCTCGTCTCGTTCAGCGGCGAGAAGCGCAACGTCACGCCGAAGGACGTCGAGAAGGTCGCCGACGAGCTCGTCCGCAGGGCGCTCAAGGCGGCCGGGCCCCGCGAGCAGCCCGTCGATCCGGCGGAGGCCCTCGCCGTCAGGAACGCCCTCGCCCGCACGCTCGCCGTCCTCGGCACCCTCACCATCGAGGACTACGAGGCCGTCGCCCTGGGCCCCGAGGCCTTCGCGAGCGAGCTCCGCGCCCGGGCGCTCCTGTCCGTCTCCGCCCTCTCCCGCGACGCCGAATTCTTCTACGACCAGCTCCTGCACACCGCCGCCCTGCACATCCTCAACTTCTTCTCCCAGCGGTCCACGTTCATCGCTCGCCAACAGCTCGTACAGACACAGCAGTTGGCCCGCCTCGTGCAGACCCTGGACATCCTTCTCGACCGCCTGCCCTCGCAGACCGCCGAGGACGCCGCCTTCGAGGCGCTGTACGCCACCCACATCGGCGAGCGGCACGGCACCCTCACCATCTACGGCCTGGACGCCGGAACCAGCGAGTGGCCCCTCGACACCGCCTATCTCAGCCTCGAAGCCACCCGCGAGCGCACCGGCCCCGGCGGCAGCGGACTGCACGTCCCCGCCGAGCAGGTCCTCGCCCAGCACGACCAGGTCCTGCTGCGCGGGGTCGCCGGGTCCGGCAAGACCACCCTCGTCCAGTGGCTCGCCGTGACGGCGGCGAGCCGGACGTACGAGCACGGGCTCACGCACCTCATCGGGCGCGTGCCGTTCGTCCTGCCGATGCGGCGGATCCTGCGGCCGGGGGCCGAGCTGCCCACCCCGGGGAAGTTCCTGGACGCCGTCGCCTGCCCGGTCGCGGGCGAGCAGCCGCGCGGCTGGGTCGAGCGCGTCCTGCGCGCCCGGCGCGGGGTGCTCCTCGTCGACGGGATAGACGAGATCGCCGGTGACCGGCGGGAGAGCGCCCGCCGGTGGCTGCGCGAGCTGGCGCGGACCTTCCCCGGCAACCTGTGGCTCGTCACCTCACGCCCGTCCGCCGTCCCCGAGCAGTGGCTGACCGCCGCCGGCTTCAACGAACTCACGCTCTCCCCGATGTCCCGGCACGACGTCGCCACGTTCGTACGCCGCTGGCACAGTGCCGCCCGGGCGGACGCGTCCACCGGGGTGTCCCTGCTCCAGGCCGTACGGACCACGACCGAGCTGAACCGCCTCGCCACCAACCCCCTGATGTGCGGCATGCTGTGCGCCCTGCACCGGGACCGCAACGGCTTCCTGCCCGAGGACAGGAAATCGCTCTACGAGGCCGCGCTCTCCATGCTGCTCGAACGGCGCGACAGGGAAAGGGGGTTGGACGATCCGGGCGGCGTGCGGATTCCGTACGCGACGCAGATCCAGCTCCTTCAGCGGCTCGCGTGGTGGCTGATCCGCAACGGCCGCTCGGAGATGGACCGTTCGGACGCGCTGCACATCATCACGCAGGCGCTCCCCTCGCTGAACCTGAACAGCGACGCCGAGGAGATCTACACCTCGCTCCTGCTGCGCTCCGGTCTGCTGCGCGAACCCGCCGACGGGCGCGTGGACTTCCTCCACCGGACGTTCCAGGACTACCTCGGCTCCCGTCTCGCCGTACAGGAACTGGACTTCGATCTGCTCCTGAACAACGCGGACAAGGACCAGTGGGAGGACGTCGTCCTGCTCGCCATCGCGCACGCGCGGCCGAAGGAGGCCGAGCAGATGCTGCGGCGGCTCGTCGAGCAGGGCACCCCGCGCGGCAAGCTCCTTGCCGCCGCCGGGCTGCCGTACGCGGCGGAGGTGGCGCCCGCGATCCGCTCGTTCGTGGAGGTCGGGGTGCGCCTGATCGTGCCGCCCGGATCCAGCGCGGAGGCCGAGGAACTGGCGCGGGTCGGCGGTGAGCTGGTGCTCTCGCTGCTGCCCTCCGCCGAGGGGCTCGACGACGCGACGGCACGCCATGTCGTGCGCGCTGCAAGCGAGTTGGGCAGCGAGTCGGCCCTGCATTTCCTGACCCAGTTCCGCGAGCACCCGAACATCGACGTCCAGCGGACCCTCGCCGCGTGCTGGCCGCGCTTCGACCGCGAGCTCTACGCCCGCGAGATACTCGCGTACCTGCCCCGCCAGCCCCGGGTCACCGTGCGCGACACCGATGACCTGCGTGCCCTGCGTGCCATCGGCGGCTGGGCGGACATCCAGGTCGTGGGCGCCTACCGCGTCGAGGACCTGACCGAACTGATCGTGGGCGAGAAGCTCACCCGGCTCGGCCTGGAGGCGTCCCACCCCGTCGAAGGACTGGCCTGGCTGTCGGTCTTCCCGAACCTCAGGAGGGTCCATGTGGCCTCTGAGGTGGCTGAGGCGGTGGCGCAGCAGGCGCCGGGCCGGATCGAACTCATCACCCCGCCACCGTGGAGGAGTTGACCTACCCTTGACCCTCCACGACACACGACATCCCACCCGCAGGGACCCGCTATGTCCATGGAGCCCGTTGTCCGCATCCCCTCGACGCTCGCCGCACCCCTGGTACAACGGCTCATCCGGCTGCCCACCGAGCAGCCGCCCGTCACGCCCGACCTGATCGCCGCCCTCGCCACCTGGCGCGGCGCCGACGCCCCGGCGACACCTGACGACGTGCACCGCACCGCCGCGGACTTCGTCCACGTCGCCGCCGAGGCGCGCGCCGCACCGTCGACCGAACTCGCTTCCGTGGTCGACGTGTTGACGCGCACGCTCCTTGCCATCGGCGAACTGGACCTCACGGACGTGGACGCCGTGCGCCTCGGGCCGCAGGACTACGCACGGCGGCTGAGGGGCGCCGTGCAGGGCGCGGACCGCTCCCTCTCCCCCGGCGCCGCGTGGTTCCACGACGAACTGCTCGTGGCCGTGTGCCTGCACGTCCTCTACCACTTCGTCCGGCGCTCCCCGTACATCCAGCGGCACATGGCCGAGCGGGCGAGCCGCATCCGCCAGCTCATCGACCTGAACGACGCGGAGGCCGCCGCCCGCCAGCCCGAACGCTCGCAGGAGGACCGGGATTTCGAGTCCCTGTACGCCGAGGAGGTCGTACGTCAGCACGGCTGGCTCACCATCGTCGGCGTGGACCTCGCCAACGCGCCGGACCGCTGGGCCCTTGAGGACACCTACCTCAGCCTGGAGGCGGAGGAGAGCAGCGGCAGCGGCGTACCGGGTGAACCACGGACCGTGCTGCTCGCCGACCGGGCCCTGGAGGGCCCCGAGCGGGTGCTGCTGCGCGGTGTGGCGGGCTCGGGCAAGACGACCCTCGTGCAGTGGCTCGCCGTGGCCGCGGCGCGCGAGGGCGCCCGGGTGCCCTTCGTGCTGCCCGTACGCCGCTTCGCCCGCGAGGGCTTCCCCGCCCCGGACGACTTCCTGCACGCCATCCGCCACCCGCTGGCCGACCAGGCACCGGAGGGCTGGGTCGTGCGCACGCTGCTCGCGGGCCGCGCCATGCTCCTGGTCGACGGGATCGACGAGGCCCCGGAGGCCACCCGCGGCGAGCTGCGCAACCAGCTGCGGCGCCTGCTGCGCATCTTCTCCGGCAACGGCTGCCTGGTGACGTCCCGCCCCTCCGCCGTCGAGGACGGCTGGCTCGCCCAGGAGCGCCTCGCCGAGGAGGGCTTCAAGGAACTCTCCCTCGCGCCGATGTCACGCGACCAGGTCACCCGCTTCATCCATGACTGGCACGCGGCGGCGATGAGCGACGACCAGTGCAAGGAACAGGCGGACCGCGACAAGCTGCGGGAGTACGAGGAGCGGCTGCTGCACTCCGTGCGCATCTACCGCGAGCTGCGCCAGCTCGCCACCAACCCCCTGATGTGCGGCCTGATATGCGCCCTCAACCGCGACCGCTCCGGCTCCCTGCCCAAAGGCCGCAAGGAGCTGTACGACGCCGCCCTGGAGATGCTCCTCCAGCGCCGCGACCCCGAACGCGACGTCCTGTACGCCGATGACGTGCGCCTCCAGCAGGGCCCCCGGGAGCTGCTCCTGCGCAAGCTGGCCCACGCGATGGTGGAGGAGGGCGTCTCGGAGCTGCCGCGTGAGCGCGTCGTCTCCATCCTGGACGGCGCCCTGCCCGCCATCCCCTCCGCACGCGCCGAGGGCGACGGCGAGAAGATCTTCCGTCATCTGCTGCACCGCACGGGGCTCCTTCGCGAACAGGCGGGCCTCTCGGTGGACTTCATCCACCGCACCTTCCAGGACTACCTGGCCGCCAAGGAGATAGTGGCCCGGGGCCGGCTCCGCGCCCTCGTCGAGCACGCGCACCGCGCCGAGTGGGAGGAGGTCATCCGCATGGCCGCCGCCCACGCACGTCCCGAGGAGTGCGCCGACTTCCTGGAGCGGCTCCTGGCCGCCGCCCCGAACCTGCGCCGCCCGCACGTGAACCACCGGCGCCTGATGGCCGCGGCCTGTCTGGAGCACGTCACCGAGCTCGACCCGGCGGTGCAGCAGCTCGTCCACGACCGCACAAAGAACCTCGTGCGCCCCACGACGGAGCTGGCCGCCCGCAGCCTCGGCTGGGTCGGTCCCATCGTCCTGGAGCAGCTGCCGGACCCCGAGCAGGTGCCGAGCGACCAGCAGGCGCTCCTCCTGGCGATCACGGCCACCCGCGTCCAGGACGACGCCGCCATCGACTACCTCGCCCGGCTGCGCCACCGCTCGGCGCTGTCCATCCGCACCGAGCTGGTCCGCCCCTGGCGGCACTTCGACACGGAGCGGTACGCGCGCGAGATCATCGCCCACCTCGATCCGGTCGGCCTGTACTTCCCGGTGTCCGACACCGCCGAGCTCGCGGCGCTGCGGCACCTCGGCGGGCGGCCGTGGATCCAGGTCGTGGGCGTCATGCGCACCGAGGAGCTTCTCGACGGCCTGGAGCACGAGCAGCTCACCCATCTGTGGGTCACCGCCGAGCTGGCCGACACGGACATGTCCTGGCTCGCCCGCTTCCCGAACCTGAGCGTCCTGCGGGTGAACCCCCGCCTCCCCCGCGTGCGGAACGTACCGGAGGGGATCACGATCACGTCGTAGCCGCGGGGAGCGCCCCAAAGGGGCGCGGGGAACTGCGCGAGCAACCACAACGCACCCGCAGCCGGACAAAGCCAGAAAGGGGCTGCCCCGGACCGTAAGAAACGATCCGGGGCAGCCCCTGCACTGCTCTGCGGGCCGGAGGCTTACGCCTCCTTGCTCAGGTTCGGCCCGGCGCCACCAGCCGCCTGCTCGATCGGCGGGACGTCCGGAAGCGCCGCCTTCTCCTCGCCGCGGAAGGTGAACTTGGCTTCGTCGCCCTCACCCTCCGTGCCGACGACCACGATGTGGCCGGGGCGGAGCTCGCCGAAGAGGATCTTCTCCGAGAGGATGTCCTCGACCTCGCGCTGGATCGTCCGGCGCAGCGGCCGGGCGCCCATGACGGGGTCGTAACCCTTCTTGGCGAGGAGCTTCTTCGCGTCACCGCTGAGCTCGATGCCCATGTCGCGGTCCTTGAGACGCTCGTCCACCTTGGCGAGCATGAGGTCGACGATCTGGATGATGTCTTCCTCGGTGAGCTGGTGGAAGACCACCGTGTCGTCGACACGGTTCAGGAACTCCGGGCGGAAGTGCTGCTTCAGCTCGTCGTTGACCTTGGTCTTCATGCGCTCGTAGTTCGTCTTGACGTCACCCGCGGCGGCGAAACCGAGGTTGAAGCCCTTGGAGATGTCCCGCGTGCCGAGGTTGGTCGTCATGATGATGACCGTGTTCTTGAAGTCCACGACCCGGCCCTGGGAGTCGGTCAGACGACCGTCCTCCAGGATCTGCAACAGCGAGTTGAAGATATCGGGGTGGGCCTTCTCGACCTCGTCGAAGAGGACGACCGAGAACGGCTTGCGGCGGACCTTCTCCGTCAGCTGACCGCCCTCTTCGTAACCGACATATCCGGGCGGCGAACCGAAGAGACGCGAGACCGTGTGCTTCTCGCTGAACTCCGACATGTCGAGGGAGATCAGGGCGTCCTCGTCACCGAAGAGGAATTCGGCGAGCGTCTTGGAAAGCTCCGTCTTACCGACACCGGACGGGCCGGCGAAGATGAACGAGCCACCGGGACGCTTCGGGTCCTTCAGACCGGCGCGCGTACGACGAATCGCCTGCGAAAGCGCCTTGATGGCGTCCTTCTGGCCGATGACCCGCTTGTGGAGCTCGTCCTCCATGCGCAGCAGACGCGAGGACTCCTCCTCGGTCAGCTTGAAGACCGGAATGCCCGTCGCCGTGGCGAGGACCTCGGCGATGAGCTCGCCGTCGACCTCGGCGACGACGTCCATGTCGCCGGCCTTCCACTCCTTCTCGCGCTTGGCCTTCGCCGCGAGCAGCTGCTTCTCCTTGTCGCGGAGAGACGCCGCCTTCTCGAAGTCCTGGGAGTCGATGGCCGACTCCTTGTCGCGACGCACGCCCGCGATCTTCTCGTCGAACTCGCGGAGGTCCGGCGGCGCGGTCATCCGGCGGATGCGCATCCGGGAACCGGCCTCGTCGATCAGGTCGATCGCCTTGTCCGGCAGGAAGCGGTCCGAGATGTACCGGTCGGCCAGGGTGGCGGCCTGCACCAGCGCCTCGTCCGTGATGGAGACCCTGTGGTGGGCCTCGTAACGGTCGCGCAGACCCTTGAGGATCTCGATGGTGTGCGGCAGGGACGGCTCCGCGACCTGGATGGGCTGGAAGCGGCGCTCGAGGGCCGCGTCCTTCTCCAGGTGCTTGCGGTACTCGTCCAGCGTCGTGGCACCGATGGTCTGCAGCTCGCCTCGCGCCAGCATCGGCTTGAGGATACTCGCGGCGTCGATCGCGCCCTCGGCGGCGCCCGCACCCACCAGGGTGTGGAGCTCGTCGATGAACAGGATGATGTCGCCGCGGGTGCGGATCTCCTTGAGGACCTTCTTCAGGCGCTCCTCGAAGTCACCGCGGTAGCGGGAGCCAGCGACCAGCGCGCCGAGGTCAAGCGTGTAGAGGTGCTTGTCCTTCAGCGTCTCGGGCACCTCGCCCTTGACGATGGCCTGCGCCAGGCCCTCGACGACGGCGGTCTTGCCGACGCCGGGCTCGCCGATGAGCACGGGGTTGTTCTTCGTGCGGCGGGACAGCACCTGCATGACCCGCTCGATCTCCTTCTCGCGCCCGATGACCGGGTCGAGCTTGGACTCACGAGCGGCCTGGGTGAGGTTCCGGCCGAACTGGTCGAGCACCAGGGACGTGGAAGGCGTGCCCTCCGCAGGACCGCCGGCGGTGGCGGTCTCCTTGCCCTGGTATCCGGAGAGCAGCTGGATGACCTGCTGCCGCACCCGGTTGAGATCGGCGCCCAGCTTCACGAGGACCTGGGCTGCGACGCCCTCGCCCTCGCGGATCAGGCCGAGCAGGATGTGCTCCGTGCCGATGTAGTTGTGGCCCAGCTGAAGGGCCTCGCGGAGCGAAAGCTCCAGGACCTTCTTGGCACGGGGGGTGAAGGGGATGTGGCCGGACGGGGCCTGCTGGCCCTGACCGATGATCTCCTCCACCTGCTGGCGGACCGCCTCGAGCGAAATCCCGAGGCTCTCCAGGGCCTTAGCGGCGACACCCTCGCCCTCGTGGATCAAGCCCAGGAGGATGTGCTCGGTGCCGATGTAGTTGTGGTTGAGCATCCGGGCTTCTTCCTGAGCCAGGACGACAACCCGCCGCGCGCGGTCGGTGAACCTCTCGAACATCGTTAATCGCTCCTCAGAGCGGTCAGGCAGTAAGGGGGCTGTCCCCTCCCTGTCCTTCCGCAGCTTAGTCCCGCAAGCGGGGACCGCTCATTCCAACTGCCGACACCCGGCCGAGAACAAGAGGTGCCTCCTGACCCCGAACGCCGACAACTGCTCCAACCCGATGGTGCGAGACGATGTTCCCGCAGGCCAAGCACTTACCCTCACCACCACTACGCCGATGGCGAACGTGAGACGGCCTCGCGCGTGTGTCGCCCCTCCCCACTAGGGATGTCTTACCCGCAAGGACTGACACTCCATGCGGCGCGCGCCGGTTCCCTCCGCTACGGGCGAACACCCTTGCGCGGCCGAACACGCCCTTACGCCCCCTTTCCGGGCACTGAGCGCGATCGTGACGACACGCTGCGTAACCCCGGACGCTTCCGGGCGGTTGCTCCATGCATGGCTTTCACCGTTCCCCAGCCCCGTGTACCGGTCGAGCAGAGCGACCCGGTGCGTCAGTGGTACGAGAACGAACTCGGCTGGGCGACGGAGGACCGCCGCCCCGGGCTGCCGGTGCGGCTCCTGACGGGGCTCCGCTTCGACGTACTGCAGCTGCCCGCCGAGGCCGGCTTCGCCGCGCTGAGGCATCTCGGACCGAAGGCTCCGGTGGCTCTGCGAGGAGAATCGATGCGGCTCTTCGTGGCCGCGGGGAGCGCCGACGAACTGCCCGGGCTCCTGGAGTGGCTGGAGTGGGGTGACATCCCACTGGACCTCACGGCCATCGGTGCGGGCGGACGGATCGACGCGCCCACGCCTCCGGGGTGGTCCGGCTCGCAGGGGGCCGCCGTGTGGCTGCGACCCCCAGAGCCCGGGTGCGAGGTGGAGCCGACGCTGCCGGCACTGCCGTCCCTGTCCTGCGTGGGGGGTGGCACCGTGCCCCACAGCGACCCCGCCGTGGGCTCCGGTCTCGTACGGCTTGTGGACACGGCGGCAACGCAGTGCCACCGGGTCCGGTTGCGACGGACCCGTCGTCAGCCGTTGGCCTTCTCGTAGGCCTCGCGAATGGAAGCGGGGACACGGCCGCGGTCGTTGACCTCGAAACCGTTGTCCTTCGCCCAGGCACGGATCGCCGCGGTGTCCTGACCGCCGCTCGCGGCAGAGGCACGGGCCTTGGCGCGCCCGGCCGAACCGCGGCCACCGGTACGACGACCACCCTTGAGGTAAGGCTCAAGGAGACCGCGGAGCTTGTCCGCGTTCGACGTGGTGAGGTCGATCTCGTACGACTTGCCGTCCAGCGCAAACGTCACGGTCTCGTCTGCCTCGCCACCGTCGAGGTCATCGACAAGAAGGACCTGAACCTTCTGTGCCACCGGATTTCCTTTCATCGATAACTTAGGGCCGGATCGCACGGCGTGAGCCGCAGAATCGCCGCCCCCTGTTATATGCAGTACTGCAGTACGTCGGAAAGCAAACCGCTTTTGCTGGGAAAACACAAACCCCCGGGAGAGACCGACGACCCCGAGAACCCAGGAAACATGCGCGTTTCGGACATAGGGAACCGGGGCAGCAGGCAGCCCGGAATACCGGCGACGATCACAGATGCAGAAGCATCCGGCTGTTGCCCAAGGTGTTCGGTTTCACTCGTTCGAGGCCGAGGAACTCCGCGACGCCCTCATCTTTGGAACGCAGCAGCTCGCTGTAGACATCTCCGTCGACAGGTGTCTCACCGATCTCCACGAAGCCGTGCTTCGCGAAGAAGTCGACTTCGAAGGTGAGACAGAAAACCCGCCGGACACCGAGCCAGCGAGCGGTCTGCAGCAACTTCCCCAACACCTGATGCCCCACTCCGGCCCCCTTGACGTCGGGGTTCACGGCGAGAGTGCGGACTTCCGCGAGGTCTTCCCACATCACATGCAGGGCGCCGCAGCCGACGACCTCGGCGTTGTCGTCGCGTTCCGCCACCCAGAACTCCTGGAGGGACTCGTAAAGCGCGACCGTCGCTTTGTCGAGCAGGATCCCCTGACGGGCGTAGGAGTCCAGGAGGTTGCGCACGACCGGCACATCGGCTGTGCGCGCCCGGCGTACGGAGACTGCTTTAGCGCTGAGTTCAGGGGGTTCTGCTGGCATGACCGGACGCTATCGCTCTGCTTCGGGCTCCGCCTCGCCGGGGTTCTCCGCGGCTTGAGTGGCGGGATCTCGGGAGATCGGGGCTTCGGAGATCGAGGGTTCGGAGATCGGGGCTTCGGAGTTGGAGGCCTGAGAGATCGGGGCCTGAGAGACGGGGCCCACGATCCGCATCGCGTCACTGAGTGCTTCGCGCTGTTCCTCCGACATCATCCCGAAGAACGCGACGAGAGCGGCGGCCGGGTTGTCGCTCTGCGACCATGCTTCGTTCATCAGTGCGGCGGCGTAGGCGGCCCGAGTGGAGACCGCCTCATATCGATAGGCACGGCCTTCCGCTTCACGGCGCACCCAGCCCTTCTGATGAAGATTGTCCAAAACGGTCATGACAGTGGTGTACGCGATGGACCGTTCCTGCTGAAGGTCTTCCAGGACTTCTCGAACGGTCACGGGGCGGTTCCACTTCCACACCCGTGTCATGACTGAGTCTTCGAGTTCTCCCAAGGGGCGAGGCACACCAGAACAATAGTGGGAGATGTCACTAATGACGTGACGGACGTGGCGGAGGTGCCATTTCCCCAACAAAAAGGGCGTACGACTCGGAATGTGAGCGAGTCGTACGCCAAGAGTGTGCGGATGGTGACCTCGGGTCACCGGAAGCCCTGGTCAGGCCTCGGCCTGGTACCGGTCAGGCCTTGGGGGTCTGCCGGGCGCCTTCGGCGCGGGAGAGCACGGCGTCGACGGCCGCGTCCTCCTTCGCCTTGTTGGCGCCGCCCTGGGTCTTCACGATCGTCACGATGAGACCGCCGAAGAACACGGCCATCACTACGGGGGGCAGGAGCGCGGAGACGTATTCCATGCCCCCAGAGTAGCTAGCCCGCGGCGAGCTGGTGCGGCGGGTCCGTCGGGCGGCGCTTGGGAGGGAAGACCTCGGCCGGGGTCGGCACGGGGCGTGGCGGCTCGGGCTGGGCCGGTTTCCCCGGCGGGGAGTTCGGCGTCTTGGGCTTGGGCGCCGTCCGGTCGTCCGCCTCGCTCCGGCCGCCGGGGAGGGCCAGCAGGCGCGTGCGGGAGGCGGGGACGAGGGGGCGGGGCGCCGGGACGGTCGTATGGGACCGGCCCGAGAGGCGGGCGCGTACGGCCTGTTCGGCGACGGTCCGGCAGCGGTCCAGGAGGGCGGCGGCCGCCGGGTTGCCGCGCAGGGCGCGCAGCGCGGCGAGGTCGTCGGCGCCCGGCTGGTAGCCGGCACCGAGGACGTCCTCCAGGAGCGCGAGGTAGCCGGTCGCGGTGCCGGGCAGGGCCGCTCGGTAGCGGGAGAGGTCGGCCAGCAGGAAGGCGCGGAGCCTGGCGCCCTCGCTGACCGCTTCGTCGACGGCGTCGGCTAGGCGTAGGCAGTCCTGGACGTCCGCGTCGGAGACGGGGCTGGGATGCAGGGCGAGGGCCAGAGCGCGGCGGAGCACACGCAGCTCCTCCGCACCGAAGGCCATGCCGCCGCGAGATCCGTATGGCGTGGGCATGGCCTGACGATACGTGCGAAGTGGACAAAATCCGCTTAACGCCAATATGTGGCGTGGCTTGTGGCGGCGTCTTTTGCGGGTGGCTTCTTTCGGGGCGGGCCGCGGTGGCGCCCCGGGTCACTCCGAGCGGCGGCGGACCGTCGCGAAGACGACCGCTCCGACGCCGAGCAGCGCGGCGGCGCCCGCCGCGATCCAGGGCAGGACGCCCGCGCCCGCTTCCGCCATGGGGCGGGTCTGCGCGTCGGCGGTTGCCTTGCCGACGACGATCTCCGCCTTGTCGTTCGACGGAACCGGGTCGTTGATCTCGAAGCCGCCGTCTCCGGGGCGGTCGGCGTCTCCGGAGCGCACCCGGACCGTTCCCCTGACGTCCTCGACGTCCTTCTCGTAGCGGACCTCGAAGTGGAAGGACTGGCTGTCCCCGGAGTCCTGCCACCCGGCATCGGGGCACAGATAGCGCCGGTGCCCCGCCCGGAACGGCTTGCGCTCGCCGTTCTCGTACGTGAAGCAGTCGCCGCCCGCCTTCTCGTCCGGCTCTTCGTCGAGCTGTACGGAGGTCGCCACGACGCCCTTGGGGAGCGTCACGTCTACGTAGAGGGCCGGTTCGCGCAGGGGGCGGGCCACCAGGGCAGGGCCCGCGTTGAGCAGACCGAAGGAGAGTTCGCGGGTCGCGCCCTTCGCGCCGGGCTGCAGGGTGTCGCCCTGCGCGCGGACGTCCGCGGTGTTCCGGGCCGCGTACCGCACCACGTGCTCGGGCGCGAAGTCCGTGCCCCGGCCCCGCGCGGGGACGAGGCCGAGCTCCGGGCCGCTGCCCGCGTCGCCCGCGACGCTGGTGTCCTCCTCCGCCGGTACGGCCTCCGCGGAGTACGTCGCCCAGGTGTGGAAGGCGTCACTGGTGAGCGACCCGGGCAGCGGCGAGGCCAGGGCCACGGTCTCGCCGGGTCGTACCGCCCGCTTGAAGTAGCAGGTGGCCTCGGAGTCGTAGTCCCCGTAGGAGCCCACTCGGTAGTGGCAGTTGCTGTGCCGCCCGGCGAGCTTCAGGCCCGCGTCGCCCGCCACCTTGAGGGCGATCTGTTCGGTCCGCAGATCGCCGGTGTTGCGCAGCACGACCGGGAGCCCGATGTCCTGGCCGGGCTTCAGGCCCTCCTTGTGCGGGAGTTGGGCGACCTCCATCCCAGGGGTCCCGACCGTGACGCGGGTCGTGTCCGTGCTCTCGGTGACGCGGTCGCCGGTCAGGGTGTAGCGGATGGTCCCGGACTTCCCCTTCGCGGCGGCGTCGCCGACGGCGGTGACGGAGAAGGCCTTGTCGGGGGTGCGCAGGTACTTGTCGAAACCGCAGGTGATGACGGCGCCTTCGGCCGTGCACCGCTTGTTCGTGACCTTGACGGTGGCGATGCCCCGCAGGCCGCTCGCGTCGATGACGAACGTGAGGTTTCGGGGCTTGGGGAGGGACTTCGCGCCGTCGATGAACTCGACGCGAGGGTCCGGGGAGACGGCTGATTCAGTGCGGGGCAGGGATATGTGGGCGGCGACCTGGATGCGGGACCAGACCTCTGCGGGGTCGTCAGGAGGACCTGTGGGGCTCGGGGAGGGCTGGGGCGTCCGGGGCGTCCTGGGGGCAGCCGGAGCCTGCGTGACGGCCTGTGGGGCGGTCTGTGGTGCGGTCTGCGTGGCTGCTTGTGGGGCGGCTCGTGTGGCGGCCTGGGCGGGGGCTGTTGGGCCCGCCGCCGGTATCGCCAGTGCCGTGGCCGCCGCCGCAGCAGCCCACAGTCGTCCCTTACGCCTCATTCGCCCCAGCCCGTCCGAACCCCGTACCCGACCCGTCCCTGCGCAGACTCTTGTATGGGGCGCAGGGTTGTGTGCGCAAGCCCCGCTTGTGAGCCGTCAGTTATGAGCCGTCGGGAGTTCGTCGGGGAGTGGGGCGGGCGTGGGGTCCTCAACTCCGGGAGACGTTCCGTTCGTAGACGAGGCGGAGGCCGATGAGGGTCAGCCACGGCTCGTGCTCGTCGATGACCGTGGCCTCGCCGAGCACCATGGGCGCGAGGCCGCCGGTCGCGATGACCGTCACGTCGTCGGGGTCGCCGCCCGGACCCGCGAGCTCGCGCGCCATGCGCTGCACGACGCCGTCGACCTGGCCCGCGAAGCCGTACAGGATGCCCGACTGCATGGCCTCCACGGTGTTCTTGCCGATGACGCTGCGCGGCCGTGCCAGCTCGATCTTGCGGAGCTGGGCGCCCCGCACGCCGAGGGCCTCGACGGAGATCTCGATGCCCGGGGCGATGACGCCTCCGGTGTACTCCCCGCGCGCGGAGACCGCGTCGAACGTCGTCGCCGTACCGAAGTCGACGACGATGGCGGGGCCTCCGTAGAGCTCGACCGCCGCGACCGCGTTGATGATGCGGTCGGCGCCGACCTCCTTGGGGTTGTCCATGAGGATCGGCACGCCGGTCTTGATGCCGGGCTCCACGAGGACGGCGGGCACGTCTCCGTAGTAGCGACGGGTGACCTCGCGCAGTTCGTGCAGGACGGAGGGGACCGTCGAGCAGATGGCGATGCCGTCGATGCCGTCACCCAGCTCGTCACCGAGGAGCGGGTGCATGCCCATCAACCCGTTGAGGAGCACGGCGAGTTCGTCCGCCGTGCGGCGGGCTTCGGTGGAGATGCGCCAGTGCTCGACGATGTCTTCGCCGTCGAAGAGGCCGAGGACGGTGTGGGTGTTTCCGACGTCGATGGTCAGCAGCATGTCGTCGTCACTCCGCCGCGCGCAGGTCGAGGCCGATGTCCAGGACCGGCGAGGAGTGGGTGAGAGCGCCCACCGCAAGGAAGTCCACGCCCGTCTCGGCGTACGCCTTGGCGTTCTCCAGGGTGAGGCGGCCGGAGGACTCAAGCATCGCGCGGCCGTCCACGAGGGCCACGGCCTCCTCGGTCTCGCCCGGCGTGAAGTTGTCCAGGAGGATCAGGTCGGCGCCCGCGTCCACGACCTCGCGCAGCTGGTGGAGCGTGTCGACCTCGACCTCGACGGCCAGGTCGGGGAAGGCCTCGCGCACGGCCTTGAAGGCCTGCTCCACGCCTCCGGCGGCCACCACGTGGTTGTCCTTCACCAGCGCCGCGTCGGAGAGCGACATGCGGTGGTTCACGCCGCCGCCCATGCGCACCGCGTACTTCTCCAGGGCGCGCAGCCCGGCCGTCGTCTTGCGGGTGTCGCGGACCTTGGCCTTCGTCCCCTCGAGGGCGTCGGCCCACGCGCGCGTGGCCGTCGCCACGCCGGAGAGGCGGCACAGGAGGTTCAGCGCGCTGCGCTCGGCGGTGAGCAGGTCGCGGGTGCGGGTGGTGACGCTCAGGAGCTTGGTGCCGGCCTCCACGCGCTCGCCGTCCTCGACGTGCCGCTCCACCTCGAAGGTGTCCGTGCAGACGATGGAGATGACGGCTTCGGCGATACGCAGGCCCGCGACGGTGCCGGCCTCGCGCGCGGTGAAGTCGCCGGTGGCGACGGCCCCTTCGGGGATCGTGGCGACCGACGTGACGTCCACGCCGCCGTCCAGGTCCTCCTCGATCGCCAGGTGCGCGAGGTCCTCGACCTGTACGGGGTCGAGCCCCGCCTCGGTCAGGAGCTGCGCGAGAGCGGGGTCCAGGCCGCACTCCAGGGGGTCGTACGCGTCGTCTCCGCCGCAGCCGCAGGCATCGCCGCAGCCGCCGGTGGGGGCGAGAGGGAGGTCGTCGGGGGTGCTGCTCACGGTCACTTCTCCTGAAGGCTGGTCGTCGGAGGGAACTCTGCGGTCTCGGTCGTCTGCACGGCCAGCGTCCGGTCCGCGTTGAGACGTACGACGATGTGGCGCCGCCAGGCCTCGTCGTCGCGGTCGGGGCGGTCCTCGCGCCAGTGGCAGCCGCGGGTCTCCTCGCGGCGCTGCGCGGCGGCCACCAGGACGCGGGCGACGCACAGGAGGTTGGTGGTCTCCCAGGTGTCGACGCCGGGCTCCGCCGTCTTGCCGTCCTCGGCGAGCGCGCCCGCGGCCTCGGCGTGGATGCGGGCGAGCCGGGCCGCGGCCTCGGAGAGGGAGTCGGCGGACCTGAGCACTCCGGCGCCGTCGGTCATCACGCGCTGGATGGCGAAGCGGGCCTCGGGGGGCAGCAGGGGGTGCGCCGGGGTGTCGGGGTGGGCAACCGGTGCGGGCACGCGCGCGTGGAGGGCGTTCTCCGCGTGCCGGGAGGCGATGTCCGCGGCGATGCGCTCGGCGTAGACCAGGCCCTCCAGAAGGGAGTTGGAGGCCAGGCGGTTCGCTCCGTGCACGCCGGTGCAGGCGACCTCGCCGCAGGCGTACAGGCCCGGGACCGTGGTGTGGCCCCGCGGGTCCGTGCGGACGCCGCCCGAGGCGTAGTGCGCGGCCGGGGCGACGGGGATGGGCTCGGTCACCGGGTCGATGCCGTGGGAGCGGCAGGCGGCGAGGATCGTCGGGAAGCGGTTCTCCCACATCTCGGCGCCGAAGTGCCGGGCGTCCAGGTACATGTGCTCGGCGCCCCGTTCCTGCATGCGCCGCGTGATGCCCTTGGCGACGATGTCCCGGGGTGCGAGCTCCGCGAGCTCGTGCTGCCCGACCATGAAGCGCACGCCGTCCGCGTCCACGAGGTGGGCGCCCTCGCCGCGCACGGCCTCGGAAACCAGCGGCTGCTGGCCCTCCGCGTCGGCGCCCAGGAAGAGCACGGTGGGGTGGAACTGCACGAACTCCAGGTCGCTGACCTCGGCGCCCGCGCGCAGGGCGAGCGCGACGCCGTCGCCCGTCGAGACGGACGGGTTCGTGGTCGCCGAGAAGACCTGGCCCATGCCGCCGGTGGCGAGGACGACCGCGGGAGCGTGGACCGCGCCCACGCCGTCGTGCTGGCCCTCTCCCATGACGTGCAGGGAGACGCCCGCGGTGCGGCCGTCGGCATCCGTGAGGAGGTCGAGCACGAGGGCGTTCTCGACGGTCGGTATGCCCTGCGCGCGCACTGCTTCGACCAGGGCGCGGGAGATCTCCGCGCCGGTCGCGTCGCCGCCCGCGTGCGCGATGCGGCGGCGGTGGTGGCCGCCCTCGCGGGTCAGCTCGATGGCGCCCTCGGGGCCCGTGTCGAAGTGGGCGCCGGTCTCGATGAGGCGGCGCACGGCGTCGGGGCCCTCGGTGACCAGGATGCGCACGGCCTCCTCGTCGCACAGGCCGGCGCCCGCCACGAGGGTGTCGTCCAGATGCTGCTCGGGGGTGTCGCCCTCGCCGAGTGCCGCGGCGACGCCGCCCTGGGCCCAGCGCGTGGAGCCGTCGTCCAGGCTGGCCTTGGTGACCACGACGGTCCTCAGGCCCGCCGCCGAGCAGCGCAGGGCCGCGGTGAGACCGGCCACTCCGGAGCCGACGACGACGACGTCGGCCGCCAGGGACCAGCCGGGGGCGGGGGCGTGCAGCCGTATTCCGGTGGCACTCATGTGGTGGCTCCGAACGTGAGCGGGATGTTGTCGATCAGCCGGGTCGCGCCGACCTTGGCCGCCACGGCGAGGACCGCTTCGCCGGTGTGGCCGGGCCGTACGTCCGTGAAGTCGGCCGGGTCGACCAGCGCCAAGTAGTCCAGTTCGAGCGGGGGTTCGGCGCGGGCCGCCTGGTCGAGGATCTGGCGGGCGGCGGCACGGACGGCCGCGGGGCCGCCGGGCACGGACGGGGTGACGGACTGGGCGACCGCGTGGGTGTCGGCCGCGGCGCGGGACTCCCCCAGGGCGTTCAGGGCGTCGGCACGCGCGTGCGTGACGGGGGCGAGCGCCGCCCGCGCGTGGAGGGCCTCCTGCGCGGCGTGCCGGTCGCGGCCCGCGAAGAGTGCCTGGGAGAGCGCGAGCGCGGTGCGCCGCTCGGCCGGGGAGAGATAGCGGTTGCGGCTGGAGAGCGCCAGACCGTCGTCCTCGCGCACGGTGGGTACGCCGACTATCTCGACGCCGAAGTTCAGGTCACGCACCATGCGTCGGATGAGGGCGAGCTGCTGGGCGTCCTTCTGGCCGTACAGCGCGACGTCGGGCCGGGTGAGGTGCAGCAGCTTGGCGACGACCGTGAGCATGCCGTCGAAGTGCCCGGGGCGGGTGGCCCCTTCGAGGAGTGCGCCCATGGGGCCCGCGCTGATCCGCACCTGCGGTTCGCCGCCCGGGTAGACCTCGTCGACGGAAGGGGCGAACACGAGGTCCGCGCCTTCCTGTTCGGCGATCTTGACGTCGGCGTCCAGGGTGCGGGGGTAGCGGTCGAGGTCCTCCCCCGCGCCGAACTGGAGGGGGTTCACGAAGACCGTGACCACGACTTCGCCCTCGTCGCCCGCGATGCGGCGTGCGGTGCGGATCAGGGTGGCGTGCCCCTCGTGCAGGGCGCCCATCGTCATGACGACGACGCGGCGCCCGGCACGTGCGCGCGTGCGCAGGAGTTCGGCGGTGTGCACGAGGCGGGTCACCGGGTGCCTCCCTCGGCTTCGCCCGCCGTGCTCCCGCCGTTGGCCAGGACGCCCAGGAGGTCCTCGGCGAACTCGGGCTTGAGCAGTCCGTGGGCGAGCGCGCGGTCGGCGGTCGCGCGGGCCATCGCGAGATATCCGGCGACGGTCTGCGGGGCGTGCTTGCGCAGCTCGGCGACGTGCGCGGCGACCGTGCCCGCGTCCCCGCGCGCGACGGGTCCGGTGAGGGCTGCGTCGCCGGACCGCAGTGCGTTGTCCAGGGCGGCGCCGAGCAGCGGGCCGAGCATCCGGTCGGGGGCGGCCACGCCCGCGTCCCGGAGCAGGTCCATGGACTCGGCGACCAGCGTGACCAGGTGGTTCGCGCCGAGCGCGAGCGCCGCGTGGTACAGCGGCCTGGAGTCCTCGGCGATCCACTCGGGCTCGCCGCCCATCTCGATGACCAGGGCCTCGGCGGCGAGGCGCAGCTCGTCGGGAGCGGTCACGCCGAAGGAGCAGCCCGCGAGGCGCTGCACGTCGACGGGAGTGCCGGTGAACGTCATGGCGGGGTGCAGGGCGAGCGGCAGGGCTCCGGCGCGCAGCGCGGGTTCGAGCACCTTGACGCCGTACCGCCCGGACGTGTGCACCAGCAGCTGGCCGGGACGGATCGCCCCGGTCTCGGCGAGGCCCTCGACAAGGCCGGGCAGGGCGTCGTCGGGAACGGTGAGGAGGACCAGGTCGGCGCGCTCCAGGACCTGGGCGGGGGGGACGAGGGGGACGTCGGGCAGCAGGGCCGCCGCGCGTCGTACGGAGGCGTCGGAGACGCCCGACGCGGCGACCGGGCGGTGCCCGGCGAGCTGGAGTGCCGCGGCGAGCGCGGGGCCGACACGGCCCGCTCCCACGACGCCCACCGTGAGCCTCGCGGGGCGGTCCCGCGGGTCTGGCTGATGAGGTGCGTTCACGCGATGACGCCTTCCCGTTCCAGTCCGCTCGGGGTACCGGACGATTTCTCGTCATGCTAACGCGATTGGTCCGCGCCGCGTCCTCCGCTGTCCACAGCCTGTGGGTATTCATATGACCGGTGGCCGATCGCACGCCATGCTCGGGGGATGACTTCACATGACGGAGCACAGGGGCCGGGGCCGGAGCCGGAAGCGGGGCCGCAGCAGGTGCAGGAACCGGAGCAGGCCCAGGACCCAGGGCAGGACCAGTCCGCCGCTCGCCGCCGGGCCGCCGCCCTAGGCGCCACCCGCACCCTGCACCGCTGGTCCGCGCACCTCCCGCTCGCCACGCGGCTCGCCGCTCTCGCGGACGCGGCCTCCGAGGTCGTGGACCCGGACGAGCCCATCGACCTCTACGGCAACGGGGTCGTCGCCCGCCTGGAGGACGAGGTCGCGCGGCTGCTCGGCAAGGAGACGGCCGCCTTCTTCCCGACCGGCACGATGGCCCAGCAGGTCGCCCTGCGCTGCTGGGCGGGCCGCACGGGCAACGCGACCGTCGCCCTGCACCCGAAGGCCCACCCCGAGATCCACGAAGGGGGCGCCCTCGCCGCGGTGAGCGGGCTGCGCACGGTGCATCCGACGAGGGAGCCGCGGCTGCCCACGGCCGACGAGGTGCGGGACTTCGAGGAGCCCTTCGGGACGCTGATGCTCGAACTGCCGCTCCGGGACGCCGGTTTCGTGCTGCCGTCCTGGGAGGAGCTCGAAGAGGTCGTGGAGGCCGCCCGGGAACGCGACGCCGTCGTGCACTTCGACGGTGCGCGCCTGTGGGAGTGCACACCGCACTTCGGCCGCTCCCTCGCGGAGATCGCCGGGCTCGCGGACACCGTGTACGTGTCGTTCTACAAGTCCCTCGACGGCCTGAGCGGCGCGGTGCTCGCGGGCCCGCGCACCCTGGTCGACGAGGCGAGGACCTGGCGGCACCGCTACGGAGGCCAGGTCTTCCAGCAGTACCCTGCCGCCGTCGCCGCCCTGCTCGGCCTGAAGAACACGCTGCCGCGGCTGCCGGAGTACGTGGCCCACGCGCGCGTGGTCGCCGACGCACTGCGCGAAGGGTTCGCCGCCGCCGGGGTGCCCTGGTCACGCGTGCACCCGGAGCGGCCGCACACCCACCAGTTCCAGGTCTGGCTGCCGTACGACTGCGAGGTCCTGACCGAGGCGGCGCTCGGCCAGGCCGAGGAGACCAAGACCCAGCTCTTCGGCCGCTGGTCCCCCGACGGGCCGCCCGGCCTCTCGGTCACGGAGGTCACCGTGACCGAGGCGGGCCTGGAGTGGACGGCCGGCGACGTCAGTGACGCAGTCGCGGAGTTCGTGCGCCGGATCCCCGGATGAGCCGGGCCACCGCGGCCCGGATCCATCCGTGGGCGGGGCGTTCCTCGACGACGGCACGGAAGCGGCCGTAGTCGCGCACCTCACGGATGACCTGCCAGTCCTGCCTGCCGGGGGCGGGCGGGGTGCGTTCGTCGTGCTGGACGGCGCGGTAGCTGTCGAGCAGGTACTGCTGGGTGATGCTCATGACGGGTTCGCCTCTCATGACAATTGTTACTTATCGGGCGCCCTTGGGTCGACGGGAAACAAGGTCGGCACAGGTGGCGCGGTCGGCACAGGGAGTTCGGATTCCGGGTCCGGCGGCGGCACTGCCGTGCGGCCCGGTCATCACAGACTGCTCCCGGTGCCACCCCGGCGTCGCGCCGATTGACGGCGGCAGTCAATCGGCGGTTGGGATGTCGGTGGCGCGGTGCACGATGGATCCATGAGCGTGCACATCGAGATAGCGGGCCTGCCGCAGGAGCGGATCTTCTTCCACCCTTCGCCTTTGGCGGAGCTGGGCGTCGCCCTGCACGCGCTGGCCGAGCCCGGGCACCA
Organism: Streptomyces sp. NPDC032198; assembly: GCF_040636975.1. Classification (NCBI taxonomy): domain Bacteria; kingdom Bacillati; phylum Actinomycetota; class Actinomycetes; order Kitasatosporales; family Streptomycetaceae; genus Streptomyces; species Streptomyces sp. NPDC032198. Next base: position 602,034 of record NZ_JBEZVL010000002.1, on the reverse strand, counting down.
TCCGGGCCTGCACGGCTGGGCCACCGCGACCACCGCGTGCCTCAAGCCGGACCTCGCCGACCGGCTGTGCGAGGCCGACTTCCTGTGGCGGAACACGTTCTCGGACGTCTTCATGCCGTTCGCCGGGCTCGTCGACGGCGACGGCAGGCCGGGCGCCACGCTCTCCGAGGAGCTGGACCTGCTCGACCGCCTGGACGACGAGCGCTTCGTCATGGCTGCCCTGGAGTTCACCTGCGGCACGACCTACGACGAAGGCGGCCCCTCACCGCTCGTCGACCCGGTCCGGGGCGCTCGCGCCCTGGAGCTCGCCGCCACGCGCGGCAGCCGCCAACTGGACTTCGCCAACCGGCTCCTGACCGACCCACAGGGTGTCCGGGCCTGGCTGCGGCGCCTCCTTGAGGACTGCGACGAGGCGTTCTTCGCGGACACCTGGCGGCGGGTGCGCGTCCAACTGGCCGCCGACGCACGGCACAAGACCGAGATCCTGCGCCACAAGGGCCTCGCCGAAGTACTGACCTCGGTGTCGGCCGCGCTCTCGGTGGACGAGGACCGCAGCCGCATCACCGCCGACAAGCTCGTGCCGGGCACCACGACCGCCTTGGACCACACCCTGGGCGCGGGGCTCACATTCGTGCCGTCGCACTTCGCCTGGCCGCACCTGATGATCCTGCACGCCCCGGGCTGGCGCCCGGTGATCCACTACCCCGTGTCCGCCCCGGACCTGGCCAAGCCCACCTCGGTGGAGACGCTGGAGCGGCGGCTCACGGCCCTCGCGCACCCCGTGCGCCTGCGGCTGTGCCGCAACATGGCCCGCGCGCCCTTCAGCACCGGAGAGCTGGCCCACGCGATGGGCCTGACGGCGCCGGAGGTCTCCCGGCACCTCACACTTCTCAAGAAGGCGGGCCTGGTGACCACGACACGGCGCGGCCGGTACGTGCTGCACCAACTGGACGTCACCGTGGTGGCCCGCCTGGGCAGCGACTTCCTGGAGGGCATCCTGCGCTGACGCCCCGGCCGGGGGCCCTAGGCCGCCCCGCCACCCGCCCGCACGAGACCCGTCTCGTACGCGAGAACGACCACCTGCACCCGGTCCCGCAGACCGAGCTTGGTCAGGATGCGGCCCACGTGGGTCTTCACCGTGGCCTCCGACAGGACGAGCCGCGCCGCGATCTCCCCGTTCGAGAGGCCCTGGGCGACCAGGATCATGACCTCGCGCTCGCGGTCCGTGAGCCGCTCCAGCTCCTTGAACTGCGGCTGCCCGCCCGCGTTCGGCAGCATCGGCGCGAAGCGGTCGAGAAGGCGCCGCGTCGTGGACGGCGCGACCACCGCGTCACCGCTGTGCACGGAGCGGATCGCGGCGAGCAGCTCCCCCGGGGGCACGTCCTTCAGCATGAAGCCGGATGCGCCCGCCTTCAGCCCCGAGAAGGCGTACTCGTCGAGGTCGAAGGTCGTCAGGATGAGGACCTTCGGCGGGTTCTCGTCCTGGCAGATGCGCCGGGTCGTCTCCACACCGTCGAGTTTCGGCATGCGTACGTCCATGAGCACCACGTCGACCTCGGTCGTCCGCAGCACCTGGAGCGCCTCGACCCCGTCGCCCGCCTCGGCGACGACGTCCATGTCCGGCTGTGCGGCGAGCACCATCCGGAACCCTGTGCGCAGCAGCGCCTGGTCGTCGACGAGCATGACGCGGATCGACATCAAAGGCCCCTTCGTGGATGTGCTCGTCAGCGATGTACGAGCGAAACGGATGTGGTCATGAGCGTAGGGCGTGGACGTTTCGGTGACAGGTGTCAATGTGCGGGCTTGAGCGGGAGAAGCGCACTGATGCGGAATCCACCGCCCGGCCGCGGCCCCGCGTCCAGGGTGCCGCCGACCATGCCGACGCGCTCCCGCATGCCGATCAGGCCGTGCCCGCTGCCGTCGGCGCCGCCGTCCTCGTACAGCTCGTGCGGCGCGCCCTTGCCGTCGTCCTCGACGAGCAGCCCCAGGCCGTCGTCGAAGTAGACGAGGCGCACGCTCGCGCCGGTGTTCTCGCCGCCGTGCTTGCGGGTGTTGGTGAGCGCCTCCTGCACGATGCGGTACGCCGTGAGCTCGACGCCGCTGGGCAGCGGACGCGGCGTTCCCTCGACCTTGAAGTCGACGGGGAGGCCGGCCGTGCGCACCTGCTCGATGAGCTCGTCGAGCTGCTCGACGTCGGGCTGCGGGACGTACTCGCCGCCCTCCTGGTGCTCGCCGGTGCGCAGCACGCCGAGCAGCCTGCGCATCTCGGCGAGCGCCTGTCGCCCGGTGCCGGAGATGGTCTCCAGGGCCTGTTTGGCCTGCTCGGGGGCCGCGTCGAGGACGTAGGCGGCGCCGTCGGCCTGGACGACCATCACCGAGACGTTGTGCGCGACGACGTCGTGCAGCTCGCGGGCGATGCGGGCCCGCTCGGCCGCCACCGCGACCTTGGACTGCGCCGCCCGCTCCTTCTCCAGGCGGTCGGCACGCTCCTCCAGCTGCGCGAAGTAGGCGCGGCGGGTGCGGATGGAGTCGCCGAGCACCCAGGCGAGGGCGAAGGGCACCATCTGGAAGACCGAGTAGAGGACGTTGCCGAAGGCGCTTATGGACTCCACCGGCCAGCGCATCGACGAAAGCGGAGCCGCGCACAGGCCGCCGATCAGGGCGAACCGCGAGGCCCACTTCGCACCGTCGGCGGACGCCGTATAGATGATCACCAACATCGCGAAGTCGGCAGGCATCGTCTGGATGTCGAAGATCAGCTGGACGACACCGAGAATGACGGTGAGCACCAGCATCTTCTCGGTGTACTTGCGGCGAAGCGCCACCACCACGGACATGCCGGCGACGACGACGGCGGCCAGGACCGCCGGGTCATCGCCCGTCCCCTCGGCATTGGAGACCAGACCGATGCCGGAGACCGCGAGCAGGGCGACGGCCCAGAAGCCATCGACCCCGGTCGGGTGTCTGCGGAAGAAGTCATAGACGCGTTGCACGTAACCCAGCGTAGGCAGCGGGAAGCCCCTCCGGGGTCAACCGGAGGGCCGATCCGTACCCCTCGCACGTACTCCCCAAGGTGGAGGCCCGTTTAGCCTTCTCGCGTGACGAACGAGGTCCGAGGTGAGCGGCGAGACGCGCGGCGTGGCTGGCAGGAGGCCATGGAGGACGCCCTATACGGGCCTGACGGCTTCTATCTGCGCCCCGAAGGACCCGCGGGACACTTCCGGACGTCTGTACACGCCTCGCCCCTTTTCGCGGGCGCGGTGGCGCGGCTGCTGTGCCGGGTGGACGAGGCACTCGACCACCCGGACGAGTTGGTTTTCGTCGATCTCGGTGCGGGACGCGGCGAGTTGAGCGCGGGCGTTCTCGCCGCGCTGCCCGCCGACGTGGCGCCACGCGCGCGTGCCTGTGCCGTCGAGCGGGCCGGGCGCCCGGCGGGACTCGACCCGCGCATCGAGTGGCACGACCGGCCGCCCGTCGGCGTCACCGGCCTGCTCTTCGCCAACGAGTGGCTGGACAACGTCCCCCTGGACGTCGTCGAGGTGGACCCCGAGGGTCTGGTGCGGCACGTGCTCGTGGGCGAGGACGGCACCGAATCCCTGGGCGGCCCGGTCGAGGGCGCGGACGCCTCCTGGCTCGCGCGCTGGTGGCCGCTCGCCGCCGAGCCCGGCCTGCGCGCGGAGATCGGCCGCCCCAGGGACGAGGCGTGGACGAGGGCCGCGGCGACACTGACGCGCGGCTTGGCGGTCGCGGTCGACTACGCGCACGATCGCGCGGGACGGCCGCCCTTCGGAACGCTGACCGGCTTTCGCGCGGGCCGCGAGACGGCGCCCGTGCCGGACGGCACCTGCGACATCACGGCCCACGTGGCACTCGACGCGTGCGCGCGGCCCGGAGCCTCCCTGCTGACCCAGCGCGCGGCCCTGCGGGCCCTGGGCGTGAGCGGGGGCCGCCCGCCGCTGTCCCTGGCCTCCAGTGACCCGGTGGCGTACGTACAGGCCCTCACGCGCGCGGGAGAGGCGGCCGAGCTGATTGCTGAAGGCGGGCTGGGTGACTTCGGATGGCTGACCCAGCCGGTGGGGATCGCGGACCCCCTGGGCCCGGTCGGCCCGCTACTTGTCGATGTCGCCGACCACGAAGAACAGTGACCCGAGGATCGCCACCATGTCGGCGACGAGCTGTCCCGGCAGCAGCTCGGCGAGCGCCTGGATGTTGTTGTACGACGCCGAGCGGAGCTTCAGGCGGTACGGGGTCTTCTCGCCCTTGGAGACCAGGTAGTAGCCGTTGATGCCCAGGGGGTTCTCGGTCCACGCGTACGTGTGGCCCTCGGGGGCCTTGAGCACCTTCGGGAGGCGCTGGTTGATCGGCCCCTGCGGCAGCTCGGCGAGCCGCTCCAGGCAGGCGTCGGCGAGGTCGAGGGCGTTGTGGGTCTGTTCGAGGAGCACCTCGAAGCGGGCCAGGCAGTCGCCCTCCTGGCGCGTGACGACCTTCAGGGTGTCCTGGAGTTCTCCGTACGCGAGGTACGGCTCGTCGCGGCGCAGGTCGAAGTCGACTCCGGAGGCGCGGGCGATGGGACCGCTCACTCCGTAGGAGTGCACCGCCTCCGGGGAGAGCACGCCGACGCCGCGCGTACGGCCCCGGAAGATCTCGTTGCCGAGCACCAGCTTGTCGTAGACGTCCATGCGGGAGCGGACCGAGGCGACCGCCGCACGCGCGCGCGTGGCCCATCCGGCGGGCAGGTCCTCCTTGAGGCCGCCCACGCGGTTGAACATGTAGTGCATGCGGCCGCCGGAGATCTCCTCCATCACGTTCTGGAGCTCCTCGCGCTCCCGGAACGCGTGGAACACCGGGGTGATGCCGCCCAGTTCGAGCGGATACGAACCGAGGAACATCAGGTGGTTGAGGACGCGGTTCAGCTCGGCGAGGAGCGTGCGCATCCAGACGGCGCGCTCGGGCACCTCCATGCCGAGCATCCGCTCCACGGCAAGGACGACCCCGAGTTCGTTCGAGAACGCGGACAGCCAGTCGTGCCGGTTGGCGAGCACCACGATCTGCCGGTAGTCACGCGCCTCGAAGAGCTTCTCCGCCCCGCGGTGCATATAGCCGATGACCGGTTCCGCCTGCTGGATCCGCTCGCCGTCGAGGACGAGGCGCAGCCGCAGCACGCCGTGCGTGGACGGGTGCTGCGGGCCGATGTTGAGCACCATGTCGGTGCTCTCCGCGGCGCCGCCGATGCCGAGCGTGGTCTCCGTCGTGGGGCTCATGCGCGCATTCTCTCGTACGCGCGCTCATACGCGACCGTCACCTCGGCTACGTACGCTTGCGGCATGGAAACGTCGACGCCACGACCGGCGGGACCGGCACGGCCCGCACAGCCGGGAGAGTCCGTCACGGAGCCGGTGTGGACCGGGCTGCCACGGGACCTGCTGCGGATGCGGCGGCTCCTCCTCGTGGTGTGGCTCGTGCCGCTCGCGGTGGCCGTCGGAGTGCTCCTGTGGATCTTCGCCGGGCCGGTGTGGGCGGCCTTCGCGGCCGTTCCGCTCGCCCTCGTGGTGTGGGGCTGGCCGATGCTGGGGCGCAACTGGCGCTCCTGGCGGTACGCGGAGCGGGCCGACGACCTCCTGATCAGCCGGGGCGTGCTCTGGCGCGAGGAGACCATCGTCCCGTACGGCCGGATGCAGCTCGTCGAGGTGACATCGGGGCCCGTGGAGCGGCACTTCGGCCTGGCCAGCGTGCAGCTGCACACGGCGGCCGCCGCCACGGACGCGCGGATCCCCGGCCTCATCCCCGAGGAGGCCGAGCGGCTGCGCGACCGGCTCACCGAGCTGGGCGAGGCCCGCTCGGCGGGGCTGTGAGCGGCGTGCAGGAGGTGGCGGGGGAAGAACGCGCCCCGGGCACCGAGGACCTGCGAGAGAGGCGCCTGCACCCCGTCACGCCCCTGCGCAGGGCCTGGGCGCCGGTCGCGGTCATCGTGGGCTTCGCGGTGCACGACCCGAACGGCACGCAGCAGCGGGTCTCCGAGCTCCCCGTGACCCAGCTGCTCGCGGGGATCGCCGTCGTCCTCCTGGGCGGCGCCGTCTACGGCTTCATGAGCTGGTGGTTCACGCACTTCGCCGTCACCGACACCGAACTGCGCATCCGCACCGGCCTGATCTTCCGGCGCACCGCCCACATCCGGCTCGACCGGCTCCAGGCCGTGGACGTGACGCAGCCGCTCGCGGCCCGTATCGCGGGCGTCGCCAAGCTCAAGCTGGACGTCGTCGGGACGGAGAAGAAGGACGAACTGGCCTATCTGGGCGAGGAGGAGGCCTCCGTACTGCGGGCCGAGCTCCTCGCGCGTGCGGCCGGTTTCGCGCCCGAGACGGCACGTGAGGTCGGCGAGGCGCCGGTCAACGGCCTGGTGCACGTCCAGCCGCGGATGCTCGCGATCTCCCTGCTGCTGACCGGCACGACGTGGGGCATGCTCGTCGCCACGCTCGTCGTGCCGCCCCTCCTGTGGTTCGCCACCCACAACCTGTGGACAGTTCTGGCGACCGGACTGCCCATGCTGGGCGGCGCGTTCGCCAGCAGTGTGGGCCGGTTCATCGGGGAGTACGACTGGAAGGTCGGCGAGTCCCCCGACGGTCTGCGCATCGACCACGGGCTGCTCGACAAGGCGCACGAGACGGTGCCGCCGGGGCGGGTGCAGACGGTGCGCGTCGTGGAGCCGTGGCTGTGGCGGCGGCAGGGCTGGGTGCGGGTGGAACTGGACGTCGCGGGCTCGTCGAACGGCGTGCTGCTCCCGGTCGCGCCGCGCGAGGTCGCGGAGTCCGTGATCGCGCGGATCCTGCCGGGCGTGCGGGTGCCCGCCGCAACCGAGCTGATCCGCCCTCCCGCGCGGGCCGCGTGGTGCCTTCCGGTGTGGTGGAAGGGGTACGGCCTGACGGTGACGGACACGGTGTTCGCGGCGCGGCACGGTCTTCTGCGCCGCCGCCTGTCCCTGGTGCCGCACGCGAAGGTGCAGAGCGTGCGGCTCACGCAGGGGCCCTGGGAGCGGTTCAAGGGCGTGGCGGACGTGCACGTCGACACGGGGGCCAACAAGACGGTGACGGCGCGGCTGCGTCCCGCCGATGAGGCGGTCGCGCTGCTGTCCGCGCAGGCGGAGAGGTCCCGTACGGGGCGCAGGACGGCACGGCCGGACCGCTGGATGGCGTGACGACCGCTGGATGGCGTGACCCGTGCCCCCTACGGGGGCGGCACTACGCCCGCAGCGCCGTCCGCAGCCCGGCCACGTCGATCTGCTCGGTCTCGTCGTGCGCCGTCAGGTCGATGACCTGGCCCACGCCCTGCTCGGCAGAGCCTTCCGGCGCGTTCTTGAACTCGGCCTCGGACTCCGCCTTGTGCACGGCGAGTGCCTCCTCGCCCACCACGTCCGCGAGGTCCACGTTCTGTACGGATTCCAGCGCCCCGGCGGTCGCCTCGCTCTTCGTGCCGAAGAAGTCGAAGCCGCCCTGAGCGGTCTGGCGTCGCCTCTGCGCGGGCGGCGCGACGGCGACCGCGCGCTCATGCCCGCCGTACCCCTCGGCCGCCCCGGACTTCCCCCGCGCTTCGTCCCCGTCCGTGGCGCCGTCGGAAGGCTTCGGTGCGGCGGCAGGCTTCTCCGTGACGGAGGGCTTCGGTGCGGCGGCAGGCTTCCGTACGGCGGAAGGCCTCGGCGCGAGCCGGTCGAGCGCGGCGTTCGCACGGTCGTACAGCGACGGAGGCGTGCTCGCCCCCGGCCACACGACGGGAGCCGCGGCCTCGGCCGGCGCCGGCACCGGGGCGGGCGCCGGAGCCGCGGCGGGAACGGGGGCCGGCGGCAGTGCGCGCGCCGGGGTGGACGCCTCTATGGCGAGCAGCCGCCGCCCCTCAAGGGCGCTGGCCCGCTCGGTCTCCGCGGTCGCGTACCGACGCAGCAGGGCCGCGTGTTCGTTGCGCAGGGCGGCGAGCTCGGCCCGCTTGGAACGGAGCTTCGTCTCCAGGCGGCCTCGCAGCTCGCGGGACTCGTCGAGATCGGACTCGCACTCGGCTATGCGTTCCTCGTAGCGCCATTCGTCGCTCTTGCGGGCCCGGCCCAGCTCGGCGACGCGTCTGCCCGCCGCCAGGTCCCAGCGGCGCATGACGACCGAGCCCACGACGGCGGCAGCGGCCGCGGCGGCGACCAGGCCGCGGAGCACGACGGGTTCCGCGAACAGCCAGGCGCCGCCGGCGCAGACAACGGAGATCCCTGCGACCGTCGAGGGCGGCAGCAGCCTGTGCAAGGGTGGGGAATGGCGGTGACGTCCACGTGGCATGGCCAGAAACTTACCGCGCGTAGGCGAACTATGGTGCCCCGCCCGCCAAAATGACAGCGTCACAGCGCTAACTCCCCACCCTTGTCGCTCCTCTTCGGTCACTCAACTCCACTTTCGGCCGAGTCACTTCGAGGATGCGCCCTCCGGACGCGCTACTTCTTGATCAATCCCTTCGACTCCAGATACTCCCTGGCGACATCGGCTTCCTTCTGCCGCTCCACATCGACCTTCCGGTCGAGTTCCGCGAGGTCTTCCGTCGTCAGGGTCTTGGTCAGCTTCCCGAGCGCTTCGGCTATCTCCTTGTCGCCCGCTTCCTTCGCGTTCACAACCGGAAGGATGTTGTCCGCGTTCTGCAGCTTCTTGTCGTCCTCAAGGGCCACCAGACCGAGGCCGTCGAGCGTCGCGTCGGTGGTCGTGGTCAGCACCACCTGGTCCGTGCCGTTCTTCACGGCCTGCTTGGACTGCGTGGTGCCGACGCCCTTGGGGTCGATTCCCGCGACATCGATGCCGTACGTCTTCTTCAGTCCCGGGGCGCAGAACGGCCGCGACTCGCATTCGTCACTCGCGGCGATCTTGACCTTCTCGCCGGACTTACCGAGGTCCGAAAGCGTCTTGAGCTTGTGCTCCTTCGCGTATTCCTTGCTCACCGCGAACGCGTTCTGGTCGACGGCCTCGCCGACGGGAAGCACCTTCAGACCGCGGGGTTCGGCGAGCTTCTTCAGCGCGGTCACCGTGTCGTCCACATCATTCGAGGCGACCGGCTTCGCCTTCGGGCCGTTCTTGCCGAGGTTCAGGAACTCGGCGAGCGTCGCCGCGTATTCGGGAGCGACATCGATCGTGCCCTTCTTCAGCTCGGGTTCGTAGACCTCGCGGTTCTGGACGGTCTTGACCTCGGCGTCGTATCCGGCGTCCTCGAGCACGCCCACATAGAGCTCGGCGAGCACCTTCTGCTCGGTGAAACGGGCCGAGCCGACGACTATCTTGCCCTTGTCGCCCGCTTTGTCCGAGCCACCCTTGCCGTCCTTCTCCAGGCTGTCCCCGCCGCACGCGGTGAGCCCCGCGGTCAGCGCCACGACGGCCACGGCCGCCCCTGCCATCCGTCGCGCGCGACGCGTTGTGCTGTTCATCGGTGAACCACCATTTCGAAAGCCCTTGGAAACTTGGAAACACTGGAAACTGCCACAGACTGCCACTTGAAGATCACTGCGCGACGCCCGAGCGCCCTCGCATGGGATTGAAGACCTTCCCCACCACGACGAGCACCACCTCCACGAAGAGCGCGAGCAGCGCCACGAGGAGTGCGCCCGCCACCACTTGGGGCGTGTTCTGCAGGTTGAATCCGGCGGTGATGATCCGGCCGAGGCCCCCCTCACCCGCCATCGCGGCCAGCGTCGCCGTGGCGACGACCTGCACGCCGGCGGACCGCACACCGGTCATGACCAGGGGGTACGCCAGGGGAAGTTCGACCCGGGCGAAGAGCTGGCGGCCGCTCATGCCCATCCCCCGGGCGGCCTCCACCACCGCCCGGTCGACCTCGCGCATCCCGATGTACGCGTTGGTCAGCAGCGGCGGCACCGCGAAGAGGACGAGCGCGATCAGCGTCGGCAGGTCCCCGCGCTCGCCGAGCGGGGTGAGCGTGAGCAGCACGAGCACCGCGAGCGTCGGCACCGCCCGCCCGATGTTCGAGATGTTCACCGCGAGGGCGCCGCCCTTGCCGATGTGGCCGAGGTACAGGGCGATCGGCAGCGCGATCAGGCACGCGACGGCGAGGCACACACCGCTGAAGTACAGGTGCTCGGCGAGGCGGTGCCACACCCCCTTCTCGCCCTGCCAGTTGGCACCCGTGGTCAGCCAGTCGTACGCGCCGGTTATCGCGTTCATGCAGGTTCAGCCACCTTGGCCGTGCGCTCCGCGGGGGCGGAACGCTTCGTACGTATGCGACGGACGCGGGTCCACGGCGTCAGCCACCGCTGGAGGGCGAGGAGGAGCAGGTCAGCGACGACGGCGAGGAGCACGCAGAGCGCGGACGCGGTGAGCACCTGTGCCTTGAAGGTCGTGTCGAGGCCGTCGAGGATCAGCGATCCGAGGCCTCCGTAGTCCACGATCGCCCCTACGGTCGTGAGCGCCACCGTCGAGACCGTGGTGATGCGGACACCGGCGAGCAGCGCGGGCAGCGCGAGCGGCAGTTCGACCTCCCACAGCAGCCGCACCGGCCCGTACCCCATGCCCCTGGCCGCGTCCCGGGCCTCCTCCGGCACGGCCTGGAGCCCCGCCAGGATGTTCCGCACGAGGATCGTCAGGGAGTACAGCACGAGGCCCGTGACGACCAGCGAGGCCGACAGCCCGAAGAAGGGCAGCAGGAGCGAGAACATCGCGAGCGAGGGCACCGTGTACAGCACGGTCGTCACGCCGAGGATCGGGCCCGCGAGGAAGCGCCAGCGCCGCGCGAGCAGCGCGAGCGGCAGCGAGACGGCGACACCGATGGCGACCGAGGCCGCGGTGATGCCGATGTGCTGCACGGTGGCGTCGATCAGCTCCTGGCTGCGGGAGCGGACGTACTCCCCGCAGATCCAGTCGTTCGTCACCAGACAGTTCTGCTCGCTCATCCCGCCCCACTCCCCCCGAGTCCCGTTTCCTGAGGCCGTCTGGCGACCCTAACGCGGAGCACCGACAATCGCCGAGACTCGTCGTACTGGCGCAACATGGGCTTTACACAACGCCCGCAACAATGGGGAATCATGATCCGGTTCGAGCACGTCACCAAGCGGTACGAGGACGGCACCACGGCCGTCGACGACCTGTCCTTCGAGGTCGCCGAGGGCGAACTGGTCACGCTCGTCGGTCCGTCGGGCTGCGGCAAGACGACGACGATGAAGATGGTGAACCGCCTCATCGAGCCGACCGAGGGCCGGATATATGTCGACGGGGATGACATATCCACCACCGACCCGGTCCGACTCCGGCGCCGCATCGGCTATGTCATCCAGCAGGTCGGCCTCTTCCCGCACAAGACGGTCCTGGAGAACACGGCGACCGTCCCGCACCTGCTCGGCGTGAAGCGCGGCAAGGCCCGCGAGCGTGCCGCCGAACTCCTCGACCTGGTCGGCCTCGACCCCGCCACCTTCGGGGACCGCTACCCCGAGCAGCTCTCCGGGGGGCAGCGCCAGCGGGTGGGCGTGGCCCGCGCCCTGGCGGCCGACCCGCCCGTGCTCCTGATGGACGAGCCGTTCGGCGCCGTCGACCCCGTGGTGCGCGAGCACCTGCAGAACGAGTTCCTCCGCCTCCAGCAGGCCGTCCGCAAGACCGTTCTCTTCGTCACGCACGACATCGAGGAGGCGGTCCGTCTGGGCGACCGCATGGCCGTCTACGGAGAAGGGCGCATCGAGCAGTTCGACACCCCGTCGACGATCCTGGGCGCCCCGGCCAACGACTACGTGGCGGACTTCGTCGGCGCGGACCGCGGCCTCAAGCGCCTCTCCGTAACGCCCATCGAGGAGGGCGACCTGGAGCAGCCACCCGTCCTGCACCTGGACGACCCACTGCCCACGAAGCTCGACGCCCGCTGGGCCGTGGTCCTGGACGGCGAGAACAACCTGCACGGCTGGATCTCCGCCGAGCACGCCCACGGCGGCCGGGGGGCGGTCCGGGACCACGCCCGCCGCATGGAGGCCTGGCTCCCGGTGGGCGCCACCCTGAAGCAGGCGTTCGCGACGATGCTCCAGCACGACGCGGGCTGGATCGCGGTCATCGACAAGGACAGCGAGGGCCGCTTCCTGGGCGTCCTCACCCCGGCCCGGCTGCACGAGGCGCTGCGCAGGTCGACGGCCGCGGACGCGCGCGCGATCGCGCGCGGGGAGGTCGAGTTGGAGACCATCACGGCCATCGGCGGGAGCTGACGGACCGGTCGGCGCCGGTGAGCTCCTTGCCGTTCGGGAGAGCTACTTGCCGTTCAGCCGCCCGCTGATCCACTCCAGGGTCGCGGGGATCTCCCTGCGCCACGTGTTGAAGTTGTGCCCGCCGCTGTCGAGCGTGATCGACGAGACCCTGGTGGGCGACTTCACCTTGCCGATGAACTTCTCGGTCTCCGCGAAGTTGTCCTCTCCTTGTTTGCTGGTGGTGACAAGGAGGGACGTCTTGGGCGCCGGCATGTGGTCGAGGTACCACATGAGGTCGGCGCGCTTCTCCAACTCCTTGTCGCCGTGGAAGAGGTCACCCGTCGTCACGTCGATGGGCGCCTTGTAGTACGCGGAGAGGCCCGCCCCCGCGGCGTAGACGTCCGGGTGGTGGACGGCGAGCTTCAGGGCGCAGTAGCCGCCCGTGGAGTCGCCGATGACGCCCCAGCTGCCCGCGGTGCGGCCCGCCCGGTAGTGCTCGGAGATGGCCTTGGGCAGGTCCTTGGCGAAGAACGTCTCGGTCTGCGGGCCACCGGGGATGTCCACGCACTCGGTGTCCCGCGGCGGCGCCACCGTGGGCCGCATCATCACCAGGATCATCGGCTTCATGTTGCCCCGCCTGACCTCCGCGTGGGCGGTCTGCGGGTAGTGCAGGCCCTTGATCAGCGCCTCGGCGGTGCCGGGGTAGCCAGTCAGCACCACGGACACCGGAAACGTGCGCTTCTTGTACCGCTCCTGGAAGTACTCGGGCGGCAGGTAGACGTACGCCGGGCTCGCTATGTCGGCCTCCTTCCCGCTGACGACCACCTTCTGGATCTGGCCGCCGGTCGACGGCCTGCCGCCGCCGGGCACATTCACCGCCCGGGTGCTGCGCACGTCGACGGGCGTCTCGCCCTTGGCGGGATCGTGGTCGACGACGACACCGGGGCTCGTCTCCTGGCCGAAGAGATCCGCCCACGTGGCGTAGAAGCCGAACGCCTGATTGGCGGCGAGGCCGACCGAGGCGAAGATCGCCAGCTGCGTGGCAACGAGGAGACCGATACGGCCGGTGACGGTCCGCCAGGACTGGCGGGCCAGGCGCGGCCAGAACCAGACCGTGCCGATGAACAGCACGACGGCGAGGAGAACCGCCAACGTGAGGAGCTTGTTGCTCGTCAGACCCATGGGACGCTCTGCCTGCGCTTTCTGCCTGTTCCGTGGATATTTTCCAGCGGTTTTCCGGTCGGGAGTGAACCCGACTCCCTGAAGAGCCGTCCTAGAGGGCGCAATGTCGCCGGATGCCGTTTTGGTGCCGGATTCAAGGTCTCTCGCAGAACCACGGGATGCGATGTCTGTCAGGATAGATGCGGAAATGTCGGGTGGGGTTCCGGACAGTGAGGGCAGCCGCCCCGAGGGACGGCGCCGTACCGGGCTCCGTGACGGCAGACTCGGCCGGCTGCTCCAGGGCCCGAGCCCCGAGGGCGTACCGACCCTCGTCGCCCGCGCCTGCACCCTCGTCGGCCTGCTGAACGTCGCGGCCGGTGTCTTCCCGCGCTTCCGCAACAGCCGCATGCACGCCATCGCCGAGGTCCTGCCCGGCGCGCTCGGCCCCTTCGCCGCCGCGCTCGCGCTCAGCTCCGGGGTCCTCCTGCTGCTGCTCGCGCACGGCCTGCGCCGCCACAAGAGGCGGGCCTGGCGGGCCGCCGTGGTGCTGCTCCCGGCCGGCGCCGTGGCGCAGTTCGCGTACCGGCACTCGGTCATCGGGGTACTGATCTCGCTCGCCCTCCTGGCGCTGCTGCTGCGCCATCGGGGTGAGTTCGCCGCGCTGCCCGACCCGCGCAGCCGCTGGCGTGCGCTGGCCAACTTCGTACTCCTCGGGGCCGGTTCCCTCGTCCTCGGCCTGGTAATCGTAAGCGTCCACCCGGGGAAGGTCGTCGGCGACCCGAGCATCACGGACCGCCTCGCGCACGTCCTGTACGGCCTGTTCGGCTTCGAGGGACCCGTGGACTACTACGGGCGTACGTCCTGGACCGTCGGCTGCTCGCTCGGCGCCCTGGGCCTGCTCACCGCGATCACCACCATCTACCTGGCGTTCCGCCCCGAGCACCCCGCCGCGCGCCTCACCGAGGACGACGAGACGAAGCTGCGCGCCCTGCTCGACAAGCACGGCGCCCGCGACTCCCTCGGCCACTTCGCGCTCCGCCGCGACAAGGGCGCCGTCTTCTCCCCCAGCGGCAAGGCCGCGGTCACCTACCGCGTCGTCTCCGGAGTGATGCTCGCCAGCGGTGATCCGATCGGCGACGTGGAGGCGTGGCCCGGCGCGATCGAACGCTTCATGGACGAGGCGAAGGCCCACTCCTGGACACCCGCCGTGATGGGCTGCTCCGAGACGGGTGGCGAGGTCTGGACCCGGGAGACCGGCCTGGACGCCCTCGAACTGGGCGACGAGGCGGTGGTGGACGTCGCGGATTTCTCCCTGGCCGGGCGTGCGATGCGCAACGTACGCCAGATGGTCAAGCGGATCGAGCGCAATGGCTACGAGACGCGCGTACGGCGCGTGCGTGACCTCGGTGAACGCGAGCTGGAGCGGATACAGCGCGCCGCCGACGACTGGCGCGGCACCGACACCGAACGCGGCTTCTCGATGGCGCTCGGCCGCATCGGCGACCCGGACGACGGCGACTGCCTGATCGCCACCGCCCACAAGGCCGACGACGAACCGGGCGCCTACGGAGACCTCAAGGCCGTCCTCCACTTCGTCCCCTGGGGCAAGGACGGCGTCTCCCTCGATCTCATGCGCCGCGACCGCTCGGCCGACCCCGGCATGAACGAGCTGCTCATCGTGGCCGCCCTGCAGGCCGCCCCCAAGCTGGGCATCGCCCACGTCTCGCTCAACTTCGCGATGTTCCGCGCGGCCCTCGCCCGCGGCGAGAAGATCGGCGCGGGCCCCGTCCTGCGCGCCTGGAGGGGCCTGCTCGTCTTCCTCTCCCGCTGGTTCCAGATCGAGTCCCTGTACAAGTTCAACGCGAAGTTCCGCCCCCGCTGGGAGCCCCGCTTCGTGGTCTACCGCTCCTCCAAGGACCTCCCCCGCATCGGCTTCGCCGCCATGCAGGCCGAGGGCTTCGTGACCCTCGCGATGCCCCGCTTCCTGCGCCGGGGGAGCGCGCAGCGCCGCCCCTGCCCGCATCACGCGACGGAGCGCGAGGTCCGGGCGGCATAGAGCCCGGCCGCACGGGCCTAGGCTGGAGGCATGAGTACGTTGCGCGGGCGGGGATCGGTCGAGGGGCTGCCGGACTGGGGCCGCTGTGCGGTCATGGGGGTCGTGAACGTGACCCCCGACTCCTTCTCCGACGGGGGCCGCTGGTTCGACACCACGGCCGCCGTCAAGCACGGCATCGACCTGGTTGCCCAGGGCGCCGACCTGGTCGACGTGGGCGGTGAGTCGACCCGTCCCGGCGCCTCGCGCGTGGACGAGGACGAGGAGCTGCGGCGCGTGGTCCCCGTCGTGCGGGGCCTGGCCGCCGAGGGCGTGACGGTCTCCGTGGACACCATGCGCGCCACCGTGGCCGAGCAGGCGCTCGCCGCGGGCGCCGTCCTGGTGAACGACGTCAGCGGCGGCCTCGCCGACGAACGCATGGTCCCCGCGGTGGCCGCCGCCGGGGCGCCCTTCGTCGTGATGCACTGGCGCGGCTTCCTCGCCGACATCCACGCCACTCCCGTCTACGAGGACGTGGTCTCCGAAGTCGTCGACGAGCTCCACGCGCGCGTGCGGGCCGCCATCGAGGGCGGCATCGCCCCCGAGCGCATCGTCGTCGACCCCGGCCTCGGCTTCTCCAAGGACGCCGAGCACGACCTGGCGCTCCTGGCCCGCCTCGACCGCCTCCGTGGGCTCGGCCACCCGATCCTGGTCGCCGCCTCCCGCAAGCGCTTCCTGGGCCGCGTCCTCGCGGGCCCCGAGGGCGCGCCGCCGCCCGCCCGCGAGCGCGACGCCGCCACGGCCGCCGTATCCGCCATCGCCGCCCACCAGGGCGCCTGGGCGGTCCGTGTGCACGAGGTGCGGGCCACCGCCGACGCCGTCCGTGTCGCACACGCCGTGACCAGCGCGGCGGGCGGTCCTCAGTGACCGGGGCCCGGACCGACGTGGAACAGGTCGAGCTGGCCAACACGGCCTTCTACGAAGCACTGGAGCGCGGCGACTTCGACGAGCTCTCCGACATCTGGCTGGACACGGGCACGGCCCCGGAACCGGACGATCCCGACGCCCGGGACGACGAGGACGCCGCCGAAGACGGTGACGAGCCCGCGATCTCCTGCGTCCACCCCGGCTGGCCGGTCCTCACGGGCCGCGGCGAGGTCCTCAGGTCGTACGCGCTGATCATGGCGAACACCGAGTACATCCAGTTCTTCCTGACCGACGTGCATGTCGGGGTGGCCGGGGACACCGCCCTGGTGACCTGCACGGAGAACATCCTCAGCGGCGGCCCGCCCCCGGAGGCGGGCGGTGAACTCGGCCCGCTCGTAGGCCAGCTCGTCGTCGCCACCAATGTGTTCCGCCGCACAGTCGACGGATGGAAGCTCTGGTCACACCACGCCTCACCCGTACTGGCGGAAACCGACGACGAAGAGGGCGAGGAGTCACCCTCCTGAGTGGGTAGGTGCGGTTCCGGGAGCCCCCGCGGGCAGGAGCTGTCAGTGCGCGCAGGTAGATTCGATCGAGGCCGGTGTGCCGACCGCACTCGGTGCAGGCCTGCCGATAACGACGATTGCAGGAGTGATTCGCGTGGATCGTGTCGCGCTGCGCGGCCTCAAGGCCCGCGGGCACCACGGTGTCTTTCCGCGGGAACGCGAAGAGGGCCAGACCTTCATCGTGGACCTGGTCCTTGGCCTGGACACCCGTGCGGCCGCCGCCGACGACGACCTGGCGAAGACCGTGCACTACGGCGTCGTGGCCGAAGAGGTCGTGGCCGCCGTGGAAGGCGATCCGGTGGACCTCATCGAGACCCTCGCCGAGCGCATCGCCCAGACGTGTCTGAAGCACGAAGGGGTCCTGGAGGTCGAGGTGTGCGTCCACAAACCGGACGCCCCGATCACCGTCCCCTTCGACGACGTGACCGTCACCATCACCCGGAGCCGAGTATGACCGCGTTTTCCACGCAAGGGCAGAGCGACCCGACCGTCCAGCCGGTGCCCACCGCCGTGGTCGAGCAGGTCGACGCCGCCGACACCACCCTGTCCAACCCCAAACGCGCCGTGATCTCCCTCGGCAGCAATCTCGGCAACCGCCTGGAGACGCTGCAGGGTGCGATCGACGCCCTGGAGGACACCCCCGGCCTGCGCGTCAAGGCGGTCTCTCCGGTGTACGAGACGGAGCCCTGGGGCGTCGACCCCGGCACCCAGCCGTCGTACTTCAACGCGGTGGTCGTCGTGAAGACGACCCTGCCGCCCTCCTCGCTCCTGGAGCGGGCACACGCGATCGAAGAAGCGTTCCACCGCGTACGGGACGAGCGCTGGGCCGCCCGCACGATCGACGTCGACATCGTGGCGTACGCGGACGTCGTGTCGGACGACCCGGTCCTCACGCTCCCGCACCCGCGCGCGCACGAACGTGCCTTCGTCCTGGCCCCCTGGTACGACGTGGAGCCCGAGGCGCAGCTCGCGGGCCGCGGCCCGGTCGCCGATCTGCTGGCCAAGGTCACCCGCGAGGGCGTCACGCCCCGCGTCGACCTGGAACTCCGCCTGCCCGAGTAATCGTTAGGGTCTATCGGACCCGCACGACGAGAAGCGGATCCGTACGACGATGAAGGGTCATCCGTGAAGCAGCTGCGCATCAGGACGCTGGCCGGCCTCTTCTTGGTGGCCGGTGTGCTGTCCTGGGCGGGCGCCCGGCTGTGGGACTCCGTGGGCACCCTGCCGCGGGTCCCGCTGGCCGCGCCCATCGTGCTCGCGGTGATCGCCGCGGTGCTGCTGGCCACGGCGCTCTCCCTGCGCTCCCGGCTGCGCGCCCAGCGCGAGCGGCGCCCCGGGGCGAAGGGCGTCGAGCCGATGATGGCCGCGCGTGCGGTCGTCTTCGGCCAGGCGAGCGCCCTGGTCGCCGCCCTCGTCGCCGGAATGTACGGCGGCACGGGCGCCTTCCTCCTGGAGTACCTGGACGTCCCGTCCCGCCGCGACCAGGCCATCTACGCAGGCCTCTCTCTGCTGGCGGGCATCGCCGTCATAGCGGCCGCCTTCTTCCTGGAGCGGGTCTGCCGGCTCCCGGAGGACGACGACGTGAACGGCGGCACGGCTGCCCCGGCCGCCTAGGGCAGCCGGGGCGGGTGTCCCGCTCGCTAGCGCGCCATGATCAGGCTCATCGCCTCGTTGCGCGTCGCGGGGTCCCGCAGCTGCCCGCGCACCGCGGACGTGATGGTCTTGGCGCCCGGCTTCCGCACCCCGCGCATGGTCATGCACATGTGCTCGCACTCGACGACCACGATGACGCCGCGCGGCTCGAGGATCTCCATCAGGGAGTCCGCGACCTGGGTGGTCAGCCGCTCCTGGACCTGCGGACGGCGCGCGTACACGTCCACGAGGCGGGCGAGCTTGGACAGGCCGGTGATCTTGCCGTCGGACGACGGGATGTAGCCGACGTGCGCGACGCCGTGGAACGGCACCAGATGGTGCTCACACGAGCTCTGCACCTCGATGTCCTTCACCAGGACCATCTCGTCGTGGCCGAGATCGAACGTCGTCGTCAGGACATCCTCGGCCTTGAGCCACAGACCGCCGAATATCTCCTTGTACGCGCGTGCCACACGGCCCGGAGTCTCCCGCAGGCCCTCGCGGTCCGGGTCCTCTCCGACCGCGATCAGGAGCTCGCGTACGGCGTTCTCGGCGCGCTTCTCGTCGAACACGCCGATCGTGCCCTCGCCGTCCAGCGTCACGGGGTCGGTCATGTGTGCCTCGTTCCTAGCGGTCCCGCACCAGTGCAGATGAAAAACTGCGCCCCCCAGGCTAGAACCAGGGGGGCGCAGCTTCCATTCCGGGCCTGTTGAGGCGCTCGGGATCAGCTCTCGGGGCGGTCTTCCTTGGTCACGTCGACCGGCGTGTCCGTCGGTCCCGCGGTGACCGCGGGGGTGGCGCCGTTCGCACCGTTCGTCAGTGACAGCTCCCGGGGGGAGAGCACCGGCGGGCGGGTCGAGGGCGTACGCCGCGTGGAACCGGTCCACGCCGGGCGTGCCGGGCGCTTCACGATGCCGGCGAAGACCTCGGCGATCTGCTCCTTGTTGAGCGTCTCCTTCTCGAGGAGCTGGAGGACCAGGTTGTCGAGAACGTCGCGGTTCTCGACGAGGATCTCCCAGGCCTCGTTGTGCGCGGTCTCGATGAGCTTCTTGACCTCTTCGTCGACCAGCGCCGCGACCTCTTCCGAGTAATCGCGCGGGTGACCCATCTCGCGGCCCAGGAACGGCTCGGTGTTGTCACCGCCGAACTTGATCGCGCCGAGCCGCTCGGTCATGCCGTACTGCGTGACCATGGCCCGTGCGGTCGCGGTGGCCTTCTCGATGTCGTTCGCCGCGCCCGTCGTCGGGTCGTGGAAGACGAGCTCCTCGGCCGCGCGCCCGCCCAGCATGTACGCCAGCTGGTCGAGCATTTCGTTGCGCGTGGTCGAGTACTTGTCCTCGTCCGGCAGGACCATCGTGTAACCGAGGGCCCGGCCGCGCGACAGGATCGTGATCTTGTGGACCGGGTCCGAGTTCGGAGACGCCGCCGCGACCAGGGCGTGTCCGCCCTCGTGGTACGCGGTGATCTTCTTCTCCTTGTCGGACATGATCCGCGTCCGCTTCTGCGGACCCGCCACGACGCGGTCGATCGCCTCGTCGAGCGCGTGGTTGTCGACCAGCTTCTTGTCGCCGCGCGCCGTCAGGAGCGCCGCTTCGTTCAGCACGTTCGCCAGGTCGGCACCCGTGAAGCCGGGCGTACGCCGGGCAACCGCGCCCAGGTCGACGTCCGGGGCGACCGGCTTGCCCTTCTGGTGAACCTTGAGGATCTCC
Organism: Streptomyces sp. NPDC032198; assembly: GCF_040636975.1. NCBI lineage: Bacteria > Bacillati > Actinomycetota > Actinomycetes > Kitasatosporales > Streptomycetaceae > Streptomyces > Streptomyces sp. NPDC032198. The sequence goes on along the minus strand of NZ_JBEZVL010000002.1, from coordinate 581,826 downwards.
AGACGGCCCAGCATGTCCGGGCGGTCGACCGCGATCTGACGGTCGAAACGGCCGGGGCGAAGGAGCGCCGGGTCGAGGATGTCGGGGCGGTTCGTGGCGGCGATCAGGATGACGCCGCCCTTCACGTCGAAGCCGTCCATCTCGACGAGCAGCTGGTTCAGCGTCTGCTCGCGCTCGTCGTGACCGCCGCCCATACCGGCACCGCGGTGCCGGCCGACGGCGTCGATCTCGTCGACGAAGACGATCGCCGGGGCGTTCGCCTTGGCCTGCTCGAAGAGGTCACGCACACGCGAGGCACCCACACCGACGAACATCTCGACGAAGTCGGAACCGGAGATCGAGTAGAACGGGACGCCGGCCTCACCCGCGACAGCACGCGCGAGGAGCGTCTTGCCCGTTCCGGGCGGGCCGTACAGGAGTACGCCCTTGGGAATCTTGGCCCCGACGGCCTGGAACTTCGCCGGCTCCTGGAGGAACTCCTTGATCTCGTGGAGTTCTTCAACGGCCTCGTCCGATCCGGCCACATCGGAGAACGTCGTCTTCGGGGTGTCCTTGGTGATCAGCTTGGCCTTGGACTTCCCGAACTGCATGACCCGGGAGCCGCCGCCCTGCATCTGATTCATCAGGAACAGGAAGACAACGACGATGAGCACGAAGGGGAGCAGGGAGAGCAGGATGCCGACGAACGGGTTCTGCTTCGACGGCGAGACGGTGTAACCGTCCGGGATCTGCTTGTCCTGGTACTTGTCCTGCAAGGTCTTGGCGAGGGCGACACCCTGGTCGCCGATGTAGCTCGCCTGGATCTTGCTGCTGTCCTTGACCTTCTGGCCATCCTTGAGCTCGACCTTGATGATCTGCTCGTCACCGGTGGTGATCTTGGCGGACTCGACCTTGTTGTCGTTGATCGCCTGAACAACCTGGCCGGTGTCCACCGTTTTGTAGCCGCCGGACGAACCGACGACCTGCATCAACACGACCACGGCAAGGACGGCCAGCACGATCCACATGACTGGCCCACGGAAGTATCGCTTCACGTCCATCCATACGGAGCGATGACGCCCCGTCCCTCCTGCCATAGTGAGTTTGATAAAGACTGTTCTTCGGACGGTACCCCAGCATTGTCACCCGAAGCCGCACGGGACGGCTGACAAACCCGTCTTCGCATGCTTCAACGCGGGGAAACGGGTGAGGGTTCCCGGCCGCCTCCGTGGAGTTGGCCGGGAGGGCCGGTGATCAGCCGCCGTAGACGTGCGGAGCGAGGGTGCCGACGAACGGCAGGTTGCGGTACTTCTCCGCGTAGTCCAGGCCGTACCCGATGACGAACTCGTTCGGGATGTCGAAGCCGACCCACTCCACGTCGATCGCGACCTTGGCCGCCTCGGGCTTGCGCAGCAGCGTGCACACCTTCAGCGACGCGGGCTCGCGCGAGCCGAGGTTGGAGAGCAGCCAGGACAGCGTCAGACCGGAGTCGATGATGTCCTCGACGATCAGGACGTGCTTGCCCTTGATGTCGGTGTCCAGGTCCTTGAGGATCCGCACGACACCGGAGGACTGGGTGCCCGCGCCGTACGACGACACGGCCATCCAGTCCATGGTGAGCGGGGTGGACAGCGCACGCGCCAGGTCCGCCATGACCATCACCGCGCCCTTGAGCACACCGACGATCAGCAGGTCCTTGCCCGCGTACTCCGCGTCGATCTTCGCGGCCAGCTCAGCCAGCTTCGCGTCGATCTCTTCCTTGGTGATGAGCACCGACTGAAGGTCGGTGCCCATGTCTTTCGCGTCCACCCGCATCACTTTCGGTCGTCCGTCACACCGGCTGCGCGGGGCCCGGGGACCCCTCGGTCAACAGCCTTGCCGGATCACCAGTCTGCCACCCTGCCGCTGGGCGACGACTTTGCCCGGGAGATTGATGGCTCCCTGGCCGCGCCAGCCCGTGATCAGCCGGTCCACCTCTTCGAGATGCCGGGCGAACAGCGCGCCTGCCGGGGCGCCTGCCTCGATGGCGGCGCGGCGCACGATGCGGCGGCGGACGGCGGGCGGCAGGGCGTAGAGCTTGGCGCACTCCAGGAGCCCCGCGGCGTCACGCACGGAAGCTTCCGCCTGTGCGGCCCAGTGGTCCAAGGCGTCGGCGTCATCCCGGGACAACTGGGCCGTACGGGCGAGTGCTTCCACGACGCCCTTGCCGAGCGCTTTCTCCAGGGCGGGCAGACCTTCGTGCCGCAGCCGGGAGCGGGTGTAGGCGGGGTCGGTGTTGTGCGGGTCGTCCCAGACCGGCAGCGACTGGACCATGCAGGCCTTGCGGGCGGTCTGCCGGTCGATATGCAGGAAGGGGCGACGGTAGCGGCGGTCGGCGCCCGGGCCACCGGACACGGCCGCCATCCCGGACAGGGAGCGGATGCCGGAGCCACGGGCGAGACCGAGCAGGACGGTCTCCGCCTGGTCGTCGCGGGTGTGGCCGAGCAGGATCGCGGCGGCGCCATGGCGCTCGGCGACGGCGTCCAGCGCGCCGTACCTCGCGTCGCGGGCCGCGGCTTCGGGGCCGCCGTCCCGGCCGACGTCGACGGCGACGGACTCGATCGGGTCCAGGCCGAGCGCGGTGAGCCGCACGACGACCTCGGCGGCGCGCAGTTCGGACCCCTCCTGCAGGCCGTGGTCGACGGTGACGCCGCCGGCGCGGATGCCGAGCTTCGGGGCCTCGAAGGCGAGGGCGGAGGCGAGCGCCATCGAGTCCGCGCCGCCGGAGCACGCGACCAGCACGAGTGGCGGTGTGGCCCGCTCGCGTGGAGGGTGGGGGGGCGCGGAGTGAACGGGGAGAGCGGGGCGTGCGGGAACGTGCTCGGGGGTGCGCTGTGCTTCCGGGCGCCTCAGGTCGGCGCGCTGGGTGTCGGTGCGCTGTACGTCGGTCAGTACGTCGTGGAGTACGCGGCGGACCGCCAGGCGTATCGCCGCGACCGCAGGATGGGGACCCATGTCCGGTTCCCTTCATGAAGTTCGGGGGTGAGCCTCGGACCTGTCACTCAGGACCACACTCGGGAGATCGGGCCTCAGGCAGATCCCACGAGGTTAGTCACTCAGAGTGTGTCGATGGTGACAGAGCCGAGCCGTTCCCCGAGCATTGCACGCCTACCCATGGCTCACGGTCCCTCGGACGGGTGATTGCGGGGGCGTTCTCCTGCCATCGGCCGCAACTCGCTCCCCTGCTTCCCTCACTCTCCCTTACGGTGCACCCGCGCGACCCAGTCCGCCGGTTTGGCGATCTCCGACTTGGTGGGCAGCGTGTTCGGTGAAGTCCAGACCCGGTTGAAGCCGTCCATACCGACCTCGCCGACGACCGCGCGCACGAAACGCTCGCCGTCGCGGTATTGGCGCAATTTCGCGTCGAGGCCGAGCAGCTTGCGCAGCGCCTGGTCAAGGCGGCTCGCCCCGCGGGCCCTGCGCTGCTGGAACTTCTCGCGGATCTCGTTGACGGAAGGCACCACGTCGGGTCCTACGCCGTCCATCACGAAGTCCGCGTGGCCCTCCAGGAGCGACATCACTGCCGTGAGCCGGCCGAGGATCTCGCGCTGGGCGGGGGTCTGGACGAGCTCCACGATGGAGCGGCCCCCGTCGTCCTCCTCGCCCTCGGGCCGGCCGCCCGCGAGGGACTGGGCCGCTTCCCTGATGCGCTCGAGGACCGTCATCGGGTCGACCTCGGTCTCCGAGAGGAATGACTGGATCTCACCTTCGAGGTGGTCGCGCAGCCAGGGCACGGCGGAGAACTGCGTGCGGTGGGTCTCCTCGTGCAGGCACACCCAGAGCCTGAAGTCATGGGGGTCCACGTCGAGTTCGCGCTCGACGTGCACGATGTTCGGGGCGACCAGGAGGAGCCTGCCGCCGCCGTGCTCCCCCGCCGGGAGGTCGCGGGCGGCCGGGGCGAAGGTCTCGTACTGCCCGAGGACGCGGGAGGCGAGGAAGGAGAGCAGCATTCCCAGCTCCACGCCGGTCACCTTGCCGCCGACCGCCCCGAGCACGGCACCGCCGGGGCCGCTGCGCCGGTCCTGCATCTTCTCCAGGAGGGGCTTGAGGATCTCCCGGAACCCGGCGACGTTCGCCCGGATCCACCCGGCCCGGTCGACGACGAGCACCGGGGTGTCGTGAGTGTCCTCCGTGCCCATCCCGGTGAAGGAACGGACATGCTCCTCCGAGGACTTCGCATGCTTTCGGAGCTCGGCGACGATGGCCCGCGCCTCGTCCCTGCTCACTTCTGGACCCGGCCGAACGAGCCGGGTCGCGGTCGCCACCGCGAGATTCCAGTCGACCATCTCCGCACCACCGATGCTCGTCATGCGTCAACGGTACGTGGTCGGCCCCGCCCGCGGAGGGGGTTGAACCCCGAGATTGCCCCCATCTCCGGGCCCACAGAGCTCAGCAGCCCCCGCGGGACCCGGCCGGAGGCAGGGGGCCGAATCAGTGACGCCCGGCGGGGTTCAGCGGCAGCCGCACTTCGCCACCGCCGATGCCATCTGGTCCAGTGCCGCCTGGGCCGCCTTGGGGTCCGTCGTGCCGGTGGTCATGAAGGCGAAGACCAGGAGGCGGCCCTCCGCGTCCACGACCGTGCCCGCGAGGGTGTTCACGCCGGTCAGGGTGCCGGTCTTGGCGCGGACGACGCCGGTGCCCGGGGAGTTCTTGGGGTAGCGGTCGACCAGGGTGCCCGTGAAGCCCGCCACGGGCAGGCCCGTCACCACCGAGCGCAGTTCGGGGTGGGCGGGGTCGGCGGCGCGGGCCAGGAGCGCCGCGAGCAGCTCGGCCGAGCTGCGGTCCGCGCGGTCCAGGCCGCTGCCGTCGGCGAACTTCGTCCCGGCAAGCGGCAGCTTCGCCTTCTTGAGCTGGGCGTCGATCGCCTTGCCCGCGCCGTCGAAGCTCACCGGCTCCTTCGAGGCGAGCGCCGTCTGGCGGGCCAGCGCCTCGGCGATGTCGTTGTCGCTGTGCGTCAGCATCCGCTCGACGAGCGCCGAGAGCGGCGGGGACTCGACCTTGGCGAGGGACTCGGCCCGGCCGCTCGCCTTGGAGGGGCCGGGGTCCCTCTTGTCCTTGGTGCCGGTCTCGATGCCCTCCTCCTTCAGGAGGTCGGCGAACTTCTTCGCCGCGTCGCCCGCCGGGTCGCCCGAGCGCGGGGCGGGACCGCTGGAGGAGTCGTCGAGGCGGCCCTCGTCGGCCATCAGCGCGCTGACCAGGGTGAGGTTCTCGTTCGGGCCGATGGGGTGCTGCGGCTCCCCCGCGTAGAGCGAGGTGTCGTACGTCAGGGTCACCTTGTCGGCGCCGCGGTCCTTCAGGGCGCGCGCGGTGTCCTCGGCCAGCTCGCGCAGGCTCGCGGCGCTTCCCGCGTAGGGGCCGTCCTTGCGGGCGGTGAGCGTGGGGTCGCCGCCTCCAACCAGGACGACTTCCTTCGAGTCCGGCTCGATGACCGTCTTCGTGGTGATGCGGTGGTCCGCCCCCGCCGAGGTCAGCGCCGCCACCGCCGTGGCGATCTTGGTGGTGGACGCGGGCGTGAGGGCGTCGCCGCCGCCCTTGCCGTAGACCTGCCGCCCGGTGCCCGCGTCGATCACGACCGCCGAGCGCTCGGGGCCGAGCGCCGCGGCCTTCAGGAGCGGGTCGAGGACGCCGGCGAGCGCCTTGCCGTCCGGAGCGGGCGCCGAGCCGCCGTGCGCGGAACCCGCGGGCACCCCGAGCCCTCTGAGCACGGACGGGGCGCTCGGAGGGGCCGCGGGCGCCCGTCCGGACGTACGACCGCCGTGATCTGTGCCACCCCCGGCCTCCTGGGAGGCCGCCCAGTCCCGCTCGGCCGTACGCTGACCGGAGGAGTCCCAGGGGCCGGCCGCGGCCACCGCACCGGCCGCGATCGCGAGTCCGACGGTGGCGGCACCCGCCGTGAGCTGCCAGGTCTTGAGCTTCACCGGAGTTCTGAGAGCGGCAGGGATCTTGGGCGCCGGAGGCTTGGGAAGCTGCCTCAGTAGCCCCCGAACCTGCTGCCGGGTCTGCTGCCAAGGCTTGAGCTCGGGCACGACGACCAGCCCCTTTCGCGATCACACATCTGCGTGAGGGACACTTAACCACCCGAAGTATGTGCTGATCATGGAGGAGCCACCCGTGGAGTTCGACGTCACCATCGAGATTCCGAAGGGTTCGCGGAACAAGTACGAGGTGGACCACGAGACCGGCCGGATCCGCTTGGACCGTCGCCTCTTCACGTCGACCAGCTACCCCGCTGACTACGGATTCGTCGAGAACACCCTCGGCGAGGACGGTGACCCGCTGGACGCCCTCGTCATCCTGGACGAGCCGACCTTCCCGGGCTGCCTCATCAAGTGCCGCGCGATCGGCATGTTCCGGATGACCGACGAGGCGGGCGGCGACGACAAGCTGCTCTGCGTTCCGGCGTCCGACCCGCGCGTGGAGCACCTGCGCGACATCCACCACGTCTCCGAGTTCGACCGCCTGGAGATCCAGCACTTCTTCGAGGTCTACAAGGACCTGGAGCCCGGCAAGTCCGTCGAGGGCGCCGACTGGGTCGGCCGTGCGGACGCCGAGGCCGAGATCGAGAAGTCGTACAAGCGCGCGGAGGCCCAGGGCCACTGAGTGCCCCTGCCGCACCCCTGCAGTGCCTCTGAACCGGGCCGCGTGATCTTCACCAGGACCACGCGGCCCGTTCGCGTATCTGTGCGCATACTGTTCGTACTGGAGGTGCACAAGGTTCGTATGTGGGAGCGAGGCAGTGAAAGTGGCTGACCAGGAGGCCGAAGACCGCAAGCCACAGTCGGATGAGGCACGGAGTGCGTTCACTCAGCCCACCGGCGTGCTGCAGCAGCCACCGGCGCCCGAGGACGAGTCGCAGACGACCTCCGAGTTCGCGATCCCGACCGGTCTGCCGAATCCTTCGTCGACCACGCAGGAGACGGAGAAGTCGGCGTTCACCACGCCGCACACCTACAGCTCCCGCAACGCCCCGCCGGCCTTCACGCCCCCGCACGGCATACCCCTGGTGAAACTCACCAAGGAGACGCCCTGGCAGGACCAGATGCGCACGATGCTGCGCATGCCGGTCGCCGAACGGCCCACTCCGGAGGCCTCGCAGAAGCACGAGGACGAGTCCGGTCCCGCCGTGCCGCGCGTGCTCGACCTGACCCTGCGTATCGGCGAGCTGCTGCTCGCGGGCGGCGAGGGCGCCGAGGACGTGGAGGCGGCGATGTTCGCCGTCTGCCGCAGTTACGGCCTGGACCGCTGCGAGCCGACCGTCACGTTCACGCTCCTGTCGATCTCGCACCAGCCCTCGCTGGTCGACGACCCGGTCACGGCCTCCAGGACGGTACGCCGCCGGGGCACCGACTACACCCGTCTGGCGGCGGTCTTCCAGCTGGTGGACGACATCAGCGACACGGACATCGACGTCTCCCTGGAGGAGGCCTACCGCCGTCTGGCGGCGATCCGCCGTAACCGCCACCCCTACCCCGGCTGGGCGCTCACGGCGGCCGGCGGGCTCCTCGCGGGCTCGGCCTCCGTGCTCGTCGGCGGTGGCGCCCTGGTCTTCCTGGTCGCGGCGTTCGGCGCGATGCTCGGCGACCGGCTCGCCTGGCTGTGCGCGGGCCGCGGGCTGCCGGAGTTCTACCAGTTCGTGGGCGCCGCGATGCCGCCCGCCGCGATGGGCGTCACGCTCAGCCTCGTGCACTCCCAGGAGGTCAACGCCTCCGCGGTGATCACCGGTGGGCTCTTCGCGCTGATCCCGGGGCGGGCCCTGGTGGCCGGTGTCCAGGACGGCCTGACCGGCTACTACATCACGGCGGCCGCCCGCCTCCTGGAGGTCTGCTATCTCGTCGTCGGCATCGTCTGCGGCGTGCTGCTCGTCCTGTCGCTCGGCGTGATGCTCGACGCGACGAGCCTGCAGCCCGAGACGGCGTTCGTGGCGACCGATTCGCGCCCGGTGATCCAGATCCTGGCGTCGATGGCGCTGAGTCTCGCCTTCGCGATACTGCTCCAGCAGGAACGTCACACCGTGCTCATCGTGACCCTGAACGGCGGTATCGCCTGGGTCATGTACGGCGCGCTCGCCCAGACGTCGATCGCCCTCTCGCCGGTGGCGGCGACGGCCGTAGCGGCCGGGCTCGTGGGCCTGTTCGGCCAGCTCTTCTCGCGCTACCGCTTCGCTTCTTCACTGCCGTACGTCACCGCGGCGATCGGCCCGCTGCTGCCCGGTAGCGCGACGTACTTCGGTCTGCTGGCCCTGGCCCAGAACGACATGAACACGGGCATCAACTCGCTCACCAAGGCGGCGGCGACGGCGCTGGCCATCGCGATCGGCGTGAACCTGGGCAGCGAGGTCTCGCGCATGATCCTCAAGATCCCGGGCGCCACCACCGCGGCGAACCGCCGTGCGGCGAAGCGGACCCGAGGCTTCTGAACCCGGGTCCCGCCGGCTTCCGCCCCCGGGTCCCGCCGGCTTCCGCGCTAGCGCTTCGCGTGCCGGCCGCGGGAGGCCGGGGCCGCTCCGGGGGCCTCGCCCTCGGCCGCGGCGGCCTTCTTGGACTTGCTGCGCGCCCGCAGGAACTCGATCGCGATCGGCACCACCGAGATCAGGACGATCAGGATGAGGATCGCCTCGATGTTCTTGTGCACGAAGTCGACGTTGCCCAGCCAGGCGCCGAGCATCGTCACGCCCGCGCCCCACAGGACGCCGCCGATGATGTTGAACGTGATGAACGAGCGGTACCGCATGCCGCTGACGCCCGCGATGATCGGCGTGAACGTCCGCACGATGGGCACGAAGCGGGCCAGGACCAGGGACTTCGGGCCGTACTTCTCGAAGAACTCGTGGGCCTTGACCACGTTCTCCTGCTTGAACAGCTTGGAGTCCGGGCGGTTGAAGAGGGAGGGGCCGACCTTCTTGCCGAAGAGGTAGCCCGCCTGGTCGCCGAGGATCGCGGCGACGCAGATGAGGACGACGCAGAGCCAGAGCGGGAAGTCGAGCTGCTTCGTCGTGATCAGCAGGCCCGTCGTGAACAGCAGCGAGTCACCCGGCAGGAAGAAGCCGATGAGCAGACCCGACTCGGCGAAGACGATCGCGAGCAGACCCCAGACCCCGAACGTGTTCAGGAGGTAATCCGGATCCAGCCAGCTAGGTCCGAGCGCAAGCGTCGTCACGGTTCGGGACTCCTGAGGGTGAGAGGGCGATGCGGCGGGGATGGCCGCCCAAAGCTATCAACGCGAGGTGAAGCGCCCAGGTTCCACCGTTCTCCCCAGGGTGCACTGTGCGTGATCCGGGGGAAAGCTGTGTGCCATGGGTATCGAAGACTTCGGCGGTGGCACCGACCCGCACTCCGACGTACTGGTCGTGACGACGAACGACGTACCGGGCTACCGCGTACAACAGGTTATCGGTGAGGTCTTCGGCCTCACCGTGCGCTCCCGCCACCTGGGCAGCCAGATCGGCGCGGGCCTGAAGTCCATGATCGGAGGCGAGTTGAAGGGCCTCACGAAAACGCTGGTGGAGACCCGCAACCAGGCGATGGAGCGGCTCATCGAGCAGGCACGCGCGCGGGGCGCCAACGCGGTCCTGATGATGCGCTTCGACGTCACCGAGGCCGCGGACGTGGGCACCGAGGTGTGCGCCTACGGCACGGCCGTCGTGATCGCCCAGGAGCAGTGACGTAACGGGTAAGGGGCGCCCACCCTGGGTGGACGCCCCTTACCGGCCCGCTGGCCGAAACCGACCCTCTGGCCGGCTCAGCTGCTGCGCACCCCGTTCGCCAGGATCGCGTCCCGCATGTACACCGCGAGCCCCGGCCGGATGGCCTCGTAGGTGGCCGCGAAGCGCTCGTCCGCCACGTACATCTCGCCGAGGCAGGTGTGGAACTCGTGCGAGCAGGCGTAGTGCCAGCGCCCGATGAACAGGCGGTGCTCCTCCGCGACGTCCATCGCCTCCCCGGAGTCGGCGGGCACCCCCCGGGCGAGCAGGTCCGCCATGCGCGCGTGCAGGGCGTTGAACCCGTCGGCGATCCGCTGATAGTCCTCCTTGGTGTACGAGGCGGCCTTGCGCATCGACTCCTTGTAGGCGTCGGTGTCGCCCCAGCGCCGCTCGGCCTCCTCCGCGTACTGGTCGGGGTCGTGGTCCCCGAAGACCTCGAACTTCTCCTCGGGCGTGAGGTTGATGCCCATCTTCTTCGCCTCCATGGCGGTCTGGACGGCGGCGGCCATCTCCTGGAGCTTGGTGATCCGGGCGGTCAGCAGTTCGTGCTGGCGCCGCAGATGCACCTGCGGGTCCGTGCCCGGGTCGTCCAGGAGGGCCGCCACCTCGTCGAGGGGGAAGCCGAGCTCCCGGTAGAACAGGATCTGCTGCAGCCGGTCCAGGTCGTCGTCGCAGTAGCGCCGGTGGCCCGCGTGGCTGCGCTCACTGGGCACGAGCAGGCCGATCTCGTCGTAGTGGTGCAGCGTGCGCACCGTCACCCCGGCGAAACCGGCGACCTGTCCCACGGAGTAGCCCATGGGGCTCATGGAGCCCTTGTGGCCCATGGCTTCCGCCTCTCTCTCGGTACGCGTTCCAGCCTGAATCCTCACGCCGCGTGAGGTGCAAGTGCAGACCCCGGCAGCCGCCCATATCCTCGCCAGCAGGGACAGCAGACCTCGGCCAAGAGGAGACCGCCCATGCCGCTCCACCGCAGCGAGGACCAGAACGACCAGAACGGCGACCCCAAGAGGCGCACCCTCGCGGTGAACCCCTTCTACGGAGAGGCCAACCCGGTCAGCGGCATGACCGAGGCCCCGCCCAAGCACCGCCTCCCCGACGGACCGCTGCCGCCCACGACGGCGTACCAGCTGGTGCACGACGAGCTGATGCTGGACGGCAACTCACGCCTCAATCTCGCGACCTTCGTCACGACGTGGATGGAGCCGCAGGCCGGCGTCCTCATGGCGGAGTGCCGGGACAAGAACATGATCGACAAGGACGAGTACCCGCACACCGCCGAGCTGGAGCGGCGCTGCGTGGCCATGCTCGCCGACCTGTGGCACGCCCCGGACCCGTCGGGCGCCGTCGGCTGCTCGACGACGGGGTCGAGCGAGGCGTGCATGCTCGCCGGGATGGCGTTCAAGCGCCGCTGGGCCAAGGACAAGCGCAACAGCGACCGCTATCCCTCCCCCACCGCGCGCCCGAACCTCGTCATGGGCGTCAACGTCCAGGTCTGCTGGGACAAGTTCTGCAACTTCTGGGAGGTCGAGGCGCGCCAGGTCCCCATGGAGGGCGACCGGTTCCACCTCGACCCGGTGGCCGCCGCCGAGCTCTGCGACGAGAACACCATCGGCGTCGTGGCGGTGCTCGGCTCCACCTTCGACGGGTCGTACGAGCCGGTGGCCGAGCTCTGCGCGGCCCTCGACGACCTCCAGGAGCGCACCGGGCTCGACATCCCCGTGCACGTCGACGGCGCGTCCGGCGCGATGGTGGCGCCCTTCCTCGACGAGGACCTGGAGTGGGACTTCCGGCTGCCGAGGGTGGCCTCGATCAACACCTCGGGCCACAAGTACGGCCTGGTCTATCCGGGTGTCGGCTGGGCGCTGTGGCGGGACGCGGACGCGCTGCCGGAGGAGCTGGTCTTCCGGGTGAACTACCTCGGCGGTGACATGCCGACGTTCGCGCTGAACTTCTCCCGGCCGGGCGCGCAGGTCGCCGCGCAGTACTACACGTTCCTGCGCCTGGGCCGCGAGGGCTACCGCGCCGTCCAGCAGGCGGCCAGGGACGTCGCCCGCGGCCTCGCGGAGCGCATCGAGGCACTCGGCGACTTCCGGCTGATCACCCGCGGGGACCAGCTGCCGGTGTTCGCCTTCACGACACTGGACGACGTGAAGGCGTACGACGTCTTCGACGTGTCCCGGCGGCTTCGCGAGCGGGGCTGGCTGGTCCCCGCGTACACCTTCCCGGCCCACCGCGAGGATCTGGCGGTCCTCCGCGTGGTCTGCCGCAACGGATTCACGGCAGACCTCGCGGAGCTCTTCCTGGCGGATCTGAGCAGCCTGGTGCCCGAACTGCGCCAACAGCCGCACCCGTTCACCCGGGACCGGGACGCTGCGACGAGCTTCCACCACTAGGGCGGCGGCACGCGGCTACTTGCTGAGCGCCCCGAACCTCCGCACGGCCAGCGGCATGAACAAGCCCACCAGCAGCACGGGCCAGACCACGGCGAGCAGCCCCGCGTGCTCGGCCGCCCACGAAGTGCCCACCACCCCGGGGTCGTTGCCGAACAGGTCGCGCACGGCCGTGGCCGTCGCCGACATCGGGTTCCACTCGACCACCGCGCCCAGCCAGCCCGGCATGTTCTGCGGGACCGTGAAGGCGTTGGAGAGGAAGCCGACCGGCCAGACCAGGACCTGCACGGCCACGACCATCTCCGGCCTGCCCGCGACCATCGCCAGGTGGATGCCGATCCACAGCATCGCGAACCGCAGCAGGAGCAGCAGCCCGACCGCGCCGAGCGCCGCCCCGGACGAGCCGTGCCAGCGCCAGCCGATCGCGAGGCCGACGCCGATCATGACGATCAGCGAGGCGAGCGACTGCAGCATGTCCGCGACCGAACGGCCCACAAGCACCGCGCCGTTGGTCATCGGCATGGACCGGAACCGGTCGATCACGCCCTTGTTGAGGTCCTGCGTGACGGCGACCATCGTCGCGTCCAGACCGAAGGTCATGGTCAGCGCGAACATGCCGGGCACCAGGAACTCGGAGTAGCCGCCGTTGATGCCCTTCCCGCCGCCGATCAGGTAGTTGAACATCAGCAGCAGCATCACCGGGAAGACCAGACCGACGAGCACCTGCACGGGCTGCCGCGCCCAGTACGCCAGTTCGCGCCGCGTCATGGTCCAGGAGTCGATCGCCGCCCACCGGACGGGCGTGCCGCCCACCGCCGGAACGCTGCCGGTCGTCGTCGCGCTCACACGGTCTCCTTCGTACGTCCCTGGCTGTCCGTCTGCGTACGTCCCTGATCCTCCGGGTGGCCCGTCAGGCGCAGGAACACCTCGTCCAGGGTCGGCCTGCGCACCGCGATGTCCTCGGCCTCGACACCGGCGTCCCGCAGGGCCTGTACGACCCCGGTGAGCGCCTCCATGCGGTCCGCGACCGGGGCGCTGGCGAGGCGGCGGTCCGCGTCCAGCGTGGCGTCGCCGGGCAGCAGCCGTGCGGCGAGCTCCAGTTGGGCCGCGTCCCGCACCACCACGTCGATCCGGTCACCGCCGGTCATCGACTTCAGCTCGTCCGCCGTGCCGTCCGCGATGACCCGGCCCCGGTCGATCACCGAGATGCGGTGGGCGAGCTGGTCCGCCTCTTCGAGGTACTGCGTGGTGAGCAGCACCGTCGTACCGCCGTCGACCAGCGAGCGCACCGCCTCCCAGACCTCCGTGCGGCCCCGGGGGTCGAGGCCGGTCGTCGGCTCGTCCAGGAAGAGCACCTCGGGCTCCGTGATGAGCGAGGCCGCGAGGTCCAGGCGGCGCCGCATGCCGCCGCTGTACTGCTTGACCGCCTTGCGGCCCGCGTCCCCGAGCCCGAACCGCTCCAGGAGCTCGTCGGCCCGCACGCGCGCGTGGCGGGCGCCCAGGTGGTAGAGCCGCCCGAACATGTCCAGGTTCTGCCGGCCGCTCAACTCCTCGTCCAGCGCGGCGTGCTGGCCGAGCAGGCCGATGCGCCTGCGCACCTCGTCGGGCTGCCGCCGCACGTCGTACCCGGCGACCTCCACCCGGCCCCCGTCCGCCCGCAGCAGCGTGGCGAGCACGCGCACCGCGGTGGTCTTGCCCGCACCGTTCGGGCCGAGCACCCCGTGCACCGTGCCGCGCCCGACCGCCAGGTCAAGGCCGTCGAGCGCCCACTTCTCCCCGTACCTCTTCCGTGCGCCCTCGACGACGATCGCGTCCGTCATCCGTCTCCCTCCGGGCAAGTCCCGCGCCCTTGCCGCTCCGCACTCTGTAGTCAAACTTGACTACAGGGTCAACGCGAAGGAAGGTATCCCCGAATCCAGGATTAGTCAAACTTGATCAGAGAGTCGCTTTCCCGCCGGTCAGCGGTCGCCCTCCGCACGCGATTCCCGCGATTCCCGCTGCTCCCCGGCCGCGAACGGGTTCTCCTCGCCCTCGGCGAGGACACCCACGAAGGGCTCGCCCTCCCCCGCGAACGTGTACGCCCCGCCCTCGATCCGCTGGATCAGGCCGCGCGTCCACTCCACGCCCCCGTCGGCCGTGTGGACCCAGAGGTTCATGATCTCGCCGATGTGCCCGAGCTGCTCCGGGCCCTCCTCGGGGGTGTAGTACTCCGTGACGGACCTGCGCCACTCCTCGATGCCCCGCACCCGCTGCTTCAGCAGGTCGACCGCCTCGTCGCGGGGCAGGTCCACGATGAAGCCGAGGGCCGCCGAGAGCATGTCCGGGCGCTGGTCGTACGAGACCAGGTTGGACCGGAGCAGGTTCAGGAACTCCTCGGTGCCCGCCTCCGTGATCTCGTACTCCGTGCGCGGCGGGCCGCCCGCCGTCGACGGGGCGATCTCGTGCGCGACCAGCAGGCCCTGCTTCGCCATCTGCTTCAGCGCGTGATAGATCGAGCCGGGCTTGGCGTTGGACCATTCATGGGCGCCCCAGTACTCCAGGTCGTTGCGCACCTGATAGCCGTGGGCCCGCCCGTGCTGGCGCACGGCGCCGAGGACGAGGAGTCGGATCGCCGACATCAGAGCCACCTCCTTCTAATCAACTTTGATTAGAGTAGCGGTTATGGCCGAGACAATGATCCCCATGTTCCCCTGCCACGAGCTCGACGAGACCCTCGACTTCTACCGGGCCATCGGCTTCGAGGTGACCTTCTACCAGAAGGCGCCCAATCCGTACGCCGTGGTCCGGCGCGACACCATGGAGCTGCAGTTCTACCGGCTCAAGGGCTACGACCCGCGCACGTCCCACAGCACCTGCTACGTCGTGACCGACCGCGTGGACGCCCTCAACGAGGCCTTCCGCGCCGGGCTCAAGCAGACCCTGGGGCGGATACCGACCAGCGGCCTGCCCCGGATAGGGCTCACGAAGGACACGAGCTACGGGGTGCGGCAGTTCCTGATGACGGACCCTGCGGGCAACTGCGTCCGCGTCGGCCAGCCCATCGCCGAGTCCTTCGAGCACGCGCCGGTGCCGAGGGAGCGGTACGCGCGCGCCCTGCACCAGGCCACCCTCCTCGGCGAGTCCAAGCAGGACCACGCGGCGGCCCTCCGCATCATCGACCGCGCCCTCGCCGCCGACGGCACCCCCACCCCCGCACAGCTGCGGGAACTGCACGCCCTGCGGGCGGAGATGGCCGCGCATCTCGGCGAGGAGGGGCGGCCCGCCGGGAGCTGCTAGCCCTGCCAGGGCCTGCCGCTCTCCAGGGCCACCAGCTCGAACGCCGTCTTGCCGTCGAGGGTCTCGCGGATGATGTCGGCGTGCCCCGAGTGCCGGGACATCTCGGTGATCAGGCGGAGCAGCACCCACCGCATCGACACGTCCTCCTTCGGGAACCACGGCTGATCGGGGAGCGAGAAGGTCTCGTCCAGGGTCGGCAGCGAGCGGATGAACTCCTCGGTACGGGACGCCACTTGCTCCCAGTACGTGAGCACCGACTCCACCGTCTCGCCCTCGACCAGGCGGAAACACTCGTCCCAGTTCGCCTCGGTGCGCGCGACCGCGGGTTCGACGCCCTTCGCCCGCGAGATCCAGCCCTCCTCGACCTCCGCGACATGCTTGAGCAGCCCGGAGAGCGACAGTTCGCTCGCGCTCGGCTTGCCGGCCGCCTGCTCGCCGGTCAGGCCGAGCACGGATCGCCGGATGCCGCCGCGCTCCGCGTCGAGGAAGGCGAGCAGCGCGCCGCGCTCGTCGCCGGGTGCCTCTGCGTTGACGTGGGTGACCATGGGGTCCGCCTCTCCGAGCCTGTGGAGCCTGCCGGGCTTTCCGACACCACGAACGTTACGGACCCTTGCGGTCAGGTTCTGTCCGCAAGGGTCCGGGATTCCATGCCGTCAGGAAGGGCGGAGAACAGGAGGGGCTCAGAAGGGGAACTGGGAGCGGCCGTGCTGCACCGAGATCCACTTCTGCGTCGTGAACGCCTCGACCGTCGCCTCGCCGTTGAGGCGTCCGACGCCCGAGCGCTTCTCCCCGCCGAACGGCACGATCGGCTCGTCGTGCACGGTGCCGTCGTTCACGTGGAACATGCCGCTGTTGATCTGCCGCGCGAACCGCACGCCGCGCTCGACGTCGGCCGTGTGGACGGCGCCGCTGAGCCCGTACGGGGTGTCGTTGGCGATGCGTACGGCCTCTTCCTCGCCGTCGAAGGGCACGAGCAGCGCCACCGGGCCGAAGATCTCCTGCTGCAGGGCGGGCGAGTCGGCCGGCAGGTCCGTCAGGACGGTCGGCGACACCAGGTTGCCGTCGGTGCGGCCGTGCAGCAGCGCCTTCGCGCCCGCGGCCACCGTCTGCTCGACGATCTTCGTCACCGCGTCCGCCTGCGAGGAGTTGATCAGCGGGCCGATGTGGGTGGCCGGGTCCGCCGGGTCGCCGACGTTCAGGGAGGCGACCTTCGCGACGAACTTCTCGGTGAACTCCGCCTCCAGGGAGCGGTCCACGAGGATGCGGTTGGCGGCCATGCAGACCTGGCCCTGGTGCACGAAGCGGCTGAAGACCGCCGCGTCCACGGCGTAGTCGACGTCCGCGTCGTCCAGGACGACCAGCGCGCTGTTGCCGCCGAGCTCCAGGACCGAGCGCTTGAAGTGCGAGGCGCAGACCGTGGCGACATGCCGGCCCACGCGGTCCGAACCGGTGAAGGATATGACGCTCGGCACCGGGTGCTCGATGAACGCGTCACCGATCTCGGCGATGTCGGTGATGACCACGTTCAGCACACCGGCGGGCAGCCCCGCGTCCTCGAACACCTTGGCGAGGAGGCTGCCGCCCGTCACCGGCGCGTTCTGGTGCGGCTTGAGCACCACCGCGTTGCCGAGGGCGAGCGCCGGTGCGACGGTCTTGGTGGAGAGGAGGAGCGGGAAGTTGAACGGGCTGATGGTCCCGACCACGCCCACCGGCTCGCGGTAGAGGCGGTTCTCCTTGCCCTCGCCGGGCGACGGCAGGATGCGACCCTCGGGCAGCAGCGCGAAGTTCACCGTCTCGCGCAGGAATTCCTTGGTGAGGTGGAGCTCGAAGGCGGCCTTGAGCCGGGTGCCGCCCAGCTCGGCGACGATCGCCTCGGATATCTCTTCCTCACGGTCCTCGATGATGCGCAGGGCACGCTCGAAGACCGCGCGCCGGGCATAGGGGCTGGTCTTGCCCCACGCCTTCTGCGCGCGTTCGGCCGCTCGGTAGGCCTGGTCCACTTCGTCGGCTGTCGCCACGGTGATCGACGCCAGCTTCTCCCCGTTGTACGGATTGAAGTCGATGATGTCCCAGGATCCGGAGCCGGCCTTCCACTCACCGTCGATGTACTGGTGAGCCAGGTCAGTGAAGAAGGACATGAGACCCCTTGCCGCAGACTGTGCAGACATCTGATTTCACGTCATCCTACTGACCGGTCACGTCAGTTGGAGCAGACCTCGTAGAAGATCCCGGCTATCGGCCGGATTCGGGCTGTCGCCCTGCAACTCGCCCACCACCCGCTCGTACTGGCCGACTTCCTCGGGCTTGTCGAGGTACAGGGCTCCGGTCAGCTGTTCCACGTACACGACGTCCGACAGGTCCGACTCCGGGAAGCGCAGCATGGTGAACGCTCCGCTCTCGCCCGAGTGCCCACCGAAACTGAACGGCATGACCTGAAGAGTGACATTCGGCCGTTCGGAGATGTCGATCAGGTGCTGGAGCTGACCCCGCATCACTTCCCGGTCGCCATAGGGGCGTCGGAGCGCGGCTTCGTCCAGTACGCAGTGGAAGCGGGGGGCGCGCTCGGAGATGAGGAGCTTCTGCCGTTCGAGGCGCAGGGCGACACGGCGTTCGACGTCCGCCTTGCTCGCGCCCTTCATGCCGCGCGCGACGACCGCGTGGGCGTAGGCCTCTGTCTGCAACAGGCCGTTGACGAACTGGACTTCATAGACACGGATGAGTGAAGCGGCGCCCTCGAGGCCCACGTACGTCTGGAACCAGCCCGGCAGGACGTCCGAGTAACTGTGCCACCAGCCCGCGAGGTTGGCTTCTTTGGCGAGCGAGAGCAGCGAGACCCGCTCGGCCTCGTCGTTGACGCCGTACAGCGTCAACAGGTCCTCGACATCCCTGGACTTGAAGCTCACCCGTCCCAACTCCATGCGGCTGATCTTCGATTCGGAGGCTCGGATCGAGTAGCCGGCCGCTTCACGGGTGATGCCGCGCGATTCCCTCAGGCGCCTGAGTTGCGAGCCAAGGAGCATGCGCCGTACGACCGAGCCGCTCGACTCCCCTGCGGTCACTTCGCTCAATCCTCCCCATCACTTGGAAGCCAGCAGTCTGCCATTAAACGCTTCAGGCCGTACTCGTTCGGTTACAGAAACGGAAAGCCTTCGGAAGTCCTCCACAAGAAGTCGTAGGAAGAAATGGGCAAGAAGTGGCACGGGAGCGACCAAGTCCGGCGCGTGCACGTGCATCTGCCCTTGCATCTGCTGTACGCATTCGGAACCATGGTCCGCGCGCCACCGCTGTATCACCGTCGCATCGAGCTGTACCGATGCGTCGCAGCGTCGCTGTACCGACCGCACCACCGCTCCATCGCTATGTACCGCGAAACCGGGGAGTGCCTCGCATGGGGACGAATGGATCGACCATGCTCGAGCCGTTACGGCAGGGGCTTCCCCCACTCGACCCCTCAGCCGTTTCCAGCGCCGCGTCCTGCTCGCTGCCCGCCCGCTATGAAGCAGTGGGCAGCGCACGGCAGTTCACCCGCAAGACGCTGTGTCAGTGGGAACTGGAAGAGCGCTTCGACGACATCGCCCTCGTCGTCTCCGAACTGGTCACCAACGCCCTCAGACATGCCCTGCCGTCGGACACCCCGCGCGACCACCGCCCGCCGGTACGGCTGCACTTGATGCGCTGGACCTCGCGTCTGGTGTGCGCGGTGCGCGACCCCAGTGACGACAGTCCGGTCACGCGCGAGACCGACGACGACTTCTCGGCCGAGTCGGGCCGCGGCCTGTTCCTGGTGGACTCGTTCAGCGACAGCTGGGGCTGGCACCCGCTCGCGGGCGCGCTGCGGGGCAAGGTCGTGTGGGCGCTGTTCCAGCTGGCCTAGCGGGCCTCGGGCCCGGCGGGTCTGTCGCGTCTGGCGGGCCTGGGGCCCGGCGGGTGGACGGCGGCCGACGCAGGGACGCGTGACCCGCACGGATTCAGTGACGTGAACGGGTTCAGTGGCGTGAACGTCATTCAGCGGCGGGGCTGATCAACCGGTCGGCTAACCACCTATCAGGTGGTCGAACTCCCCGTCCTTCATCCCGAGCAGCATCGCCTCTATCTCGGCGCGCGTGTAGACCAGCGCGGGCCCCTCGGGAAACCGCGAGTTCCGTACGGCGACGTCGCCGCCCGGCAGTTTCGCGAACTCCACGCAGGCTCCCTGCGAGTTGCTGTGCCTGCTCTTCTCCCAGACCACCCCATGAAGCTCCGTGGCGGCCATGCCGTTAAACACGTGATGCACAGTCGCTCCCCGGTGGTGGTGCAGTGCCTGGTGTGGCTCTAGATCGCTCTAGATGCAGTGGTCAACTGTCCCGGATCATAGCTGTGTTCACATGCCGATGCATGGGCAGATGCACGTGCACGCGGGGTGCTCTCTTGATTACAGCTCTGTCAGCACCTGCGTGAAGCCCCCGCATGCCATGCGAACCGCCGTCCAGGTCGAAGCCTCACCTGCAAGTCCGCGTACGTGTTCATGGGTTCGTGTACTAGGTAGAGACGCACAGGACGCCCTAGGTGTTCCAACGTTTACGCGACTACCTGATGGCGGCGTGGTTCAGCGAGCCGAACAGACCTCGAGGAGGGTGTCGAAGGCAGGGGGCAGGTGCTTCCAGGCCTCGCACCCGCCGGCGTACTCCTCGTCCGCGCGGGGTGAGGGTCTGATGGAAAGTTCGGCCTTTCCAGGGTGAAGCCGCGTGACCAAGCGCACGCCGGATTCCTCCCCGGGGTGCGCAAGTCGTCCTGGTAGCTTGGCGCGCGATTCACCGACCTGGTCCTAGGGGGATTTCAGTGCGCACGCACGTCCGGAACGTACGTATCGGTACCGCGGCGGCAGGTCTTGTCGCCGCCCTTGTCCTGACCGGTTGCAGCAGTGACGGCGGCGACGGTGGGGTCGAGGGCAAGGACAAGGACAAGGGCTCGGCAGGGTCCTCGGCCGGGACGCCGGACGAGGGCGGGGCGGACTCCGATGCGGACTCCGGGGCGGATTCCGGTGCCGAGGACGGCAGTTCCGAGGGCAGCTGGGTCGCCACCGCCGACGGGAATCCGCTGGCGCTGGTGATCGCCGGGAAGCAGGCGACGCTGCTCGGGGAGAACGTCCTGTGCAGCGGGACCGCCGGTGCCGAGACGATCCGGCTCAAGTGCGCCAAGGGTGACTCGGACCGCACCGAGGGCACGGTCGAGTCGGTCAACGGGACGTCGATGACGGTCTCCTGGCAGGGCGCGGGCAAGGATCAGTTCACCAGGACCAAGGGCGGAAAGCTGCCGGACGGGCTGCCTACGGCGGGCATTCCGGAGTCCTGAGGCTCTGGACTCCGGAGATACGGCGTGGTTAACGGGCCGCGGGACCCTGATCGGGGCCCTGCGGCCCGCTGTCCGTTCGGGCGGGGGGCTCTGCTGAGGCGGGGGGCTCTGCTGGAGCGGCGGTCTCTGTTCGGGCGGGGGGTCCTGGTTCTGCCTGTGTGACCGTTTCTGTCTGGGTCGCTGTTTCCGAGCCGTCCACGAGCATGGGCGGTGGCGCTGTGTCCAGGGCGTCCGACAACTCCTCCAGGGTGCTCAGGAGGAGGCCCGCTCCCCTGCGTACGACCCGGTCGGGGACGCCCTCTCCGTCCCACTCGTCCAGGGCTTTGCGCACGGCTTCCCACTTCGGGACGCGGCGCTCGCGTACGGCCTTCGCGCCGTCCTCGGTCGCCTTGCGCAGGGCCTCCGCGAGGCGGTCGGCCGCGGGGACGGGGGTCGCGTCGCGGTCCGGGAGGTGGGCCTCCATCAGCATGGCCACGCGGCCGAGTTGGGCGAGGGCGTCCTCGGCGTCGGCGGCCGCGGCGCGGGAGAGGCCGCGGTGGCGTACCGGCTCGTGCTTGGCGCGGGCGGCGGCCTCCTGCCAGGCGATGCGGGCGTCGCGGGCGGCGAGGAGCGCCTCGCGGACGTCGGGGCAGGCCTTGCCGACGGGGTCGGCGTAGCGGGTGACGACGGCCGCGGCGTACCGGCCGTCCGCGATGAGCCAGTCGGCGAGGCGGTTGCGCAGACGGGGGGTCTCCCAGGCCGGATACACGGCGTACGCGATCATCGCGAGGATGCCGCCGAGGAGGGTGAGCACGACGCGTTCCGGCACCGTCTGCGTCCACTGCTCGCCGCCCATGCCGAGCAGGAACACGACGTACGCGGCGACGCAGGCCTGGGCGGCGACCTGCCCCGTACGCATCAGCAGGTACATCATCCCGGCGCAGAGCACGGCGAGCGCCGCGGAGGGCCCGGTGTCGGGGTGCGCGAGCTGCACGATGCCGGTGGCGAGGGCCACGCCGACGAGGGTGCCGCCGAAGCGGGCCACCGCGCGGGAGTACGTCTGTGAGAAGTCCGGGCGCATCACCATCACGGAGGCCATGGGGGCCCAGTAGCCGTGACCGAGGGGTAGCCAGGTGCCCAGCAGGTAGCCCGCGGCGGCCACTGCGGTGACGCGGATCGCGTGGCGGGTGACGGGCGATTCATGCCGCCGCCGAAGCTCGCCCCGCATGGCCCGGAGAGCGGCGGGGAGCAGGGCGGGGAAGGTGGGACGGAGGAGGGGGGTGGGGGCTGGGGTGGCCGGGGTCGCTGTGGCACCCGTAGGCGCTGTGGCATCCGCCGGCCCCGTAGCCGCCGCAGGGCTTGTGGCTCCTGTCGCTTCCGGGGTTGCTTTTGTGGTGAGGGTTGCGGCCTTGCCGGGGGGCTTGCCTGCTGTTTCGAGTACGTCCCGCAGGAGTGCCGCCAGGCGTTTCGCCGCTCTCTGGGCCGGGCCCGTGAGGATCGCCCCGGTGTCCGGGGTCCGGAGGGTCGCCACGGCCGCGGGCGGGATCTTCACCGGCTCGCCCTGCCGGATCGCCCTGGCCGCCGCGTCCAGGATCGAGCCCGCCGCGGCCAGGATCTCGCGTACGCGGTCGCGTTCGGGGCCCTCCTCCGGTACGCCCACCGCCGGGTCGGCGAGGGAGGCGAGCACCGGGCGGATGCGTTCGGCGACGCCGCGGGCGCCGTGGAGTTCGGCGGGGCGGGTGCGGGCCTGGCGCGGGGTGACGGTCGCCGCGTCGCGGGCCGCCATCAGGGGTTCGGGGTCGAAGTCGGCGTGGGGGTCGTGGCGCAGGCGGCGGGCGTAGTCGGCCTCGGCCGCGAGCGCGTCGGCGAGGGCATCCCGGTGGGCGCCCCATCTGCGTACGGGAAACAGGACCACGAGGGCGGCCTGGACGGCGCCGCCCACCACCATCATCGCGGCGTGGCCGGCCGCGGCGGCGAGGGAGCCGGGGAGAGTGACCGTGACCAGCATGATCGCGACGTTGGAGGAGGCGATGATGCCGATGGTCGGGCCCGCGGCCCAGCTCAGGCCCGAGAGGAACGTCCAGAGGCAGAGGAGGGCGAGGAAGAGCAGGAGGTGTGAGCCGGTGAGGTAGCCGAGGAAGGTGGAGATGGCGAGGCTCGTGCCGGAGGCCAGGGCCAGCTCCGGGCGGGGGCGCCAGCTGCGCTGGAAGGTGGCGATGGCGGCCTGGAAGGCACCGAACGCCGAGCTGGCGGCCACGGCGGGACCGAAGAGGGTGAGGCTCACGCCGATGATGACGGCGAGGCCGGCTGCGCCACGGAGCGCGATGAGGGGTTCGAGGCGCTTCCGCTCGACGGTCAGGCCCGAGCGAGCGGTCTCCTTCAGCGCTCGGAGCCAGGTCACTCTGTGATGATACGGGGCATATAGGGCAGAACCGCGACGGGAGGCGGGAGGGGGTTTTGGTGCGGGTCCGCTCGAAGGGGGCGAGGGCTCGAAGGGGGCGGGGCCAAGACGCCCTCCCTCTCACATACCTGCACGGCGTCGTACTCACGGAGTTCTCGGGGTCCAGGACCGGAACCCAGCCTTGCCGCGCGGGACTTCTCAGGTGAGGCGGCGCCTGCCCGGGGCCATCTGTGCCTCGTCCGCCGCCGCCGTTCCGTGCGTCCAGCCCTCGTGGTCCGTCGCGCCCCGCACCCGGGTGGTGGTGGTCTCCGGGAACATCCGCTCGGTGTGGGACGTGACGGCCACGTCCCTGGCGGCCAGGACGGGCAGCAGCTCGCCCGCGTCCGGGGACTCCGCGGTGACATCCTCCGCCGCGGCCGTGAGACGCGCCCCGAGGCGGTTCGCGTACGCCAGGAGGAAGGCCTGACGGAACACCTTCGTGCGTTTCCGGCCGCCCGCGCGCTGCCCCGCCTCCGCCTTCGTCATCGCCGCCGTTCCCTGTACGAGGAGGGAGGTGTGGAGGAGTTCGACCACTTCCAGGTCGGGCTCGAAGCCGACGACGGTCGAGAAGCCGTACGCCTCGTTCCACACCGCACGGCAACGGTTCGCGGTGGCCACCGCGTCCAGGAGGATCGCCTTCGCCGTCTCGTAGGGGGCGTCCACGCCGATGCGGCAGGCCCCCGGAGCGTCCTTGGCGTGGGTACGGGACGCGAGCAGGGCCTCGTCGATGGTGTGCCGCGCCATCAGCTCCTGCGCCTTGGCGGTGAGCGCCTCCGCCTCCTCGGGAAACCCGGTGGCCTCCGCCTTGGCGAGGAGAGCCCGGATACGGGTGAGGATGCGGGGCTCCTCGTGGCCGGGAAGCGGGGGCGCGTGGACCGGGGTGCCGGGTGCGGGACCGACGGGCTCGATCGCGGGCAGGCGCAGGAGGAGGCGGTAGAGGGCGAGGGTGGCGGTGGCCCGGGAGAAGCGATCGGGCCGATGGCTGCCCTGCGATGCCGGCTCGGCCAGCTCGGCCAGCTGCGCCTGCCAGCGGGGCGGCAGCGTGTCGCCGTACCGCCGGGTCTCCGTGGTGATCAGGCCGGCGGCGAGCTGCGTCTGCTGGGTGCGGTCGGCGCCGTGGGCGATGTCGTCCTGGGCGCGGCCGACCATGCGTATGACGTCCGCCGGCTGCCAGCCCCGCTCCCACGCGCGGCGCACCAGCTCCTCGCCCCTGCGCCGCAGCTCGGCGTCGGCGTCGGGGGCCGCCGCGAGGAGGGACGCGCCGGTGTCGAGGCCCTCGTCGCCGTCCGCGTACAGCGCTGCCGCGAACGCCTTGTCGATCACCTCGGTCACCGGATCCATACGTCAAGGGTATGGCTGGCCCTACCCCCGGGACGCCCCCCAGTGGTCGTGCCCGGCGGGGCCGCGGGCGGTTGGGTTGAGGCATGACCTCAACTGCCGTACGGCTCACCGCCGTCCACCGCCGCTACCGCGATGTGACCGCCCTCGACGGCGTCGACCTCGCGATACGTGCCGGTACCTTCACCGCGATCATGGGGCCCTCCGGCTCCGGCAAGTCGACGCTGCTGCAGTGCGCCGCCGGACTCGACCGGCCGGCGTCCGGGACGGTCGAGGTGGGCGGCACGGAGCTGACGGGGCTGAGCGAGCGGCGGCTGACCCTGCTGCGGCGGGACCGCATCGGCTTCGTCTTCCAGTCCTTCAACCTCCTTCCGTCCCTGACCGCCGCCCAGAACGTCGCCCTGCCGCTGCGGCTCGCGGGGCGCAGGCCCTCGCGTACGGAGGTGAGGGACGCGCTGGGCCGGGTGGGCCTCGCCGACCGCGCCCGGCACCGGCCGGGTGAGCTTTCGGGCGGCCAGCAGCAACGGGTGGCGCTGGCGCGGGCACTCGTCACACGCCCCGCGGTGCTCTTCGGCGACGAGCCGACGGGCGCGCTGGACACGACGACCAGCCGCGAAGTCCTGTCGTTGCTGCGGGAGTTGGTGGACGGGGAGGGCCAGACGACTGTGATGGTCACGCACGATCCCGTGGCGGCGTCGTATGCGGACCGGGTGGTTTTCCTGGTGGACGGACGGGTGTCCGACGAGGTGCTCGCGCCGGATGCGGGGGAGGTGGCCCGGCGGATGGCGGGGCTTGAGCTGGGGGGCGGGGGTGGCGGCCGTTCTGCGGGTGCGGGTGCGGGTGCGGGTGACGGTGCCGGTGGCGGTGGCGGGCGTTCCGTAGGTGTGGGTTCTGCGTCGGTCGTCGTGGGTGGCCGGTGATGTTCCTCGCCTCCCTCCGTAGCCGCTGGGCGGGACTCCTCGGTGCGTTCGTCGCCGTCGCGCTCGGCGTGGCGCTCACCGCCGCGATGGGGCTCGGGCTGGCCTCGTCCTTCGGCGCCCCGGAGCGGGAGCCCGTGCGGTTCAGCGGGTCACCCGTGGTCGTCATGGGGCAGAACACCCTGACCGTCCCGGTGAAACGCGGCCCCGGCACCGCACACGTATCAAAGCCGCTCGCTCATCCACACCCTGTGGATATCGAACTTCTGCGCGACCTACGCCGCCTCGGTCCCGTCCGGCTGGACGGGGCGAAAAGGGATGCGGTGGGCGTGGATGCCCCGGTTGGGGACGTACGGAGAGTCGTCGGCGACCGGGCGCGCGTCCTCACCGGGGGCGAGCGGCGGCTCGCCGATCCGGAGCCGGAGCGGGACGCGCAGGCCCTGGTGGCGGTGAACTCCTTCCTGGGGACGGCGGGCGGGGTGTCCGCGTTCGTGTCCGTCTTCGTCACCGCGTCCACCTTCGCCTTCGTCGTGGCGTTGCGGCGCCGCGAGTTCGGGCTGCTGCGGATGGCCGGAGCGACGCCGGGGCAGGTCCGCAGGATGCTGCTCGCGGAGGCGCTCACGGTGGGCGCCGTGGCCTCCGGCGTCGGGTGCCTGCTGGGGGCCTGGGGCGCGCCGATGCTCGCCGACGCGCTGGTGGACGCGGAGATCGCTCCGGAGTGGTTCGCGATCGGCGGGGCGGTCTGGCCGTACCACCTCGCTTTCTGGGTCGGCGTGACGGTGGCCTTCTCCGGGGCGTGGACCGCCTCGCGGCGGGCGGGACGCGTGGGTCCCGTCGACGCACTGCGGGACGCGTCCGTCGATACCGGCGTCATGCCGTGGAGCCGGCGGATCGTGGGCGGCGCGCTGCTCGCGGCGGGCGTCGGGCTGCTGGGCTGGACCCTGTGGAGCGATCCGTCCGCGCTGATGAAGCGGAAGACGTACACGACCCAGCCGATGATCCTGATCACCGCGCTCGCCGCACTCACTCCCCTTCTGGTACGTCCCGTCCTGCGCGCCGTCCGGCTGCCGGGCGCGATCGGGCTCCTGGTCCGCGAGAACTCCGCCGCGTCCGTGCGACGCACCGCCGCTGTCGCCGCGCCGGTCCTGGTGACGGTGGCCCTCGCGGGTTCGCTGCTGGGCTCGGCGGAGACGGCGGGCGAGGCGAGAGCGGCGGAGGCGCGGCAGCGTACTGGGGCTGAACTGGTGTTGACGGGCGCTGAGTTGAGCCGCACGGAGAGGGTGGATCTGACGGAGAGGGTGGAGGGGGTGGAGGGGGTGCGGGTGGCCGCGTCGTCCGCTTCCACTGCCGTGTTCGTACGGGAGGAAGGCACGGCGCTGATCCGGTCGGAGGCGCGGGCCGTGAGCGATCCGGCCGCGCTCGCCTCGGTCTCGCGGCTTCCGGTGGTGGCGGGGGACGTACGCGATCTCGACGACCGCTCGATCGTCGTCAACGAGGAGTGGGAGCGGCGGCGCGTGGGCGAGTGGGTCGACGTGTGGCTCGGGGACGGCAGGGCCGTGCGGCTGCGGATCGTCGCGGTGCTGGCGCGGGGTACCGGTGACAACGGGGCGTACGTCACGTCGGCGAACGGGGCTGCCGCTGTGGTGGACCGTGTTGACGTGGGGCTACGGGATGGGGCGGACCGGGGTGCGGTGGCGGGGGCGCTGCGGGAGCGGATCGGGGGCGGGGGGCTTCGGGTGCGCACGGCGGAGGAATGGCTGACGGACACGCATCCGGCGACGAAGCCGCAGACGCGGCTGGGGCTGCTGATGCTGCTGGGTATCGCGTTGGTCTACACGTCCATCTCCCTGGCGGGAACGCTGCTGATGGCCACATCGGTACGGGGCCCTGAGCTGCGCTCGCTGCGGATGGCCGGGGCCACGCGGGGCCAGGTACGCCTGGTGATCGCCGGGGAGGCCCTGCTGGCGGTGGGAGTGGGCACGGTCCTGGGCCTGGCGGTGACCCTCCTCAATCTGGCCACACTGACCGCGGGCCTGACCCGCCTGTCGGCACCGGCGGGGATGACGGTGCCGTGGGACATGGTGGGGCTGGCCGCGGGGGTCTGCGCGGTGGTGGGGGTGGGCTCGGGGGTACTGGGGGTACGGCGGCGCTGAGGGTCCGGCCCCACCCACCCGCACCCGGCTCACTCACCTGCTCACCCCTTTGCCGCTGCGGGGCAGGTGAGTGAGCCGGGTGCGGGTGGGCGGACGGGAGAGCTTGTTCGTTCGGGGGTGGCTGCGGGGCAATCGGGCGGGTGAGTGGGAGAGGCCCGTTCGGCAGCGCCCAGCAGCGGGGCCCGGGTCAGCCCCACCCGCCGCAGGGCGACCCGCACCGTCCCGCCCGCCGCCAAGGCCCTAGCTGTCGCCGCCCTCGTCGATCAGGCGTCGTACCTCCCGGTCGACCAGCCCCAGCCGCGCCTCAGCGACAAGCGGCACCGCCCGCCGCTGCCGCCGCGCCTCGTGGACGTCGATGTCGACGGTCACCAGACCCGGCTCCCACTTCGGCGCCTGCGCGACGACCGTGCCCCGCGGGTCCACCACCCGTGAACCGCCCCAGAACGAAGCCCCGTTCTCGTTACCGACCCGGTTCACGAACACCACCCAGCACTGGAGCATGCGGGCCGTGTAGGAGAGAAGGGTGTCCCAGTACAGGCCCGTGTCCATCGCCTCCGGATCCAGGCTCGCCGCGCTGTTCGTGGGGACGACGATGACCTCGGCACCGTCCTGCACGGCCAGCCACGGAAGCACCGGCTGCCACGCGTCGTTGCAGACGAGCGTCGCGGCGCGGCCGTGCCCGCCCGGCAGGTCGTACGCACGCAGGTGCTGACCGGGGCTGACGTGCTTGCGCTCCTCCCAGGCCAGGTAGTTCGGCAGGTACAACTTCCGGTGGGCATGGAGGAGTTGGCCGTCCGCGTAGTACGCGGACGTGTTGTACGCGCGCAGGCTCGTGTGCTCGTGCAGGCCTACGATCACGTCGGGACCGGCGGCGGAGAGTTCCAGGAGGCGGCGGTCCGTCGCTTCCACGGACGTGTCCTGCGCGAGGCCGCCCAAGTGGTACCCGTGCAGACTCAGCTCGGGGAAGACGACGAGGTCGGCGCCCTGCGCCGCCGCCTGGCCGATCTGGTCCCGGGCCTCCGCGAGGTTCTCGTCCACCTCGCCGAGGACACAGTCGGTCTGCGCAAGGGCCACTCTCATGGCTCCGAGCCTCGCAGCGCCGGGCGCCCCTCGCATGTCGGGGCACCCAGGCGTGGGGTGCCCGGACGTGGGGCGCCCGGACGTGGGGCAGGACGTGGGGCCGGACGTGGGGCGCCCCGCACCCCGGACCGACCTCGCACCCCGGACCGACCCCCGCCCCTCCCCCGTAACAAGCCCTCCGCCGCATTGTCAGTGCCTGCTGACACACTCGACCGCATGACCGAAAGGTGGGCCCTCGCCGCCACCGAGGCCGGCGGCGCCACCCTCGCCCCCCTCGGGGAAGACGGCCTGCCCTCGGGCCCGGTCCGGCACGAGCCGGACCTCGCCAAGGCCGTGCGCGACAGACCCGACGCGAGCCGCTGGGTCTGGCGGTCCACCGCCGAGATCTATCCCGCGCTGCTCGCGGCGGGCGTCCGGGTGAACCGCTGCTATGACATCGAGGACGCCGAGCTGCTCCTCCTCGGTCACGAGGGCCGCCTCGGCGAGCCCCGCTCGGCCGCGGCAGCCTGGGCGCGGCTGCACAACGCCCCGGTCCCGGCCGACCCTCCCCCCAGAGCCGCTGCTCCCGGCGCCCAGGACTCCCTCTTCGAGCCCTCCCCCGTGACATCGCTGCCCTTCGACGCCCTCCTGGAGGTGTATGCCGCGCAGCAGCGAAGACACGGGGCCGCCGAGCACCCCGGCAGGATGCGGCTGCTCACGGCGGCCGAGTCGGCCGGCATGCTGGTGGCCGCCGAGAT
Organism: Streptomyces sp. NPDC032198; assembly: GCF_040636975.1. Classification (NCBI taxonomy): domain Bacteria; kingdom Bacillati; phylum Actinomycetota; class Actinomycetes; order Kitasatosporales; family Streptomycetaceae; genus Streptomyces; species Streptomyces sp. NPDC032198. Next base: position 552,467 of record NZ_JBEZVL010000002.1, on the reverse strand, counting down.
GAACGTGGCGGGCCTGCCCTGGCGCGCCGATGTCCACCACGCCCTGCTCACCGAACTCCTCGGCGAGCGGTACGCGGGCGGCGGCAGGAACGCGGGCGCGTCCGAACCCCGCCGCCTCGCCGAGCTCGCCGACGAGATCTCCGCCGCCTTCGGCCGCCGTGTCCGCCCCGACCTGCCGAACGACGTCATCAAGGCCTTCGCCCAGGCCGGGATCAGGATCAAGTCCACCCGCCGCTGGGCGCTGGAGGAGATCGACCATCCGGCCGTGCGGCCCCTCATCGAGTACAAGAAGCTGTATCGGATCTGGACGGCGCACGGCTGGAGCTGGCTCCAGGACTGGGTGCGCGACGGCCGCTTCCGGCCCGAGTACACCCCGGGCGGCACCGTCAGCGGCCGCTGGACCACGAACGGCGGCGGCGCGCTGCAGATCCCCAAGATCATCCGTCGTGCGGTGGTGGCCGACCCAGGCTGGCGGCTCGTCGTCGCCGACGCCGACCAGATGGAGCCGCGGGTCCTCGCCGCGATCTCCCGCGACCGGGGCCTGATGGAGGTGGCCGGCAGCCACGAGGACCTCTACACGCGCCTCTCGGACCGCGCGTTCTCCGGCGACCGCGACCACGCCAAGATCGCACTCCTCGGTGCCGTGTACGGGCAGACGTCGGGCGACGGCCTGAAGAACCTGGCGGCGCTGCGCCGCAGGTTCCCCGCCGCGGTCGCGTACGTCGACGACGCGGCGAGGGCGGGCGAGGAGGGCCGGCTCGTACGGACCTGGCTCGGCCGGACGAGTCCGCCGGCGGCCGGCGCGGAGGACTTCGACGAGGCGGGCATCCCGCAGCCGCCGGAGGAGTCCGCCGAACTCCCGTCCCAGGACGGTGAGTTCACTCCTGGGTACGCCTCCAGCAACACCCGGGCCCGCGGCCGTTTCACCCGTAACTTCGTCGTCCAGGGCAGCGCCGCCGACTGGGCCCTGCTGATGCTGGCCGCGCTGCGGCAGTCCATCGCCGCGGCCGGTCTCCGCGCCGAGCTGGTCTTCTTCCAGCACGACGAGGTCATCGTGCACTGCCCGCAGGAGGAGGCCGAGACGGTCACGGCGGCGATCCGCGCTGCCGGAGACCTGGCGGGACGCATCACGTTCGGCGAGACCCCGGTGCGCTTCCCGTTCACCGTCGCCGTGGTGGAGTGCTACGCGGACGCGAAGTAGCCCACGGGCAGGTCAGATCGAGCAGGAGCCGGCTCCCACCCCATCCCCATCCCCATCCCCATCCCCATCCCCGGCCGGGGCGGCTTCAGCCCGTCTCCGGCGAACCCGCCAGCAAGCTCTTCAGCTCGTCGACCACCTCGCTGCTGTCCGTGCCGTCCAGCGACGCGAGCGCCGACCTCCACTGCGCGTACGCCTCTTCGGCTCGCCCCTCCGCGTACAGCAGAAGCCCGCGCTGGTGGCGGGCCAGACCCGCCATATGGGCGTCGGCCCGCTGCTCCGCACGCTCCAGGAGGCCCGTGCACTCGCGTTCCGCGTCCCGCGTGCGGGACGTCTCGCGCAGGGCGCGGACGATGCCGAGGCGCACCTTGGACTCGTTGTGCCAGTCCTCGGCCACGCCATGGATGCGCAGGCTCTCCTCGAAGTGCCTGAGCGCCACGTCCGGTTCGTCGAGCGCGAGGTGGGCGTTGCCCATGTCGCAATGGACCTCCTGCCGCAGACCCGCGTGCCCGAGGGTCTCGCCGATCGCCAGGCTCCGCTCGTAGTAGGAGATCGCGGCGCGCGCGTCGGTGTGCTCGTAGACGTTACCCAGGGTGCTGAGGGCGAACGCCTCGCTCAGCGGGTCGTCCATGGCCTTGGCGAGATCCAGGCTGTGGCGCAGGGCCTCGGCCGACTCCTCGTAGCGGCCGAGCGCTTCGAGGAGGAGGCCGCGGTTGATGACGCCTCGGTGGACGCACGACATGCGGCCGAGCTGCTGCCACAGGTCGAGGGCCTCGTCGATCAGGTCGAGCGCCGTGCTGCTGCGCCCCGAAACGTAGTTGAGCCCCGCGAGGTCGGTGAGGGCCTGGGCCTCGGCCGCGGTGTCCTTCCATCGGCGAGCGGCGGTCACCGCGAGCCGGTTGAGGAGCCCCGCCTCGGCGAGCCGTCCACGGCGCTTGAGGTACGAGAAGAAACAGCGGACCAGCACGGGCAGGAGGGCGGATTCACGGCCGTGGCGTTCGGCGAGGGCGATGACGTTGGCAAGCTCGGTGTCGCCCCAGGCGAAGGCGTCGTCGGTGGACATCGGAGGGACGGGGGGAACGGGAGAGTGGTGGGCGGGGTCGTCGGCGTGGGCGGGGCCTGCGGTGACGTCGGCAGTGTCCGCACGGCCATCGGTCGTGTGCTGCTGGGGCAGCACGCCGTCCGGGAGGTCGCCGAGGCGGTCGTCGCGGTCGAGCCCCTCCGGCATGATCGCGAGCAGGGTCTGCCGTGCCGACTCCGCGTACCACCGCAGCGCCGATTCCACGACGTCCGCCGATCCCGCCCCGTCCTGGTGGGCCGCCTCCCGGGCGAAGTCGCGTACGAGGTCGTGCGGGGCATAGCGGCCGTAGGCCGTCTCGTCGAGCAGCGCCACGTCGACGAGCCGGTCGAGCGCGGCCCCCGCGCGCCATTCCTCCACACCCAACAGGCGGGCGACGAGGGGGACTCCGTACGCCGGAAGGTCCAGCGCGCCGATCGCGGCGAGGGCGGCGGCCGCGTCCCGGTCGGACTCGCGCTCGGCCGTACGCAGCGCGTCCAGAGCCACGGCGAGCGAGCGCCGGACGCTCAGGTCGTCGTGTTCCAGGTGGTGCAGGCGTCCGCCGCTGACGGTGAGGAGTTCGGCGAGGGCGTCGGGGGTGAGCGCGCGGCGGGCGGCGAGACGGGCCGCGATGATCCGCAGGGCCAGCGGCAGGCGGCCCGCGAGTTCGACCAGGGGGTGCCCGGCGTCGAGCCCCGCGCGCCCGGAGACGGCGCGCAGCAGGGCGACGCTGTCCCCCTCGGAGAGCGGCTCCAGCGGGAAACGTCCGGCCCCGTCGAGCGCGGTGAGCGGCGAACGGCTGGTGACGATGACCGCGCAGCCGGTCCCGGCGGGCAGCAGCGGGCGTACCTGAGCGGCGGTCGCCGCGTCGTCCAGGACCAGCAGGGTGCGGGTGGGCGCGAGCAGAGAACGGAGCAACGCGGCTGCTGCGTCCGGGTGTTCGGGGCTGTGACTCGACTCGATCCCGAGATCCCGCAGCAGGGCGGCGAGCGCCTGGCCGGGCGTGAGGGGCGTCATCCCGGGGGTGGCCCCGCGCAGATTGACGTAGAGCTGCCCGTCGGGGAAATGCTCCCGCAGGCGGTGCGCCACATGCAGGGCAAGGGCGCTCTTCCCCACACCAGCCATGCCGGACAGGACGGCTACGGGAGGGGTGGTGCTGGGGGGTGCGGTGCTGGGGCGTGCGGCGTCGGAGGGTGCAGCGTCGGAGGGTGCGGTGCTGCTCATCTGGTCGAGCGTGTCGCCATCGCCACCGGCGCGCTGCCCGGCCAGGAGCCGCGCGAGCGACCGCACCACTTCCTCGCGGCCGGTGAAGTGGGGCGGGGACGGAGGGAGTTGGGCGGGACGGGTGGATACGCGTGCGGGGGCGGTAGGGGCAGGGCTTGCGGGGGCGGGGCCTGAGGTTCCCGAGGGAGGGGGCGAGGCGGGGCTCGGGGCGAGGGGCGCCGGTGAGGCCGGACCGGCAGCGGCGGCGGGGAACTCGCCACCGAGGCCCATCGCACCGGCCGCGGGGGCGGAGCCGGTGGGCGCGGAACCAGCCGAGCTGGAGCCTGCGGGGGCGGGACTTGCCGAGGCAGCGCCTTCGGGGGCAGAGCCCGCCGGAGCGGAGCCTGCGGGCGCGGAGCCAGTCGGGGCAGAACCTGCCGGAGTAGTGCCCGCAGGGGCAGAACGCCCCGGAGCGGTCACAGGGGCGCCCACTGGGTCGGCCCCTGAAGCAGAGCTCACCGAAGCACCTCCCGGAGCGGACCCCGCCGAGCGACCACCCTCCGAGGCACCCCCCAGGCCGGACCCCGCGAAACCATCCCCCGAAGCGGACTCCTCCGAAGCAACTCCCCGAGCAGCCCCCTCCGAACGAACGCCCCCCGAAGCAGGCGCCGCCGCAGCAACCCCCCGAGCCGCCCCCGAAGCAAAACCAGAGCCAGAGCCAGTCCGACGCGCACCCCCGGCACTGGAGCCTGAACTCTCCCCGACAGCGGACCCCGACCCTGCCCCACGCGCACCGCCCGCAACGGACCCCGAGCCCGCCCCGCCAGCGGGCCCCGACCTCACCCCACGCACACCCCCGCCAGCGGTCCCCGAACCGGCCCCGGCAGCAGCGGACCCCTCCAAACCATCCCCCGAAGCGGACCCCGAACCGACCCCAGCACCGACCCCCGACCGCACCCCCGAAGAAGCCGAAGCCGACCCCGTCAACGCCGCGCCCGCAGGTTCCTGGAGTACCTCGCGGTGTGCTTCCCGTACCGAGGCGCCCGGTTCCACGCCCAGTTCCTCGACCAGGCGGCGTCGCAGCTCGCGGTGGACGGCGAGGGCTTCCGCCTGGCGGCCCGTGCGGTGCAGCACCAGCATCAGCTGCCGGTGGAAGGCCTCCCGCAAGGGATACTCGGCGACCAGTTCCGCCAGCCCCGGCACGAGCCCTCCGTCGCCGGCCCCGCTCGCGAGCTCCGCGTCGTACCGCAGCTCCAGGGCGAGCAGCCGCGCCTCCTCCAAGCGCGGCACAAGCGCGTGGCCCGCCGTGTCCGCGGGCAGTCCGCCCAGCGGGGCGCCGCGCCAGAGGGCGAGCGCGCCGGACGCGGCACGCGCGCAGCCGTCCCAGTCACGTTCCGCATGAGCGACCCGCGCCTGCGCGACCAACTGCTCGAAGACCCGTACGTCCAGCTCGCCCTCGGCCACCCGCAGCCGGTACCCCGGAGGCACCGCCCGCAGCCGTTCCGGGTCGTCGAGGAGCCGGCGCAACCGCGTCACGTGGTTCTGCAGCGAGGCGTGCGCGGACGCGGGCGGGGCGCCGCCCCACAGCGCGTCCTTGAGGGCGTCGACGGAGACCACCCGCCCCGGTTCGAGCAGCAGCGCGGCCAGCAGGGCGCGGCCCTTGGCGCTCTGCACGGGCTGCGGCTCGCCCTCGGCGTCGTACACCGCAGGCGCGCCCAGGAGCCCGAACCGCAACCCGTCGCACCGCACGTCCACGCCATCTCCCGCCAACCGTTGGCCACATGTTAGCGATCGGTTGGCGAGCCCTGATGGGATCACTACATCGGACCCGGCCGCGCCGGTACTCGCGCCAAGCGCGTAACTCGGGGGAGTGTCACCGTTGCGGCCGGGCCCGCTCAGTTTCTGCGATGCATCCTCAACTCCCTAACGGGGTGGGGGAGTTGAGGTGCTCGCGGAACGAGAGCAGCAGCGCGAGTGTCGCCGTACCCGCGCGGGCGTCCCCGTACCCGAGCGGGAAGCACCGACCCACGGGCCTTGGCCACACGTTCCGGCCCCGCATTCCGACACCAGGTGCTCACGGATCACCCACGGATCGCCCATGGATCGCCCACCATTCGCTCACGTGGACGGCCCGGCGAAGACGTCCCGGAATGGTATCCCCCGGTATCTCCCGGTAACCCCCACACCGGCACCCATCACCCCGCCCGTGACTCGGACTCCGCACCCGCAGCGACGCCCCCATGGCCACCGGCATCGGCCAGCGGCTCCGACGGCGGCTCCGACGGCACCCGCACCGTGAACACCGCCCCCTCCCCCGGGGTGCTCCGCGCCGTCACCGTCCCGCCGTGCCCTTCCACCAACTGCCGGACGATGGCGAGGCCGAGCCCACTGCCGCCCGTCGACCGCGTACGCGACTTGTCCGCGCGCCAGAAGCGGTCGAAGACGTGCGGCAGGTCCTCGGGGCTGATGCCGGTACCGGTGTCGGCGACCTCCACCACCACCGCGTCGAGCGTGCCGCGGCAGTCGATCGTGACGCTGCCGCCCGCCGGGGTGTGCCGGATCGCGTTGGAGACCAGGTTGCCGATGGCCTGGCGAAGCCGGAGCGGATCGGCGGTGAAGCAGGGATCGCCGAGCGTCGTCGCGCTCAGCCGTACGCCCGCCGCCTCGGCACGCGCCTGGTGCGCCGCAGCGACCTGGTCCACGACGTCGGACGCGTGCACGGGCTCCCGGTGCAGCCGCAGGGTGCCCGCGTCGGCGGCGGCAAGATCCTGCAGGTCGTTGACGATGTGCTGGAGCAGCACGGCTTCCTCGAGGAGCGAGGAGACCAGCTCCGGGTCGGTGGCGACCACGCCGTCCTCGGCCGCCTCCAGCCAGCCCCGGATGTTGGACAGCGGCGTACGCAGCTCGTGCGCGACGTCGCTCACCATGGCCTGGCGTTGATGCTCCAGCGCCTTGCGGTGGGCGGCCATGTCGTTGAAGGCGTCGGCGAGCTGTCGGATCTCCCCCGCCGATCCCGCCGAGCGCGCCGTGACGGGTTCGGCCGCCTCGCCCGCCTTCATCCGCTGCGTCGCGGCGGTCAGCGCCCGCAGCGGGCGGGTCAGCCGGGACGCGGCGAAGGCCGTCACGGCGACGGTCACCGCGAGGATGCCCGCCGAGAGCCCCGCGAGCCGGGCGGTGTTGGCACCGGAGAGGCTGAACCCCGAGCTCTCGCCCGCGCGGGCCGCCGCGGTGCGCGAACCATCGGAGGCGGTGACGAAGAGGAGCGCGGGCGCGGAGACGTACGGCCCGAGCTGCTCGCGCCGGGCGCTGCTCAGGCAGGCTGCGGCCTTGGTGTCGGCGGCGCGGGCGCCGTCCATCGGATCGGCGGCGGCGCGGCTCGGCTCGACGGGGCCGCGGCTCGGCTCGACGGGGGCGCGCCGACCGTCGGAACCACCCGTCTCCCCCTTCGAGCCACCCGTCCCCGTGGAACTCCCTGGCTCGGCAGGAGTGGAGCGGGGAGCGGGAGCGGCATCGGAACCAGAACCGGCACCGGAATCGGCACCAGAATCGGCACCAGAACCGGAATCGGGCGGCTCGGTGGGCGTCGGTTCGGCCCGCCCCCCGATACGAAGACCAGATTCGGCGCCCATACCCGACCCGACGGGCCCCACCACCCCGGCAGCGCGGCTCGGCCCTCCGTCGGTCCGCCGCCACGTCAGATCGAGCTCGACCGCGACGGACGGCTCGTCCCCGCGCCGCAGACACGCGTTGGTGAGCTCGTTGAGCCTCTTGAGGGCCTTGCTCTCCGTGCGGGTGGGCACGATGAGCCGTGCGTCGTTGCAGGTGAAGTCCAGGAACCGGTTCGGGTCGTTGGCGGCCTCGACACGCGGGCGCCCGCCGGGCCCCTGGACGGAACGGGCGACGACCCCGAAGTCGTGCATGCACCCCACGACGCCATCGGCCACCTTCGCCAGCTCCCCCCGCTCCCGCCCCGAGAGCCGGAAGGGACCCACCGCACGCGGATCGATACGGTCCGGACCCGCGGTGCCCCCGTCCCCACCCTCCTCGTCACCGCTCCCCGCACCGGCGGTCAGCGCCCCGTCGACGGCGAGCGGATCGACGACGGCCGAGGCCTTGGACGGCAGCTCGGCACCGGGTGCCCCCTTGCCTCCCGCACCGCCTCGCCCGCCCCGCGAATCGGCGATGACGACACGGTCCTGGGTGGTCAGGGCGATACGGCGGCCGGTCTGCCGGGCCAGCTCCCGCACGGTCTTCTCGGCACCCCGCCACCCGGGCGCGGTCGCCGCGAGGCCGAGCAACTCGTCGTAGACGCGCGCGTCATCGGCGAGGACCTGCCCCTGCTCCTGCCGGATCGCGCCGGAGGTGGTCTGCGCGGCGAGCCAGGCGGTGGCGGCGATCGAAAGGACGGAGACGAGCACGGAGACGGCGAGCAGCCGGGGCAACAGGCTCTTGCGGAACGGTATGTCACGCGCCACGACGCGCCGCCGCCCCCAGGGCCGCGCCGAAAGCGGCGCCCGTGAGCTTGTACCCGACGCCGAAGACCGTCACGAGATGGCGCGGCCTGCGCGGATCTACCTCGATCTTCTTGCGCAGATTCAGTACGTGTACGTCGACGGTGCGCACCGATATGTACCCGGACGACCCGTGGATACGATCCAGCAGCTGAGGCCGCGTGAAGACCCGCTCCGGCTCCGCGGCCAGCGCCGCGAGCAGCCCGAACTCCCCCGGTGTGCACTCCACGAGCTGCCCGTCGACGGTCACCTCGTGCCGCACCGGATCGACGGAGAGCCCACCCACCCGCAGAACGCGCGAGACGGTCTCTGCACCCTCGACGACGGGGTGGTGCGTGCCCTGGGAGCGCCGCAGCAGCGTACGGACGCGGGCCATCAGCTCGCGGGGGCTGTACGGCTTCGTCAGATAGTCGTCGGCGCCGAGATCGAGGCCGAGCAGCAGATCGTCCTCGGTGGAACGGGCGGTCAGCATCAGGATGGGAATCCCGACCGCGGGGCCGTTCCCGCCCCGCAGGACGCGGGTGACGCCGAGCCCGTCGACCCGCGGCATCATCACGTCGAGCACGAGCAGGTCCGGCGGCCTGCGCCGCACCTCGTCGATCGCGGCACGCCCGTCGTGGACGACGGCGACCGTGTGGCCCTCGCGCTCCAGATAGCGGCGGACCAGCTCGGCCTGTTTCTCGTCATCCTCCGCGACCAGGACAAAAGCGCACATGGCGTTGAGCATAGGCGGGGCCGCGCGACCCTGACCGAATCCGGACAGCGGCCTGACAGGATCCTCATAACTCCCGGCGGACCGCTCACACCTCGGCAGACCTCTTACGCCTCGTAGGGCACGACCACCACCTGGAACTCGTCCTCGTAGACAACCCGCCCCGGATCCGAGGACCGCACCACCCGGCACTCGACGCCGTGCGCATCGAGAATCTCCAGATAGCCGGGGACGCGCTCGATGAGATGGGTGGCGGTGACCTTGAACCAGGCGACGGCGCGGGGGTTCACGTCGTGGTCGTAGACAGTGGGATCAATCGTCGAGGGGTCCGGATAAGCACGGTCGTACCAGTCGTTGTTCGTACGCCGGAACTGCTCCTGCTCGGCGGTCAACTTCCCCTCCCGGGCAAGCCCGTTGACCAGACCGAACACCCCGGTGAAATGCCCTCGCTGATGGCGCGCGGGGGACTGATACCGAACGTACAACTCAGCCTCTGCGTTCATCGCGGCATACTCGCATCCCCTCACACGGACCCGGCAGCGGGGCTCCCCGGATTCCCCCTTGATCGCCCCACATCAACGAGCGGAGGCAATCACGCAAGGGCAGCACCCCACACGCACCCGCGGCCGGCAGCGCTCGCGAGGGGACGTGCCGGTATGTCCGCCCGGAGCACGGTTCGCGGCACTCCAGCCCCGAAGCACCCGAGCGGCCACCGGACGATAGCGAGGACGGACATACCGGCGCGGCACCGCACCCACAGACGAACCAGCCCCACAGCCCCGCCAAGCACCGCAGCAGGACCCCACAGCCCCGCAGCACCACAGGGCCCCGCAAGGCCCCCCATACGGCCGCCCCACCTCGCGCCCAGGGCCCACCACCCCGAAGGTGGTCCGCATGAACCGCACCCGCACCACCACCCGCACCCGCACCCCCACACCCACACCCAAGGCGACCCGCACCACCACAGCAACCCGCATCGCCACCGCCACAGCCACAGCCGCCCTACTCGCCCTCACCACCACCGCCTGCTCGGACAGCGACGTGGACAAGGCCAAGGACAGAGCCGCCTCCGCCACGGCCAAGGCAGGCGAAGCAGTCTCGTCGGCGACGGAAGCGGCCGCTTCCAAGATGGCCGAGGTAAAGGACGGAGTGGACGCGAAGGGCGACGTGAAGGTCGACGGCCCCACCAAGACCGAGGGCGACCGGGCAACGGCCAAGATCACGGCCACCAACCCCAAGGACAAGAAGGCGGACTACACCATCTCCGTCACCTTCCGCGACGGCGACGGCAACCTCCTGGACACGGCCGTCCTCAACATCACCGACGTGGACGCCGACAAGTCGAAGTCCGGCACAGTCCGCAGCAACCGTTCCCTCTCCGGCACCCCGAAGGCAGAGATCAGCAAGGCACTACGCCACTGACCGCCGTACCCCGACGCCCCAACAACCGCCCTCAAGAGGGGAGTTTTTACCACCGACATCCCAGGGGCACCCAACCCATAATCCCCGTATGGACAGCACAGACCAGGCACACTCCCCGGCCCCCAACTCGCCCCCCACCTCGACCTTCACCCCCACCTCCACCTCCACCTCCACCTCCAGCCACCTCGCATCCCTGAAACACTCCCTCACCCTCTGGGCCCTCTCTATCCGCGCACTGGCCCTGTCCCTCTGGCTCCACGTCGTACACCTCTTGCTCGGCAGCGGCCTCACCCTCCCCCTGCTGCCGAGCGCGACCCGAGCCGTACGCGACCTGGCGGACCGCCAACGCGACCTGGCAAAAAAGTGGACGGGCACAGAGATCCCCACGACGTACCCCGACCCAAAACAGGACACCGCCACCCCCACACCCACACCCACACCCAAATCCCTCCGCACAGCCCTGCTCTCCAAGGACAACCAGACGTACAGGGAATGGCGTTGGGCAAATCTGGACCCCTACATAGGCGGAGCCATCGCCTTCATCCCCGCGGCCCTCATCCTCAGCGGCAGCTGGGGCATGACCACAGCACTCTTCGGCCCCGGACTCTCGGACAGTTGGGGCAACGTCTGGTACCTCTTCATCCCGGTCCAGAACGGCCTCACCGCCACTCTGGCGGGAATCCTCGCCGCCGCGCAGTTCCCCCTGGCCCTCTGGGCGGCCCCCCGAGTGGTACGCCACCACTCCCGCTACCTCCGCGCGATGCTGGCCCCCAGCGAGAGCGAGCTGCTCGCCACCCGCATCGAGCACCTCACCATCACCCGCTCCGCGGCGGTGGACACCCAGCAGGCCGAACTCCGCCGCATCGAACGCGACCTGCACGACGGCGCCCAGGCCCGCCTGGTGGCGATGGGCATGACGCTGGACGCAGCGGAACACCTCCTTGAGTCGAACCCAGAGGCGGTCCGCGCCCTGCTCCAGGAAGCCCGCCAGTCCTCGGCCAAGGCACTGCAGGAGCTGCGCGACCTGGTCCGCGGAATCCACCCGCCCGTACTCGCGGACCGCGGACTGCCCGACGCCGTACGCTCACTGGCGATGACCTGCCACCTGCGCACCGAGGTCGAGGCAGACCTGCCGGGCCGCCTCGAACCCGCGGTGGAGTCGGCGGCGTACTTCGCGGTCTCGGAGATCCTGACCAACGCGGCCAAGCACGCCCAGGCAGACCGCGCCTGGATAGACATCCGCTACGAAATCTCGGAACCCCCACACCCCCCGCAGACTTCACAGCACTCACAGCACTCACAGCCCTCGCAGGCCCCACCGACCCCGCAGACTTCACTGACACCACAGCAACACGGCGCCCTCCGCGTCACGGTCACCGACGACGGCAGGGGCGGCGCGGACATCTCCGCCGGCACGGGCCTGCGCGGCATCGAACGACGCCTCGCCACGTTCGACGGCATCCTCGCCGTGAGCAGCCCGCTCAACGGCCCGACCATGGTGACGATGGAGCTGCCGTGCGTGTTGTCCTCGCAGAAGACCACTTCCTCCTGAGGGACGGCATCACCCGCCTGCTCCAGGCGTTCGGCCACGAGGTGACAGCGGCAGTGGACAACGGCCCAGCGCTCCTCTCGGCCCTGACCACACCCTCCAACGCCCCGACCGCGTCCCCCGACATAGCGATAGTCGACGTACGCCTCCCCCCGGACTTCACCGACGACGGCCTACGCGCAGCCGTGGCGGCCCGCGCCCGGAACCCCACCCTCCCCATCCTCCTGCTCTCGCAGTACGTGGAACCGCTCTACGCAAAGGAGTTGCTGGCCACGGGCTCGACGGGCATCGGCTACATCCTCAAGGAACGGGTCTCCAACGGCGCCGCCTTCATCCGCACCATCGAACGCGTGGCCGCCGGCGGCACGGCGATGGACCCCGAGGTGATCTCGAAGCTGCTCATCCGCAAGACCCACGACCAGGCGGACCCCATGACCCGCCTCACCCCGCGCGAACGCGAGGTCCTGGAATGCCTGGCCCAGGGCCGGTCGAACGCGGGAACGGCGGAAGCGCTGTTCATCTCGGAGAAGGCGGTCGCCAAGCACATCAGCAATATCTTCCCGAAGCTGGGCCTGCCTCCATCGGACACGGACAACCGCAGAGTCCTGGCGGTCCTGGCGTACCTGAACCGCTGATCTCCGTGGGAGAGACGGCTCAGGGAACAATCGACGCCCAGATCCTCTCCGGCAGGACACGCGCGGCCTGATCAAGGTCGACGTCGGCGAAGCCGGCGAGCCAGCGGCGCGCGGTGGCGACGACGGGCCCAAGGACCAGCCCCTCGATCAACGGCATCGGGATCGGGGCGACTTCACCCGAGTCGACGTGCTGCTGCATCCAGCCGCTCAGCGGGGACAGCCGGGCTTCCTGAGCATCACGGAGCTGCCGTGCCTGGGCCATCCCGAGCCGGTCGGCGTACGACGAGTGGAGGAGCCGGGAGGCGTCCGGGTTCTCCTCGATGAACTTCAGATAGGCCCGCACGAGGGCGCGGATTCCGGTCCGAGCCGTACGGGAACGCTCCACGGAAGCGGCGAGCTCGGCAAGAAGACGCCCGAGCCAGCGCTGTAGCAGGGCACTCATGAGGCCGTCGACGCTACCGAAATGGTGGTACAGACTCCCAAGGCTGACACCGCTGGTCTTGGTGAGCGCGCCGACGGTGACGCCCTGGTCGCCGGAGGCGGCGTACACCTGGAGCGCGGCATCCAGGAGACGGTCGGCGGTCTCTTCGCCGCGTTGCTGCTTGGGGCTCATGGTGCACCCAGCCTAGAGCATCTGCTTCTAGAACTAACTTCTAGAAAAACACTCCACTCGAACGGCCCTCTGCCCGATACTGACCCCGTGCCTGAACCCATACGGCCAGTACCGCCGACCCCACGACCTGCCCCCACACCCGGCTCCACAGCCCGCGGCTGCCTCGCATCGCTCGGCGCGATCGGCGCCGTAGTGATCGTCATCCTGCTGATGACCCAGGGAAACGACGACAGCACCGACAGCGCCACCCCGACCTCCACAACGAGCCAGAGCGCATACACGTACACCCCCTCAACCAGCACCCCGTACACAAACGACCCCTACGACTCCGGCACCGGAGCCGATACGGCCGCCCCCGCCGCCACCCCCACAAGCGAGGCCCCCACCCCCTTCACCTCAGGGACCTGCCTCAACGGCACGCTGCCGGACTCCGAGACGGCACAGGAGGTCAGCAACGTCGACGAGGTGTCCTGCTCGGCATCGGACGCCCACTACGAGGTGATCGAGACGATCCCCCTCACATCGGACATGAGCCGCTGCGACAACAACCCCAAGACGCAGTACGCCTTCTCCTACCGCTACACCCTCAACGGCTCGACGATCAACGAGTACGTCTACTGCCTGATCGGCCTCGGCCCCTACGCCCGCTGAGCCCCCAAGCCCCAAGCCCCGAGAAAAAGCAAAAGCCCCAGGTCACGGCGAGTGAGTCCTGGGGCTTCCACAGAGCCGCCTTCGGGATTCGAACCCGAGACCTACGCATTACGAGTGCGTTGCTCTGGCCATCTGAGCTAAGGCGGCGCACGCGTCCCGCACCTATGGTGCGATCAGCAGCGACGCCAAGTCTACACAGTTTCCGGGGGTGCTCCGCACACCCCCGGTAGGGCGGCCCGCTGGGCCCGTTTCACCCCTGCGAGCAGCGCTTTCCGTCGTTCGGGGCCTTGCCCTTCAGCAGGTATGCGTTGATCGCCGAGTCCACGCACTTGCTGCCGCGGCCGTACGCCGTGTGGCCGTCGCCCTCGTACGTCAGCAGCTTGCCGGAGGAGAGCTGGTCGGCCAGGGCCTCCGCCCAGCGGTAGGGGGTCGCCGGGTCGCGCGTGGTGCCGACCACGACGATCGGGGCCGCGCCGTCCGCCTCGATGCGGTGCGGCTCGCCCGTCGCCTTCACCGGCCAGTACGCGCAGTTCAGCGACGCCCAGGCCAGGCCCTCGCCGAAGACCGGGGAGGCCTTCTCGAAGTCCGGGAGCGACTTCTTCACGTCGGCCGCCGTGTCGAAGGCCGGGGGCAGGTCCAGGCAGTTCACGGCGGCGTTGGCGAACATGAGGTTCGCGTACGACCCGTCGCCCTCCCGCTCGTAGTAGCTGTCGGAGAGCGAGAGGAGGCCCGCGCCGTCCTTGTTCTTCATCGCGGCGGACAGCGCCGTGCGCAGTTGGGGCCAGGCCCCCTCGTCGTACATCGCGGCGATCACGCCCGTCGTGGCGAGCGCCTCGCCGAGCTTGCGGCCGTCGGAGTCGCCCGCCGGGATCGGCGTGCGGTCCAGGTCGTCGAAGAAGGACTTGAGGCGCTTGCCCGCGTCCGCCTCGCCCTCCGTGCCCAGGGGGCAGTCCGACTGGCTCGCGCAGTCCTTCGCGAACGACTGGAACGCCGTCTCGAAGCCCGCCGTCTGGTCACGGTTCATGCGGCGCGCCGGCAGCGACGGGTCCATCGCGCCGTCCAGGACGAGGCGCCCGACGCGGTCGGGGTAGAGCCCGGCGTACGTCGCTCCCAGGAACGTGCCGTACGAAGCGCCCACGTAGCTCAGCTTCTCGTCGCCAAGGGCCGCGCGCAGGATGTCCATGTCGCGGGCCGCCTCGACCGTGGAGACGTGGGGCAGCACTTCGCCGGACCGTTTTTCGCAGCCCGCCGCGAACTTCTTGAAGGAGTCCGACAGTTCGGTGGTCTCGCGCTGGTCGTCCGGCGTGATGTCCGTCTGCGTGTACGCGTCCATCTGCTTGCCGTCGAGGCAGGTGACGGGCTCGCTGCGGGCCACGCCGCGCGGGTCGACCGCCACCATGTCGTACTGCGCGCGGACCTCTTCGGGGTAACCGAGGGCCGCGTACGACTGGAGGTAGCCGATCGCCGAGCCGCCGGGTCCGCCCGGGTTGACCAGGAGCGAGCCCAGGCGCTTGCCGGGCCCCGTGGCCTTCTTCCGGGAGACGGCGAGCTTGATCTCCGGGCCGTCCGGCTTCGCGTAGTCCAGCGGCGCCTTCATCGTGGAGCACTCGAAGCCGGGGACGCCGCACTCGCGCCAGTTCAGCTTCTGTCCGTAGTACGGAGTCAGCTCCTGCGGGGTGGCGCGGGGCAGCGCGGCCATGGACGCGTCCACCGTCGAGCTCCCGGCCGAGCAGCCGGAGATGAGCAGTCCGGCCGCCAGGAACACGGTCACGGGGGTGCGGAGTCCTCTGATGCGCATCACGCGAGCGTAACGCCATGCGTTGGATCAGCTACGCAAGGTGCTCGTATGGGTGACTCCGTCAACCCGTCCCTCCGGCCTCACCGAAGCCCTCCCTGAGCCGCTAACCCGCCCGCAGCGCCACCGTCATCGCCTCCACCGCGAGCAGCGGCGCCACATTGCGGTCCAGTGCCGTGCGGCAGGCGCCGATCGCCTCGATGCGGCGCAGTGTCGACTCGGGCGAGGTCCCGCGCGCCAGGCGCTCCAGCATGTCGAGCACCTCCGTGTTGGCCAGTGCCACGCGCGAGCCCAGCTGCAGGGTGAGCACATCGCGGTAGACGCCGGTCAGCTCGATGAGCGCGAGGTCGAGGCTGTCGCGCTGGGTGCGGGTCTTGCGGCGCTTCTGGCGGTCCTCCAGGTCCTTCATGATGCCCGCCGTGCCGCGCGGCATCCGGCCGCCCTTCTCCGCGCCGAGCGCCGCCTTCAGGTCGTCCGTCTCCTTGACGTCGACCTCCTCGGCGACCTGCTTCGCGTCGTCGCCTGCCGTGTCGATCAGCTCCTGCGCGGCCTTGAGGCAGCCGCCGATGTCCTCCACCCGCATGGGCAACTTGAGGACGGCGGCACGGCGCTCGCGCGCCCGCGGGTCGGTCGCGAGGCGGCGGGCACGGCCGATGTGTCCCTGGGTGGCGCGCGCGGCGGCGGCGGCGACGTCCGGTTCGATGCCGTCACGCCGGATGAGCACGTCCGCGACGGCGTCCACCGGAGGCGTACGCAGCGTCAGGTGGCGGCAGCGGGAGCGGATGGTGGGCAGCACGTCCTCGAGCGAGGGCGCGCAGAGCAGCCATACGGTGCGGGGGGCGGGCTCTTCCACGGCCTTCAGCAGGACGTTGCCCGCGCCCTCGGTGAGGCGGTCCGCGTCCTCCAGGACGATGGCCTGCCAGCGGCCGCCCGCGGGCGACATCTGGGCCCGCCTGACCAGCTCGCGGGTCTCCTTGACGCCGATGGACAGCAGGTCCGTACGGACCACTTCGACGTCCGCGTGCGTGCCGACCAGGCTCGTGTGGCACCCGTCGCAGAAGCCGCAGCCGGGGGCGCCGCCCAGCGCGCGGTCCGGGCTGGTGCACTGGAGCGCGGCGGCGAAGGCGCGGGCGGCGGTGGACCTCCCGGAGCCGGGCGGTCCGGTGAACAGCCAGGCGTGCGTCATCTTGGACGCCTCGGGCCGGGGGGTGCCCTCGGCCACGGCGGTGACCAGCGTGTCGGCGTCCCGGGCAGCGGCACCGAGCTGCTCGCTCACCCGCTCCTGGCCCACCAGGTCATCCCATACGGTCATCGGTCACCGCCTCCGCCCTGCTCCCGCACCTGATCGCACCTGCACGCGTCGCCCGCCGCGCATCGCGCACCACACGCCACGCGCCGCACGCACCGCACCTCGCGCTGTCGCATTCATTGTGGAGCACGCCACTGACAACGCAGGCCGCCGTCCGCCGCCGTACAGCGACGTACGGCGGCCTGCACGCAACGTACGGCGGCACACAGCACCGCTCAGCAGCCTCCGGCGAAGGGCTGGCCTCCGGCGAAGGGCTCAGCGCCCGTTCCGACGCCCCCGCCGCCCCCGGCCGTCCTCGTCCTCGTCCCGCTCCCCCAGCAACTCGTCCGCCAGGGAGGGCAGATCGTCCAGCGGAGTCTCCTCCGCCCAGTCCGAGCGGGGCCGCTGCTTGGGCTCCCCGTTCTCGTCGACCTGGGGCAGCTCACGGGTCCGGTCGTTCCCACCGTCCGGTGCGGGCGCCGGCCGCTCGTCGCGGAAGTACCCCGGCGGCACCCTGTCATCCCGTACGGAAGGCAGCACGGCCGTCTCGTCGGCAGCCCCCGGCACGGGCGGCTGCGGCAGCACCTCGGTCTCGTCCGAGCCGGACGTGTCCCGGACCGACGGGAGTACCGCCGTCTCGTCGGCCGCACCCGGCGCGGACGCCCCGGGCTTCACGACGGGCGTGGGCACCGTCGTCTCGTTGTCCGGAACGGCGTCCGAAGGGGCGTCCGAAGGGGCGTCCGATACAGCGTCCGCAGGGGACGCGGACGGAGCCGGAGCCGGAGCCTGTGCAGGAGCCGGCTTCGCAACCGGAGTCGACGCGACCGCCCGCGAAGCCGTCGAAGCAGCAGCAGCCGCAGCCGCGGAAGCAGCAGCCAGCCGCCGCGCCTCCTCGGCCCGCAGCAGCGCCGCCTCGGCCTTGCGCTGCTTCTCCAGGCGTCGCTCCTCGGCCTCGGCCCGGAGCCGCGCCTCTTCCTCCGCCTCGCGGCGGCGCCGCTCCTCCTCGGCCGCCCGCACCTTCTCCTCGGCGAGCAGGCGTGCCTGCTCCTCCTCGGCCCTGCGCTTGGCGTC
The DNA here is from genome assembly GCF_040636975.1 of Streptomyces sp. NPDC032198. Lineage (NCBI taxonomy): Bacteria > Bacillati > Actinomycetota > Actinomycetes > Kitasatosporales > Streptomycetaceae > Streptomyces > Streptomyces sp. NPDC032198. The sequence continues at coordinate 534,762 of NZ_JBEZVL010000002.1, read as the reverse complement.
CTCGGCGCGCTGCCTGGCCTCCTCGGCCTGGCGCTCGGCCTCGCGGCGCTGCGCCTCCTCCAGCTCGCGGCGCTTGCGCTCCTCCTCCTCGGCACGGAGCTTGGCGAGCTGCTCCTGGCGCTCGCGCTCGACCCGCTCCTCCTCGGCCTTGCGCGCGGCTTCTTCCTCTGCCTTGCGGCGCGCCTCTTCCTCGGCTGCCTTGCGGGCCTCTTCCTGGGCCTTCACCTCGGCCTCGGAGAGCGGCAGCATCAGGTCGAGCCGGTGCCGGGCGACGGTCGTGACCGCCTCCGGCTCCTGTGCGGCGTCGATCACCAGATAGCGCCCCGGGTCGGCAGCGGCGAGCGTCAGGAAACCGGCCCGCACGCGCGCGTGGAACTCGGCGGGCTCCGACTCAAGACGGTCGGGGGCTTCCGTGAACCGCTCGCGGGCGGCCTCCGGCGCCACGTCGAGCAGCACCGTCAGATGCGGTACGAGCCCTGCCGTCGCCCAGCGCGAGATACGGGCGATCTCGGTCGGGGACAGATCGCGTCCGGCGCCTTGGTAGGCCACAGACGAGTCGATGTAGCGGTCGGAGATGACGACCGCGCCCCGCTCGAGGGCGGGACGTACGACCGTGTCGACGTGCTCGGCGCGGTCGGCCGCGTACAGAAGTGCCTCGGCGCGGTGCGAGAGCCCGGCCGACGACACGTCGAGCAGGATCGACCGCAGCCGCTTGCCGACCGGCGTGGCACCCGGCTCGCGCGTCACGACGACTTCGTGGCCCTTGGCCCGGATCCACTCGGCGAGCGCCTCGGCCTGCGTGGACTTGCCCGCTCCGTCGCCGCCCTCCAGGGCGATGAAGAAGCCCGTGGCCGCGATCCCCTGGGCGGGGTCGTCGCCGCCGCGCAGCGCGTCCCGCAGGTCGTGCCGCAGCGGCACACCCTGCCGGTCGTCGATCTTGGCGAGGACCAGCGCGGCCACCGGCAGGAGCAGTGCGCCCACCAGCATCAGTGTGAAGGCGGCGCCTCCGTGGTCGAACACGAACTTGCCGTTGACGAAGCGGTGCGGGCCGATGGCCGCGGCGACGACGGGGGCGATGAGCGCGCCGAGCGCGACGAAGAGCCGTACGACCGCCTGGAGGTGTTCCGTCGTGCGCGCCCTGCGGTGGTCCTCGACCTCCTGGTCGAGCAGCGCGTGCCCGGTGTGCGCGGCGATGCCCGCGGCCACCCCGGCGAGCGCCAGGAGCAGCAGCACGGTCGTCAGGTCGGGCACGAGGCCCGCGGCGAGCAGCGCGACGCCGGTGAGGGCGATCGCGAGCGCGAGCAGGCGACGGCGCGAGAGCGAGGGCAGCAGGGATGGCGAGGTGCGGATGCCGACGACGGTGCCGCCGGTCAGCGCGAGGACGATCAGGCCGTACGTGACGGGCCCGCCGTCCAGGTCCTTGGCGTGCAGCACGGCGACCGCGACGGAGGCCGCGACGGCCCCGGCGATCGCGGCGCAGGCGGCGACGAGCAGCGGGATCGCGCCGGTGCGGCCCTTGTCGGTGCCGCTGCCGGTGCGCGGCCTGCGCAGCCCTTCGAGGGGGCTACGCGCGCGTGGCGTCTGCGTGGCGGGAAGTTCGAGGAAGTAGACGATCGACAGCGAGGCCGCGAAGAGGCCCGCGGCGACGAACGAGCCGAGCCCCGCTTGGTGCCCCTCGAACCAGTCGAGCCCGGCACCGAGGAGGTTGCCGACCAGGGTGATGGCGACGAGCGCGGCGGCCGCGATGGGCAGCGCCACGAAGCCCGTACGCAGCGACAGGCGCCGCAGTGCGTCCATGTGGTCCGGCAGCGGCCGCACCGTCGCGCCCTCCAGCGGCGGCGCGGGCAGCAGCGCGGGCGCCGCGCTCTCGCGGCAGACCGTCCAGAAGCGTTCGGCGACGCCGATCACGAAGGCGGTGACGAGGAGCATCGCGAGCGCGTTGTCCGGGGTCCAGTCGATCCAGAGCGGCGCGACGATCAGGAGCCCGACCCGCAGCCCGTCGGCCACGACCATCGTCCAGCGCCGGTCCAGCGGCCCGTCCGGTGACGTGATCGAGCTCAGCGGCCCCAGAAGCACCGCCCCGAAGAGCAGCGTCGCGAGAACACGGGCCCCGAAGACAGCGGTGATCGCGAACGCGACCCCTCGGTAGCCGCCCCCGAACGCCCCCTCGGCGATGGCCGCTTGCAGCGCGAGCACCACCAGCACAAGGAGGGCGAGGGCATCGCCGACACCGCCGACCAGTTGGGCGCTCCAGAGCCGCTTCAGTTGCGGCACGCGCAGCAAGGCGCGGACAGCGCGCTCTCGGGAATCTGCGACCAGGGCGTCGTCGGGGGCCGGGTTTCCGACCGTTGGCTGCTCGGCACGCGTCATCCGTCCAGCCTATCTGGACGGTGCGACACTCCGAAGGGGCGCCCGAACAAACGGACGCCCCTTCGGTTCACACATGCACAGCGCCGGACAAAACGACGCGGACGGCCGGCTACTCGGTGTCGGAAGCCTTGGCGGCCGAAGCCGCGGTCTTCTTGGCGGCGGCCGTCTTCGTCGTGGTCTTCTTCGCTGCCGTCGTCTTCTTGGCGGCCGTCGTCTTCTTGGCAGCCGTCTTCTTGGCGGCGGTCTTCTTGGCCGGGGCCTTCTTCGCCGCCTTCTTGGCGGTCTTCTTGGCCGGACCCTTCGCCCGCTTCTCCTCGAGCAGTTCGAAGCCCCGCTCGGGGGTGATGTCCTCGACGCTGTCGGCGGCCCGCAGCGTGGCGTTCGTCTCGCCGTCCGTGACGTACGCCCCGAAGCGGCCGTCCTTGACGACGACCGGCTTCTTGCTGACCGGGTCCTCGCCGAGCTCCTTCAGCGGCGGCTTGGCCGCGGCCCGCCCGCGCTGCTTGGGCTGGGCGTAGATCGCCAGGGCCTCTTCGAGGGTGATGTTGAAGAGCTGGTCCTCGGTCTCCAGGGAGCGCGAGTCGGTGCCCTTCTTCAGATACGGGCCGTACCGGCCGTTCTGCGCGGTGATCTCGACGCCCTCGGCGTCCGTCCCGACCACACGCGGCAGGGACATCAGCTTCAGGGCGTCCGCGAGCGTCACCGTGTCGAGCGACATGGACTTGAAGAGCGAGGCCGTGCGCGGCTTGACCGCCTTCTTGCCCGTCTTCGGGGTGCCCTCGGGGAGCACCTCGGTGACGTAGGGGCCGTAACGGCCGTCCCTGGCGATGATCTCGTGGCCCGACGTGGGGTCGGTGCCGAGCGCGAAGTCACCGCTCGGCTTGGCGAGCAGTTCCTCGGCGTACTCGACGGTCAGCTCGTCCGGCGGCAGGTCGTCGGGCACGTCGGCGCGCTGGTGGCCCTCCGCGTCCTTCTCGCCCCGCTCGACGTACGGGCCGTAGCGGCCGACCCGGAGCAGGATGCCGTCGCCGACGGGGAAGGAGGAGATCTCCCGGGCGTCGATCGCGCCCAGGTCGGTCACCAGTTCCTTGAGGCCACCGAGGTGGTCGCCGTCGCCGTTGCCCGCGCTGGAGGCGGCGCCCGCGTCGTCGCCCTCGCCGAAGTAGAAGCGCCTCAGCCACGGCACGGCCTGCGCCTCGCCCCGCGCGATGCGGTCGAGGTCGTCCTCCATGCGTGCGGTGAAGTCGTAGTCGACGAGCCGCCCGAAGTGCTTCTCCAGGAGGTTGACCACGGCGAAGGACAAGAAGGACGGCACCAGGGCCGTGCCCTTCTTGAAGACGTAGCCGCGGTCGAGGATCGTGCCGATGATCGACGCGTAGGTCGACGGGCGGCCGATCTCGCGCTCTTCGAGCTCCTTGACCAGCGAGGCCTCGGTGTAGCGGGCCGGCGGCTTCGTCGCGTGGCCGTCGACCGAGATCTCGTCGGCGGACAGCGCGTCGCCCTCGCTGACCTGCGGGAGCCTGCGCTCGCGGTCGTCGAGCTCGGCGTTCGGGTCGTCCGCGCCCTCTACGTAGGCCTTCATGAAGCCGTGGAAGGTGATGGTCTTGCCGGACGCGTTGAACTCGGCGTCGCGGCCGTCGGCGGCCGTGCCGCCGATCTTCACCGTGACGGAGTTTCCGACCGCGTCCTTCATCTGAGAGGCGACGGTCCGCTTCCAGATCAGTTCGTAGAGACGGAACTGGTCGCCCGTCAGGCCGGTCTCGGCGGGCGTGCGGAAACGATCACCCGAAGGGCGGATCGCCTCGTGCGCCTCCTGCGCGTTCTTGACCTTCCCGGCGTACGTACGGGGCTTGTCCGGCAGGTAGTCGCTGCCGTACAGCTGCGTGACCTGCGCGCGGGCGGCGGTGACCGCCGTGTCGGACAGCGTCGTGGAGTCCGTACGCATGTAGGTGATGAAGCCGTTCTCGTACAGCTTCTGCGCCACCTGCATCGTGGCCTTCGCGCCGAAGCCGAGCTTGCGGCTGGCCTCCTGCTGCAGCGTCGTCGTACGGAACGGCGCGTACGGAGAGCGGCGGTAGGGCTTGGACTCGACGGAGCGGACCGCGAACCGGGTGTTCTCCAGAGCGGCGGCGAGCGAACGGGCGTTCGCCTCGTCCAGGTGGAGCGTGTCGGACTTGAGCTGCCCGACCGAGTTGAAGTCGCGGCCCTGGGCGATGCGCTTGCCGTCGACCGTGGTGAGGCGCGCGATCAACTGCGAGGGGTCGGACGCGTCACCGGTGCGGCCGGTGCCGAAGGTGCCCGTCAGGTCCCAGTACTCGGCGGAGCGGAAGGCGATGCGCTCGCGCTCACGCTCGACGACGAGGCGGGTCGCCACGGACTGGACACGGCCCGCCGACAGCCGCGGCATGACCTTTTTCCACAGGACCGGCGAGACCTCGTAGCCGTAGAGACGGTCGAGGATGCGGCGGGTCTCCTGGGCGTCGACCATGCGCTTGTTGAGCTCGCGCGGGTTGGCGACGGCGCCCTGGATCGCGGCCTTGGTGATCTCGTGGAACACCATGCGCTTGACCGGGACCTTGGGCTTCAGGACCTCGAGGAGGTGCCACGCGATGGCTTCGCCCTCGCGGTCCTCATCGGTGGCGAGGAAGAGTTCGTCGGAGTCCTTCAGCAGGTCCTTGAGCTTCTTGACCTGTGCCTTCTTGTCGGCGTTGACGACATAGATGGGCTCGAAGTCGTTCTCGACGTCCACGCCGAGCCGGCGCACCTCGCCGGTGTACTTGTCCGGGACCTCCGCAGCCCCGTTCGGGAGGTCGCGGATGTGCCCGACGCTCGCCTCGACTACGTAGCCGGGGCCGAGGTAACCCTTGATCGTCTTCGCCTTGGCAGGCGACTCGACGATGACGAGTCGGCGGCCGCCCTTTGCGGTCTCGCTGGTCGGGGACAACTTCGCTCTTCTCTCCGGTCGGTGCTCGGTGGCCGCGCCGCGTGGCCTCGTGGCCCTGCTGTGTGGCCTCGCTCGGTGCGCTTGCGTTGCGCTGACGCTGCGGAGTGTGACGGTACATCCCGCCCCCGTGTCAAACGGGAAAAGCCCGCAACGGCCACTCGAACGGTAACCCGACTACCGCCATTCCTGCCGCCCGGAGTGGCGACCTGCCGTTTCACCACCGGGTTCACGACCGGCGCGGCGCCGACGCCGGGCCTACGGCCCGTACGCGCCCCGCGGCCACCGGCCCCTTCCGGTCAGAGCCGAGTGAAACACCACACTCCGAGCACCAGTGCGCCCGATCCGGCGACCGCGGCGAGCGTCGCCGATGCGACAGGGCTCACACCCTGGGCGACGGGCGCGCGGTGCGCCACGCGTGCCCCGGTCCACAGCAGCAGTCCCGCTCCGAACAGCGCGAATACCGTTCCCGCGAAGATCGCTGGTCCGCTCTCCATGGCATTGCCTCCCCGTACTGAGTTCCCGGCTTGGGAAACTCGCACGCCCGGGAAGCCGGGGCGCGAACCCCGGGTGAACGGAGGGCGCCCGGCCCGAATGCCCGGCCCGCCGCCCGGCCGACTCGGCCGGATCCTGTCGCCGCGGAGCCGGTTCACAGTCCACCTTCTCGATGTACGTCCCACGGGCGCGGACGTCCATCCATCCCACCCACAACGGGCGACCGATGTCCCCGAAACGTACGAGACACGGCGTACGCGTACCGCCAACGGCCCGGCGTGCGAGCGGCCGCCCTTACGCGCCGACCGGCTCCAGGAAGCCCTGCTCGACGAGGAGCCGGATCTGCGACGGCGTGCGGTCCCGCAGCAATACGGGGTCCTCGCCGACCAGTTGGGCGATCGCGTCGAGGATCCGCCCCGCGCTCAGCGTCCCGTCGCACACACCGGCGAAGCCCGCGCCCACCGTGTCCACCTTGGTGGCCCGCCGCATCCCGCGGTGCTGGCGCAGCACGACGTGCTCGGGGTCCTCGGCGCCGGGCAGCCCGACCTGCTCCTGCACGACCTCGGCCGCGAGCTTGAAGTGCCCTGCGAGCAGCGCGGCGTCGTCGTGCGTCCGCAGGAAGTCCTGGCGCGCGAAGAATCCCCGCACCGTCTCGCCCAGCGGCTGCTCGACGGGGTGCGGCCACTCCTCCACGGTCACCGACGGCTCGGCAGCGCCTGTCTCTGTCCCGGACTTGCGCAACGTGATCCACCCGAACCCGATCGCGCGCGTCTTGCGGGCCTCGAACTCGTCCAGCCAGGCGTCGTACCGCGCCGCGTACTCCTCCGGGTCCGACCGGTGGTCCCCGGCGTCCCGCAGCCACAGCTCGGCGTACTGCGTGACGTCCTGCACCTCGCGCTGCACGATCCACGCGTCGCACCCGCGCGGCACCCAGGAACGGAGCCGCTCGGTCCACTCCTCGCCCTCCACGTGCTGCCAGTTGGCGAGGAAGTGCGCGTACCCCCCCTCGTTCAACCGCTCCCCCGCCTGCTGAACGAGCGACCGGCACAGATCGTCCCCGCCCATGCCGCCGTCGCGGTAGGTGAGCCGCGCACCGGGAGAGATCACGAAGGGAGGATTGGACACGATCAGGTCGTACGTCTCCTCGCCCACGGGTTCGAAGAGGGAGCCCTCCCGCAGGTCCGCCTCCGGAGCGCCGGACAGGGCCAGGGTGAGCCGCGTGATGTGCAGCGCGCGGGGGTTGAGGTCGGTCGCCGTCACCCGGGTCGCGTGTTGCGCTGCGTGCAACGCCTGGATGCCGGAGCCGGTGCCGAGGTCGAGAGCGCTGTCCACCGGCGTTCGCACCGTGAGCCCGGCGAGCGTCGTCGACGCCCCGCCGACACCGAGTACGACCCCTTCGTCATGGCTGCCGGTGCCTCCGGCGCCACCGACCGCGCACCCCAGGTCGGAGACGATGAACCAGTCTTCACCGCTCGGCCCGCCGTAGGGCCGCACGTCCACCGTCGCCTTCAGCGCGCCCTCACCGTCCGCCGCGGACAGCCAACCGCTCTCCAGGAGCGGGCCGACGGGCAGAACGGCCGCCACGCGCGCGTGCGACACGGAACGCTGCAGCAGGAAGAGCCGTACGAGCGTTTCCAGCGGCCCTTCGCCACGGGTGGCCCGCAGCGCGGGCACGGTCTCGCTGCGCGCGAGCGCCGTGTAGGCGGGCGCCCCGAGCAGTTCGAGCAGGCCGTCAGCGGTGAAGTCGGCCGCCAGCAGGGCTTCCCGCAACTGGGCAAAGACGTCGGCACGATCGGACGAGGGCAGGGGGGCGCTAGCAATACTCACCCCCTCATTGTGACCCGCATCCGCCTCTCCACGCCGAGTCCGCCACTGCCGGGCGCAGCCGGATGCCACCGGATGCAGCCGGATACACGGCTGCCCCGGCGCCGGGGTCTCCCCCAGGCTCCGGGGCAACAGGTCGAAGAAGGGTGCGACTCCGTGCGACCCCTACGCGGCCGAAGGCGTGGCGCTGGCGGACTTGCAGCTGTCCTGCTTGCTCATCGCCTTGCCCACCTCGCCCTCCTGGAGCTTCTCCAGCGCCTCGTTGCCGCTCTTGCTCAGCTTGTCCAGTTCTCCCGCGACGCTCTTGAGGCCGTCCGCGAAGTCCGCCTGGTTCTTGGTGTCCAGGCCGTCGACCTTCTTCTTCAGGTCGCCGTACGACTTGGAGATGGCGTTCAGTTCCTTGACCGCGTCGTCGGTCTTCTTCTGACCGCCGTCGACCGGCGGGGCGCCCGCGTCCTTCACCGCGGCACCCATCGCCTTGTAGGCGTCGGACATGTCCTGGAACGCCTTGGAGTCGGTCTTCTGGACGTCCTCCGGCGAGCTGTTGTCCGAGGTCTCCTTCTGGATCGCGGAATTGGCGGAAGCGATCTTCTTCGACTGCGGCTGAACCGAGTCACAGACGTCCTTGGCCCAGGAGTCCAGCTTCTCGTTGCCGTCATCGCTGCAGCCCGACAGCGCCAGTACCAGTACCGCACCGCCGGACAGTGCGGCTGCAAGCTTCTTGTTCACCGGATTGGTCCCTTCCATGGCTCTCGGCCCCGGAACTTACACGCCAACTGGGCTACAACCGCATGCCGGGGGTCCGGTACCGCCCCTATTGAAGCCATTTGCACCAAGCGGAGAGCGCGAGAGAAGCCTCACCAGACGGCTCATCGGTCACACGGCCCGCTGCACGACGGGGCACACGAAGGGGCACACGAAGGGGCACACGAAGGGCGGACGCCGCGTCAAAACGCGCCGCCCGCCCTTGTGTTGGGCAGAGTCTGACCCGGCGTTACGAAACCACGGCCGGGTCGGGTGAATTACTTACCCGCTCCGCACCACCTTCTTCCTCGTCGCCCACGGCGATGCCTCGCCTCTTGGAGACGTACACCGCGCCGATGATGACCAGGATCGCGAGCACCGCGATCAGTGCCCGGATCCCGGCGCTCGCGTCGTCCCCGTAGCTGAACTGGACGACCGCCGGCGCGATGAGCAGCGCCACCAGGTTCATCACCTTCAGCAGGGGGTTGATCGCGGGACCCGCGGTGTCCTTGAACGGGTCGCCGACGGTGTCGCCGATGACCACCGCGGCGTGGGCCTCACTGCCCTTGCCGCCGTGATGACCGTCCTCGACGAGCTTCTTCGCGTTGTCCCAGGCGCCGCCCGAGTTGGCGAGGAAGACCGCCATCAGCGTGCCGGTGCCGATCGCACCCGCCAGGAACGAGCCGAGCGCGCCGACGCCGAGCGAGAAGCCGACCGCGATCGGCGTGAGCACGGCGAGCAGACCTGGCGTGGCCAGCTCGCGCAGCGCGTCCTTGGTGCAGATGTCGACGACACGCCCGTACTCGGGCTCCTCGGTGTAATCCATGATTCCGGGGTGCTCGCGGAACTGCCGCCGCACCTCGTAGACCACCGCTCCGGCCGACCTCGACACCGCGTTGATCGCAAGCCCCGAGAAGAGGAAGACGACCGCGGCGCCCAGGATCAGGCCGACCAGGTTGTTGGGCTGCGAGATGTCCATGACCAGGTTCATCGGAGCGCCGTCGCCCATTTTCTCGCCGACGTCCTTGGCCGCACCCGCGATGGCGTCGCGGTACGAGCCGAAGAGCGCCGAGGCCGCGAGGACGGCCGTGGCGATGGCGATGCCCTTGGTGATGGCCTTGGTGGTGTTGCCGACGGCGTCCAGGTCGGTGAGCACCTGCGCGCCGGCGCCCTCGACGTCACCGGACATCTCGGCGATGCCCTGCGCGTTGTCGGAGACCGGACCGAAGGTGTCCATGGCGACGATCACGCCGACCGTGGTGAGCAGGCCGGTTCCGGCGAGCGCCACCGCGAACAGGGCGAGCATGATCGACGTACCGCCGAGCAGGAACGCCCCGTACACACCGAGCCCGATCAGGAGCGCGGTGTAGACGGCCGATTCGAGGCCGAGCGAGATGCCGGCCAGGACGACGGTGGCCGGGCCGGTGAGCGAGGTCTTGCCGATGTCCTTCACAGGGCGCCGGTTCGTCTCGGTGAAGTAGCCGGTGAGCTGTTGGATCAGTGCGGCCATGACGATGCCGATCGCGACGGCGACGACCGCGAGAACCCGCGGGTCTCCGTCATGACCGGCGATCGCCGGGTCCGTGACGCCGTCCAGGTCGGCGTACGACGACGGCAGGTAGACGAAGACCGCCACCGCCACGAGCACCAGGGAGATGACCGCGGAGATGAAGAACCCGCGGTTGATGGCGGTCATGCCGCTGCGGTCGGAGCGCCGTGGCGCCACCGCGAAGATCCCGATCATCGCCGTCACGACGCCGATCGCCGGAACGATCAGCGGGAAGGCGAGTCCGGAGTCGCCGAACGCGACCTTGCCGAGGATCAGCGCGGCGACCAGTGTCACCGCGTAGGACTCGAAGAGGTCGGCGGCCATACCCGCGCAGTCGCCGACGTTGTCGCCCACGTTGTCGGCGATGGTCGCGGCATTCCTCGGGTCGTCCTCCGGAATGCCCTGCTCGACCTTGCCGACCAGGTCGGCGCCGACGTCGGCGGCCTTGGTGAAGATGCCGCCGCCCACACGCATGAACATCGCGATCAGCGCCGCCCCGAGGCCGAAACCTTCGAGGACCTTCGGCGCGTCGGCCGCGTAGACCAGCACCACACAGGAGGCGCCCAGAAGACCGAGCCCCACCGTGAACATGCCGACAACGCCGCCCGTGCGGAAAGCGATCTTCATGGCCTTGTGCGAAACGGCGGTGAGATCCTTTTCGGGTTCACCTTCCGCAGGCGTGGCCTCTCGTGCGGCTGCCGCCACACGAACATTGCTGCGTACGGCGAGCCACATGCCGATATAGCCGGTGGTCGCCGAGAAAACCGCACCGATCAAGAAGAAGATCGATCGGCCGGCACGCTGATTCCAGTCGTCTGCGGGCAGCAGCATGAGCAGGAAGAACACCACGACGGCGAAAACACCGAGCGTGCGCAACTGCCTGCCCAGGTAGGCATTGGCGCCCTCCTGGATCGCCTTCGCGATCTTCTTCATGCTGTCGGTGCCCTCGTCGGCCGCGAGTACCTGGCGTACGAGTACCCAGGCGACCACGAGAGCCGCCACCGCGACGGCCGCGATGACCATCACGATGAGGCGGTTGTCGTCGGTCAGTACTGCGGCTGCGAGGGTTGTGGGCTGGTCAAACTGATGAGGGGTAGAAAGCCCCGCCATTCGTCCTCCTTGGCGCGTGGGCTGAGCTCAAGATGTGGACGGATTGTAGGGAGCGGAACCTGATCAAAACAGAGTGCCGCAAACGGAATTGGCGCAAGATTGCTTCCCAGCAAATGATCGCGACCACAGATTGACCCCGAAAGCGGTAATGCCCCAAAACCGTTGACGGCGACCGGCAGTCCCTGGGCAATTGACCGGGGCAATGATCCAAAAATGATCCACAAATGAAAAAAGGCCCTGCTCCCGGGTCGGGAGCAAGACCTTGGTGTGGCGGGATCTCTCGGTGTTCCGGGATCTCGGTGTGGCCGGATCCCGGCGTGGCGGATCTCGGCGTGGCGGATCTCGGTGTGGCGCGTGGAGCCGAAGCTCAGTGGCCGTGGAGCCGAAGCTCAGACGAGTGGCACCGGGGTCGTCGGCCACGTCATCCGGATGAGACCGCCGCCCTCGCCGGAAGTGACCTCGACGTCGTCCACGAGCCCGCTGATGACGGCGAGACCCATCTCGTCCTCGCCCTCGGCGTCCAGATCGTCGGCCGGACCGGCCCCAGAGCCGGGAGCCCGGTCGCCGGCTGTCGTGTGGGGAACCTCGTCGCCGACCTCGATGGAGAACTGCTTCTCGTCCTCGATCAGGGCGACCCGCACCGGCGCCGAGACGCCGTTGCTCTGGTGCAGCCCGACGGCACGTGTGCAGGCCTCGCCGACAGCGAGTCTGACCTCGTCCAGAACGGCCTCGTCCACTCCGGCCCTGCGCGCGACCGCTGCCGCCACGAGCCGAGCGGTCCGGACGTGCTCGGGCAGCGCGCTGAATCGGAGTTCAACGGTGGCCATGCATCCCCCTCGGACATACACGCGTGCTGTCAGGGGGCCGGGCCGAGGGCCCGGTCCCCTGCTGTTCTGCCACCCCCGGGCCGCGCAAGCAGCCAACCCGGGACTTCCGGCTCTCAGTCGGTGGCCGCGACCGCTTCCTCGACCGAGGTGTGAATGGGGAACACCTTGGTCAGGCCGGTGATGCGGAAGATCTTCAAAATGCGTTCCTGGTTGCAGACCAGGCGCAGCGAGCCCTCATGGGCACGCACCCGCTTCAGGCCGCCGACCAGTACGCCGAGCCCGGTGGAGTCGAGGAAGTCCACGCCCTCCATGTCGACGACCAGATGGAAACTGCCGTCGTTCACCAACTCGACCAACTGTTCGCGCAACTTGGGCGCGGTATAAACATCGATTTCGCCACCGACCTCGACGACCGTACGATCGCCGACGGTACGGGTCGACAGGGACAGGTCCACGGATCCTCCAGCACCTTGCTATCGAGCGGTCATCCCTCGGGACACCTCGGCAGAGCCCCCAGGACGGATCGCCAGCCGCGATGGCATTCAATCACTTACAGGCAGGCGTGCACGACGCCTTGGGACCATTGTCCATCCCGCCAGTGACACACTCGGTGCCGATGGCCAACTTTTCTCCCCCGGAAGGACCCTCCACGGGCGCCCCGGTACGCACGTCTCCACGGACGGTCCTGGACCGGCTCACCGCGGGACCGAGCCGTGCTTCGCGCGTCACTCATACGGAGCACTTGCCCCCGCGCGCGGCCCGATATGCAGTCTGGCCTGATCGCATTCGTTCGGAGGTCGTCGCCGCGGTCCAGTCGGCCGGGATCGAGCACCCCTGGGCCCACCAGGCACTCGCCGCCGAGTACGCCCTGGACGGCGAGTCGGTCATCGTCGCCACTGGAACGGCCTCGGGGAAGTCGCTGGCGTATCTCACGCCCGTGCTCTCGGCCCTCCTGGACGGCTCGGAGGCCCCCAACGGACGCGGCACGACCGCCCTCTACCTCGCCCCGACCAAGGCTCTGGCCGCCGACCAGCGCCGGGCCGTGCGCGAGCTCGCGGCGCCCCTCGGCAACGCGATCCGCCCCGCCGTGTACGACGGCGACACCCCGGTCGAAGAACGCGAATGGGTACGTCAGTACGCCAACTACGTCCTGACCAACCCCGACATGCTGCACCGCGGGATACTCCCCTCCCACCCCCGCTGGTCCTCCTTCCTGCGCGCCCTGCGCTATGTCGTCATCGACGAGTGCCACACCTACCGCGGCGTCTTCGGCTCCCACGTCGCCCAGGTCCTGCGTCGGCTGCGCCGCCTCTGCGCCCGCTACGGCTCCGACCCCGTCTTCCTCCTCGCCTCCGCCACCTCCGCCGAGCCGGCCATCGCCGCGGAACGCCTCACCGGACTTCCCGTGAAGGAGGTCGCCGACGACGCCTCACCCCGCGGCGACCTCGTCTTCGCCCTCTGGGAACCCCCGCTCACCGATCTCCACGGCGAGAAGGGCGCCCCCGTCCGCCGCACCGCCACCGCCGAGACGGCGGACCTGCTGACCGACCTGACCATCCAGGGCGTCCGCACGGTCGCCTTCGTACGGTCCCGGCGCGGCGCCGAGCTGATCTCGGTGATCGCCCAGGAACGCCTCGCCGAGGTCGACCGCTCCCTCGCCCGCCGCGTGGCCGCCTACCGGGGCGGATATCTCCCCGAGGAACGCCGCGCCCTGGAGCGTGCCCTGCACTCCGGGGAACTCCTCGGCCTCGCGGCCACCACCGCCCTCGAACTCGGCGTGGACGTCTCCGGTCTCGACGCCGTGATCATCTCGGGCTATCCGGGGACCCGCGCCTCGCTCTGGCAGCAGGCGGGCCGTGCCGGACGCTCCGGGCAGGGCGCGCTTGCCGTCCTCGTCGCCCGCGACGACCCGCTGGACACGTATCTCGTCCACCACCCCGAGGCGCTGTTCCAGCAGCCGGTGGAATCGACGGTCCTCGACCCCGACAATCCGTACGTCCTCGCGCCCCACCTCTGCGCGGCCGCCGCGGAACTCCCGCTCACGGACGGCGACTTGACGCTCTTCGGTCCTGCCACCGAGGAGCTGATCCCCCAGCTGGAGGCCGCGAAGCTGCTGCGCCGCCGCACGAAGGCCTGGCACTGGACCCGCAGGGAGCGGGCCGCCGACCTCACCGACATCCGGGGCGAGGGCGGGAAGCCCGTCCAGATCGTCGAGGAGGGCACGGGCAGGCTGCTCGGCACCGTCGACGCGTCCGCGGCGCACACCGCCGTCCACGAGGGCGCGGTCCACCTCCACCAGGGCCTCACCTATCTGGTGCGCCGTCTGGACCTGGAGGATTCGGTGGCCCTGGTCGAGGAGGCCAGGCCGCCCTACTCCACGACCGCCCGCGACACCACGGCCATCTCCATCCTGGAGACGGACACCGAGATCCCCTGGGGCTCCGGCCGCCTCTGCTACGGCTCCGTCGAGGTCACCAACCAGGTCGTGTCCTTCCTGCGCCGCAAGCTGATCACCGGCGAGGTCCTCGGCGAGACCAAGCTGGACCTGCCGCCCCGCACCCTGCGCACCCGCGCGGTCTGGTGGACGGTCATCGAGGACCAGCTGGACGACGCGCGAGTCAACCCGGAGATCCTCGGCGGCGCCCTGCACGCCGCCGAGCACGCCTCCATCGGCATGCTCCCGCTCTTCGCGACCTGCGACCGGTGGGACATCGGCGGTGTCTCCGTGCCGCTGCACCCGGACACGCTCCTGCCGACCGTCTTCGTGTACGACGGCCACCCCGGCGGCGCGGGCTTCGCCGAACGGGCCTTCCACACGGCCCGCGAGTGGCTGACCGCCACCCGCCAGGCCATCGCCTCCTGCGAGTGCGAGGCCGGCTGCCCCTCCTGCATCCAGTCCCCGAAGTGCGGCAACGGCAACGACCCCCTGCACAAACGCGGCGCGATCCGCCTCCTCACCACCCTCCTCAAGGACGCGCCGGCCCCGTGAGGGGCCGCTGTCGACGGCGGCAGGGCTCGCACCTGCCGACCGGAAGGCAGCGGACCCTGCGCCCACCCGAAGCCTCCGCCCCGCAAGCCCCACGAGGGTGTCTGGCGCCCTTCCGGTAGCTCGCGCCGACCACACGGCCGGCTGCCACCCGGCGTGCGCCACAGCCGCCGCCTCCGCATTCGTGTCCCCGTCCGTGTCCGTGCTCGTGCTCGTGTGCGGAGCCGGAGCGGCCGGTCCCGCCGGGCCTGCCCGGGATCTGACCTCCGTCACGAACGGGCCGAAGGCCATCGACGCGGTGACGTCCGAGATATCTCCGTGCACCGCACACCGCACGAGGCGCGTGCCCTGCGCCTCGGCCACCCGGTCGGCCTTGGCACACGCCCCGGAGCGGCCCTCCATCCAGTGGTCCGCAGCCGCCAGCGCCGCCAAGTCGGCCGCGCCGCCCGCCCGATGGCGGGCGACGATCACCTGGCTCATCGCGAGGACCGCGCCACAGACCACGCACAGCACGGCCATCACGACGACGACCCACACCGTGGCGGCCCCCCGGTCCGAAGCAGCCCCCGCAGCCCGCCCCCTCACGCGCCCACCCCCACCGTCTCCTCGGCCAACGCCACCGCCTCCGACCGCAGCCGCAGCCCGATCCCCAGCGCTTCAGGCCCCGGCGAGTCGGCCACGACCTCCACCCGCACCAGGTCACCGTCACGCCGCACGGCCACCGCCGCACCACGCGGCGCCGCCTGCCGAGCCGCCGCCACCGCCGCGCTCTCGGGGTCCTGCCGGGCCATCGCACGCGCCCCCGCCCGTGCCGCGTCCACGCACTGGATCTGCGCGGACGCGGTGAGCAACGCCCAGACCAGTGCCATCGTGAACAGCACAAGCGTGGGCAGCACCACGGCCGCCTCGGCCGTCACGAACCCTCGGTCCTCGCGAGGGCCCCGACCGCCCCGCACCACCCCCTCAGAACTGGACATCGAGAGCCTTCTCCACGACCGCCTGCAGAGCCGCCCTGACCTGCCCGCTCGTCACCACCTTGTAGAGCAGTCCGGCGAACCCCACCGCCGCGATGAGCCCCATCGCGTACTCCGAAGTGACCATCCCCGCGTCCCCTCGCACCGCACGCGCCTTGCGTCGCGACGCCCGTGCACACAGCTGTCCCCACATCTCAACCCCCGTGAAATTCCCGTACGTTCAGAACATCCAGATCACAGCGGCCCGCCTCACGAAGCCCCCGTCGACAAGCCGCCGATCCACCAGGCCGCCCAGCGCTCAGACCGCGCTCAACAACCCGCCCGCCAGGCCGATCACCACAGGCAGCACCCCCACCGCGACGAACGCGGGCAAGAAGCACAGCCCCACCGGCGCCGTCATCAGCACGCCCGCCCTGCGCGCGGCAGCCATTGCCGTACGACCCCGTTCCGCGCGGCAGTCAGCGGCGAGACGCGCCACCGGTTCCGCCGCCGGAGCGCCCGAGTCCCCCGCCCGCTCCAGCAGACGAGCCAGCGCTGCCGCGCCCGGTATCGCGGCCAGCCTCCGCCACGCGTCGACCGGTTCACCGCCGAGCCGCACCTGCGCGGCCCCCTGCGCGAGCCGCTCCCCGACCGGTCCCTTCAGCGCCTCGCCGACAGCCTGAGCGGCGGCAACAGGACCCGCGCCCGCAGCCACGCAAGCCGCCAGCAGGTCCGCCGCCAAGGGCAGTTGCCGAGCCGCCTCCACCGCGTCGAACTCAGCGGCGCGGTCACCTCGCCCCCGCCACCGGCGCCACACCCCGTACCCGGCGCCCACTCCCACCAGGCACCCCGCGACACCGCCCACCAGCACCCATCCGGCACTCACCGCCCCGGCCACCGCCAGCCACCCCCGCGCCGCGCCCCGCCACCGGCACCACGGCCTCTCCCGGCCCTCTGGCAGCCGCTCCACCACCCCCAGTACGACCCCTGAACGCCCCCGCACCGCCCGTTCACGTCGCGCCGCAAGGGCAGCCGACATCAGCCACAGCACCGCCGCCGCACCCCACGCGGCCACCCCCAGCTCGTGGACCACAAGGCTCATCGCTCCTCCGCCCCTCGTACGATCCGCAGCGCCCACCACACGCCGGCCCCCTCCAACGCCCCGCCCACCGCCAGGCATCCGAGCCCGGCCCCGGTGTGCAGCAACACCCGCAAGGGTGCGGCCCCGAGGGCGCTTCCCATGAGCAGTCCGAGGACCGGCAGCCCCGCCAGCATCACCGCCGTCGACCGGGCTCCCGCCAACTGAGCCCTGAGGTCGGCGCGTTGATCACGCTCCGCCCGCAGCGCACCCTCCAACCGCTCAAGCCCCGCCGCGAGCCCGGCACCGCGGTCCACCGCCACCCGCCAGCACGCCGCGAGCCCGGCAAGACCCTGCGCCCCCGGCTCCCGCGCCGCCTCCTCCAACGCCCCCGGCACATCCCCGCCGAACCGCGCCGCCGCCAGCACCCCGGCCCGCCCCTCACCAAGCCCAGCTCCGGCTCCAGCTCCAGCTCCAGCAACGGGCCCGGGTTCGGCCTCAGCCGCCGCAGCCCTCAGCGCCTCCCCGGGTTGCCGCCCGGCCCGTACTTCCCCGGCGAGCGCCCCGCACAACGCGATCACCGCGGTGGCCCTGCGCTCCCTGTCCAGCCGTGCGTCCCTGCCCCGCCGTACGCGCCGTATCAGCGGCACTCCGGCCGCCCCCAGGGCCAGCGGCACCAAGGACTCCCCGAGCAGCGCGACCGCGGCCCCGCCCGCCAGGGCCCACCACTCCTGACGCCCCCGGCCGCCGACGCGGACCTTCACCCGCCGCCACGCCGAGCCTTCCGGACCGGCCTCGCCGTCGCCAGCGAGCACCGCCCGTGCCCGCCGCTGCCCCCGGTCACGACCGACCACCAGGCAGACCGCGCTTCCGGCGAACACAGCCGCCGCAACCCCCGTCACGCTCATCCCTCGCCCCTCCAACCACCGCTCACCAGAAGCGAATTCAGCCGCTCCCAGCCCCGCTCACGGACAAACCCCTTCTCGCCCCACCGCAGCGCCGGCACCGTCACCACGAGCCCGGACGGATCGCGTTCCAGGACATGCACCTCCGCGATCCGCCGCCGCCCCGCCCGGTCCCGTACGAGATGGAGCACCACGGACAGTGCGGCCGCCAACTGGCTGTGCAGGGCTGCCCGGTCGAGCCCCGCAGCCGTCCCCAGCGCCTCCAGACGGGCGGGCACGTCCCCCGCGGCGTTGGCGTGGACCGTGCCGCAGCCGCCCTCATGGCCCGTGTTCAGGGCGGCCAGGAGATGGACCACCTCCGCGCCCCGCACCTCGCCCACGACCAGCCGGTCGGGACGCATCCGCAGCGCCTGCCGCACCAGATCGTCCAGGCCGACCTGACCGGCCCCCTCCTGGTTCGCGGGCCTGGCCTCCAGGCGCACCACGTGCGGATGGTCGGGGCGCAGCTCGGTGGAATCCTCGGCGAGGACGATCCGCTCCCCCGGTCCCACGAGCCCGAGCAGGGCGCTCAGCAGCGTCGTCTTGCCCGAACCCGTACCGCCACTGATCAGGTAGGAGAGCCGGGCGTCGAGCAGGGCCCGGAGCACCCGGTCCCCGCCCGGCGGCACCGTCCCCGCCGCGGTCAGTTCCGCGAGGGTGAAGGCCCGGGGCCGTACGACACGCAAGGAGAGGCAGGTCGACCCGACGGCGACCGGGGGCAGCACCGCGTGGAGACGAGTGCCGTCCGGAAGCCGTGCGTCCACCCAGGGCCTGGCGTCGTCGAGGCGGCGCCCCGCCACGGCCGCGAGCCGCTGTGCGAGCCGCCGCACCGCCGCCGCGTCCTCGAAGGACACCCCGGTCAGCTCCAGGCCTCCGCCGCGGTCCACCCAGACCCGGTCGGGCGCGGACACCAGCACATCGGTCACGGAGTCGTCCGCGAGCAGTGCCTCCAGGGGCCCCGCGCCCACCAGTTCCGATCGCAGCCGCGCCGCCGTGCCCAGGATTTCCGCATCGCCGAGCACCCTGCCCTGGGCGCGCAGCGCCTCGGCGACACGGGCCGGGGTCGGCTCCGTCCCGTTCTCCGCGAGCCACTGGCGCACCCCGTCCAGCATCCTGGCCCCGACGACGGCGCTCATGAGCCGCCTCCGGTGACGTCGGCCGGGACCCGGTCCCAGAAGGCCGTGCAGAACCGCGACAGCGGGCCCCGCGCGACACCTCCGGGCGGCGTCCCTCCGGCCTGGGCGGCCAACAGGCCCGCCTCTCGCGGCAGTTCCCCGACGAGCGGCAGCCCGAGCAGTCGCGCGACCTCCTCCGCGTCGAATCCACCGAGGCCGTTCAGGCCGTCGCCGCCAGTGCCTCCCGAGCGGCCTGCGCCGCCCCTGCCGACCACCACCCGCAGATCTCGCAGCACCATTCCCACCGCCGACGCGACCCGGCGGGCCCCCGCCACCGCCCGCAGCTCCGCGGGCACCACGAGAAGCCCCAGATCCACCTGGGCCAGCGCCTCGGCCACTCCTTCGTCCACGCGGCGCGGCAGGTCCACGATCACCACACCGCCCCGCCTGCGGGCCGCGGCGATCACCGCCCGCATGGCTTCGGGCGGGACGACCACCGCATCGCCGCGGTCCCAGCTCAGGACCCGCAGGGAATGCAGCTCGGGCAGCGATTCCTCGAGCGCGCCGCCGCCGACCCGGCCCCTGGACTGCGCGAAAGCGGGCCAGCGGAGCCCGTCGGCCGCCTCACCGCCGAGCAGCACGTCGAGCCCGCCGCCGAGCGGGTCGGCGTCCACCAGCATCGTGCGCCGCCCCGCGCGGGCCGCCGTGACGGCAAGGGCACAGGCCAGCGTCGAGGCACCGGCTCCCCCGCTGCCGCCGATCACCCCCACCGTGAGCGCCGCCCTCCCCACGCCCTCGGCGACATCGGCGATGCGGTCCACCAGCCATCGCTCGCCGTCGGGCAGGACCAGCACATGATCGGCACCGATCTCCACCGCGCGCTGCCAGACCCCGGAATCGTCCTGGTCCCGCCCGACCAGCACGACCCCGCGCCTGCGCACGGCCCCGCGCACCCGGTCCACCGCGTCGTCCCCGACCAGGACCAGCGGCGCCGCGTCCCAGCCGCCTCTGCGCTCCGGCACGCCGTGCTGCACCTCGGGCCGCACTCCCGCCGCGGCACACAGCCGCAGCAGGTCGTCCAGCAGGTCCACATCTTCCGTGACGATCAGCGGTCCGCCCTGCCGTCCATCGGACGACGGTGCCCCGTCACGTGTCATCACTCCGGCCACGATCCCCAGCCCCCTCTCACTGCAAGCCCGTTGAATGCCGCGTTCCACATCAGCGATGAGTCGGCCAAAGCAATCCGGCCATGAACTTCGCGTGCAGAACGAGCGGAATCAGCGTGCAGCGATCCGGGATAACGTGTGGATCTTGGTCAATAACTGTGGACAAGGCGGGGGCTGTGAATATCCCCGTCACCCATACCAGTGACATCGCGAAGTCTTCCGCAGAGCAGCCTGACAACTACGCACAGTGACGGATCTTGGGCATGCGGAAAGATCGCCGAAACGGCCGCCGGAAGGCGCCAGGCGATCAGATGAGGGTCGGAAGAGGTCCGGAAAACCCATCCGGACATGCGACGACCCCCGCCGGGGGGGAGAGCGGGGGTCGTCCCCACGGTCCGACTCGGGGGGGGAGGAGCCAGACCGGGTTAGCACGGTCGCGAACGATCCGTGACTTCCATGGTGTACCCGAGAGCCTTCTCAGGCAAACCCACGCGCCTCACCTTACGCCGAATGGTGGGCGCCTATGCTCGGGCTCGTGGAAAACCACTCCTTGCCCCGCACAGCCGCCTTCTTTGACCTGGACAAGACGGTCATTGCGAAGTCGAGCACTCTCACCTTCAGCAAGTCGTTCTACCAAGGCGGCCTGATCAACCGCAGGGCGGTTCTCCGAACCGCATATGCACAGTTCGTCTTCCTCGCGGGCGGAGCCGATCACGACCAGATGGAGCGGATGCGCGAGTACCTGTCCGCACTCTGCCGCGGATGGAACGTGCAGCAGGTCAAGGAAATCGTCGCCGAGACACTCCACGACCTGATCGACCCGATCATCTACGACGAAGCCGCGTCCCTCATCGAGGAGCACCACACCGCGGGCCGGGACGTCGTCATCGTCTCCACCTCGGGAGCCGAGGTCGTCGAGCCGATCGGTGAACTCCTCGGAGCGGACCGGGTGGTGGCGACCCGGATGGTGGCCGGCGACGACGGCTGCTTCACCGGTGAGGTGGAGTACTACGCCTACGGCCCCACCAAGGCGACCGCGATCAAGGAGCTCGCGGAGTCCGAGGGGTACGACCTCGACCGCTGCCACGCCTACAGCGACTCGGCGACCGACCTTCCGATGCTCGAGTCCGTGGGGTTTCCGCACGCGGTCAACCCCGATCGGGCACTGCGCCGCGAGGCTCTCGCGCGCGGGTGGCCGATTCTCGACTTCCATCGCCCGGTGCGGCTCAAGAAGAGGCGCCGAGCACCGTCCCGGCCGGCACTCGTGGCGGTGGCGGCGGTGGGTGCCGCGGCGGCCACAGCGGGGCTCGTGTGGTTCGTGAGTCACCGACGGACTCCACACGCCCGATTCACCCTTGTTTGAACCTAAAAGTAAAGAAGTAGTGCCAGGACTTCCGCTTACTCCAGGACAGGAGTACAAAGGAGTCAACGGCCCGCGAGACCAAGGACATCCGAGAGGATTACCTTTAAACGCAACCACGGCCCCACGGACCGAAGCATGAACACCGAGCACCCACGCGACGTCGACCCGTCGATTACGGGCCAGCCGCACCAGGTTACGGGCCAAGTTCCCGACTTGATGGGCAACTTTCGAGGACGCTTGGTAACCCGGTGAACATGCCAGCGGCGGTACGAGTTCTCGTACCGCCGCATCCCTGTGTCAGGGCCTTTCCGTCTCCGCGCCAGGCCTCTTCGAAGGTGCCTCAGGCCGCGCCGCGCTGCATCGCCTCGCAGACCGCCGTGGACTCCCTGACCCCCAGTTCGACCGCACGCCCGCAGTGGGCGATCCAGGCGGCCATTCCTTCCGGCGTCCCGGACGCGTAGCCGTCGAGCGCCCCCACGTAGGCCGCACGCCCCTGCTCCGCGTGGCCCGCCTCAGCGGGGCAGACGGACTTCGGGTCGAGGCCGCTGCCCACCAGGACGATGCGCTCGGCGGCCCGCGCCACCAGGCCGTTGTGCGAGCCGAAGGGGCGCAGGCTGAGCAGCTCGCCGTGCACCACGGCGGCCGTCACGAGGGCCGGCGCGGAGCCGCCCGCGATGATCAGCTGCGACAGGCCCTCCAGGCGGCCCGCCACCTCGTCGGAGTCCGGCACATCCAGCTCGACCAGCGGCTCGTCCACGGACTCGCCGGCCAGGCGCGGCCTGCCCGCCGCCTCGTCGTTCTCCGCGGCGGCCACCAGGTGGAGGCGCGCGAGGACCCGGAGCGGTGACTGCCGCCAGATGGACAGGAGTTGGCCCGCCTCCGCCGTCAGCCGCAGGGCCGCGCCGATCGTGCGGGCCTCGCCGCCGCCACTGAAGTCGCTGCGGCGGCGGACCTCTTCGAGTGCCCAGTCGGCACCGGAGAGCGCCGCCGAGCCGCGCGCGCCGCGCAGCGCCGCCTCGGAGGTGATCTCGTTGCTGCGGCGCCGCATGATCCGGTGGCCGTAGACCCGGTCCACGGCCTTGCGCACGGAGTCCACGGAGTCGGCCACGCCGGGCAGTGCGCCCAGGGCCGCGAGCGGATCGGCTGTCGTACTCATGAGTACGACCCTACGCACCCCGGGCGCCCACCCCACGAAGGAGTGGTCTTCTTCACGCCGCATCGATACGACACGTGATCACCCCGCTACTCTTGGTGACTATGAAAATCGCTTTCGTAGGGAAGGGCGGCAGCGGCAAGACCACGCTGTCCTCGCTGTTCATCCGACACCTCGCCGCCACCCGAGCGCCGGTCCTCGCGGTGGACGCCGACATCAACCAGCACCTGGGCCCCGCGCTCGGCCTCGACGAGGCGGACGCCGCCGCGCTGCCCGCCATGGGCGCGCGGCTCCCCCTGATCAAGGAGTATCTGCGGGGCTCGAACCCGCGAATCACCTCCGCCGACACGATGATCAAGACGACGCCGCCCGGCGAGGGCTCACGGATCCTGCGGGTGCGCGAGGACAACCCGGTGTACGACGCGTGTGCGCGGCCGGTGGAACTCGACGACGCGGCCGTGCGTTTGATGGTGACCGGGCCGTTCACCGAAGCCGATCTCGGTGTCGCCTGCTACCACTCCAAGACGGGGGCGGTGGAGCTGCTCCTGAACCACCTGGTCGACGGACGCGACGAGTACGCGGTCGTGGACATGACCGCAGGTTCGGACTCCTTCGCGTCCGGCATGTTCACCCGCTTCGACATGACGTTCCTGGTGGCCGAGCCGACCCGGAAGGGGGTCTCCGTCTATCGCCAGTACAAGGAATACGCACGGGACTTCGGCGTCGACCTCAAGGTCGTCGGCAACAAGGTGCAGGGCCAGGACGACATCGACTTCCTGCGCGAGCAGGTCGGCGACGACCTCCTGGTGACGGTCGGGCACTCGGACTGGGTACGCGCCATGGAGAAGGGCCGCCCGCCCCGGTTCGAGCTCCTGGAGGACACCAACCGCCGTTCCCTGCAAGCACTTCAGAGCGCCGTCGACTCCTCGTACGACCGCAGGGACTGGGACCGCTACACCCGCCAGATGGTCCACTTCCACCTGAAGAACGCCCAGAGCTGGGGCAACGAACGAACGGGCGCCGACCTGGCTGCCCAGGTCGACCCCACGTTCGTCCTGCGCGAGTCGCAGCCGCAGAGCGCCTGACGACTACGGCTTGGCTGCCGGGGCTCCCGGTACGCCCTTCGGGGCCGGGGCGGGCTGGGCGGAGAGGAAGGACGCCCAGCCCTCCTTCGGTGCCTTGCCCACCGGGAGCTTGGTGAGGCGTTCCACGGTCTGCGGGTCCTGGGCGTCGAGCCAGTCGGCGAGCTGGCGGAAGGACACACAGCGCACGTCGCGCTTGGTGCAGACCGACTCGATCGTCTCCTCGATGGCGCGCATGTACGTGCCGCCGTTCCAGGACTCGAAGTGGTTGCCGATGATCAGCGGGGCACGGTTGCCCTTGTAGGCGCGGTCGAAGCCCTGGAGCAGGCCGTCGCGCATCTGGTCACCCCAGTACTCGTGCTTGTCGGGGTCGCCCTGCGACGTCGTGCCCGACTGGTTCACCATGAAGTTGTAGTCCATGGTCAGCGTCTCGAACTTCCGCCCGGGCACGGGGACCAGCTGCATCGACAGGTCCCAGAGGCCCTCCTTCTTCTTGGGCCAGATCTGGTTGTTCACGCCGCTGGTGTCGTAGCGGAAGCCCAGGTCGCGGGCCGCCCGCATGAAGTTCTTCTGGCCTTCGAGGCAGGGCGTGCGGGCGCCGATGAGTTCCTTGTCGTAGTCGAAGGGCAGCGGCTGCGCCTTCTTCGTGCCCGTGTTCGTCTTCCAGCCCTTCACGAAGGACTTGGCCTGGTTGATCTCGCTCTTCCAGTCGGCGACCGACCACTGGCCCACGCCGCCGCTGGTGCCGCAGAAGTGGCCGTTGAAGTGGGTGCCGACCTCGTTGCCCTCGAGCCAGGCGCCGCGGAGCTGGTCCACGGTGTCCTTGATTCCCTTGCGGTCGTTGAAGCCGATGTCCGAGCTGCCGGACAGGTGCTGCGGCGGGTCGTAGAGCTTCCGCTTCGACTCGGGGAGCATGTACACGCCGCTGAGGAAGTACGTCATCGTGGCGTTGTTCCGCTTGGCCACCTTGCGGAAGTGCGAGAACAGCTTCTGGCTGTCCTCGCCCGCGCCGTCCCAGGAGAAGACCACGAACTGGGGCGGCTTCTGGCCGGGTCTCAGACGGGCGGGCTCGGGCAGGTGCGGCTGCCGGCCGGTGAAGGCGGTGGAGCCGTCACCGATCAAGCGGACCGCGCTCTTGGGGGCCTGGGCGGGGGCTGCCTTCTTGGCGCCCGGTGCGCCCGGCTTGGCGCCGGTGTCGCCGTTCGAGCAACCTGCCAGTGCGGCGGCGCAGGCCACGAGGGCGGTGATGCCCGCGGCGATCCGGTGGATCCTCTGGGTGGCGGCCATCTTCCGCCCACCTTCTTCCTTCAGTCGGCTTCGAATCGGGGCACTCCCCGCAGGCGCGCTGCGGGGAGCCCACGAGGGCACGCTTCAGGTGTCATCACCGGGGACGATTGGGCAGCATTTACCCGGAAATGACCCACAGCGCCGCCAACGTCGCATGGAGACTCCAGGCAGACGTTCCGACAAGCCGATGAATAGCTTTATTCACCCTTCAGGGTGATCTAGTGCCCCATTTGCGCCACTTGTCTATCCGAGACCTTTACTCTCCATTACGATTCATTTACCGAGAGTTGAGATATCCCGCCGCTGCAACGCCGTGACCCACGGCCGCGACCCGCCCTCCGGAGACCTCCGGAGGACCCCTAGTCCCGCGACCGCGCTGCCCCGGAGGAGACGGGAAACCATGTCTGCCTGCGTCCCCACCCATGCCACCGACTCGGCCCACGCCTCACGCGACCACGAGCCTCACGGGCCGCCGCCCGGCAAGTTCCGCAAGATCCGCAAGTTCCGTATCGCGGGCGCCGACGTGTCCGCGTCGATCGCCGTCTTCCTGATCGCCCTGCCCCTGTCCCTCGGCATCGCGCTCGCCACCGGAGCACCGCTCCAGGCAGGCCTCGTCGCCGCCGCCGTAGGTGGTCTGGTCGCCGGATGGGTCGGCGGATCGCCGCTGCAGGTCAGTGGACCCGCCGCAGGGCTCACGGTCGTCACCGCCGACCTCATCCACCAGTACGGCTGGCGGACCACCTGCGCCATCACCGTCCTCGCCGGAATCGCCCAACTGGGCCTCGGCTGCCTGCGCGTGGCCCGCTCGGCGCTGGCCGTCAGCCCCGCCGTCGTGCACGGCATGCTGGCCGGCATCGGTGTCACCATCGCCGTCGCACAGCTGCACATCGTGCTCGGCGGGACCCCGCAGAGCGCCGTGCTCGACAACCTCCGTGCACTGCCCGCCCAGTTGGCGAAGCTGCAACCGTCCGCGCTGTCCATCAGCGTGCTGACCCTCGCGGTGCTGCTGCTCTGGCCCCGGATTCCGGGCCGTGCGGGCAGAGCCCTGCGTGTCGTACCGGCCCCCCTGATCTCCGTCGCCGCCGCGACGACCGTCGCCGCGGTCGCCGGGCTGAGCGTGGCCAAGGTCGACCTGCCGTCGTGGAGCAGTCACGCCCTGGCAGGCCTGCCCCGAGGGCCCGTGCTCGGGCTCGTCGCCGCCGTCCTCACCGTCACGCTGGTCTGCAGCGTGCAGTCACTGCTCGGCGCCGTCGCCGTGGACAAGCTCGTCTCCGGGCGGCGCGATCCGCGGGCCGGCGGCATCCGCTCCGACCTCAACCGCGAACTGCTCGGCCAGGGCGCCGCCAACGCCGTGTCCGGAGCGCTCGGCGGGCTCCCGGTCGCCGGGGTCGCGGTGCGCAGCGTGGCCAATGTGCGGGCCGGTGCCGTCAGCCGGAACTCCACGATGCTGCACGGCGTTTGGGTAGTAGTGGCCGCCGCCTTGATGGTCCCCCTGCTGGAGCTGATCCCGCTCGCCGCACTCGCCGCCCTGGTGATGGCGGTCGGCATCCAGATGGTGAACCTGAACCACATCCGCACCATCACCCGCCACCGCGAGATCCTCGTGTACACCGTCACGATCCTCGGCGTGATCTGCTTCGGGGTGCTCGAAGGCGTGATGCTCGGCGTCGCCGTGGCCGTGGCCGTCGCACTGCACCGCCTCGCCCGCACCCGGATCACCCACACCGAGGAGGACGGGATCCACCACGTCCGCGTCCGCGGGCAGCTGACCTTCCTCGCCGTGCCGCGCCTCAGCAGGGCGCTGCATCTCGTGCCCCACGGCGCGTCCACCATCGTCGAGTTGGACGGATCGTTCATGGACCACGCGGCGTACGAAGCGCTGCAGTGCTGGCAGGACGCGCACACCGCGCAAGGCGGCACCGTCGAGGTGACCGGGCGCGCCGGGACGCGGATCGCCGAGCCCGCCAGCGCGTCGCACTCCTGCTGCCGGCCCTGGACGGCCTGGCGCAACCACCACTGCGACCGGCCCCAGGAAGCCCACCAGGGCGCGGGACGGCCCAGCGGGTATCAACTGGCAAGCGGCATCAGCGCGTTCCAGCGGAACACGGCGCCGCACGTGCGAGGGGAGCTGGCCCGGCTCGCGCGCGAGGGACAGCAGCCCTCACAGCTCTTCCTGACCTGCGCCGACTCCCGGCTCGTCACATCGATGATCACGTCGAGCGGCCCCGGCGACCTCTTCGTCGTCCGCAACGTCGGCAACCTGGTGCCGCTGCCTGGCGCAGAGAGCGGCGACGACTCGGTGGCCGCGGCGATCGAGTACGCGGTGGACGTACTGAAGGTGCGGTCCATCACCGTGTGCGGGCACTCCGGATGCGGGGCGATGCAGGCGCTGCTCACCACCCCGCCCGGGGGCACCCAGACGCCCCTGAAGCGGTGGCTGCGGCACGGCATGCCGAGCCTTGAGCGCATGGCGGCCCACGAGGACGAGGGCTGGGCGCGGCTCGCGGGGCGGGCACCCGCCGACGCCGTCGAGCAGCTCTGTCTGACCAATGTGGTCCAGCAGCGGGAGCACCTGCGCGGGCACGAGGCCGTGGCCCGGCGCATGGCCGAGGGCTCCCTCGAACTGCACGGCATGTACTTCCACGTCGGCGAGGCGCAGGCCTATCTCCTGACGGAGAGTCCGGACGACGTATTCGACCAGGTGACGCCGTCACCGCAGCAGGGAACACCCCGCGAGGAGCCGCCCACCCGAGTAAAGGTCTAAACCAATTTTCGGCAGCCTCTTGTCACCAGGGGTTCGGGTCTGATGAGCTGTGGCTTTGGACACAACGGACACCCTGGGAATGGGAGATGTCGTGAGCAACGAAAGCCTGGCCAACCTTCTTAAAGAAGAGCGAAGGTTCGCGCCACCGGCCGACCTGGCGGCCCACGCCAACGTCACCGCGGAGGCGTACGAACAGGCCAAGGCTGACCGACTCGGCTTCTGGGCCGAGCAGGCCCGCCGGCTGACCTGGGCCACTGAACCGACCGAGACGCTCGACTGGTCGAACCCGCCGTTCGCGAAGTGGTTCGCCGACGGGAAGCTCAACGTCGCGTACAACTGCGTGGACCGTCATGTGGAGGCCGGGAACGGCGACCGGGTGGCGATCCACTTCGAGGGTGAGCCCGGCGACAGCCGGGCCATCACCTATGCCGAGCTCAAGGACGAGGTGAGCCGGGCCGCCAACGCGCTGACCGAGCTCGGCGTCCGGCAGGGCGACCGCGTCGCCATCTATCTGCCGATGATCCCCGAGGCCGTCGTGTCGATGCTGGCCTGTGCCCGCATCGGCGCCGCCCACTCCGTGGTCTTCGGCGGCTTCTCCGCCGACGCCATCGCCAAGCGCGTGGCGGACGCCGACGCCAAGGTCGTCATCACCTCCGATGGCGGCTACCGCAGGGGCAAGCCCGCCGCCCTGAAGCCCGCGGTCGACGACGCCGTGTCGCGCGAGGGGAGCTCCGTCGAGCACGTCCTCGTCGTGCGCCGCACCGGCCAGGACGTGGCGTGGACCGAGGGCCGCGACGTGTGGTGGCACGAGCTCACCGAGCGCCAGTCCGCCGAGCACGCCCCCGAGGCCTTCGACGCCGAGAACCCGCTCTTCATCCTCTACACGTCGGGTACGACGGGTAAGCCGAAGGGCATCCTGCACAGCTCCGGCGGCTATCTGACGCAGGCCGCGTACACCCACCACGCCGTCTTCGACCTCAAGCCGGAGACCGACGTCTACTGGTGCACGGCCGACATCGGCTGGGTCACCGGGCACTCGTACATCACGTACGGCCCGCTGGCGAACGGCGCGACGCAGGTCATGTACGAGGGCACGCCCGACACCCCGCACCAGGGGCGCTTCTGGGAGATCGTCCAGAAGTACGGCGTGACGATCCTCTACACGGCGCCGACGGCGATCCGGACGTTCATGAAGTGGGGCGACGACATCCCCGCGAAGTTCGACCTGTCCAGCCTGCGGGTCCTGGGGTCGGTCGGTGAGCCGATCAACCCCGAGGCCTGGATGTGGTACCGGAAGAACATCGGCGCCGACACGTGCCCCATCGTGGACACCTGGTGGCAGACCGAGACCGGCGCGATGATGATCTCGCCGCTGCCGGGCGTGACCGAGACCAAGCCGGGAAGCGCCCAGCGCGCGCTGCCGGGCATCTCCGCGACCGTCGTCGACGACGAGGCGCGCGAAGTGCCGGACGGCGGTGGCGGCTACCTCGTCCTGACCGAGCCGTGGCCCTCGATGCTGCGGACCATCTGGGGCGACGACCAGCGGTTCATCGACACCTACTGGTCGCGCTTCGAGGGCAAGTACTTCGCCGGTGACGGTGCCAAGAAGGACGACGACGGCGACATCTGGCTCCTCGGCCGCGTGGACGACGTGATGCTCGTGTCCGGGCACAACATCTCCACCACCGAGGTCGAGTCGGCGCTCGTCTCGCACCCGTCGGTCGCCGAGGCGGCGGTCGTGGGCGCGGCGGACGAGACCACCGGGCAGGCCATCGTCGCGTTCGTGATCCTGCGGGGCACGGCGAACGCCGACGACGAGGGCCTCGTGGCGGACCTGCGCAACCACGTGGGCACGACGCTGGGGCCGATCGCCAAGCCGAAGCGGGTCCTTCCGGTGGCCGAGCTGCCGAAGACGCGGTCCGGGAAGATCATGCGGCGCCTCCTTCGCGACGTCGCCGAGAACCGCGAGCTGGGTGACGTCACCACGCTCACGGACTCCTCCGTGATGGACCTGATCCAGACCAAGCTGCCGGCCGCGCCGAGCGAGGACTGATCCACCGGGGCACCTCGTGCCCCATGCGCCGAAGGGCCGTCCGGCATCGCGCCGGATGGCCCTTTTGCGCATAAGGTGACGATCACCGGATGGGCTCGCGCACCCCAGGGACACGTTAGGTACGCTAAGGACCGCGTCAACAACGCGACAAGAAGTCACGACACGAAGTATCTGGGTGCGCCGGGAAGTCTGGTCGGCAAGTGTTTTGTCCTGCCTACCGACCGGAGGTCGACCCCCGTGGCCGCGCCCGCACCCAGCAACGCACCCCAGAACAACCGCAAGGTTCTCGGACGGCTCTCGCTGCCCGAGCGGAACTTCGTCGCGAACGCGCTGCGTGCCGAGACCGTCGGTGGTGTCCTCCTCCTCGTCGCCGCCGTCACCGCACTGATCTGGGCGAACACCGCCGGCGGTTCGTACGCGTCCGTGAGCGGTTTCCATCTGGGACCCGGCGCCCTCGGCCTCGACCTCTCCATCCAGCACTGGGCGGCCGACGGACTGCTCGCCGTCTTCTTCTTCGTCGCCGGTATCGAACTCAAGCGTGAGCTGGTCGCGGGCGATCTGAGCGACCCCAAGGCCGCCGCGCTGCCCGTCGTCGCCGCGCTCTGCGGCATGGCCGTACCCGCGCTCGTGTACTTCACGGTCAACACGGTCGGCGGCGGATCCATGGACGGCTGGGCGGTGCCGACCGCCACCGACATCGCCTTCGCGCTCGCCGTCCTCGCGGTCATCGGCACCTCGCTGCCGTCCGCCCTGCGCGCCTTCCTGCTCACCCTCGCCGTCGTCGACGACCTCTTCGCGATCCTGATCATCGCGGTGTTCTTCACCAGCGACCTCAACTTCGCGGCGCTCGGCGGCGCCGTCATCGGCCTCGCGGTCTTCTGGCTGCTGCTCCGCAAGAACGTACGCGGCTGGTACGTCTACGTTCCGCTGGCCCTGGTCATCTGGGGGCTGATGTACAACAGCGGCATCCACGCCACGATCGCCGGTGTCGCGATGGGCCTGATGCTCCGCTGCATCCGCCGCGAGGGCGAGGAGCACTCCCCGGGCGAGCACATCGAACACCTTGTGCGCCCCCTCTCCGCAGGACTCGCCGTACCGCTGTTCGCGCTGTTCAGCGCCGGTGTCGTGGTGTCGGGCGGCGCCCTGGGGGACGTCTTCACCAGGCCGGAGACGCTCGGTGTCGTCCTCGGGCTCGTGGTCGGCAAGGCGGTCGGCATCTTCGGCGGCACCTGGCTCGCGGCACGGTTCACCAAGGCCGAACTCAACGAAGAACTCGCCTGGCCGGATGTGTTCGCGGTCGCCTCGCTGGCCGGCATCGGCTTCACCGTCTCGCTCCTGATCGGTGAACTCGCCTTCACCGAGGACCCGCTGCTCACCGGTGAGATCAAGGCAGCCGTCCTGATGGGCTCTCTCATCGCGGCCGTGCTGTCCGGGATCCTGCTCAAGGTGCGCAACGCCCGCTACCGCGCGCTGTACGACGCCGAGGAGCGCGACGACGACCTCGACGGCATCCCGGACGTGTACGAACAGGACAAGCCGGAGTACCACCTGCGGATGGCCGCGATCTACGAGAAGAAAGCCGCCGAGCACCGCAGGCTTGCCGAAGTGTCGGCCGGGGCACGCGCCGATGACGAGGGTCCGGCATGATCTGAGCAGACTTGACTGCGCAGACTGAGCTGAGCGGTCGTACCGGAACAGACGTATGTGAGCAGGCTTACGCAGGCTTACGGAGAAGGGGAGAAGCGATGAGCGCACCCGACGGGCCCGTCGGCACCGAACGCAGCCTCGGCCAGCTGGTCTCCACGGCGACCAGCGAGATGTCCGCGCTGGTGCACGACGAGATCGCGCTGGCCAAGGCCCAGCTGCGGCAGGACGTCAAGCGGGGTGCGGTCGGCGGCGCCGCGTTCGCCGCGGCGGGGACGGTGCTGATCTTCTCGCTGCCGATGCTGAGCTTCGCCCTGGCGTACGGCATCCGCACCTGGAGCGGATGGAACATGGCGATCTGCTTCGTGCTCTCCTTCGCGGCGAACGTGCTGGTCGCCGGGTTGCTCGCACTGATCGGCGTCGTCTTCGCGAAGAAGGCCAAGAAGGGCAAGGGGCCGCAGAAGGCCGCCGCGTCGGCCAAGGAGACGGCTGCCGTACTGCAGAACGTCAAGCCGCACCCGCGTCCGGTGGGCCCCGCGCCCGCCGTGGGAGCCACCCTCGACCGTGTCGGTGACAAGGCTTCGGCTGTGGCACGCTCGTCTTCATGACGGACCCTGCCACGCCCGCCCCCCATCCGGCCCAACCGACGTCACTCGTACGCATCGAAGGACCGTGGACCCACCGGGACGTCGCCGCCAACGGCGCCCGTTTCCACATCGCCGAGATGGGCGACGGGCCGCTCGTGCTGCTCCTGCACGGCTTTCCGCAGTTCTGGTGGACGTGGCGGCATCAGATGGTGGCGCTGGCCGACGCGGGCTTCCGTGCGGTCGCGATGGACCTGCGGGGCGTGGGCGGCAGCGACCGTACGCCCCGCGGTTACGACCCGGCGAACCTCGCGCTCGACATCACGGGCGTCGTGCGGTCGCTCGGCGAGCCGGATGCCGCGCTCGTCGGGCACGACCTGGGCGGGTACCTCGCGTGGACGGCGGCCGTGATGCGGCCCAAGCTGGTGCGCCGCCTCGCGGTCTCCTCGATGCCGCACCCGCGGCGCTGGCGCTCGGCGATGCTGTCGGACCGCAAGCAGACCTCCGCGGCCTCGTACGTGTGGGGCTTCCAGCGGCCGTGGGTTCCGGAGCGTCAACTCGTCGCCGATGACGCCGCTCTGGTGGGGCGTCTGGTGCGGGACTGGTCGGGCCCGCGGCTTCCGGACGACGAGTCGGTGGACACGTACCGCCGTGCCATGACGATCCCGTCGACGGCGCACTGCTCCGTCGAGCCGTACCGCTGGATGGTGCGGTCGATGGCCCGGCCTGACGGCATCCAGTTCAACCGGCGCATGAAGCGCCCCGTACGGGTTCCCACGCTGCATCTGCACGGCTCGCTGGACCCCGTGATGCGCACGCGCAGCGCGGCCGGCTCGGGCGAGTACGTCGAAGCGCCTTACCGGTGGCGGCTGTTCGACGGTCTGGGGCACTTCCCGCAGGAGGAGGACCCTGTTGCTTTCTCCACCGAGCTGGTGAACTGGCTGAAGGATCCCGAGCCGGATCGGTAGGCCGGACCGGAAGGCCGTGTGAGGCCCTGAACGAGGCCGTCAACGAAGCCCTGAACGAGGGTCAGGGGAACACCTGTCCTTCGAACGGCCAATTGCCTCCCGCATAGGCCAATTGGGGCCCGTGGGCGCGATTACCGACCTTGAGGCACGGGCACACGTCCGGGTATGGGCTGGACGCACGACTACAGTGACGTAGCACGCAATCGCCGCTCGGCCACAGCGCTGAACAGCCGTGAGAGGGGCGGTCCGCATGACCCGGGCCATACGGGCCCTGCTCAGGGCATCGGCATTCCCCACATCCTGCGCCGCAGGGCCCGCTGGGTCTCGGCGCGGCTGAGGCATACGCGCGACTGAACCAATGGCGTACGCGCGACTCGGCTGAGGCGTACGCGCGATCGATCCGCCTGCTCCGACCGCTCCCCCGACTGCGCGCCGACTAGAGCGCGCAGCCCTCGCTGTCGACCTCTTGGTTGGCGGTGCGGCCTGCCTCGATGTCCTTGCGGATCTCGTCGGCGGTGAGGGCGTAGCCGGTGTCCGGGTCGTCGAGCGACTTCGCGAACACCACGCCGTAGACCTTGCCTTCGGGCGTGAGCAGCGGGCCGCCGGAGTTGCCCTGGCGGACGGTCGCGTAGAGCGAGTACACGTCTCGGCGCACGGTGCCCCGGTGGTAGATGTCCGGGCCGTTGGCCGTGATGCGCCCCCGCACGCGCGCGGGGCGGACGTCGTAGGGGCCGTTCTCCGGGAAGCCCGCCACGATCGCGTTGTCACCGCTGGCCGCGTCCTTCGACGTGAACTGCAGCGCGGGCGCCTGGAGGGTCGGCACGTCCAGTACGGCGATGTCGCGCTCCCAGTCGTAGAGCACGACCTTCGCGTCGTACGTCCTGCCGTCCCCGCCTATCTGCACCGTCGGCTCGTCCACGCCGCCGACCACGTGCGCGTTCGTCATCACACGGCGGTCGGAGAAGACGAAACCGGTGCCTTCGAGGACCTTGCCGCAGCCGCGCGCCTCGCCCTGCACCTTCACGATGGAGCGCTTGGCCTTCGTGGCGACCGCGCTCTTGGCGAGCTTGGGGTCGGGGGCCTGGACCTCGGTGATGGGCTCGTTCGAGAACGGGCTGAAGACCTGCGGGAAGCCGTTGCGCGCAAGGACGGTCGAGAAGTCCGCGAACCAGGTGTCCGCCTGGTTCGGCAGCGTGCGCGAGACGCCGAGCAGGATCTTGGAGTTGCGTACTTCCTTGCCGACCGTCGGCAGCGTCGTGCCCGCGAGGGCGGAGCCGATCAGCCAGGCGACGAGAAGCATCGCCAGTACGTTGACGAGCGCGCCGCCCGTGGCGTCCAGGGCGCGGGCGGGCTGCCAAGTGATGTACCGGCGGAGCTTGTTGCCCAAGTGCGTGGTGAAGGCCTGGCCGATGGAGGCACAGACGATCACGATGACCACGGCGACGACGGCCGCTGTCGTGCTCACCGCTCCCTCGTCGTCCGTGAGGGCGCCCCAGATGACGGGCAGCAGGTACACCGCGACGAGTCCGCCGCCCAGAAAACCGATCACCGACAGGATGCCGACGACGAATCCCTGGCGATAACCGACGACCGCGAACCATACGGCGGCGACCACCAAAAGGATGTCCAGCACGTTCACCGATTCAATCCTCGCCTCGCATCGCGGTCGCCACGTCCCCGCAACCTTGTCATGCGCGCCAGTCGAGCGGCACCTGCTTGGTGCGGTCCCAGGGGCGCTCCCAGCCTGCGAAGTGCAGGATCCTGTCGATCACTCCGGCCGTAAAACCCCAGACCAGAGCGGACTCGACGAGGAACGCCGGGCCTTGGTGGCCGCTCGGGTGAATCGTCGTCGCGCGGTTCGCCGGATCCGTGAGATCGGACACGGGGACCGTGAAGACGCGGGCCGTCTCGGCCGGATCGACGACGCCGACGGGGGTCGGCCTGCGCCACCAGCCGAGCACCGGGGTCACCACGAAGTCGCTCACCGGGATGAAGAGCTTGGGCAGCACGCCGAAGATCTGGACGCCCCGGGGGTCGAGCCCGGTCTCCTCCTCGGCCTCGCGCAGGGCGGCGCGCAGCGGGCCGTCCGTCAGCGGGTCGCCGTCCTCGGGGTCGAGTGAGCCGCCGGGGAAGGAGGGCTGTCCCGCGTGCGAACGGAGGTTTCCCGAACGCTCCATCAGAAGCAGCTCGGGGCCGCGTGCACCCTCTCCGAAGAGAATGAGCACGGCGGACTGGCGTCCCGCGCCGCTCTCCGGGGGCAAGAAGCGGCTGAGCTGGGTCGGCAGGACCGTCTCGGCCGCGCGTGCGACCGGATCCAGCCAGGCGGGGAGCCCTTCGACACTGAGGCGCACGTGCCCGTTGGGGCTCCCTGTGCCGTTGGGGCTGTCGGTGCCGTTGGGGCCCGTGCCGTGGGGGCTGTCTGGGTCGCCGGGCCGCTCCTGGAAGCCGTTCCCATCGCTCATGTCGCTCATGTACGTATCGCTCGTGTCGGTTGTCTCGCTCGTGTCGCTCGCGTGCGTCATCGGCACCCCCGTCCAACTGTGGACAACGCCTGTGGACCCTCGGTTGGTTCCTCGCTCATGCGGCACCCAGCGGGGGCGCCGCCTTCCCCGGATAGTCCGGCGGGGGCTTCAGACGCTGGCCCGGCAGGCCGCCCATCTCGTACTTCAGGAGCTTCTTCGCCTTCTCCGGGTCGGTCTCGCCCTCCCCGTACGACGGGCAGAGGTCGGCGATCGGGCAGGCGCCGCAGGCGGGCTTGCGGGAGTGGCAGATCCGGCGGCCATGGAAGATCACGCGGTGCGAGAGCATCGTCCACTCGCTCTTCGGGAAGAGGTCGGCGATGGCGGCCTCGACCTTCACGGGGTCGGTCTCCTCGGTCCACTTCCAGCGCCGGACGAGCCGCCCGAAGTGGGTGTCCACGGTGATACCGGGGACCCCGAAGGCGTTCCCGAGCACGACGAACGCGGTCTTGCGTCCCACACCGGGCAGCTTGACCAGGTCCTCTATGCGGCCGGGGACCTCGCCGCCGTGGTTGTCCCTGAGAGCCGTGGCGAGCCCCATGATCGACTTCGTCTTCGCCCGGAAGAACCCGGTCGGCCGGATCAACTCCTCGACCTCTTCGGGGTTCGCGGCGGCGAGGTCCTCCGGGGTCGGATACGCGGCGAAGAGGCGCGGGGTCGTCTGATTCACCCGCAGGTCGGTGGTCTGCGCGGAGAGAACCGTGGCGACGAGCAGCTCGAAGGGGTTCTCGAAGTCCAACTCGGGGTGCGCGTACGAGTACACCTCGGCGAGCTCACGGTTGATGCGACGGGCCCGGCGGACGAGGGCGGTGTGGGACTCGGGGGCGGCCTTCTTGGCTGGGGCGGCCTTCTTCGCTGCGGTGGCCTTCTTCGCTGCCGTGGCCTTCTTGGGCGCGGTGGCCTTCTTCGCCGGGGCGGTCTTCTTCGCAGCCGCGGCGGCCTTTTTGGCCGGGGTGGATTTCGCCGCGCCGGCGGTGGCTGGTTTTTGCTCCGAAGGCTTGCTCACCGGTGGCACCCTTGTCCCTTTTGTCGCATTCTCTGGCTCAGTGGAAGTATGTTCGCCCACAGCGGAATCCGGGTTGGCTGTCGCCTTCCCAGCCCTCCTGGCCTGTGCTCTCACCGGCTTTTTGGACACCCGGCCAGCCTAGAGCCCGACACTGACATCCGCCCTGGACCCCATGGATCGGCCCCCAATTGGCCCCCTCCCGCACAGCATGCGACGCCAGTGCGGCAGACTTGTGACTGATCACACTGTTTGGACGGTCCGGCAAAATGGGGACCCGGTCCCCTGATGCAGGTCGACAAGGAGAGAACTCGTGGACGACGTTCTGCGGCGCGCCCCGCTCTTCGCGGCGCTCGATGACGAGCAGGCCGCGGAGCTCCGCGCCTCCATGAGTGAGGTGACGCTCGCGCGCGGGGATGCGCTTTTCCATGAGGGCGACCCCGGAGACCGCCTTTATGTGGTCACCGAGGGCAAGGTGAAGCTTCACCGCACCTCACCCGACGGGCGCGAGAACATGCTCGCGGTGCTCGGCCCCGGAGAGCTCATCGGTGAGCTCTCGCTGTTCGACCCGGGTCCCCGTACGGCCACCGCCTCCGCGCTCACCGAGGTCAAGCTGCTCGGCCTGGGCCACGGCGACCTCCAGCCGTGGCTGAACGCGCGGCCCGAGGTGGCCGCGGCGCTGCTGCGTGCCGTTGCCCGGCGCCTGCGCAAGACGAACGACCAGATGTCCGACCTGGTCTTCTCCGACGTGCCCGGGCGTGTGGCCCGCGCCCTTCTGGACCTGTCGCGCCGCTTCGGCGTGCAGTCCGAAGAGGGCATCCACGTCGTGCACGACCTCACGCAGGAGGAGCTGGCCCAGTTGGTCGGCGCGTCCCGCGAGACGGTCAACAAGGCTCTGGCGGACTTCGCCGGACGCGGCTGGCTCCGGCTGGAGGCGCGTGCGGTGATCCTGCTGGACGTCGAGCGACTGGCCAAGCGGTCACGCTGACACGGTCACGCTGACACGGTCTCGCTGACGCTGTTTCTTACGTGGATGGGGTCCCGCCTCTCGGAGGCGGGACCCCATCCGTGCTTCCCCAGGTGAGTTACGGCTAGATCAAGCCGTGTTCCCGCAAGTAGTCCAGTTGCGCCCTTACCGACAGTTCCGCCGCCGGCCACAAGGAGCGGTCCACGTCCGCGTAGACGTGGGCGACCACGTCCGACGGGGCCGCGTGGCCGTTCTCCACGGCCGTCTCGACCTGGGCCAGACGGTTCGCGCGGTGGGCGAGGTAGAACTCGACGACGCCCTGGGCGTCCTCCAGGACCGGACCGTGGCCCGGCAGGACCGTGTGCACGCCGTCGTCGACCGTCAGGGACCGCAGGCGCCGCAGGGAGTCCAGATAGTCCCCCAGGCGGCCGTCAGGGTGCGCCACGACCGTCGTACCGCGTCCCAGGACGGTGTCGCCCGTCAGGACCGCCTCATCGGCCGGGAGATGGAAGCAGAGGGAGTCCGCGGTGTGGCCCGGCGTCGGGACCACGCGGAGCTCCAGGCCGCCCGTGGTGATCACGTCACCCGCGCCCAGGCCCTCGTCGCCGAGGCGCAGCGCGGGGTCGAGGGCCCGCACCTTGGTGCCGGTCAGCTCGGCGAAGCGCGCGGCGCCCTCCGCGTGGTCCGGGTGGCCGTGGGTGAGGAGGGTGAGCGCGACCCGCTGCCCGGCCTTCTCGGCCGTGGCGATGACGTGCCGGAGGTGCGCGTCGTCCAGGGGGCCCGGGTCGACGACGACCGCGAGCCCTGAGCCCGGCTCGGACACGATCCACGTGTTGGTCCCATCCAGCGTCATCGCGGACGCGTTGGGGGCCAGGACGTTGACCGCGCGGGCGGTGGCGGGACCGCTGAGGACTCCGCCCCGGGGCTGGCCGGGAAGGGCGGCGGCTTCGGTCATGCGGGGAGGACTCCCGTCCGGTTCGTGGCAGGTGTCGTCTGCGGGGCAGGTGTCGACTTCGGGGCAGGTGCCGCCTTCGCGACAGGTGGCGTCTTCGTTGTCGGCATGCCCCTCGGGGCAGGCGTGGCCTTCGTGGCAGGCGTGGCCGTGCTCATGCGGGACCCCCCGTAGGGATGTGCTTGGTGAATTCGGCGTGGCCCGGCCAGCTCAGCACCAACTCGCCGCCCTCGAAGCGCGCCTGGGCGAGCACCGGGGTGAGGTCGCGCTCCGGGGCGGCGGCCAGGGCGTCCGCGGCCGATCCGTAGGGACTCAGCTGGCGCAGGGTCGCGATGGTGGGCGGCATCATCAGGAGGTCGCCCTTGTCGTACCCCGCGGTGGCCTCCCCCGGAGCGATCCACACCGTGCGGTCGGCCTCTGTGGAGGCGTTGCGGGTGCGCTGCCCCTCCGGGAGGGCCGCCACGAAGAAGAACGTGTCGTAGCGCTTCGGTTCGAACTCCGGGGTGATCCAGCGCGCCCAGGCGGCCAGCAGGTCACTGCGGAGGACCAGGTCCCGGCGGTCGAGGAACTCCGCGAAGGAGACGTCGCGGGCCACCAGCGCCTCGCGGTCCGCCTCCCAGTCGTCCCCCGTGGTGTCGCCCACCACGCTCGACGGAGTCGGCCCGGCGAGCAGCACACCCGCCTCCTCGAACGTCTCGCGGACGGCGGCGCACACGATGGCCTGCGCGCCCGGCTCGTCCACCCCGAGGCGCTGCGCCCACGTCGCGAGGGACGGGCCCGCCCAGCGGACGAGGTGGTCGTCGTCGCGCGGGTCCACGCCGCCGCCCGGATACGCGTACGCGCCTCCGGCGAAAGCCATGGAGGCGCGTCGGCGCAGCATGTGTACGGCGGGGCCCGCCACGGAGTCCCGCAGGAGCATGACCGTGGCCGCCCGGCGCGGAGTCGCCGGCGTCAGTTCGCCGCTGCTCAGCGCACGGATACGGTCGGGCCACTCCGGGGGGTACCACTGCCCATTAGCCATGGGCGGAGGCTATCCCCTAGTGGGCTGATGTTCGAGAGGCAACTATCGGGTGCCAGGAGGCAGCCGATGAGGCACTCAGGGCGGCGTTTACGCCTCCGTCAGCTCCACCTGGATCTCGACCTCGACGGGCGCGTCCAGCGGCAGGACCGCCACACCCACGGCGCTGCGGGCGTGCACGCCCTTGTCGCCGAGCACCTCGCCGAGCAGCTCGCTCGTGCCGTTGATCACCGCGGGCTGGCCCGTGAAGTCCGGGGCCGACGCCACGAAACCGACGACCTTCACGACGCGCGCGATCCGGTCCAGGTCACCGGCGATGGACTTCACCGCGGCGAGCGCGTTCAGCGCGCACGTGCGGGCCAGTTCCTTGGCCTCCTCGGGGGTCACCTCCCCGCCGACCTTGCCGGTCATCGGAAGCTTGCCCTCCACCATCGGGAGCTGGCCCGAGGTGTAGACGTACACACCGGACTGGATCGCCGGCTGGTAGGCGGCGATCGGCGGCACGACCTCGGGCAGCGTCAGCCCGAGCTCGGCCAGCTTCGCCTCCACGGCGCCGCTCATGCCTGCTTCTCCCGCTTCAGGTAGGCCACGAGCTGCTCAGGGTTGTTCGGCCCGGGGACGACCTGGACGAGCTCCCAGCCGTCCTCGCCCCAGGTGTCCAGAATCTGCTTCGTGGCATGGACGAGCAGCGGCACGGTTGCGTATTCCCACTTGGTCATATGGCCGACTGTAGCCGTTGTGAGGCGCTGCTCACGGTGGCCTCCTGCTTAGCCCGGACGACGACTGGTTAGGCTCGGAAGTGTGAGCAGGCTCCAGGTCGTCAGCGGCAAGGGCGGTACCGGCAAGACCACGGTGGCCGCCGCACTCGCGCTCGCCCTCGCGACGGAGGGCAAGCGCACTCTCCTCGTGGAGGTCGAGGGCAGACAAGGCATCGCGCAGCTCTTCGAGACCGAAGCGCTGCCGTATGAGGAGCGGAAGATCGCCGTCGCTCCCGGGGGCGGGGAGGTGTATGCCCTCGCCATCGATCCCGAACTGGCGTTGCTCGACTACCTCCAGATGTTCTACAAGCTGGGGGGCGCCGGACGCGCGCTCAAGAAACTCGGCGCCATCGACTTCGCCACCAC
Source organism: Streptomyces sp. NPDC032198 (assembly GCF_040636975.1). NCBI lineage: Bacteria > Bacillati > Actinomycetota > Actinomycetes > Kitasatosporales > Streptomycetaceae > Streptomyces > Streptomyces sp. NPDC032198. The sequence continues at coordinate 494,179 of NZ_JBEZVL010000002.1, read as the reverse complement.
GGTCGCACCGGGCCTGCGGGACGTCCTGCTGACCGGCAAGGCCTGTGAGGCCGTACGCCGCAAGGACAAGAGCGGGCGTTACGCGTACGACTGCGTGGTGATGGACGCGCCGCCCACGGGGCGCATCACACGCTTCCTGAACGTGAACGACGAGGTCGCGGGCCTGGCCAAGATCGGCCCCATACACAATCAGGCGCAGGCCGTGATGCGCGTCCTCAAGTCTCCGGAGACAGCGGTCCACTTGGTGACGCTCCTCGAAGAGATGCCCGTCCAGGAGACCGCCGACGGGATCACCGAGCTGCGCGCCGCCAAGCTCCCCGTGGGGCGCGTCATCGTGAACATGGTGCGGCCCGCGCTGCTCGACGAGGACGCCCTGGAGCTCGGGCTCGGCGAGACCCCGCGTACCGCCATCGCCAAGTCCCTGTCCGCCGCCGGGCTCGGCGGGGCCCGCCGCGGAGGGGTCGCCGAGCGGCTTGTCGACCCGCTCCTGGAGCAGGCCGCCGAGTACGCCGAGCGGTACGCCCTGGAGGGCTCCCAGCGGGCCGTCCTGGGCGAGCTGGACCTCCCCCTGCACGAACTCCCCCTGCTGGCCGGGGGAATGGACCTGGCGGGGCTCTACGACCTCGCCACGGAACTGCGGAAGCAAGGGATCGCATGACCTCGGACCCGGCACGAGACCCGGACACGACACGCCCCCTGGATCCGGCCCGCATGCTCGACGTGGACAGCCTGCTCGACGACCCGAGGACCCGCATCGTGGTGTGCTGCGGCTCCGGAGGCGTCGGCAAGACGACCACGGCGGCGGCCCTCGGCCTGCGCGCCGCCGAACGGGGCCGCAAGGTCGTCGTCCTGACCATCGACCCGGCACGCAGGCTCGCCCAGTCCATGGGGATCGACTCGCTCGACAACGTCCCGCGCCGGGTCAAGGACATCGAGAGCCCGTCCGGCGACGGCGAGCTGCACGCGATGATGCTCGACATGAAGCGCACCTTCGACGAGATCGTCGAGGCGCACGCGGACAAGGAGCGGGCGAGCGCGATCCTGAACAACCCCTTCTACCAGTCGCTTTCGGCGGGCTTCGCGGGCACGCAGGAGTACATGGCGATGGAGAAGCTGGGGCAGCTGCGCTCCCGCGACGAGTGGGACCTGATCGTCGTCGACACGCCGCCCTCGCGGTCGGCCCTCGACTTCCTCGACGCTCCGAAGCGCCTCGGGTCCTTCCTGGACGGGAAGCTGATCCGGGTGCTCATGGCCCCGGCGAAGGTGGGCGGCCGGGCCGGGATGAAGTTCCTGAACGTCGGGATGTCGATGATGACAGGGGCCCTGGGCAAGCTGCTCGGGGGTCAACTGCTGCGTGACGTGCAGACGTTCGTGGCCGCCATGGACACCATGTTCGGTGGTTTCCGGACCCGCGCGGACGCCACCTACCGGCTGCTCCAGGCGCCGGGCACGGCGTTCCTCGTGGTGGCGTCGCCGGAGCGGGACGCGCTCAGGGAGGCCGCGTACTTCGTGGAGCGCCTGGCGGCCGACGACATGCCGCTCGCCGGTCTCGTGCTGAACCGGGTGCACAGCAGCGGTGCCGCTCAGCTCTCGGCCGAGCGGGCGCTTGCCGCCGCTGAAAATCTTGAAGAGATCCGCATTGTGGATCAGGAGGAAGGGAAGGTTCGACTGCGTAACTCCCGCGAGGCTTCTTCCGAGGCCGAGGCTTCCCCCGAGGCACCCCACGAAGCTCCCGGCAACTCCACCGAGGCCACCGGCGATTCCCGGACTCCCGCACCTTCCGAACTCGATGACGCGCATCCGCATGCCACGCATCCCCATGCCACGCATCCGCCCGTGGCGCAGCTGACCGCCGGTCTGCTGCGACTGCACGCGGAGCGCATGCAGCTGCTCGCGCGCGAAAAGCGCACGCGCGATCGCTTCACCGCGCTTCACCCCGAGGTTGCCGTGGCCGAAGTGACGGCGCTGCCGGGTGACGTGCACGACCTGGCAGGCCTTCGGGCCATCGGGGACCGGCTCGCGGCCGGTGATCCTGGTGACCAGTGACAGTGATCCGGCCTGGTGACCAGTGATGGTGGCCGACCGGTGACCAGTGATGGTGGTCCGGCCCGAGCTGCCTGAGCAGTGGGTCCGACCCACTCCCTCCGGCGCCCGCTCCCGCTCCCACTGCCACGCGGCCGGTGGGGACCTACCCCACCGCCACGCGGCGGACGGGCGCTAACCCACTGCCGCGTAGCTCTCGTACGTCTCGTCATCCTCCAAGTCCACGGGCAGCAGGCCCGCGCCACGCTCGTACTCGGAGCGCGCCGTCTCCAGCAGATGGCGCCACGAGGTGACCGTGGGACGCCTGCGCAGCAATGCGCGACGCTCCCGCTCAGTCATGCCACCCCACACGCCGAATTCGACGCGGTTGTCCAGCGCGTCGGCCAGGCACTCCGTGCGCACCGGGCAGCCGGTGCACACCGCCTTGGCCCTGTTCTGCGCTGCTCCTTGAACGAACAGTTCATCTGGATCGGTAGTGCGGCAGGCCGCCTGCGCACTCCAGTCGGTTACCCAGCCCATACCGGCGCCGTCCTCTCCCGAATCGAGGCTCCCCCACGGCGGCAGCGGCATATTCACCGCCGCCAGTTGAGGACGTTACGGAAGGTGGGCACAGCGCAACACCCCCTTCGGGCCCAATCTTGAATGGCCCGAACGGACTATGCGTAAGCGGCAGATCACCCGACGGAGTGAGCTGGCGACATGCGTGATTAACCCGGCAAATGCGGGCACTTCAGCTGAGTCACAACGGGCATCGAATGCCGCATGAGGCGAATTCGGGCACTTTCCCCGGCTCGATCAAGGCTCAATCCGGGCCGGGCTCCGGGCGCGTCCCACGAGCTCACTCGGAGCTCCGCAAGAGCAGGGGAGGCCCCCGTCCGGGATTCGGGACCGACGGAGGGTTGTTGCCGAACCGCACTGCTGTGACAGTTGAGAGCAGCTTAGGCCAAGGCATTGAGGCCTGTCCGGCGAATCAGAACGTAGGCTGCCCCCCATGGGAAAGAAGCGCTCGGGCGGTGGTCTGTCACCAACTCAGCAGGCCGCGAAGTTCCTAGGTGTCAGCGTGCTCGCGGGAGCCGTGCTGGCAGGTATCGCCCTGCCCGCGGCCGGAGCGCTCGGCCTCGCGGCGAAGGGCTCGGTGGAGGGGTTCGACGACATCCCGTCCAACTTGAAGCAGCCGCCGCTGAGTCAGCGCACCACGATCCTCGACAGCAAGGGCGGCTCCATCGCCACGGTCTACTCGCGTGACCGCACGGTGGTCCCCCTCAAGGAGATCTCGCCGTACATGCAGAAGGCGATCGTCGCGATCGAGGACTCGCGCTTCTACGAGCACGGCGCGGTCGACGCGAAGGGCATCCTGCGCGCGCTGAACCAGAACGCGCAGAGCGGCGGCGTCTCCCAGGGAGCGTCCACGCTCACCCAGCAGTACGTGAAGAACGTCTTCGTCGAGGAGGCGGGCGACGACCCCACGAAGGTCGCCGAAGCCACCCAGCAGACCCTCGGGCGCAAGATCCGCGAGCTGAAGTACGCGATCCAGGTCGAGGACAAGCTCGGCAAGAAGCGCATCCTCAGCAACTACCTGAACATCACCTACTTCGGGCAGCAGGCGTACGGCGTCGAGGCCGCGGCCCAGCGCTACTTCTCCAAGCCCGCCAAGGAACTGCAGGTCCAGGAGGCCGCGCTGCTCGCCGGCATCGTGCAGTCCCCCAGCAGGTACGACCCGGTCAACGACACCGAGGAAGCGACCAAGCGCCGCAACGTCGTCCTCCAGCGGATGGCGGAGACGCACGACATCACGCAGGCGGAGGCCGCCGCGGCCAAGGAGAAGCCGCTCGGCCTGAAGGTGAGCAAGCCCAAGAACGGCTGCATCACGGCGGTCAGCGGCGCCGGGTTCTTCTGTGACTACGTACGCGAGGTCTTCCTCTCCGACCCGGTCTTCGGCAAGACCAAGGAGGCCCGGGCCAAGGTCTGGAACCAGGGCGGTCTGCGCATCAGGACGACGCTCGATCCCAAGGCCCAGCAGTCCGTGCAGGCCTCGATAAAGGATCACGTCAACCAGTCCGACGACGTGGCGACGGCGGCCACCCTCGTCGAGCCGGGCACCGGCAAGATCCTGGGCATGGGCCAGTCGCGGCCGTACGGCTTCAAGAAGGACGAGACCACGATCAACCTGTCGGTGGACGACTCCATGGGCGGCGGCGCCGGCTACCAGCCGGGATCGACGTTCAAGCCGATCGTGGCCGCGGCCGCGCTGGAGGGCGGAACACCACCGACGAAGAGCTACGACTCGCCGTACGAGATGCCGTATCCCAGCAGCGTCGCGGCGTGCGACGGCAAGAAGTGGCTGAACTCGGGCAACGCGAAGCTGACCAACGAGAACGAGGCCGAGGTCGGCCCGTACGACCTGCGGGAGGCGACCGCGAAGTCGGTCAACACCTACTACGTGGAGATGATCGGCGACATCGGGATCTGCCCGGTGACGGAGATGGCCAAGAAGATGGGCGTCGAGCGCGCCGACGGCCGGAAGATCGACCAGGCGCCGTCGATCGCGCTCGGCACCCAGGAGATGTCGCCGCTGACGATGGCGGGCGCGTACGCCACGTTCGCGGCGCGCGGCAAGCACTGCACGCCCGTCGCGATCGAGTCGATCGCCGCTCCGGGCGGCAAGTCGCTGCCCGTGCCGAAGTCGACGTGCTCGCGCGCGATGTCGGTGAAGACGGCCGACACGGTCAACACCCTCCTGAAGGGCGTGGTCGAGGACGGAACCGGCAAGCAGGCCGGCCTCGGCTCCCGCGCGAGCGCGGGCAAGACGGGTACGACCGACTTCCGCTACGCCGCCTGGTTCGTGGGCTACACCCCGAACATGTCGGGCGCGGTCTGGGTCGGCGACCCGCAGCACAAGCGGCGGATGGTCGACATCACCATCGGCGGAGTCCCGTACGGCAAGGTCTTCGGTGGTGAGGTCCCGGGTCCGATCTGGCGGGACGCGATGAGCGGCGCGCTCGCGGGCAGGCCGGCCCCCGGCTTCAACACCGTCCACATCCCGGGCGGCGACAAGGACAAGGACAAGCCGCACGAGGACAACAAGCCGGGCGGCGGCGGTGGCGGCGGTCACGGCGGTGGTGGCGGCAACAACGGCGGTGGCGGGAACGGCGGCGACGACGATCCCTGGGGTGACATCACCCTGCCGCCGGATCTCGTCGGCGGCGGCGGGAACGGTGGGAATGGCAATGGAAACGGCAATGGAGGCGGGATCGGCGGCTGGGGCCGGTAGTCCCCCCCTCGGCTGGGGCCGGTAGTCCCCCCTAGCAGGCCTCCAGTAGTCCGTTCTTCTTCAGTACGTACGTGAGTGGGGCGCCCCCTGGCTTCAGGGGGCGCCCCACTCACGTACCGGAGTACTGCTTATTGCAGATTCTCGCCGTCCGGTCAGCCCGCGAGCAGCTTCTTCACCACGGCGGCGACGCGGCCGCCCTCCGCCAGACCCGCGACCTTCGGGTTCACGATCTTCATGACCTGGCCCATGGCGCGCGGCCCCTCGGCACCGGCGGCCCTGGCCTCCTCGACGGCCTGGGCGACGATCGCCTGGAGCTCGTCCTCGGAGAGCTGCTTCGGCAGGTACTCGGCGAGGACCTCGCCCTCCGCCTTCTCCTTGGCGGCCTGCTCGGCGCGACCGCCGTTGGCGAAGGCCTCCGCCGCCTCGCGGCGCTTCTTCGCCTCGCGGGCGATCACCTTCTGCACTTCATCGTCGGAGAGCTCGCGGGCCGTCTTGCCCGAGACCTCCTCCTTCGTGATGGCGGTGAGGGTCAGCCGGAGCGTCGAGGAGCGCAGCTCGTCACGCCCCCTGATCGCGGCGGTGAGGTCTTCCTGAAGCTTCGACTTGAGCGTGGTCATGCGGTGATTGTCGCAGGTGCGTACGCCCCGACGCCCGCAGATTTACCGGCCCTTCAGGTCTGACACCATGGGTGGATGCGCGCGCGATACGCAGTACCCCTGGGAATCACGGCGACGGCCGCCGCCGGTCTTGTCTACTCGGTGGGCATCGAACCCCGCTCCTTCAGAGTGCGACGGGTCACGGTGCCCGTGCTGCCGCCGGGGATGCGACCGCTCCGGGTCCTCCAGGTGTCGGACATCCACATGGTGTCCGGGCAGCGCAGGAAGCAGCGCTGGCTGCGGTCCCTGGCGGGCCTGCGCCCCGACTTCGTGATCAACACCGGGGACAACCTCTCCGACCCGGAGGGCGTGCCGGAGACGCTGGACGCGCTCGGCCCGCTGATGCAGTTCCCCGGGGCGTACGTCTTCGGCTCGAACGACTACTACGGGCCCAAGCCCCGCAACCCCGCCCGCTACCTCGTCGAGAAGTCGCAGGGCAGGCACGGCCTGAACGGCAACGCACCCGTCGTCGGCGTGATCCACAACCCCTGGGAGGACCTGCGCGACGGGTTCGACGCCGGGGGCTGGGTGAACCTGACGAACACGCGGGGCGCGCTGAAGATCGAGGGCTACGAGATCGGCCTGACGGGAATCGACGACCCGCACATCAAGCGCGACCGGTACGAGCACGTGGCGGGCGGCCCCGATACGGGCGCCGACTTCTCGATGGGCATCGTGCACGCCCCGTACCTGCGCAGCCTCGACGCCTTCACGGCCGACGGCTACCCCTTGATCCTCGCGGGCCACACGCACGGCGGTCAGCTGTGCATCCCCTTCTACGGGGCGCTGGTCACCAACTGCGACCTGGACAGGCAGCGGGTGAAGGGCCTCTCGCGGCACGAGGCGGAGGGCCGGACGTCGTTCATGCACGTCTCGGCGGGCTGCGGCGCGAACCGCTACACGCCGATGCGCTTCGCGTGTCTGCCCGAGGTGACGCTCCTGACGCTGACGGAGCGCTCCGCCAGCGGGTCCTGACCCGCTTCCCTCCCGTCGGCCGCCCGGGCGGACGCTGACCGCGCGCGGCCGGGCGGGAGGGTGCTTAGCGTGGAGTCATGATCGCGCCGATGCCCTGGTACGCCCCCACGGAGGCGGTCGTGCCTCCGGTACGACGCCCCGTGGCCGGGGTGTTCCGGGCGCTGGTCGCGCTGGCGGCGATCACCGGCATCGCGATCGACCTCTACGTAGGCAGCCCGTTGCGGGTGCTGAGCTACTTCACGATCCAGAGCAATGTGCTGGTGGCGGTGGTCTTCACGCTCTCGGCGCGCCAGGCGTGGCAGGGCCGGCGCCCGCTGCCGCCGGTGGTGACGGGCGGCACGCTCCTCTTCATCTCGATCACGGGCCTCGTCTATCACCTCATCCTGGCGAATGACGCGAGCAGCTTCTCCATGACGGGGGACGCCGCGACGGCGGTGTCCGGCTGGCGCACCCTCTCGAACGACCTGCTGCATACGGTGACCCCGATCGGCGCGGTCCTGAACTGGCTCCTGCTGACGACCCCCGGCACCCTTCAGCTGCGCCATGCCGCGCGCTGGATGCTCTACCCCTTGGCCTACCTGGGCTTCGCCCTGCTCCGAGGCGCGCTCATGGCCTCCGGCTCGACGGCCCGCTACACGTATCCGTTCCTGGACGTGGACGCCCACGGCTACCCCGGAGTCCTGGCCAACGCTGTCTTCTTCGGGCTGGCCTTCTACGCCCTCGCCGCGCTCCTGGTGGGCCTGGACCGCATCCGGCCCGCTCCTCCCCCCAGGGGCCCGAAAACCGGATTTCGTCTCCGGGCATTGGTCCGCTAAAGTAATCGATGTCGCCACGGCCAGCAGCAATGCGGGCAGGTGGAGCAACGACATCGGGGTGTAGCGCAGCTTGGCAGCGCGCTTCGTTCGGGACGAAGAGGTCGTGGGTTCAAATCCCGCCACCCCGACAGCTGAAACACCAGGTCAGGGGCCTGATCCGCTTAGCGGGTCGGGCCCCTGAGTGGTTTCTGGGATCGTCTTGGGAGCCATTTGAGAGCCAGTCACCAGATCCGGCTCCCAAATCTCCCGGTAATCAAGCAGCCATCTCCGACACGGGGGCGGGCCCCTCCGGCGGGTCGAGGAGCGTGAACGCGCAATCCCCCGGGCTCCGCTCCATACGCTGGACCGTCAGTGCACCCAGAAGCGCGGCTCCAGGGCCGCGCACCGGCCCTGCCTCGGTACCTACGAAGGTCAGGCCGTTCTCGTCCGGCTCCCACTTCTCGTACTCAGCCCCGGCAACCGAGGCGAGGCAGAAACCGAGGAGGTCGGCCTGTAGCCCGGTGGGCAGGTCGCCGCGGAGGAACACCAGCGGATGCGCCATCCCCTCGTCGTCGTAGCCGGCTGCCACGACGGCACCGAGGCGTTCAGGCAACGGGTACATGTCTTCGGGATGTCCTCCACGACGCCCTTGAGATGAAGGACTCCGACCTCTTTCAACTCCGCGAGGACCTCCTCATCGCACCGCCAGCCCTCCTTCGGCGCTCAGTTGCCGTCCCCGTAGAGGTCCAAGACGTCTGCCGTCACCTCCGGCGCCTCTGTCGGCATCGAAGCTGGCAGGTCATCCACTCCCTCCACCCTTACGCCTTGCCCGTTCGGCTCCGGCCAGAGCGCCAGCAGCGACCGGATGGCGACTGCGACCTGCGGAGCACTCAGGCCGGGACGCACAAGTATGCAGAGCCGTCCTGAAACGACGGCCAGTGCCGCCTGCCTACCCTGCTCCCCAGGTCGAACTCGACTGCCCGTGCGCTCATCGCAGCCCCAGACTCGGTGCCCGAGCCGCCGTCGAACTCCTAGCTGGGCCGCTTCGTTCGGATCAGGCCGTTTCTCAGCCGGGCAACGAAGCCATTCGTAGGCGAAAGCAGCCGCCAGCAACAGGTATGCCCGGTACGTCTCAGCCAGAGCCCGACCCGCTCTCATCGTCACCAGGCGGCCACGGATAGCGTTACTTCACTCGTGTAAACCCTCACCTCACCGGAGACAACAGTGACTCGCTCGACCCGGCGCGTGGTGGCCGCGCTCACGGCCTCCGCCGCCCTGCTGCTGACCGCCTGCGGCGGATCGGACGACAGCAAGGACAACGACAAGATCGCCGGCGCTGACGCGGGCAGCGGGAAGTCGGCATCGCCGTCGTCATCCGCGCCAGCGGACGGGGCCGACCGGCCGGAGATCAAGCTGCCCTCTGACGTGAAGCTCACCTTCACTCCAGAACGGGCGGGGGATTCCGTCAAGGACGCGATCCTGCGGGACAACGCGGACATGATTCGTGCGCTCAACATGGCCATCGTGGCTGGCGATCCTCAGCTGCCCGCCCTGGAGTTCTACACCGAGGGCGAGGGTGCTGTGGCCGCCCAGGACTGGGCGAAGTCGTTCAAGGATGCGGGCTGGACCGTCACCGGGACGGTGCGCTATTTCGACCGGAGCGTGAAGGTCAAGTCCAAGGACAGCGCGGCGATCGGATACTGCGCCGATGAGAGCAAGGGCTTCAGCAGAGACGTCAAGACGGACGAGATCAAGCGGACGAAGGTGACGAAGGACAGCTACGTCGCCTACAGCGCTCAGCTCAGGAAGAACAAGCAGGGGGTCTGGGAACTCATGAAGATGGCATCCACCCGCGGCGCGACGGGCTGCCAGCCGTGAGTCGGCTCCTCCGTACCGCCGCGATCGCGGCGGTAGTGGGAGCGGCCTGGCTGTGCGCGGCGCCTGCCGCCGTCGCGGACCAGAAACCTCCCGGAGGAGGCGGCTCATTCGGTGGCGGGCCGGGAAGCGACGCCAGTGTCTCCGGCGATGCCAGCGGTCCCGCCCTCTCGGCGTCGGCCAAGGGGATCGTCTACGACTTCTCGAAGAATGGAAAGGGCAGCTCCGCCGGTCCCGTCACTTCGTCTTCCGCAACGTGGACTCCCCCTGCCTGCTATTACGCTCCCAAGTACACCCCGAAGTCACTTGAGGGGTACATGCGGTACCAGTGGATGGGCACATCGACCACCGAAGAGTGGGACAAGGAGACGCAGGGCCAGTACGTCGACAAGGGCGGCGACTCCGACAAGGACTTCAACAAGGACAAAGCCGGCAAGGGGAATTGGTGGGGTGCCTTCGTGACCGAGGGGCGAGAGGCTGACCCCGCGGCGCAGGACTGCGACAAGATTCCCTTCTGGGTCGACAAGGGGGACCCGCCTCCCGCTGACGCTCCGCAGGCCGTCACCCCGGAAATCCTCGCGCAGCTCGCCTACTCCGAGATTCGTGTTCCCGGTACGAAGGTCGAGTTGAAGCCGCAGAACAAGTCGACGGTGAATCTGCCGACGTGGGCGTGGCTGGAGAAGGCAGAGTTCAAGCCGGTGTCAGTCACCGCCTCCGTTCCCGGGCTCGGGATCGAAGCAACCAGCACGGCCGAGCCCGCTGCACTCAAGATCGAACCAGGGACGCCAGATGCTGAACTACACCCGGCCTCCGGACAGTGCCCGATTCAGGGCGGCCGCATCGGTGTGCCGTACAGCAAGGGCAACAGCGGCCACAGCCCTCCGTGCGGCGTGACGTACTTGCGGGCGTCCGGCGACGACGCGTATCAGCTCAAGGCCACCGTCACCTGGAAGATCCATTGGACAGGAACCGGGATCGCGGGCGAACAAAAGCTTCCTGATGGCGTGTTCGGCACTGAACAGGAAGTCGTCGTGCAGGAGATCCAGTCCATCAACCGCTGACCGGGGCATGGGTCCGTCGGCTGGTAGTCACACCGCACGCACAACCATCTCAACCAACGGGGGCAGGGCAGCATGTCGGACCTGAGGAAGGATGCGGAGTCGCTGAACAAGGCGGCTACCGCGCTGGGCAAGGTGGATGACCACACCCGTAAGCCGCTGCACGACTTCAAGGCGGCCTCGCACGACATGTCTGCGTTCGGGGTCCTTGGCTCGCTGATGGGCGCCAAGGACGACATCCAGGACGGCATGGACACCATCGCCAAGCTCACGGGGAGCCTGCACAAGGAGTGGGAAGCCGAGGCCAAGTTCATGGGCGACGTCTCCGACGCCTTCGACCTCCTGGACATCCTGCTGAGCGCCGCGGCCCGCGCCAAGAAGAGCTGACCCGCACGTGGGCATCGACCTCAACCCCCTGCACTGGATCAACAAGGCCAACCACGCCTTCGGCGACACCCTCGCCGGCAATCTGGAGTTCCTGGGCATCACCGACCCCGCCGTCGATCCCGACGGCATCCGCGAGATGGCCAAGCAGTGGCGGGCCCTGGCCAAGGGGCTTGACGCCGCCGCGCACGCCGCCGAGACGGCACTCAAGGACCTGGAGTGGAAGGGCGAGGCCGCCAAGGCCCTCCACAAGCGGGCCAAGGCCTCCCGCACGCAGGCCACCGACATGGCCGAGTCGCTGCGCAAGGGCGCCAAGGCCCTGGACGACTTCGCCGACGAAGCCCACGAGCTTCTTACGGAGATCGGCGTGATCCTCGCGGAGATCGCCGAGTTCGAGATCGCGAGCCTGGGCCTGTCCGTGCTGACCGGTGGCCTGTCCGTGATCGCCGGAAACCTGGCGGCCGGTGCGCGGGCCGCGAAGGTCGTGGCGCTGATCGCCCGGATCGAGAAGTCCGGGACCCGCATGGCCTCGGTCATCCGCACCGTCATGGAAGCCATCCGCGGCCTGGAACGGGCCCTGAAGGCACTCGGCGAGATCAAGACGATCGCCAAGGCCGGGAAACTCGCGGGCGAGGGAATGAAGTTTTCCGCCTTCGACGCCGCCCTGCAAGACCCTGGTGCGTTCAAGGATCCGGGCAAGCTGGCCGGGCTCTTGGCGGAAGGCGCGGTTGTGGGCGTCGGCGGCGGAATGCTGGGCAAGGCTCTCGGCAAGGGCCTGAAGAAGCTCAAACCCAGTGAACTGGCCAAACTGAGCAGGTCGTTGGGGATCGGCGGATCCGACGTCACCAGGCTCAAATTGAAACCTGGTGAGGCTGAGCAGCTCAAGGCTGGAATTCGCGCGGCGGAGAAAGAACTCAAGGTCGACCCGATCGACGTGGCCACCGGAGACATGTTCCTGGCGCAGACCGATGTCCAACTCCCCGGTGCTCTCCCCTTGATCCTGGAGCGTACTCACCTCTCCTCCTACCGCTGGGGAGGCTGGTTCGGCCCCTCCTGGGCCTCCACTCTTGACCAGCGTCTACAGGCGAGCGACGAAGGCATCACGTACGCCACGGCGGACGGCGCCCGGCTGACGTACCCGCTCCTCGATGCCGAGGCCGAGGGCCCCGTCTATGCCGGTCCGGTCAAGTCCTTGCCGCTGAGCTGGGACACAGAGACCGACGGTGCGCTCCGGGTGAGTGACCCCGCTTCGGGCCTCGCGTACGTGTTCCACACGCCGCAGCCCACCGATGACGGTGAGGCTGTGGATCTGCCTTTGCAGGCGATCGTGGACAACAACGGACAGCGCATCACCGTTCAGTACGCCGACGACGGCACCCCTACCGGGCTCGCTCACTCCGGCGGATATCGAATAGCCCTGGATCAGCACCCCACCCTGCCGCGGATCTCCGCCCTTCGTCTGCTCGACCCGGAACACCCCGGCGGCCGCGGGACGACGCTCGTGTCGTTCGGCTACGGCGACGACGGCAACCTCACGGAGGTCACCAACTCCTCCGGCCTGCCGACCCGATTCACGTACGACGAGGCGGACCGGATCGCCTCATGGACCGACCGCAACGAATCGGCCTACCAGTACTTCTACGACGACCGCGGCCGCGTCGTGCGCACCGACGGCAGCGGCGGATTCCTCGCAGGCACCCTGACCTACGACGACGCCACCCGTACGACGACAGTCACCGGCTCGCGCGGCCAGACGACCCGTTACGAGCATGATGAGGCCCACCGCCTCGTCCGCGAGACCGATCCGCTCGGACACACGCGGCAGCAGGAATGGAACGCCCACCACCAGCTCGTCGCTGTCACAGACTCCCAAGGGCACACCACACGCTACGAGTACGACGAGCACGGGCAGGTGACATCCGTCGTCCGCCCGGACGGCAGCGAAACCCGGTCCGCGTACAACGAACTCGGCCTGCCCACCTCACTGACCGGGCCGGACGGTGCAGCCTGGCACCAGGAGTACGACGCCCGCGGCAACCTCACAGCCATGGCGGACCCGACCGGAGCCACCACGCAGTTCGCGTACAACGGGGCAGGACACCGGAAGTCCGTCACCGACCCGCTGGGCAACACCACTCACCTGCGCTGCGACCGCGTGGGGCTCCCTCGTGACCTGATCGACCCGCTCGGGGCCGTAACCCACTACGAGCGAGACGCCTTCGGCCGCACCAGCGCCATCACCGACCCTCTGGGGAACGTCACTCGCTTCGAGTGGACAGTCGAGGGCAAGCTCGTGCGCCGCACGGCTCCGGACGGGACCTCGGAGTTCTGGCAGTACGACGGCGAGGGCAACTGCACCGCGCACACGACCCCGGACGGGGGCGTCACCCGCTTCGAATACACCCACTTCGACCTCGTGGCGGCCCGCACCGACCCCGATGGCACCCGCTACGAGTTCACGTACGACACCGACCTGCGGCTGGTCAGTGTCACCAACCCGCAGAATCGTTCCTGGAGTTACACCTACGATGCCGCGGGCCGACTCGCGTCCGAGAAAGACTTTGACGGCCGGGGCTCGGAATACTCCTACAGTCCCGCGGGGCACCTGACGTCCCGCACCAACGCCATGGGGCAGATCACCCGCTTCGAGCACGACGCGCTCGGCCGAGTCGTTCGCAAGGACGCCGACGGAGCGGTCACCACCTTCGAGTACGACCACACGGGACTCCTGGCCAGGGCGGCCAACGCCGACGCTGCCATCGAGCTGGAGCACGATGCCGCAGGGCGCGTGCGGAGCGAATCCGTCAACGATCACACCATCAGGTACCTCTACAACTCCGCCGGGCACAGGACGAGCCGCACAACACCCAGCGGCGTCTCAAGCGAGTGGGCGTACGACAGGGCGGGCCGCCCCACAGTTCTGCTCACGGGCTCCGGACACGCGGTCGCGACCGACTACGACACGGCGGGCGGCGTAGTCGGTCGTCGCGTGGATGACACTGCCACGCTGACGCAGACCCTTGACCAGCTGGGCCGCCTCACCGACCAGTCGGTCATCGCACCAGGTGGGCTGACCGTCCAGAACCGCACTTATGAGTACGGCAGCGACGGCAGCCCGCGCCGCATCGACGACCGGCTGAACGGCGCACGCCACTTCGACGTCGACGGCGCCGGACGCGTCACCGCCGTCCAGGCCCACGAGTGGAGCGAACGGTACGCCTACGACGAGCTGGGCAACCAGACGGAGGCGGCCTGGCCCTCCACTCACCCGGAGCAAGAGGCCACGGGCACCCGCACGTACCAAGGCACCCTGGTCACGCGCGCCGGCGCTGTGCGCTATGAGTACGACGCCCAAGGCCGCGTCGTCCTTCGCCAGAAGACCCGCCTGTCCCGTAAGCCGGACACCTGGCGCTACGCCTGGGACGCCGAAAACCGCCTCGTCTCGGTCACGACTCCAGACAGGACTACATGGCGCTACCTCTACGACCCCTTCGGACGCCGCATCGCCAAACAGCGCCTCGCCGCCGACGGAGCGTCCGTCACAGAACAGACTGACTTCGCCTGGGACGGCACCACCCTGTGCGAACAGAGCACGAGCTCCGCCGACTTGCCCTCCGTCACAGTGACGTGGGACCACGACGGCACACGCCCTGTCGCGCAGACCGAACGCCGCGTCGCCCCGGACGCACCGCAGGACCAGATCGACACACGCTTCTACGCCATCGTCACCGACCTCGTCGGCACACCGACCGAACTGCTCGGCGTGGACGGGGACATTGCCTGGCGCGCCCGCAGCACGCTGTGGGGCGTCACGGCGTGGTCCACGCAGAGCACTACGTACACGCCACTGAGATTCCCGGGCCAGTACTACGACCCCGAATCCGGCCTCCACTACAACTATTTCCGGTACTACGACCCGGAGACCGCCAGATACCTGAGCCAGGACCCGCTCGGACTCGCCCCCGC
Source organism: Streptomyces sp. NPDC032198 (assembly GCF_040636975.1). NCBI lineage: Bacteria > Bacillati > Actinomycetota > Actinomycetes > Kitasatosporales > Streptomycetaceae > Streptomyces > Streptomyces sp. NPDC032198. The sequence continues at coordinate 479,157 of NZ_JBEZVL010000002.1, read as the reverse complement.
CGACAACCCCCGAACGTACACAGCGAACCCAAATGTCTGGACTGACATATTGGGGCTCGCTCCTGGCACTTGCCCTGTCACCGGGCAGCAAATAGACCCCAAGGGGTATTCGTCCCTTTTTGAAATGCAATTGGATCCGACGGACTTCGGACGGGGGCGCGGTGTCCACTTCAATCGTGCGAACACCGCGCTTGACGATGCGATCAAGGCGAATCCTGAACTGGGCGCTTACCTGGACCAGTTTTCTCCCGGGATCGCGGACCGTGTGAGCTCCACCGGTGGCCGAAGGGACCCGCTTGGTCACACGTGGCAACACGAGCCGGCCGCCAATGCCGGGGGCCGTCAGGGAGTTATCCGCCTTGTGCCCCGCTACCAGCACACTCCGGGATCCCCCTGGTGGGACGTCCTCCATCCCGGAAACTCCGGAGGGTATGCTGAATGGGCGATACCCAATGGAGCTCCTCCAAATTATCGACGCAGAAGGTGAATTGATGTCCTATTTTATGCGCGACGTAATGGGGTCGGACATTGATGATCCCAATGAGGAGCAAATCCGAGAGCTCGTCGAAAGCCTGGAAACGGCGGCTGATGACGAACACACAGACGTGTCGCTGCAGCACGAGTCGGAATGGTGTCTCAGTGTTTTCGCCGATCGGACACTGTGGTGGGAAAACGTCGAGGATTCCTCGGTCACTCCTCGTCGCATCACACTCGAATCCTGGGACGAGGTCATCGAAACCCTCCTCAAGCTCTCCCGGGGAGACATTGAGGGAGTGAATCAGCTCGATTGGCAGGAGTGACCGGATTCCTTGCCCGGTCCGGAGCCTGTGCGCAAGTGGCCGACGCGGCGGTGACAGCCAAGTGGTCGACGCCGCGGCTGAGCGGATCGTGTGGCGGGCGTACCGGTCGCGCAAGGGCAAGGCACGCCGTCACTGCGAGCGGGTCGTCAGGGAGCATTCTGAGCGGGTGGTTGCAGTCCTGCGGGAAGCCGAAGCCCACCAAGGCGCAGAGCCCGAGCAGGCACTGGAGGACTTGATGGTCCTGCTGCTGACGATCGCCGAGCGCTACGCCGAGGGGCATGTGGGCCGACTCTTGGACGGCCCCCAGCTCGGCGAGGACCGCGTGGCCCCACGGGAGAGCCTGCGATTTGTCGCCTTCGGGGTATCGGTCGTCGCGCTACTGGCGGGTGCTGCCTTCGCGGGCTTTCCCGAAGCCGCGCTCGTCGCACTGCTGCCGTTGCTGGCCATCGGGTCCGCGATCGTCCTGAACCGGGGAAAGGTGCCCGCCCCCGGACAGCTGACTGACCTGATCATCCCCCGATAGAGGGCGGCCACCCACCGGCACGCGGTGAGTGCGCTGTCTCCCTGATCGGCGACCACGCAGCACGCCGACCCGAGGCACCACCGTCTCGCGGCTACGCCGCCTTGGTCGCGTCGCAAAGGACCTGCGCGAAGAGCGGGTCGCTCACCGCGAAGACATCATGAAGCAGCCGGTGTGGGCACCGGCCAGTGATGGACCCGTGCCGGGCGAACTGTCAGGGCTCGTCCGTTTCCACGCAGATGCCATCTGCCGCTATCTCAACGACGCGATCCACCGCGACCGTTACACGGGGCTGCCCTTCTACGAGTGGCAGCGCATGACGCTGTACCACCTGACCGACGCCCTGGAGCACCTGAATCTGCTCATCGGCACCATTGCGGCCTACCTCCAGGACCAGCGCGTTGACCCGCAGCGGATCCGCTCCCACCTGCAAGTACGGGACGAGAAGGCGGTGCGGGCCCTCGTCACGCCCAGCGCTCTGGCCCACCTCGCAGGGCTTACGGGCAAGACCACCGAGGAAGACCGGTCCGGTGTCTGGCACGACGTCGGCGCATCCATCGCCGAGGGCACCGGCTGGGCATCCCCAGAGCGCGAGGCCGCGCTCGAAGCTGCGCTCGCGGCCCTGTATGCCAACTATCCGGACGACGAGGAAGCCTTCGGCAACCTGCCGACTCCGCTCAAAGAGCGAGCCCTGGCCTTCAACGAACTCGTTCGGTCGTTCTTTGGCCCAGAGAGCCAGAGGTAGCTGGCCCGTCGACGCGGGGAAGCCCACGGGAGCGGCCTAGTGAGCAGTGGAGTTCGGATCATCGGCCACGGTCGATGCGTGAGCGATGCGTGAGCGGATGGCTCCCCACAGGCCGTTCCCCGGTGGATCAGGCAGCCCGCGCCATCCCTGACCAGGTGTCTACGGACTGGAGGGGACTGCCCCGCCGAGTCCGCCCGAGAAATCTGGGAGATGATCTTCTCCCAGAGCCCTTGCGACACCCCGCCACACCAACCGAGACCAACAGTCTGACGTGCACAGATATCGATCTCGGCCGGTAGTGATCTTGTCCGAACCTCATTTCGGGACGAAGAGGTCGTGGGTTCAAGTCCCGCCGCCCCGACAGCTGAAACACCAGGTCAGGGGACTGATCCGTACTGCGGATCAGGCCCCTGAGTGGTTGTAGGGAGCTGTGGTGCCTCTAGGTCGACGCCCCCAGCACCATGCCCAACAGCGAGAGTGCGAAGAAGACTGCGGTCCAGACCAGTGCGTGGCGTATGCGGCGGTATTTGGTCCAGGCGATCTGGGACACGGTCGCCAATTGGCTCAGGTTCCGGGACGTGAGGTCGGTGCGGCGGATCCTCCGCTCCAAGTGCACGACCGTCGTCGCGAGCCTCGCGTCGCCGAAGTAGTGGGTGCGGCAGCAGTAGGGACGCCCGATCCGCGGGGTCACGGCAAGACCCAGCAGGACGAGTGCCGGTACACAGGCGGCGCAGCCCGCCCAGAGAAGGACCTGCGGAACGACGGCGTACTGGCGTGGGGCGATCACGCCGCCTGCGATCGCACTGAGCATGGCGGCCAGTGCCGCCCCCAGGGACGCCAGTATGAGGCCGGCCTTGCTGTCAGCCTTCATGACCTCCTCGCGAGCCTCGGCCAGCAGGACCCTGGCGAGTTCCGCGCCACAGTCGGCTGTCGTGTCGGCATCCGGCACCGTACCGCCGTCGCCTCCGGGTGTGGTCATGCCTCCCCCTCCGTTGCGTCGATGCCAGGCGACCGCCCCGGTGCGCGGGCCGGCCGTGATGCTGTGTTCTGGTGCAGGCAGCTGCGTCAGACCGTCGACTGGCGGCGGATCTCGTCCTCCAGCGCGTTCACCGCCTGCCGCACCCGGATGTTCATCGCTGCCGTGTGTTCCCGGAGCGCCGCCTCCGACTCGGCGCGGTGCCGCCGGACCTCCTGTTCGATGGCGTCCTGGGCGATCTCGATGTCCGCCATGACCCGGTACTCGGTGAGCCGAACCTCGGCGTCGTGGACCTTGACCCCGCTGTTGCTCGCGGTGGTGAGCATCCGGTCGTATGCGGACTCGCCGCTCAGGTACTTCACCAGCACGGGGAGTATGTCGAGAAGGATGAACAGCAGGCGGACCAGCCAGATACCCACGAACAACACCGGATTTCCGGTGGCCAGTTGCTCAAGCGCCCGCATCCGCTCCAGGACCCCGATCTCCTTCTGCTTGGCATGCTCTTCTTCCAGACGCCGCTCGACACCATCGGCCCGCGCCTTGAGAAAGGCGCCGCGTGAGGCAGTCTGCTTCGTCTCGATCGTTGAGATACGGCTGTTCATGCGGGCCAGCCGTTGCTCGTTCTCGTCGGTACGGTGGGTCGTCCGATAGTCCCGTGCCTTCTCACGCAGGCGCAGGCACTCGGAGGTCCGCTGATACAAGCCGGTGGAGGCCATGCGGATCAGCCGACGGCACTCGCCGCGCACCTCGGAGTCGATGGATTCCAGCCTGGTGCTGTCCCGGTCCACTCGCTTCTGCAGAGCGGCTGCATCCGAGCGCAGGGTGGCCAGTTCCTCGGCGCGTTCACCGGGCGTCTTACTGAAGGACAGGACGTACGTCCGCTCACAGCCCTCCGGGGTTACGGCTCGCATCGTGGACGGTACGGGGTTGCAGCGCACCAGGTTCGCGCGCAACTGGTCGATCTCATCAGTACGTTCGTCAGCGACGCGTTCCTCGATGGCAGTCTGGAAGATGCGCAACACCAGGGGCTCAGCGATCACCGCGCCGAGCATCAAGGCGATCAGCAGGCGCATGAGGAGGGGGCCGACCCGTCGCCGCGCGTTGGGTTGCGGAGTGACCAGCCAGCGGTCGAGGTTGAGCACGAAGAGCATCCAGATGCCCGTCGGGACGACGGCCAGGAGGGAGACCCTGCCAAGCGCCTCGATCGCGAAGTTCCACATCGAGAACGCCGCGATGACGGAGGTGCCGAGCACCACCCCGCCGAGGGCCGTGTACTTGCTCCGCTCATACCTGACCCTGTCAAGCAGCTCCTCGTCGACGCCGGTCAGCGTGCGCAGCCGTCGTGCGGCGTCGAAGCCGAAGGGACGGTGGGCAGTACGGGCAAGGGGGCCGTCACCGGTAGGGCGGGCTGTTGACCGACCGTGCGCAGTATGCGCGACAACATCGTCAGCGCCTTGGCCCTCCCCCGCACCGGAGGCCATCACAGGGTTCGTCGAGACGTCACTCAATGAGATCGTCCTCGTCCCTGACGAAGCCACCCTGCGGGTCACGGGAGCCGCCGCGGCCCTCCTCCGTGTGACGGGGGCGCGCCGGTCCCGACTCGACCATGCGGGCAGTGTCAGCAGCGGCACCGAGGCCGGACGCGGCCTGGCCGCCGCCCGTCTCCCGAAGGACCTGTTCCAGTACTTGGTGATAGTCGACGTACTCGCTGCCGCCCATCTGCCGGAGCAGCGTCAGCAGCATGTCGCGGCGCATCTGCGTCTCCGCCGTCTCCCGCGCCTGGGCGTGGGCGCGGTTCGACGTCTCAGCTGCGTGACGGCGGGCCGACTCCCCCTCGGCATTCCGATGGATACGGGCCGCCGCCTCAGTGACGTCGATCTCCTTCCTGGCGATGCCGAAGGCGTCCACGTGGTCGGAGCCTTGGGAGAGCAGTTCGGCGATGCGGCGCGCGTCCTGGGTCTCGAAGTCCCGCTGTCCCCGACGGAGTTCCCAGGAGCGCCGCTCGTCGCGCAGCGTCTGCTCCCAGTCGCGCAGGTCGTCCGACGCGTGCACTTCGGCGCTGACGAACTCCACGCTCATGCCGGCCACCCGCGGCGGCACGATGGCGCTGTACGCGGTCATGCGATGACTGACCTCGGTCCGTACCGCGTTGACCTCCTCCACGCGGTGCCCGGCGCTCGCCCGCGGCAGGTCTCCGTCTCCCATCAGGTAAGCGCGCAACGGGACGGTGACGTCGATGGTGCCCTGTCGGGCGATGACGGTCGGATCAGTCACCTGGCAGGTGAAGGCCGCCCGCACCGTGAAGTTGTCCGCCTCGCTCACCGACGGGAGTGTGCGTTCCACCTCGACCAGGCGCGCGCGGGTGTCGACCAGGCTGACCGAGGAGGCGTCGAGCACGTCCGGGTGTGACGAGTCGAACACCATGCCCTCGGGGAAGGTGCGGTAGTTGCCGCCGACCCTGAAGACGTAGACCGCGCCGGGCGGTAGCTGTGGCACGTCGTCGCGCTGGCGACGCCGAGACCACCAGGTGCCTTGGACGGTAGCCAGTATGTGCTCGGCGATGACCGGGTAGTTCACTTGCTTCTGCCTCCTTGAGCCGGAGTGAAGTGAGGGGTGGGCATGAGGGGCGAGGTGGCGCCCTGCGGGTCCGTCAGCAGTCGTCCGCGGAGTGATCCGAGGAGCACCTGCGCCAGTTGGTCAGCGCCGGGGAGCGCGTAGTCGGGATGCTTCAAAGCAATGGACAGGTGCTGGCGCAGCGCGCCCCACTGGCGTCCGCTCATGGCGTTGCGCATGGCCTCGCCGAGTTCGTGTACGGCGCCGGTGACGGATGGGTCATCACGTAGCTGCACCAGCGTCCTGCACAGCGCGCTGACCGCCCGGCTGCGGTTGCCGCTGTGCAGGACATCCGCCCACAGGGACCCGAAGTGGCGGGCGCTGTCTGGGACGGTGCGCAGGAGTGCCGAGGTGAGCGCTTCAGGAGTCTCCAACCGGACCGCTTCAAGGAGTTGAACGGCGGTGCGCAGCGCGATCGACCGCTCTCGGGATCCCGGGGCCGTCCTGGCGATCACGGTCCGCATGAACCGCAGGATGATCAGAGCGCGTTCCGTGTCCTGTTCGGAGGTCTGCAACAGCAGGACCATGGAGCGGTGGGCCGCGAAGGCGATTCGCTCCCCACGCTGCGTCAGGAACCAGAGCAACTTGAGCGCGTCCAGGCGGTAGAGGGACCCCAGGCGGCCCGTGAGCGCCATGGCCGCCGTCACCGCACGGCCCTGCCCACTGTTGTCCGTCCAGCTCAGCGCGATGTTCAGGGCCTGCGGCGCGAGATGCTCGTCGTCACACATGAACTGCAGCGTCAGCGCGGCGGTCACCCGCTGGCTGGCGAGCCCGTCGGACCACACCTTCAACATGTTCTCGTCGACCTCGACGAGCGCGTGCCGGGCCAGGAGCGCGACACCACGGGCCACCTCCGTACGAGTGGCCAGGTCGCCCAGCAGGGCCAGTTCGCCCAGCCACTGGCGCAGTGGGTACCAGAGTTCGTAGCCATACAGCTCATGCAGTTCCTTGATGAGGAACTCACGGACGCGCGGCGTGGTGAACACCAGACGGCGCTCGCTACGCCCGGAGCTCCGACCCGACTCGGCCCGGCGCTCGGCCGTCACGAGCCCCACCGCCCGTTCCCTCCACCGGGCCCGCGACTGCTGGTCGACCGCACCGCGCAGTCGCAGGGCCCCCGCGGCCTCGTCGCCCCGCTCCGCCACCGGCGTTTCGCCGCTCTGCTCCCAGTTGTGGATGTGGGTGGTGAGGGCGGCGCACTCCTTCTCGAACGTCCGCTCCGGGATGCCCTCGAGAAAGGCCAGGGCCGCGAGCGGAATCAGGTCGTCCGCGGACGGCTGCTTGCGGAACAGCTCCTGAACCAGCTCCTGGTGGGTGTCTCGCAGGTTGTCCAGCGCCTTCTGCGCTCCTTCCCTGGACAGGGCCACAGCCGCAGTGACGACATCCGTAGGCCGCCGCTGTTCGCCGACCCGCTCCAGCAGCTCCTTCTCGATGTCGGGCTCCAGAGAGGGGTGCGGCAGCTCCTCGCGGCAGCGCTCGAACAGCTCCACGGGGTCCGGGGCCTGCCACGGCACACAGTGATCCCGCAGCGCCAGCCGCCGACGGGTCGTACCACCCGCGGTGATCACCAGATACGACCCCTTGCGGCGGAGCTCCTCGCTCAGCCGTCCGATCGCGTACGCCTGCACGGACTCGACATGCAACTCGCCGACGTAGTCGAGGAGGACGTACCCCTGCCCCGGCTTCAAGTCACGCGACCCCGCAAGCTCGGCCAGGGCGTTGGCGGGCGACAGGCTGCGCAGCCTGGCCTCCTTGCCCAGGATCTTCCTGATCAGAGCGAGGGAGCTTGCGCCACGGCCGCAGTGGTCCTCACCGGTCAGCACCACTAGGGCGTCTGTGCTCAGTTTGCGCAGCGCCTCGTCGAAGCAGGGCTGCGGCGGGTAATAGAACCGCAGGGCCCGGTCCGCCTCCTCGGGCTCGATGGTGCCAGGTGCCAGACCGACGGACGGCGCGGCGCCGAAGCCGAACGCCGCCCCGGAGGCATCGACGCCGCCGTAGAAGTTGTTGTTGACGAGTTGATGGACGCGGCGCAGCTCGCCGTAGCCCCGTTCGTCCTCCTCGCGTTCGTCCGGCTCCTTGCGCCCTTCGAAGGGCACGTCCGGTCCAGCACCCAGGTCTTGGGACTCCTCACCTGCTTCCGGAGCCCCGTCGGTGTCCTCCGGCGCGGGCGACAGGACGTCCTCGTCGGGTGCGGATACAGGTGGGACGACCGCCATGTCGTCCGGGGGCGCATCGTCAGCCACCAACACTCCCGAAGCCGAAGACAGCGCCCCTGGCGTCCACAGGGCCCGCGACATTGGTGACGTTGACGTTGTCGGCCCGGTACTCGTTGCTGATCCGCGCCCCGCTGCTGGCCCCGCCTGCGGCGGCCGGTCCCGTCCGGTCCGCCGCAGGCTCCCCCGGCGCAGGGGCCGCGGACGCCCCCTCCTCCGCGGCCCCGGGCTCGTGTGCGGCGCCGGTCGGCGCACCGAGCGCGGGCACGCGCAGCCAGGCCGTGGCCTCGAACTCCTTCACCTGCACAGTGACGCGGCGGAAATCGCCGGTGGACAGGGTCGTGTGACCTCCCGCCACGGTGGACCGGAAGACCTCATCGGACAGCAGCAGCGCCAGGTCGGCCTCGGGGTGTGCGGCCAGGGCGCCGTAGAGCGGACCCGAGTTCAGCAGGCGTGCCGTGGCCACCACGGCCGTACCGGCAAAGCCGTTGTCGGCCAGCTCCACCAGTCCCTGGTGGATGACGGCCCGCAGTCGCATACGGGCCTCGGGAACGCGCTGTGCGTTGTAGGCGCGCAACTCCCCGACGAGATGGCGGACGTAGTCGTCGACCAGGCGCGGTTCCTTGCCGTCGACGGGCCGCACGGCCAGTTGCTCGTCGCCCTTGCGCTGGATCTGCCACTGCTCGCGGTCCAGGCCGGCGCTCCTGGCGGCACGGTCGAGGAGCCGCGGCAGGTCGTGCTGGATTTCCGACTGCCTACGGTCGCTATTGCTCCCATACGCCTGTGCGTCCACGGCTATGCAGGTGCAGGGATAGAAGTCAGGCCACGCAGCCACCCGATCATTTCCTCTCTGGGTAGGCGATGGGCAGACACTGCCCACGAAGTGCTGCCCGAGAGGCTAGGAGAGGACGCGCGAGGTGATCCCGTATCAGTACGGGTTGTCAGCAAAGACTTTGGCGAATTCGAGCAGCTTCGGAACGTCACAGATGGTTATGTTTCGGTAGTGACGCTCCACCAAGCCATGAGCTGTCAGCACAGCCAGGTTCTTTTCGGCCGTGTTGAGCTTCAGGCCGGCCAGTGAGGCGAGTTCTTTCTGCGTCAGCGTCACGCCGAGGTCGCACCGCTTGCCATCGCTGCCCAGTGCGGGCTGTGCGTACGCCTGACACAACTCGGCGAGTACCCGAGCCAGTCGGGTCAGCGAGTCGTACGCCTGGAAGTCGACCCGGCGCCGGTTGGCCCATCGCAGCCGGGCGCACAGCATGTGGAGGATGGCCCGCATGGCGTCCGGGTGGCGGCCGAGGAACGCCTCCAGCGTCCGCATCTGGATGATCCTCGCGGTCACGTCACTACACGCGATCACAGTGCCGGACCTGGGGCGCTCCTCGAAAGCCGCCATCTCGCCGACCAGGTCACCCGCTATCCGGACGGCGAGCAGCATGTCGTAGCCGCTCTCAGCGCTGGCGACAACCTTCACGACACCACTCGTGATCAATAGAACGTGACGGCTCTCGTCTCCCTGTTGCAGCAGAGCGCGATGGGTCGGATACGTGATCGGGGTCCCCTGGCTCAGGAGTTCTTCCCGTGACGCGCTCCGCAACCGGCCGAGAAAGGTCGACGGTGGCCATGCTTGATTCACCAACACCCCCGCGATCTCACTCCGCAGCGCAGCGCGCCGTTCAAGTGCCTGACCATGCTGCCGTCGAGCTGCCAGCCGGCAAACAGACAGGTAGGGATGTGGCCAGTTTCGTCGCTTCACATCCGGGATTGGCCGAATGCGCATTCTTTACAGGCGGCGTCCGTCCAGAGCTTGCGGAGCCGCGGTGAGCTTGGTGGCACGGACGATCGCGGCGTGCACGCCGTCCGCGACGGTATGGGTGAGGGCGATCTCCGTGAAGCCGACCGCCGCCAGGCCCTCGCCGGAAACGTCGGCCCCCCTCATCGAGGTCCCCGTCCTCATCGGACTCGTGTACGTGGCACTCGCCGCCCCAAAAGACCTGCGGTCCCGGCTGCCGAATCCACCGACGTACCGGAAGACCCCCCAGCCTGACCTCGCCAAGCCCTCGGTGCTGTTCGTCTGCGTCCACAGCGCCGTACGCTCCCAGGTGGCCCGGATGCCACAAGGCCGTACGTCCGATCCACGACGCGATCAAACAGCGCGGCGGGCCCCTGATCGCCGACGTCACTCCCGCGTAGCCGCAGGTCGTAACGTCTGGGAGCCGCCTGCGTGCGCCCGCGTGACGACCACCGCTCCGGGCCGCGCTTGAAGGTGCTGTGCCGTCCATGAGCACCGAACCGGTCTGGATCGCGGGACGCGGGACGCGAGTTTCCTCGAGTCTGCGTCGATTCGGCACCGGTCCCTCCCCTGTGGGGACCGGTGCCGAACGACGCGGTCTGTTTCGATCCGTGCCGCATGGGCGTAATGGCGCGGATCGAGGAAAGGTGGAACCGCAGTCGGTGTGACGGCGGTCCGGATGTGATCGGCGGAAACCAGCCGAGGCGCCGTGCGGCGTCGTGGGGCGCCGTCCACGGAAACCGGGGCGGTGACCTGCTCTGACGCTGCGCGGTTGGTTCGCTACCGCATCGCGATCCTGCCAGTTGGGGTGCCGGAAGAGGAGGTTCCACTGTTGTCCGGACAACTAATCCGCAGGTCAGCGATATAAAGTGAGTTTTCCGGTCCGGATATTCAGGTGCGGGGGAAGTAAGGGGTGGAGGCCTTGAGTTCCGACTCAGGGGCACGCACGGCCTTCGCGGAACGTCTCGCGCTGCTGTACAAGGAGGCCGGCAATCCTCCCCTTCAGCGCGTGGCCGAGGCGGTCGTCCGGCTGCAGCGGGTCGACGAGCGCGGGCGGACCGTGCGGGTCTCCGCCCAGCGGATCAGCGACTGGCGGCGGGCCAAGAACGTGCCTGCCCAGTTCGTCGCGCTCGCAGCGGTGCTGCACGTCCTGATACCCGAAGCACGCCGCGAGCGGCCCGCTCCGGTATCCGCGGGCCTGTACGACATGGCCCAGTGGCAGCTCCTCTGGGAACACGCCGTGGCCGATCCCATCGGGGGGCGGGCCGCCGCCACATCCGGGGATGAAGAGGAGCGGCGGCCTTCGGGCGACTCCCCCGGCCCGCCGAGTGTGTGTCCCTACCGCGGGCTCGCTTCCTATCGTCAGCAGGATGCCCGGTGGTTCTTCGGCCGGGAGCGGAGCACGAATGCCCTCATCGCCCAGCTCCGCGCCGTGGAGGAGACCGGTGGCCTGGTCATGCTCGTGGGCGCCTCAGGGGCGGGGAAGTCCTCGCTTCTGAACGCCGGCCTGGTGACCGCCTTGCAGAACGGCGCACTGAGCGACGGCAACAGCAAGCCGGGGCTCGTGCTGCAACTCGTACCGGGGCACGATCCTCTCGCGGAGCTGATCCGCCAGATACCTGAGCTGGCGGATGTCCTCTCCGCCACGGGGGGTTCAGGGGCGGCGGAGCCCGGTACTCCGCACTTCGCGCGGGCGGTGCGGGAGGCCGTCGGGGCGAGGGCCCGGTGCGAGAACTCGGGTGGCGGCCGGCCGGTCATCATCGTGGATCAGTTCGAGGAAACGTTCACCCTCTCCTCCGACGAGGCGAGCACCCGCACCTTTATTCAGCTCCTTCAGGCCGCGTGCACCCCCGGTGACGGTGAAGGCCAAAGCCAAGGCGACGGCGCCGGTGAGCCCGCTCCCGCGCTCGTCGTCCTCGGCATCCGCGCCGACTTCTACGAGCACTGCCTCGGGTACCCCGAACTCGCCGACGCCCTGCAGCACCGGCACATGGTGCTCGGGCCGCTGACCACCCCGGAGCTGCGCGAGGCCGTGACCGGTCCGGCCAAGGCCGTGGGTCTTGAGCTCGAACCGGGGCTCGCGGAACTGATCGTCCGGGAAGTGAGCACGGACGGCCCCCGCGGGACCCACGACGCGGGAGTGCTGCCGCTCCTCTCCCACGCCCTGCTCGCCACCTGGCAGCGGCGCAAGACGGGCCGGCTGACACTGGCCGGCTACCGCGCCGCGGGCGGAATCCAGGGAGCGGTGGCGGCGAGCGCCGAGCAGGCCTGGTCCGGCCTCGACCCGGCGGCGCGCACGGCCGCGAGGCTGCTTCTGCTCAGGCTGGTCCGGCTGGGCGAGGACACCCAGGCCACCCGTAGGCGGGGGACGCGGCGCCAGTTGGCGGAGGAGTCGACGGACCCCGGCAAGACGGACGAATCACTCGAAGCGCTGGTACGCGCCCGGTTGGTGACGCTCGACGCGGAGACCGTGGAGATCACTCATGAGGCGCTGCTGCACGCCTGGCCACGGCTGCGCGACTGGATCGACGAGGACCGGAACGACAATCTGCTGCGGCAGCGCCTGGAGGAGGACGGCAGGACCTGGGAGGACTCCGGCCGCGACACCGCGCTGCTCTACCGGGGTTCCCGTCTCGAACAGGCCCGTGCCTGGACGAAGACCGCCGGCGGCACCTTCCTGACCAAGGGCACGGTGGAGTTCCTGGCCGCGTCCGCCAGGCTGCGCAAGCGCACGGTCTGGATCAGCCGTGGCGCGGTGGCGGCCCTGGTCGTCCTGGCGGTGGTGGCCGCCCTTTCGGCGGTGGTCGCGTGGCAGCAGCGGGACGACGCGGTGTTCGAGCAGGTGGTCGCCGAAGCCGATCGCGCCCAGCACACGGACCCCTCGCTGTCCGCCCAACTCGATCTGGTGGCGCACCGCTTGCGCCCGGACGACGAGGGCGCAAGGAACCGCCTGCTCTCGATCGTGAACGCGCCGCTGGCCACACCGCTCCTCGGCCACAAGGGCGCCGTCTACCTCACCTCGTTCAGCCCCGACGGCCACCTCCTGGCCACCGCCAGCTACGACCGGACCGTACGGCTGTGGGACGTGTCGGACCCGGCTCGTCCCGAACCCCTGGGCAAGCCCCTCAGGGGTCACAAGAGCTGGGTGAGCAGCGCGGTCTTCAGCCCGGACGGCACCACCCTCGCCAGCGCTTCGGACGACGGCACGATCAGGCTGTGGGACGTCCGGGACCCCAGCCACCCGCGTCCGCTGGGGGAACCCCTGACCGGCCGTGGCGCCGCGACCTACCTCGTCGCCTTCAGCCCGGACGGGCACACGCTGGCATCCGCCAACGACGACCACACCGTACGGCTGTGGGACGTGGCCGAGCCGCGCCGGCCGAAGGCACTCGCCACGCTGACCGGCCACACCGCCGCCGTGCGCTCCGTGGCCTTCCGTCCCGACGGCCGCACACTGGCGGCCGGCGGTGACGACGGCACCATCAGGCTCTGGAACACGTCCGACCCGCGCCGCCCGAAGAAGCTCGGCAAAGTCCTGACCGGCCACACCGGCACCGTGCACTCCGTGGCCTTCAGCCCCGACGGCCGCACACTCGCGAGCGGCGGCTCGGACAACACCATCCGGCTCTGGAACACGGCCGATCCGCGCCACGCGAAGCCGCTCGGCACGCCGATCACCGGCCACACCGGCGCCGTATGGTCCGTGTCCTTCAACCCCGCGGGAACCATGCTCGCGGCCGCCAGCGCCGACAGCACCGCGAGCCTGTGGAACGTCCGGGATCCGGCCCACCCGTCGCAGGTCGGCGAGTCCCTGGCGGGCAGCAGCGGGGAGATCTACGCACTCGGCTTCAGCCCCGACGGGCGCACTCTCGCCACCGGGAGCGGAGACAACAAGGTCCGCCTCTGGTCGATCCCGACATCGGACATGATCGGCCGCATCGGAGCGTTCCGGCCCGACGGGAAGGTGCTCGCCACGGGCGCGCGCGACGAGCAGCTCCGGCTGTGGAACGTGGAGCGGCCCAACCGGCCCGTGTCCCTGGGCAAACCGTTCCGGCCCGGGGGCGGGGTCGGGGACGTGCGTTCGCCGGTGTTCTCCCCCGACGGCCACACCCTCGCGGTACTGACGGGAAGCCGCGCGGTGCAGCTGTGGAACGTCACCGACCCGAAGAAGCCGGTCCCCTACGGGCCGCCCGTCGCGCTGCGGACCCGGTTCGCCGCCGCCCTGGCCTTCAGCCCGGACGGGCGCACGCTGGCAACCGCCCACACGGACCGCACCATCCAGCTGTGGAACGTCAGCGACCCGTCCCATATGCGCCAGTTGGGCGCGCCACTCGCGGGCCACAAGGGATACGTCAACACCCTCGAATTCAGCCGGGACGGGCGAACTCTCGCCAGTGGCAGCGCGGATGGCACCATCCGGCTCTGGAAGGTGTCGGAACGGCGCCGTGCCGCCCTCGTCGGCCGGCCTCTCAGGGGTCATCTGGGCCCCATCAACGAGCTCGCCTACAGCCCGGACGGCCGTTCGCTGGCCAGCGGCAGCGACGACAGCACGGTCCGGCTCTGGAACATCACCGACCCCCGCAAGGCAACCCAGCTGGGCTCCTCCCTCACGGGCCACACCGACTCGGTGGTGTCACTGACGTACAGCCGGGACGGCCGCACGCTGGCGAGTGGCGCCAACGACAACACGGTGCGGCTCTGGGACGTCACCCGACCCGCCAAGGTCGCTCCCATCGGCCAGTCGATGAGCCCCAACGCCAAGACCGGCAGTTTCTTGTCGTTCAGTCCGCAAAGCAACATGCTCGGTATCTCGAGCGGCACCGACACCGTCCGCCTGTGGAACCTGGATACCGATGCGGCCATTCGCCGCATTTGCTCGACCACTCGGGACGTTCTGACACCGAAGAAATGGCACGAGTATCTGCCCCGGCTGTCCTACGAGCCGCCGTGCGACAACTGACGGAGTCGAGGATCAACAGATGGCCGGATGGCTGGATGTCGAGCATCACGCGGCGCTCGCGCACGTGATCCCGATCACAACTCAGCAATTCGGTCGAGCGGTTGACTCCCATCGAGCAGGCAGTCTTGTTACTGTTTCACCAGCCCGATCGCTGGTGCATCCCCCGTCGCCAGCGATCGGGCGCTTTCATGCCCGCGCCGTCACGGCGGCAGCCGCACATCACCTGCAAGGCATCCGGTTACCCGATGCTTTTCGATACGGCGGGGCAGGCGCTCCGAATTGAGGCAATAGGCCTCCACTCCTTCCGGTGCGCCCTGCCAACCATCTCCCGGCCAGGTCGATGGTAGAGCCATGCTTCGTATCGTTGAGCCTTGTCCATATCGAGGATCAGGCCGGGTTCGCCTATTAGCACGCTCGGCTTGATTACTGCTTGAGTAACAGGTCAGAAGCCTCGCGGGAGTTGCCCCGACTGCTGGCGGGGCGCCCATCGCCAGCTCCTCTTTAGGAGTCGTATGCTGAGCCGCGTTCACGACAGGGCGGTGAGCGTGACCGGACGGTGAGCGGCGACAGGACGGTGAGCACCGGTGGCGAAGGCGTACGAGGAGATCGCGGACGAGCTCCGTGCGCGGATTCGCGGAGGCCTGCTCGCGCCCGGTGACCGGCTGCCGTCCGAGGCGGACCTCATCAGGAGCACAGGGCGCAGCGGGCCCACCGTCCAACAGGCCCTGCGCGTGCTCCAGTCGGAGGGGCTGATCGAGAGGCAGCACGGTCGCGGAACCTTCGTACGCCGCCCGCGGGTGAGAGTACGGCGCAGCAACGCGCGGCACCAGTGGGAGAAGGACCGTGCCCGCGCCCCCGAGCGGCAGCGCCTGGCGACGGGCGCGACCGAGCACGACACCGGCCTCACGGTCGACGACCTCGTCTTCCACGCCGCGTACCGCGAGATCGAGGCGCCCCAGGAGATCGCGGCGGCCCTGGGCGTCGCGAAGGGAACGGCGCTCGTCGAGCGGACCTACCGGACGCGGTACAGCGCCGAGCAGAATCCGTTCGGCCTCGTCACGTCGTACCTGATCCGCGAGCTCGTCGAGGGAAACCCGGACCTCCTCGACGAGGCGAAGGAGCCCTGGCCGGGCGGGACCAGCAACCAGCTCCGCACGGTGGGCATCGAGATCGACCGCGTCGAGGAGCGGGTGACGGCGCGGCCCCCGACGGTGGAGGAGGCGGCGGAGCTGGGCCTGCCGCCCGGCACATCGGTGCTCGTCCTGCGCAAGATCCTGTACGACACGGACGACCGCGTCGTCGAGATGTCCGACGTCACGCTGCCCGGCGACCGCACGGAAATGCTCTTCACGACTCACTTGGAAAGGTGGTGAGCCGTGACCCGGCGCATCATCATCGTCACGGCCGTCCATGCACCGTCGGCGCACTTCCTGGCCGACGCGTACAAGTCCCTCTGCGCGCAGGAGTTGCCCGCGGGCTGGGAGTGGCACTGGCTGATCCAGGAGGACGGGACGACGGACCAGGTCGCGCCCCACGTCCCCGACGACGAGCGGATCACGTTCAATCAGGGGCGCGCGGGAGGCCCCGGGGTCGCCCGCACCATCGCCCTGGCGAACGCGGACGGCGAGTACGTCAAGATCCTGGACGCCGACGACCAGCTCGCGCCCGGTGCGCTGGCCCGCGACCTCGCGGCCCTCGAAGCCGACCGGAGCATCGGCTGGGCGACGTCACGCGTGCTCGATCTGCTGCCCGACGGATCCACCGCCGGTTTCCCCGGCGACCCCGAGCCCGGGGCGATCGGGCTTCAGGAGGTGCTCGACTACTGGGCGGCGCACGACTATCGCGCGCAGGTTCATCCGGCGACGCTCTTCGTCCGCCGCGACCTGCTCGTGGCCCTGGGTGGCTGGATGGCCCTGCCGGCATCCGAGGACACGGGCCTTCTGCTCGCCCTGAACGCGACGTCCCGCGGCTGGTTCTCGTCCGAGGTCGGCCTGCTCTACCGCAAGTGGGAGGGCCAGATGACCGGCCAGGCCGCCCACGTCGACACGGCGGAGCGCGCGGCGCGCATGACCGTGGTCGAGGCGAGGGCGCGGGCGCTGGGGTCCTTGCGGTGGCGCTATCCCGGTGCGGCTGATGGCACGGCTCCTGGCGCGGCCGCCGGCACGCGCTGAGCGGCTCCGCCGATCTTGCCGTGGCCGCGGCGGACTACGTACGGTCTCGTCCATGCCTCGCACCCCCCTCCACCGCGTGTCGGAACCCCTGGTCACCCTCGGCCGCGGCTACGTGCGCAACGCGCCCGGCTCGCTGCTCAAGGGGCCCCTCGCTGCCCGGTTCCTCAACCCGTATCTGCGCGACCATCCGCGGCAGCGCGTGGTCGAGGCGCGGTTCGGGGCCCGTTTCGCCTGCGATTCCCGCGACCTCATTCAGCGCTACATCAGCCTGTACGGGGTGTGGGAGCCGCACATGACGCGGTGGCTGCGGAGTCGGCTCGCCCCCGGCGACACGTTCATCGACGTGGGCGCCAACATCGGCTACTTCACCATCCTGGGCTCGCGTCTCGTCGGCGGCACGGGGCGGGTCGTGGCCATCGAGGCGTCCCCCGCCTTCCACGACCGCATGCTGCGGCACGTCGGGCTCAACGGCTGCGACAACGTCCGTACGGTCAACGAGGCGGTCTCCGACAGCCACAAGAAGCTGACGTTCGTGCTCGCCAGCTCGAACAACATGGGGGCGAACTCGATCGTCCCGTACGACGGTCCCGCCGAGTCGAGCTTCGAGATGGCGGCCAGGCCCTTGCCCGAGATCCTGGACGAGGACGAACTCGCCACGGCCCGCGTGATCAAGATCGACGTGGAGGGTGCCGAGGGCGGCGTCATGAGAGGCCTGGCCCCCGCCCTCGGGCGGCTCCGCCCGGACGTGGAGATCGCCGTGGAGGTGACCCCGGACCGCATGAGCCAACTCGGCGATTCCATCGACGAGTTGATGGAGACCATGGCCCGGCACGGCTTTCGCACCTACCGGCTGCCCACCGACTACCGGCCCGAGAACTACCCCCGCGCCCTGCGCAGGCCGGAACCCCCGGTGCGGTGGCGCGGCCCCATCGTCGGCGAGAGCGAGCTGGTCTTCTCGCGCGTCGACGCCGAGACCCTGCGATAGCCGGCCGATGGGCACGGGCCGGTGCCCCGGTTCGGCCCCGGCTCCCGCGCCCGGTGGTGGAGCCGGCTGCGCACGCCCGGCCCACCACGAGTGAACGCGAACGTGCCTACAGGTCCCGGTCGAACGGCAGATCCAGCATGCGGATGGCATTCCCCCGGAGCAGCTTGTACGCCACGTCCTCGGGGAGGTGGCCGACGTGGTCCTCGGCCACTGCCTTCGTGTGCGGCCACGTCGAGTCGACGTGCGGATAGTCGGTCTCGAAGGTGGCGTTGTTGACGCCCACGGTCTCGATCGAGGCGACACCGTGCTTGTCCCGGAAGAAGCAGCAGTAGATCTGCCGGTAGTAGTACATCGACGGGGGCTCCGGGATCAGGTCCTTGACCCCGCCCCAGGCGCGGTGCTCCTCCCAGACGTCGTCGGCACGCTCCAGGGCGTACGGGATCCACCCCATCTGGCCCTCGCTGTAGGCCAGTTTGAGGCGCGGGAACTTCACCAGGACCCCGGAGAAGAGGAAGTCCATCATCGAGGCCATGGCGTTGTTGAAGCTCAGGGACGCCTGGACGGCCGGGGGCGCGTCGGGTGACGCCGCCGGCATCTGCGACGACGAGCCGATGTGCATGTTCACGACGGTGCCGGTCTCCTCGCACGCCGCGAAGAACGGGTCCCAGTAGCCGGAGTGGATCGACGGCAGTCCGAGGTGCGTGGGGATCTCGCTGAAGGTCACGGCACGCACGCCGCGAGCCGCGTTCCGCTTGATCTCGGCGACGGCGAGGTCCACGTCCCACAGCGGGATGAGGCACAGCGGGATCAGCCGTCCGCGGCTGTCCCCGCACCACTCCTCCACCATCCAGTCGTTGTACGCCCGGACGCAGGCGAGCCCGACCTCCTTGTCCTTGGCCTCGGAGAACGTCTGCCCGCAGAAGCGGGGGAACGTCGGGAAGCAGAGGGAGGCCTCGACGTGGTTGATGTCCATGTCCGCCAGGCGGGCCGCCGGGTCCCAGCAGCCGCGGCGCATCTGCTCACGCGTGATGCCGTCGAGCGTCATCTCGTCGCGCGAGAAGCCGACGGCCGCGATGATGCGCTTGTACGGGAAGATCTCCCCCTCGTACTCCCACCAGTCGGTGATCTGCCCTTCCGGGTCGGTCGTGAACTTGTACTTGCCTCCGATGTACTCCAGTTCCCCGATACCGGCCGTGAAGGGCTTCGGTCCCCGGTCGCGATATTTGCTCGGCAGCCACTTCTCGAAGAGGTGCGCGGGCTCGATCACGTGGTCATCCACGCTGATCACCCTGGGGAGTTCCTTGGTGCCGTCGTCGCTACTGACCACTGCTGTGCCCCCTACTGCCTGCCGGCTGCCGAGACTCGTATCTGACGATCCATCAGATTTAGGCTATGGGCTCACCGGGGTGACGGCAAGCGCTCACCCTGAACTCAGCCTCTTGCGCGATCGCCGCCGATCCGCTGAACTGACGCATCGTCAGGTCGGATGGTTCAGGTCGAAGGAGGGCACACGATGCAGACGATGTGGCTCAGCGGAGCCGAGTGGCTGGCCGTTCTCCGGATCGGGCTCGGCCTCTGGTGGCTGGAGAGCTGGCGCCACAAGGACAAGAAGACCTGGTTCGACGGCGGCGGGATCACCTGGGCCGCGGGGATCGCGGACAAACACCGCTGGGCCTTCGTGCGATCGGGCTTCGAGGTCGTGGCGAAGCCCCGGCCGCGCACGATGGCGTACGTCGTCGCCTACGCGGAGCTGGCGCTCGGCCTCGGCCTCGTCGTCGGCTTCCTCACGCCGATAGCCCTGGTCTGCGGCCTCGTGCTCAACCTGATCTATCTGGTCCTGATGATCCATGACTGGGGCGAGCAGGGGCAGAACCTGATGATGGCGCTGATCTCCGCGGTCGGCTTCTTCGGGATGAGCTGGCAGGTCTGGTCACTCGACCACGTCTTCGGGCTCTTCATCTGAGGTCATGAGCAGCAAGCCCAGTGCGCGCACTCCAGCGATCACCTTCCCCCGCCCCGGCCGTACTCGTAAGATCGTCCAGTCGTCTTGAGGAGTACGGCTGACCTGACCTGGGGGAACGTTGGGAGCGGGCGAACAGCTCGTCACGGTGGCCGCCGTTCTGCTCGGCGCCCTGACCACACACGTCACCAACTACTTGATGGAACGCAGCCGGAACCGGCATCAGTTGCTCACGCGCTGGGACGACAAGAAGGTCGAGGCGTACGGCGATTACGTGGACGCGGCGAAGGCGCGCATAGCCATGGCCGTGCGGCTCTACGAGCAGCGCGGCGGCATGCAGGATCACCGCAGGACGGAACACGAGCTCCGTGACGACCTGGCGGAGGCGGGGCGCGCCTGGGGCAGCGCCTTCGAGCGGGTCATGCTGATGGGCGGTGACGAGGCCGTCGAAGCGGGCCACGACCTGAACGCCCTTGTCGCGCAGATCGATTGGCAGGCCACAGGCAGGACCGAGGGGACTCTCGACGAGTGGCGCCACCGGAACCGCGAGGCGTTCCGCGCCATCAACACCTTCCACGACGCGGCGCGCAAGGACCTCGGAATCCAGGGCAGCGTGTCGGGCGAACAGCACCCGGAACGTGATCTGTTGTTGCCGCCCGCGCAGCGGAACGCGTAACGCGCGGAGCGTGTGAAGGGCGGCCGGGTCCGCGCGCGGCTCTGGTCTGTTGTGCGGCGACGTGCCACCCTGCCCGACACATCCGCCGTCCACCGCTGTGGACCACGTCGGGTGGGGGCGGGGCACAGCGCCCCGTTGCTCCGTGCAGGCATGGAGGTGCCGGTGAACGAGCACGACCACGAAGAGCGAGAGCCAGCGGGTGAACCGGGAGCACCGGGAGCACACGCCCCTGCGGCGGAAGCCCTGCGGGCGGGTCACGCGGCCCGCGCCGAGAGCGCGGCGGCACGGGCGGCGGCGCTCAGCCGCTACGTCGAGCGGCGCGGGGCCGAGCAACGTGGGGCCGAGCAACGTGGGGCCGAGCAGCAAGGGACCGGGCAGCAAGGGACCGAGCAGCCGGGGCCCGGGGCCGGCGGTCATGCCGACGCCGTCTGGAAGGCCGCTCACGCCGCCCGTGTGGCGGCCCAGGCCCTCGCCGTCCTCTCCGAGAGTGCGCCCGACCCGGCCGCGGATTCCCGCTGTGCGCGCAACGCCTCGGCCGCCGCCGCGCAGGCCGCCCAGATGGGGCAACTCGTGGACGAAGGCACCGAGGGCGCCGAGCACGCCGAGCACTCGGCAGCGGCCTGCAAGGCGGCTCTCAAGGCCTCGCTGACGGCCGGAACAGCGGCGGGGGCACAGCACTTGGGCGCCGACGAACGGCTGAACGCGGAAGCCGATGCCGGGGAGCGGGACGCCGTCATGGCTGCCGAGCGCGCCGGATGGATCCGCGCGGACGAAGACGTGCCCACCGTGTCGACGGGCGTACGGAGCCCTGAGGTCATGGCGATGATGCACCTTTGAAGCCACCGATGGCCCGGCGTCCTGTCTTCAAGTAGCCCTGTCTTCAAGTGGCTCTGTCTTCAAGTGGCCCTGACACGCCCCGTTCCGCTCACCGTTCCGTGGTGCCACCATGCGGAGTCCATGGGTGTCGAGGGGTTCGAGGTTCCCTCGGCGGGGGCGGGTGGAGGAACGAATGGCAGAGGTCTTCTTGCGGCGGCTGACCCGGTGGCAGGCGGAGCAGCAGCGGGAAGCGGTCGCCGACGTCTATGTCGAGGCCTACGAAGGAGACGCCGGCGCCGAGTACCGCGACAGGCAGGGGTTTCTGCGGCTCTTCGAGAGCGCCGTGCAGCGGCCCGACTTCGACATGGTCGTCGCCGACGCGGGGGGCCTCGTCGGCTGTCTCTACGGCTACCGCGCGGCGCGTACCGGCGACTGGTGGGAGGGGTTTCGCGGGGTGCTGCCCCCGGAGGTCGAGGAACGCACGGCATCGGGCCGGGTCTTCGTCCTGACCGAGCTGATGGTGGTGCCCGCGTACCGGCGCCAAGGGGTCTCGGGCCGCCTGCGCACGCTGCTGCTCATCCGGCACGCCACGGATCTGGTCGTCGCGGTCATCAAACGGGACGACGACCTGGGGCGCGAGGTCCTGCGCTCGTGGGGCTGGACCAAGCTCGGCGAGTTCGACCCGGTCGGGCCCGGCTCGACGGCGCCGCCCGGCCGGGGAGAGAGCGAGGCGGGGGTGGCGCGCGACGGGCTCGTGCGGGAGGGGTGGATGCGGCCGACCCACTGAGAAGAAGCTCAGGCCGCCGTCCTGCGCGGCTTGCTCGCCCGCAGGGAGTACATGAGGGGGATGCGGGGGCGGTCCACCGGGAACTGGTGGACTCCGTCGCGGAGTTCGAGGGTGCCGAAGCGCGCGAAGAGCGTCGTGTCGCGCTCGTGGAGGAAGTCGATGCGCAGGCCCGCCGCCGCCAGGGCCGAGACGACCTCGCCCACCGGGTGCTGCCACTCGACGGTGCGGTTGTGGACCGTGGGGGTGGTGGTGTCCGCGTAGCCGCCGGGGGCCTCGTCGACCCAGGCGTCGCGGGCGAAGTAGTCGTGCTCGATCCGTGAGCCCGTCGCGTCGTCCAGGATGTCGGCGAGCGGGTGGAACTCCGAGAGGTAGAGGAAGCCGCCGGGCGCGACGAGCGCCGCCGCGGTCTCGGCCCACCGCTGGATGTCGGGGAGCCAGCACAGGGCGCCCACGCCGGTGTAGACGATGTCGTACGAGGAGTCGGGCACCGCATCCGCCGCGTCGTACACGTCGGCGGCGACGAAGGACGCCTGGTCGGCGCTGAGGCCGAGCTCTGCGGCGAGGTCGCGGGCCGCTTCCACGGCGGGCTCGGAGAAGTCCAGGCCGACCACGCGGGAGGCCCCGTGCCGGGCCCAGGAGAGGGTGTCCAGGCCGATGTGGCACTGGAGGTGGAGCAGCGAGCGCCCGGTGACGTCACCGACCTCGGCGAGCTCGAAGGCGCGCAGCGGGTCCTTGCCGGCGCGGAAGGCGTCGAGGTCGTAGTAGTCACTGGCCAGGTGCAGAGGCACGCGTTCGTCCCAGCGTCTTCGGTTGGCCTCGCGCCAGTCGGAAGGGGTCGGTGAGTACATTCCAGAAAGTTATCCACAGGCTGGGGACCCTCGCCAGCGGATTGTCGGCGTGGACGTGCACTATGGGGTCCATGAGCGACTTGGGTGCGGGTACGGATGCGGGTGCAGGTACGGACGCGGCTGCGGAGACGCCGGACTGGGAGAAGCGGTTCCGTGCGCCGCGGGTGTCCCTGCCCGACTGGGCGGAGGACGCCCCCGACCGTTCCTTGTTCGTGTCGAACGCGACAGGGACGTACGAGCTGTACGCGTGGGACCGCGCGACCGGCGAACAGCGCCAGGTGACGGACCGGCCGAACGGCACGACGGACGGGATCCTCTCGCCGGACGGCGAGTGGATCTGGTGGTTCAACGACACGGACGGCGACGAATTCGGTGTGTGGATGCGCCAGCCCTTCGCGGGCGGCGGCACCGACGAGCCCGCGGTGCCAGGGCTCGAGGCGTCGTATCCGGCGGGCCTCGCTCTCGCCCGGGACGGGCGGATGTCCGTCGTGGGCCGCTCGACGGACGACGAAGGGTCGACGATCCATGTCGTACGTGCCCCGGGCGCGGACCCCGTCGAGATCTACCGCCACCGCGAGTCCGCGGGCGTCGGCGACCTCTCCCACGACGGCTCGCTGATCGCCGTCGAGCACACGGAGCACGGCGACGCGATGCACTCCACCCTCCGGGTGATCAGGCCGGACGGCTCCACGGTCGCCGAGCTCGACGACACCGAGGGCGGCACGGTCGAGCTGGGTCTTGAGGTCCTCGGTTTCGCGCCCGTCGCCGGGGACACGCGGCTGCTCGTCGGGCATCAGCGGCGCGGCCGCTGGGAGCCGATGGTGTGGGACGTCGCGTCGGGCGAGGAGACGGACCTGGCCCTGGACCTGCCGGGTGACGTGAGCGCCGAGTGGTATCCGGACGGTTCCGCCCTGCTCATCGCGCACAGCTTCGAGGCCCGCAGCGAGTTGTTCCGGTACGTGTTCGCCTCCAGTGAGCTGATCGAGGTCGAGACGCCCGCGGGGTCGGTGTCGGGGGCGACGGCGCGGCCGGACGGCAGCGTGGAGTACCTGTGGTCGTCGGCCGCCGAGCCGCCGGTGGTGCGCTCGACGACGGGCGGCGTCGTCCTTGACCCGCCGGGCATGAAGGCCCCGGCCTCCGTGCCGGTGGAGGATGTGTGGGTGGAGGGCCCCGGCGGCCGTGTCCACGCGCTCGCGCAGAAGCCCGCCGGCGCGACAGGCCCCCTCCCCACGGTCTTCGAGATCCACGGCGGCCCGACGTGGCACGACAGCGACGCGTTCGCCGCGGGCCCGGCGGCCTGGGTGGACCACGGGTACGCGGTGGTGCGCGTCAACTACCGCGGCTCGACCGGGTACGGCCGGGAGTGGACGGACGCCCTCAAGCACCGGGTCGGTCTGATCGAGCTGGAGGACATCGCTGCGGTGCGGGAGTGGGCCGTGACGTCGGGCCTCGCTGACCCGGACCGCATCGTCCTTGCGGGCGGCTCCTGGGGCGGCTATCTCACGCTCCTCGGCGTCGGCACCCAGCCCGACTCCTGGGCGGTGGGCCTGGCCGCGGTCCCGGTCGCCGACTACGTGACGGCGTACCACGACGAGATGGAGGCCCTGAAGGCCATGGACCGCACGCTCCTCGGCGGTACGCCCGAGGAGGTCCCGGAGCGCTTCGAGGCCTCGTCCCCGCTGACGTACGTGGACGCGGTGAAGGCCCCGGTCTACATCTCCGCGGGCGTGAACGACCCGCGCTGCCCGATCCGCCAGGTGGAGAACTACGTGGACCGGCTCAAGGCCCGGGACGCCGTGCACGAGGTGTACCGGTACGACGCGGGGCACGGCTCGCTCGTCGTGGACGAGCGGATCAAGCAGGTGCGGCTGGAACTGGACTTCGCCGCGCGGCACCTCCGCTAGGCGGGACCCGGGCCGCGGGGGCGGTGGCGCGGCCGGTGGCTTCGCCAACCCCGCGGGGCGTCTGTGCCGGGCACACCCGTACCGTGGGGGTGTGTACCGGTTCCTGCTGACGCCCCGCTGGTGGGGGATCAACGTCTTCGTACTGCTGGCCATCCCCGTCTGCGTCTTCATGGGGTCATGGCAGCTCGGACGGTTCGAGGACCGCGTCGAGGCGCATGACGCCGCACAGAAGCAGGCGGACCGGCAGGCGTCGCCGACCCGGTCGCAGGAGAAGCCCCGGCCGCTGGACTCGATGCTCCCCGTGGACAAGGAGACGTCCGGGGAACGGGTGTCGGCCTCCGGGCGGTACGGCAAGCAACTGCTGGTTCCGGACCGGGAATTGGACGACAAGTCGGGCTACTACGTCCTCACCCTGCTGCACACCGGCGACGGCAAGGACCTGCCGGTCGTGCGGGGCTGGCTCCCCGGGCACGCGAGTGCGGCGAAGGCTCCCGCCGCGCCGTCCGGTGAGGTCACCGTGACGGGGGCGCTCCAGGCCTCCGAGAGCCCCGGTTCGAACGGGGTCAGCGCGGCCGGCGGGCTGCCGGACGGCCAGCTGGGCGCCATCAGCGCGGCCTCGCTGGTGAACCTGGTCAAGGGCGATGTGTACGACGCCTGGGTCACCCTGGAGAAGGGCGACTCCGGGATGAAGGCGGTACCGGCGTCAGCGCCGGAGAACTCCGGGCTCGACCTCAAGGCCTTCCAGAACCTCGGTTACACCGGCGAGTGGTTCGTGTTCGCGGGGTTCGTCGTCTTCATGTGGTTCCGGCTGTTCCGGCGGGAGCGGGAGTTCGCGCGGGACGCCGAGCTGGGGATCCTGCCAGAGGGTTCCGCCACGGCGGACGGGGCGGCGGGGGCCGGGACGGCCGAGGTCCGCGCGGGCTGAGATCCCCTCTCCCCCTCCCTCACCTCCAGCCTTCTCCCACTGAACGTCGGACGGGCCGGATCCTTCTCAGGATCCGGCCCGTCCGGTTTCGTACCACTGGCGTCCGGCCGTGAGGGTCCGGTCGCCGACGTCACCTACGACGCCGACAACATCCCCGTCCGGTACACCGTCCCCGCACACGCGTTGGTGATCGTCGCGCCCGCCGAGGGCGAACCCTGGGCGGCGGTCAGGGACACCGTCACACCGCCGTCCAGTACGCCGCCGTCCTCGCGCACCATCTGGGGCTCCGTGCCGCCCGGTGAGCCACTGTCTCCGCCGCTGCCCTCGGTGGGGGTCGGGTCGGGGGACGGCGGCTCACCGCTGTCCGTCGGACACGACTCCGAAGGCACCCAGGCGAACTTCACCTCGTACGCGGCGCCCGGCTGCAGGACCAGCGAGCCGACCGCCTGTCCCGGGTCGGGAAGGCCCGTCGCCGCGTCGCCCGCCACGTGGTCGGCGACGACGATCTTCGCGGGATCGGCCGCCCCCGTGGCCGCCGTGCTCACGCCGCCCGGGGCGCTGACCGTGCAGCTGCTGCCGGAGATGTTGGCGATGCGGAAGCTGCCGTACACCTTGCCCTCGGCGTCCGCGCCGCCCGCGCTACCGCTGGCATTGCCGAGCTGGTCCGCCGCGCAGGCAGGCGAGTCGGCGGATGCTGTACCCGCCGGGTCGGGACCACCGGTCGCGCCGCCGCTGGCCTCACCCTTCCCCTTGCCGTCCTTCTTGCCCTTCTTGTCCTTCTTGTCCTTCGACTTGGAGGGGCCGGAGTCGCTGCCCCTGCCCTTCTCGCCGCCGTCGGGGCCCTTGCCCTGACTCGAACCGCCCTGCGTCTGCTCGCTGTTGCCCGCGATCGACGGCCGGTCGTCCGAGCCGCCGCCGGAGTTCGTGACGTGCACGAGAGCGGGGATGGCGGTGCCGATGAAGAGCGCGGCGGCGGCCATACCGACCACGGCCTGGCGCTTGCGCTGCCTGCGCGCCGGTACCGCGTACCGCAGCCGCTCCAGGGCGCGGTCCCCCGGCTCGATCTCCTGGACGGCGGAACGCATCATCCTGCGCAGTGCCAGCTCGTCCGGGCCGCCGTCCTCACCGAAGAGGGAATCCGCCCCGGAGCCCGACTCGGCGTCGGCCTTCGCCCCCGGCTCGCTCTCGCTCCCGGAGGCCTCGGCCTCGGGAGTATCGGCCCCGGAGACCTCGGTCTCCTCCGTCCCGGAAGCCTCGGTTTCGGACCCGCTCTCGGGCGCGGACGCGGTGGGCTCGTCGCCCTGGCCGTGTTTCACAGTTCCGTCCCCAGCATGCTGCTCAAACTCGGCGCTCTCGTCGCGGCTCTCGTCGCGGCGCTCTTCGTGCTCGCGCCCGTACTCATGCTTGCTCATGCCGGTGCCTCCATGGCGACCCGCAGCGCCGCGATCCCGCGCGAGCCGTACGCCTTCACCGACCCGAGCGATATGCCCAGGGTCTCGGCGACCTGCGCCTCGGTCATGTCCGCGAAATACCGCAGGACCAGAACCTCGCGCTGGCGGCGCTGAAGGCCGCGCATCGCCTTGATCAACTCGTCCCGCTCAAGGAGGTCGTACGCACCCTCCTCGGCGCTCGCCATGTCGGGCATCGGCTTCGAGAGCAGCTTCAGCCCGAGGATCCGGCGCCGCAGCGCGGACCGCGAGAGGTTCACGACGGTCTGCCGGAGATAGGCGAGCGTCTTCTCCGGGTCCCGCACGCGTTTGCGCGCCGAGTGCACCCGGATGAACGCCTCCTGCACCACGTCCTCGCAGGAGGCCGTGTCATCGAGAAGCAGCGCCGCCAGGCCGAGGAGCGACCTGTAGTGGGCGCGGTAGGTCTCGGTCAGGTGGTCGACTGTGGTGCCGGCGCTCATCGCCTCCTCAGCGCCCTCGCGCTGCGTCGGGATGCGGGCCGATCTCGTGGTGGGCATGGGGGCGATCACCGGCATGCCGGCGGGCGCACGGGGACGGCGAGGCGGGCGCAGGGCCGCGCCCCTCGCCTGAACCGCTGTGAAATCGAGTACCTCTGCCACGCCTGTTGGACACGCTCACCCCCTGGAGGGTTGTACGCATCACGCGGCGCGTTTGCGGCAGGCAGCGTCGCCGTTGGTGACGATGCATCAATTGCACCCATGCGTACCAGCTCTTCCCCTATGCCCAAATTTCCGCAGCGCTCAGGTCACACCCCCGGGAGGGCGCTCGCAAAGACGCGCCCCGCCCAGCTGCCGGTTGCAGTGGACGGGGACGAATATTGCGAATCTTGGAACGTGGCAATGGTCCAGTTCAAGCGATCCTGGCCACCAAGTTGGACACAGAACTTACACAGACGCCACAAAGACTTTCGCCCCGGGGAGCATGTGGGGCTATTTCTGCCCGCCCGCCCGCACCTTTCTGCGCCTTTTTGTCCCTACTACTGACGCCCGGTGAACTCCCCCGCCACGAGCTCCGCGATCTGGGTCGTGTTCAGCGCGGCGCCCTTGCGCAGGTTGTCCCCGCACACGAAGAGCTCCAGGGCCGTCGGATCGTCCAGCGCGCGCCGCACCCGGCCCACCCACGTGGGGTCGGTCCCGACCACGTCGGCGGGGGTCGGGAACTCCCCGGCGGCCGGGTTGTCGAACAGCACGACGCCAGGAGCGGTGGCCAGGATCTCGCGCGCGCGGTCCACCGTGACCTCGTCCTCGAAGCGCGCGTGCACGGTCACCGAGTGCGTGGTGACGACCGGCACGCGTACGCAGGTCACCGCGACCTTCAGATCGGGCAGGCCGAGGATCTTGCGGGACTCGTCCCGCACCTTCATCTCCTCGGACGACCAGCCGTCGTCGCGCAGCGTCCCGGCCCACGGCACCACGTTCAGCGCCACGGGCTCCGGGAAGGGCCCGGTGTCGTCGCCGACGGCACGGCGTACGTCACCCGGGCTGGTGCCGAGCTCCGAACCCGCCACCAGCTTCATCTGCCGCCGCAGCGTGTCCACGCCGTCGCGTCCGGCCCCGCTCACCGCTTGGTACGAGGAGACGATCAGCTCGCGAAGCCCGAACTCGGCGTGCAGCGCGCCGATGGCCACGATCATCGAGAGGGTCGTGCAGTTGGGGTTGGCGACGATGCCGCGCGGGCGCACGCGCGCGGCGTGCGGATTGACCTCGGGGACGACCAGCGGCACGTCCGGGTCCATCCGGAAGGCGGCGGAGTTGTCCACGACGACGACGCCCTTGGACGCCGCGACGGGAGCCCACTGCGCGCTCACCTCGTCGGGCACGTCGAACATCGCGACGTCGACGCCGTCGAAGGCCTCTTCGCTCAGCGCGAGCACCTCGACCTCCTCACCGCGCACGGCCAGTTTCTTGCCGGCCGAGCGCGGTGAGGCCACGAGTCGGATCTCGCCCCAGATGTCGGCGTGCTGCGACAGGATCTGGAGCATGACCGCGCCGACGGCCCCGGTCGCTCCGACGACCGCGAGCGTCGGCTTTCCGGTCATCGCCCGGTGCCTCCATAGACCACGGCCTCGTCCGTGTCGGAGTCGAGGCCGAAGGCCGTGTGTACGGCGCGCACGGACTCGTTCGCGTCATCGGCGCGCGTCACGACCGAGATGCGGATCTCGGAGGTCGAGATCAGCTCGATGTTCACGCCCGCGTCGCTGAGCGCCTCGAAGAAGGCGGCGGTGACGCCGGGGTTCGTCTTCATGCCCGCGCCGACCAGCGAGATCTTGGCGATCTGGTCGTCGTAGCGAAGGGAGTCGAAGCCGATGGCCGCGCGGGTCTTCTCCAGCGCGTCGACGGCCTTGCGGCCCTCTGCCTTGGGCAGCGTGAACGAGATGTCCGTGAGGCCCGTCGAGGCGGCCGACACGTTCTGGACGATCATGTCGATGTTGACCCCGGAGTCCGCGATGGCGCGGAAGATCCCTGCGGCCTCACCCGGCTTGTCCGGCACGCCGACGACCGTGATCTTGGCCTCCGAGGTGTCGTGCGCGACACCGGAGATGATGGCCTGCTCCACCTTGCGGTCCCCTTGCGGTTCGTTGCTGACCCACGTACCCCGCAGTCCCGAGAAGGACGAGCGGACGTGAATCGGGATGTTGTAACGACGGGCGTACTCCACACAGCGGTGGAGCAGCACCTTGGACCCGGAGCTCGCGAGCTCCAGCATGTCCTCGAACGAGATCCAGTCGATCTTCTGGGCCTTCTTGACCACACGGGGGTCGGCGGTGAAAACGCCGTCCACGTCCGTGTAGATCTCGCAGACCTCCGCGTCGAGCGCGGCCGCGAGGGCGACAGCGGTCGTGTCGGATCCACCACGACCGAGCGTGGTGATGTTCTTGCCCTCCTGGCTGACGCCCTGGAACCCGGCGACGATGGCGATGTTGCCCTCGTCGATCGAGTCCCGGATGCGGCCCGGGGTGACATCGATGATCCGCGCTTTGTTGTGGACGGAGTCGGTGATGACACCGGCCTGGCTGCCCGTGAACGACTGGGCCGCGTGACCCAGGTTTTTGATCGCCATGGCCAGAAGGGCCATGGAGATCCGCTCCCCGGCGGTCAGCAGCATGTCGAATTCACGCCCGGCAGGAATCGGGGATACCTGCCCGGCAAGATCGATCAACTCATCCGTCGTGTCACCCATGGCGGACACCACGACAACGACCTGATGGCCGTTCTTCTTGGCGTCGACAATCCTCTTGGCGACCCGCTTGATGCCCTCGGCATCGGCTACGGAGGAGCCTCCGTACTTCTGCACGACAAGGCTCACGTGCGCTCCTCGCTCAGTCCGTCTCTTACCGCACTGCTGCGGTCGGCTCAGTCTAACGAGCGGCCGAAATTCGCCGCGCGAATATCGCATCGTGAGATGTCCCGCCCACTCCGTGATCATCCGCCGGCATACGCGCCCGCTGCTCGGGACGTACGTTTCGACCGCTCGGCTTGGCACATGCCCGCTGGGGAGTGGAGCACTCCGAAAGTGGGGCGGGTCACAGGCTCTCCCTCGCTTCACTCTTCCGGGTCTGGCGGATGTCCGAGACTCCGACTATTCTGAAATCCGAACTAGTCGAGAAGACGAGGAGGGGCGGAGGGCATGGCGGAATTCAGCTCCGCATGGCTGCGCGCGGCGTTGCCTCTGTGTCTGCTCGGGATGCTGGAGCGGGGCGAGAGCTATGGGTACGCGCTGCTGCAGGAGTTGAGCGCGGCCGGTCTGTCCAACGCCAAGGCGGCGACGCTCTATCCGGCCCTGACCAGGCTGGAAGAGGAAGGCGCCGTCGACATCCGCTGGAGCGCGGGCGACGGCGGACCCGGACGGAAGTACTACAGCCTCACCGAAACGGGGCGCACGCGGCTGGCCGTCGAGTACCGCGCCTGGCGGGACTTCGACGGTGTGGTGACGGCATTGGCCGATGGCAGCGGGGTCTCCGCGGAGAGCTCCGAGAGTTGAGAGCGGACAGGGACTGGGGGAAGTTGACGATGCGTACGGAAGGCAAGGAGAAGGCTTCGGGCTGGCCGAGCGGCGATGACGCGCGGTGGGCCGCGGAGTTCGAGCTCGCGCTGGTTGTAGAGCACTCGCCGCCCGAGGGGCTCGCCGAGGAGGCCCTCGAGGAGGCCCGGATGACCGCCGTCGAGGCGGGGGCGCCCGTCAGAGAGGTGCTCGGCGATCCCACGGCGTACGCCGAGACGGTGGCAGCCGAGCGGATCGACGAGACCCGGCGCAGCTCCGTCGACGTCGAGGGCTTCGCCCCCGGTGACCGGTTCACCAGCTCCTTGTTGCTGGCCGGCGGCCAGGTCACCCTGTTCGGCGTGGTGCTGTGGGCCGCCAACGGCCTCTGGATGCGGGTCGGTTGGGCCACCGGCGGGGCCGGGCTGCTGCTGGCCGTGCTGATCGTGCTCGTGACCGGCGTCGTCCCCGAGCTGCGCGCGGCGGGGCGGCTTCGCGCCGGCCGGGTGGCCATGGCCTGCGCCGCGGTGCTCGTCGTGGTCTGCGCCGCGTTGTTCACCGCAGTACCCCGAGGGCCTCAAGTGAGCGTTCCGGCGCCCTCGTTGTTCGCGGTCGGCGCGCTGCTCGGGATGGTGGGGTGGCGGATTCGCCCGGAGTCAGTCGGGCGCTGGTTCCGTGGCCGGGCCGTGCCTGCCGAGGACATACGGAGCGGCCGGGAAGGGGGCGCGGGGAGCGACGACGAGGCGTGGCTGACGCGGCTGTTCGCGCTGCTGCGGGGGCGGCACGGGGTGTCCGCGGGGGACGCCCGGCGCAGCGTGGCCGAAGCGCGGGACCATCTCGCCGCATCGGGCGGGAGCGCCGCGGGCGAGTTCGGGGACGTCGAGGTCTACGCCCTGCGGCTCAGCGAAGGGCCGGGGAAGTCACGGCGTGCGGCACGGGCCGAGGTAGTGCCCACGGTCCTGTTCACCGGTGGACTTCTCTGGTGGGGCATCGACCTGGTCAGTGATCCGGAGCCCGCGTCGCTGTGGTTCTGGACGAAGGTCGCGGTGCTGGTCGCCGGTGCGTGGGCCTGGACCACCACCACGTGGTCGCTGTGGCGCAAGCTCCGGCCGACCGGCAAGCGCTGAGCCCTCGCCGGCCCGGGCAGCTGGGTGGCCCGGACCGGGTGTCCCGGACGCCGTCTACTGCACGGAGCGCAGGCCCAGAGGCCCGGCGATCTCCTCCGCCATGACCTTGCCCGCCGCTTCCGCGAGTGCTTCCTCGGCCAGGTCCTCGTCGGTGTCCAGGCCGTTGAGGTCTTCGAGGGGCTGGTTCAGGCGGACGTGGGCGACCAGCGACTGGAGGGCCCGCAGGGCACCCGACGCGGTGGAGCCCCAGTTCGAGAAGTACGAGAACTGCCACCACCACAGGGCCTCGACTGTGCGGCCCGCGCGGTAGTGCGCCAGGCCGTGGGAGAGGTCGGCGACCACGTCTGCCAGGTCGTCCGAGATGCGGCAGGGCACCGGGGCCTTGCGGGGCTCGTACGGGTCGAAGACCTCGGAGTAGACGTCGATCGGCTCCAGCATGGCGGCCAGGCGCTCACGCAGATCGTCGACGTCGCGCTCCGGGCCGAGATCCGGCTCGTAGCGGTCCTCGGGGACGATGTCCTCGTGCGCGCCCAGGCGGCCGCCGGCCAGCAGGAGTTGGGAGACCTCAAGCAGGAGGAAGGGGACGGCCGAGTCGGGCTCGTCGCCCTTGGCGACCTCCGTCACCGCGACGATGAAGCTCTCGATCTGGTCCGAGATCTGCACCGCGAAGGAGTCGGGGTCCTGGGCGGCGTGCAGGAGGACCGTCGCCTCCGGGGCGATGAGCGTCTCGGGGACGATCACCGGCTCGGGGACGACGACCGGCTCCGCGACGGCCGACGCTTCCGGATTCGTGGACTTCTCTTGCTGCTTCTTAGACATCTAGGAGTCGTCTCCCCTCGAAGGCGCGGCCCAGGGTGACCTCGTCCGCGTATTCCAGATCTCCCCCGACAGGGAGCCCGCTGGCCAGGCGGGTGACCTTCAGGCCCATGGGCTTGATCATGCGCGCGAGGTACGTCGCCGTCGCCTCGCCCTCCAGGTTCGGGTCCGTGGCCAGGATCAGCTCCGTGACCGTGCCGTCCGCCAGGCGCGCGAGCAGCTCTCGTATACGCAGGTCGTCCGGTCCCACCCCCTCGATCGGACTGATCGCTCCGCCCAGGACGTGGTACTTCCCCCGGAACTCGCGCGTACGCTCGATCGCCACGACGTCCTTGGGCTCCTCGACCACACAGATGACGCTGAGGTCGCGGCGCGGGTCGCGGCAGATGTTGCAGAGCTCTTCCTGCGCGACGTTGCCACAGGTCGCGCAGAAGCGGACCTTGTCCTTCACCTCAAGGAGGGCGTGGGCGAGGCGGCGTACGTCCGTCGGCTCGGTCTGCAGGATGTGGAAGGCGATCCGCTGCGCGCTCTTGGGACCGACGCCGGGCAGCCTGCCCAATTCGTCGATGAGGTCCTGAACCACGCCTTCGTACACGGGGTGCCTTTCCTGCTTTTGCCGAGTATCACACTTTGGTACGTACGGTAGTTGGCCTGTGGCCCTCTTAGAAGGGAAGGCCCGGGATGCCTCCGCCGCCCAGACCCTGCGCGAGCGGGCCCAGCTTCTGCTGCTGGAGCGCCTGCGCGTTCTCGTTCGCCGCCTGGACCGCCGCGACCACCAGGTCCGCGAGGGTCTCGGTGTCTTCCGGGTCGACCGCCTTGGGGTCGATCACCAGGCCGCGCAGCTCGCCGGAGCCGGTGACCGTCGCCTTGACGAGGCCACCGCCCGCCTGGCCTTCGACCTCCGTGCGCGCGAGCTCGTCCTGAGCGGTCGCGAGGTCCTGCTGCATCTTCTGGGCCTGCTGGAGCAGCTGCTGCATGTCGGGCTGGCCACCACCGGGGATCACGATCAGCTCCTGTCTCGTCACGGTATTTGCGGTGGGTTTTCCACCTGGAATGAGCCTACGTGGTCGAGGGTGCCCTCGCCCCAGCACTCTTTCGAGTGAGATCGGCCGTCTTCCTATACCTGATCAAGCAGCTCTTCCGGGCGGAAATACCGCGAAAAAGGGCTCATGGCCACCCATTGGGCGGTAGGACTGGGGCTGCGCATGAGCAGATGACATCAGTCGCATCAGCACCACACAGCACCAACTGTCACAGCGCGCGCACCGTACGGAGCCGCCGCAGGGAACAGTCAGGAATCTCGTAGAGGTAGGAGTGCCGGGTGAGCCAGCCGGAGATGCAGCCCGAGGGGGTGCCCCCAGAGGGGCAGGGTGCCGGGGCGGGTGCGCAGCCGGGCGTTCCTGGTGGCGTTCCTGGTGGTGGTCCCGGTGGCGCCCCCGGCGGTGGGGACCGCTCCCGGGTCGGGGATCTGACGGGGCGGGCCTTTCCCCTCGGCGACTGGGGCGATCCCGCGCGGCGGCTCGACGAGCTGTACCGGTGGGTGGAGCGGGGCGCGCTCAACACCGCCGAGTGGTACTTGTCCGACCGGGCGTGGAAGCGGCGCGGGGCACGGCTGGCGCGGGTGGGGGCGGCGGTGGGGGCCGTGGGCGCGGGGGTGCTTCCGCTGCTCGATCTGGCGGGGGCGGTGGGGGGCATCGCCACGTGGGGGTTCGTTTCGCTGCTCGCGGGGGCGGCGTGTGTGGCGTGCGACCGGTTCTTCGGCCTGACGTCCGGGTGGATGCGGGACGTGGCCACCGCGCAGGCCGTGCAGCGGCGGCTCCAGGTGCTGCAGTTCGACTGGGCGTCGGAGAGTGTGCGGGAGGTGCTCGGGCCCACCGACGGGACGGCCAGCGAGGCCGCCGAGCGGTGTCTCGGGGTGCTTCGGCGGTTCTCGGAGGACGTGACGGAGCTCGTGCGGTCCGAGACCGCGGACTGGATGGTGGAGTTCCGGTCGGGGCCCGCGCCGTTGGCCATGCAGGCCGTGGTTCCGGCCTCCCGCGGGGAGGCCGGAACTGCCCCGCTCCGAGCCGCCCTGCCGCCCGGGGCGCGCCCCAACATGCCCCGACAGCGACCGCCGGAGCCTCGCTGAGGTGAGGTGAGGTGAGGTGAGTGGGACGGATGGGCGCCTCGAACGGCCGGGCGGGCCACGAGCCGTCAGCTGTAAATGATCATTGAGCCTTGCGCCAGGCTTCGGGTGGTCGCCGCGTGCAGGCCGAGCCACACATGGCGCTCCCTCGCGAAGGGGCTGTCGTCCGGTGGAGCCGGGGCCGCCGGTTCCTCCAGGGACGTGGGCGCCTCGGGCGGGGTCGGCGGGCGAGGAGGGTTGGTCGCGTCGATGCCGATGGACGGGGCCACGAACTCCAGTTCCCGCAGGAGCGCGTGGGACGAGCCCAGCGGGCCGCCCCCGGAGAGGAGTTCGTCGTTCGAGAGGGGCGCGGGGAAGTCGACCGGGACGTAAGCCCCCGCGTGGTCGTAGTGCCAGACCAGGTGCGACTGCTGAGCCGTGGTGTCGAACATCTCCAGCAACTGCTCGTAGTCCCCGCCCAGTTCGTCCACCGGCGTGACCTCCAGGCCGCAGACCTGGAGCAGATACGCCCGACGCAGGAAATGCAGCGCGTCGTAGTCGAATCCCGCGACCGGGGCCACGTCCCCGGAGAGGCCCGGCATATAGGCGAAGACGGGGACGGAAGGCAGGCCGGCCTCGTGCAGCGCCTTGTCGTACGCCGCGATCTCCTCCGCGAAGGGATTGTCGGGGCTGTGGCACAGCACGTCGACGAGCGGGACCAGCCACAGATCACAGGCCAAGGGTGCTCCTCAGGTCAGGTCATACACGGATGGCATATCGGACGTCGGACGTTCCTCGCGTGCAGGCAGCGTAGTCCGGGCGGACACCCGCTAGCTCCCCTTGTGCAGATCCCAGATCCACACCCCGTCTACCCACTTTCCGGGGCGGTCAAGGAGTTCCTCCACCGTCACCCGCAGTTCGGTGTCGTGCTCCTGCGGCGCGAGCACCAGGACGCCCGCGTTCCAGTACGCCAGGTCCTCGCGCGCCGCCCTGCGCCACGCGTCCGTGATCCGCGGGGCACGGCCCGCCGCGCGGACGTCCCGCAGGAGGTCGGAGGTGTTGCGGGGCGACGCGCCGTAGATGCCCACACGGTCCGGTCCCCACGGCCCGTTGAAGTAGCCGCCGGGCAGGCGGAAGCCCAGGCCGGCGGTGGTCTGCCAGTGCAGCGCCTCCGCGCCCGCCGGGTCCGGCAGGGGCACGGGCACGAGAGTCTCGCCGTCGCCCAGGTACTTCTTCCAGGTCCCGTCGGCGATGAACCCGGGAGGCTGCTCCCGCTCCACCGCCCGCAGCGGCGCCGGCACGATCGGCAGCAGCGCGAGGGCGACCGCCGCCACACCCGCGTACCGCGCTGCCGTCATCCGGCGGGGCGCGGCGAAGAGGCCTGCCAGCGCGAGCGCCACCAGCATGCCGAGCGCGGGGGCGCACACCATCGCCACCCGCGATTCGATGACCGACTCGAAGAGCGGGAGGTGGGACAGGGGCGCCCAGGGGCCGGGAAGCACGATGTCCGTCAGCGGAACGCGGAACTTCGGGCCCAGGGAGAGGAACGCCGCCGCGAGGACCGTGAAGGCCAGCGCCTTCACCACCGTCCACTCCCAGAGACGTACGACGATCGCGAAGGCCAGCGCGGCCAGGGGCCAGCCGTAGAAGGCGTTCTGTTCCGTGGGGTTGGCGGAGAGGGCGGCGGCCGTCTGCTCGTTGCCCGCCAGTGAGCGTTCCGCGAAGGAGAGGAGCGCCAGGGGGCTGTTGCCCGCGTTGTCGCCGTGCAGCACGCTCGTGTAGCTCTGCGGGCCGAAGAACTGCCAGTACAGCGGGAGGGCGACCAGCGGGACCGTGACCGCCACGGCCACGCCGAGGCCGCGCGCGAGGGGGCGCAGCGCCGCCCGCGCCATGTCCCTGTGCGCCAGCCCGTACGCCGCCGCGAACAGCAGCATGCCCACCGCGGCGAGCAGCAGCGGCTCCTCGCCGAGGAAGATCTGGTACGTCGTGAAGAGCCCGAGGATCACCCCGTCGCGTACGACCCGGGTGCCCTCGCCCTCGCAGAGCCGCAGCGCCCGGTCGATGATCAGCGGGATCATGAACAGGACCATGAAGTTCGGGTGCGCGTGGGCGTGGCTGACCATCGGTGGTGCGAAGGCGGCCAGTGCCGCGCCGGCGGCTGCCGCGCC
The DNA here is from genome assembly GCF_040636975.1 of Streptomyces sp. NPDC032198. Taxonomy (NCBI): domain Bacteria; kingdom Bacillati; phylum Actinomycetota; class Actinomycetes; order Kitasatosporales; family Streptomycetaceae; genus Streptomyces; species Streptomyces sp. NPDC032198. Next base: position 441,804 of record NZ_JBEZVL010000002.1, on the reverse strand, counting down.
CCGGTGCCGTACGAGACGTCTGCGGATCAGCCAGTACCAGGCGAGGGCGGTCGCGGCCAGGCCCAGCGTCATCGCCGCGTTGAGGGCGGCCGCCGGGCCGAAGAGCCAGGTCACGGGGGCGAAGGGGACGGAGAGGCCGAGCATGACCGTGTTGGCCATGAGGTTCACGCCGTCGGGGTGGTTCTGGAGGTCCGTGAAGAGGGGGTTGTGGAGGTGGCGGACGTTGTCCGCGGTCACCGCGAAGAACCACTCCCACTGGTTCTGGTCCTGGAGGGAGTCCGGGAGATAGCGCGCGCCCGGTGCCGCCCAGCGTCCCGAGTAGAGGGTGACGGCCATGGCCAGGAAGAGCGCCGCCACGAGCAGGTCCCTGGGGCGGAGGGTGCGGGCCTTGAGCGAGGTCAGTTCGGCGAGGACCTTCGCGTAGTCGACCGGGCGAACCTTCGAGCCCTCCTGGTGCGCCCAGCGCACCGGCACCTCGGCGACCGGCCAGCCGGAGCGGCGGAAGTACTGCAGTATCTCGACGTCTATGCCCCAGCCGCGCAGGCGCGACGCGGCGAAGGCTTCACGGGCACGGTCGCCGTCGAAGAGCTTGAAGCCGCACTGGGTGTCGCGGACTCCGGGGACGGCGACCGTTCGTATCAGGAAATTGCCGGTACGGCCGAGGAGTTCGCGCAGGCGGTGCTGGTGGCTCTCGATCGTGGCGCCGGGTCGGGCCCGGGAACCTATCGCCGCCGCGTGGCCCTCGGCGAGCGCCTTGTCGAGGCACTCCAGTTCCTCGATGGGCGTGGCCAGATCGGCGTCGGTGATCAGGACGCGGTCGCCGCGCGAGGCTAGGACGCCCAGGCGCAGGGCGTGGCCCTTGCCGCGGTTGCGGGGGGAGTGGACGAGGCGGACGCGGGGGTCGGCGGCCTCGGCGTCGGCCGCGATGTCGAGGGTGCCGTCGGTGGAGCCGTCGTCCACGACGATCAGCTCCCACCGGGTGCCGTCGCCGCTGCCCGCCGGCCCGCCATCGGTCCCGTCCTCCAGGTACGCCCGGATCGCGGCGAGGGTGGGGGCCAGGCGCCGCTCCTCGTTGTAGGCGGGGACGACGACGGACAGATCCACGCTCATGCAGCGGCCAGCCGCTCGATGAGGGCGAGGGAGTGGGCGTTGTACTCCTCGACGATCGCGTGCGCGGCCTTGGGGTCGCGGTGCGCCAGGGCGTCGACGAGCTCGGTGTGCCGGGCCCAGAGGGTGCCGCGCAGGTCGCCGTCGCCGCGTTCGACGGCGCGGCGGAGGTAGGTGACGGCGCAGACCCAGGACTGCAGCCGGAGGCGGTGCAGGAAGTCCGAGAGGTAGGGGTTGCCGAAGAGGGCGCTGAGCTCGCGCCAGAAGCGGAGGTCGTAGCCGATGAGGACGTTCAGGTCGCCCGCGCAGGCGGCGCGTGCGGCTTCCTCGCCGCGGCGGCGTACGGAGATCAGGGCGGCGGTGGTTTCCTGCTGGCCCCTGGGCCCCAGGGGGGTGCCCTTCTTCACGAGGTCGCGGAAGATGCCGTCGGCGACGAGGCCGCGGGCCTCCAGCATGCCCCGGTAGTCGGCGAGGGTGTGCTCGTGGACGCGGTAGCCGCGGTGCTGGTCGGCGTCGAGCAGGCCCTGCGCGGCGAGGTTCACCAGGGCCTCGCGGACCGGGGTCGCGGAGACGCCGTACTGCTCGGCGATCTCCTTGACCGTGAACTCCTGGCCCGGCTCCAGACGGCCGCCGAGGATCTCGTCGCGCAGCGCGTCGGCGATCTGCTGGCGCAGAGTGCTGCGGATGACGGCGGAGCCGTCGGTGCCGGGCATCTGGGCTCCCTCGCGGAGTCATCTTGGTGGTCGTCGTCTGCTTACGAGCACGTCAGACTACGCGGTCGGGGTTCCCGGCCCCGGGCGACCGGTTTCCCGGCGCCCGGCGGCGGGGGTGCCCACCGGGGCGGTCACACCGTGTGCTTGTCCGCCTCCGTCAGCGCCACGTCCAGCGCCGCGAGGCCCTCCTTCGCCTCCGTGTCCGTGATGTTGCACGGGGGGACCACGTGCGTGCGGTTCATATTGATGAAGGGCCACAGGCCCTGCTTCTTCGCTGCGGCGCCGAACGCGGCCATCGGGGCGTTCGCCTCGCCCGTGGCGTTGTACGGGACGAGGGGCTCGCGGGTCTCCCTGTCCTTGACCAGCTCCAGGGCCCAGAACATCCCGAGGCCACGGACCTCGCCGACGCTCGGGTGCCGCTCGGCGAGGTCCGCGAGGGCGGGAGCGATGATCTCCGAGCCGACGCGGGCCGCGTTCTCGACGACGCCCTCGTCCTCCATGACGTTGATCGTTGCCACGGCGGCGGCGCAGGCCAGCGGGTGTCCGGAGTACGTGAGGCCGCCCGGGTAGGGCCTGCGGGCGAACGTCTCGGCGATGGCCGGGGAGATCGCGACCCCGCCGAGCGGGACGTACCCCGAGTTCACGCCCTTCGCGAAAGTGAGGAGGTCGGGCACGATGCCGCCGTCGAAGTGGTCCGCGGCGAACCACTTGCCCGTACGGCCGAAGCCCGCCATGACCTCGTCGAGGATGAAGACGATGCCGTGCCGGTCGCAGATCTCGCGTACGCCGGCGAGGTAGCCCGGCGGCGGGATCATGATGCCGGCCGTGCCCGGGACGGATTCGAGGATGATCGCCGCGATCGTCTGCGGGCCCTCGAAGGCGATGGTGTCCTCGAGGTGCTGGAGGGCGCGCTCGCACTCCTGCTGCTCGTTCTCGGCGTAGAAGGCGCTGCGGTAGAGGAACGGCGCCCAGAAGTGGACGACGCCCGCCGTGCCGTTGTCGGAGGGCCAGCGGCGGGGGTCGCCGGTGAGGTTGATCGCGGCGGAGGTGGCGCCGTGGTACGAGCGGTAGGCGGAGAGGACCTTGGGGCGGCCGGTGTGGAGGCGCGCCATGCGGGTCGCGTTCTCCACGGCCTCCGCGCCGCCGTTGGTGAAGAAGATCTTGTCCAGGTCACCGGGGGTCCGCTCGGCGATGAGGCGTGCGGCCTCGGAGCGGGCTTCCACGGCGAAGGCGGGCGCGAAGGTCGTCATCTCCGCCGCCTGTTGCTGGATCGCGGCGACGACCTTCGGGTGCTGGTATCCGATGTTGGTGAAGACGAGGCCGCTGGTGAAGTCGAGGTAGCGGTTTCCGTCGTAGTCCCAGAAGTACGAGCCCTCCGCGCCTGCCACGGCGAGGGGGTCGATCAGCTCCTGTGCGGACCAGGAGTGGAACACGTGCGCGCGGTCCGCGGCCTTGACGGCGGCGCCGACCTGGGGATTCGGCTGAGGGGTCATGTGGGCGAGGGTAAATGTCCACGGTGTGGACGGGACATGGGCGGTCTGTTTCACGGCGGTGAGGGGCACTGGACAGTGTGTCGGGGTCCCCGGAGCCCCGGGGTGTGAGTGAGTGGGACCGGACCACGGCAGGAAACCAATTCTAATACCGGTACAGTATGGCCGGTATAGTTATTGGTTTCATGAGAAGGGCACCCCCATGATCGAAATCCTGAACCCCACCCTGCTGGCCCGGGCGAAGGACGCCGGCGCCCTGGTCGCCGACATCCTGCACACCCTGAAGGGCCGCAGCACGGTCGGCACGAATCTGCTGGACATCGACCGGTGGGCCAAGGCCATGATCGACGAGGCGGGGGCGGTGTCCTGCTACGTCGACTACGCGCCGTCCTTCGGGCGCGGCCCGTTCGGCCACTACATCTGCACGGCCGTCAACGACGCCGTGCTCCACGGCCTTCCGCACGACTACGCGCTCGCCGACGGCGATCTGCTGACCCTCGACCTCGCCGTCTCCAAGGACGGAGTCGCGGCGGACGCCGCCATCAGTTTCCTCGTGGGCGCCGCGCGGCCCCAGGAGAGCGTCGCGATGATCGAGACGACCGAGCGCGCGCTGGCCGCGGGGATCGCCGTCGCCGGGCCCGGGGCCCGCATCGGGGACATCTCGCACGCCATCGGCACGGTCCTCGGCGATGCGGGGTACTCGGTCAACACCGAGTTCGGAGGGCATGGCATCGGATCGACGATGCACCAGGACCCGCACGTCGCGAACACCGGGCGCCCCGGCCGCGGATACAAGCTGCGCCCCGGGCTGCTGCTCGCGCTGGAGCCGTGGATCATGGCGGACACCGCCCAGCTCGTCACCGACGACGACGGGTGGACGCTCCGCAGCGCGACCGGCTGCCGGACCGCGCACAGCGAGCACACGATCGCCATCACCGACGACGGGGCCGAGATCCTCACCTTGCCGAAGTAGGCCGAAGCAGCGGGGCGTCGCGACGCCGGGGAGATCCCTCAGCAGTTCCCTCCGAAGCCCCTAGTCGTCCGCCACCACCTTCGCCCGTGGCTGCCCGTCCGCCCCGCACCGGATCTCGTAGGGCAGATCGTCCTGTGCGTCGTCGTCATCGTCGCTCGGCTCCGCCTCCAGGCGGGCCACCGCGCCCGGGCCCCGTGCCACGTCGTCGTCCATGTGGAACCCGTCCGCCGGGCTCCACGAGACGAGGTACACCGTCCCGTCCGCCCTGCACTCGACCGTCGCCGTCCCGCCCGTGAACCGCAGGGTGGACCGCTCACTCTTCGGCGGCGTGCTCTTCGAGGGAGACGGCGAGGTGGACGGCGCGGTGGACGGCGAGGTGGAGGCGGACGGCCGTCCTGGCGTCGGCGGGGACGCCTTCGTCGCCGCCAGGGCTCTCTCCACCGCCCCCTCGTCCAGCGGACGGCTGTGCGCCGCGACCCCGCTGTCCGACGTGGCCAACTGCCAGGCGCCCAACGCCCCGGCAGCCGTTCCCATCGCCACCCATGCCGCGGTCACCGCCGCGCTCCGCCACTTCCTCATCCGGCCACTGTGCCGCACCGTTTCCTAACGCCCGGTTAAGGGCTGCCCAAAGCACGTGGCTACGGTGGATGTATGGCCCATCTTCTCGTCGTGGAGGACGATCCCCAGCTGCGCGGCGCCCTGGTGCGGGCCCTGCGCGACAGAGGGCACGCCGTCGCCACCGCGCCCAGCGGCATGGCAGGACTGGACACCGCGGTCACCAACCGCCCCGACCTCGTCGTGCTCGACCTGGGGCTCCCGGACGTGGACGGCGCCCAGATCCTCCGGATGCTCCGCGCCGTGAGCGACGTCCCCGTCATCGTCGCGACGGCGCGCGACGAGGAGCAGGAGATGGTGGCGATCCTGGAGGACGGGGCCGACGACTACATCGTCAAGCCGTTCGGTGCCGCCCAGCTCGACGCCCGCATCAAGGCGGTCCTGCGCAGGCTCGGCGCGGCCGACGCGCCGGAGGAGCCCCTGCGCGTCGGAGGCCTCGCCATCGCCCCGGCCTCCCGTGAAGTCACCCTGGACGAAAGCCCCCTGGACCTCACCCCGCGCGAGTTCGACCTGCTCGCCTACCTCGCCCACCGCCCCGGCCAGGTCGTCTCCCGCCGCGAACTCCTCGCCGAGGTGTGGCAGCAGCCCCTGGGCGGCGCCGACAAGACGGTCGACGTACATCTCTCCTGGCTCCGCAGGAAACTCGGCGAGACGGCCCAGGCACCCCGCTACCTCCACACGGTCCGCACGGTGGGCGTGAAGCTGACGCCCCCCGAAGACCTCCAGAGCCCCCAGGACCCCCAGGACCCCCAGGACCCAAGTGAGTCCGCCGCCGAGCCGGAACGGGACCGCTGATGCGCCGCAGTCTCCTCCTCCTCACCGCCGCGACCACCGCCCTCGTCCTGACCGCCCTGCTCGTCCCCCTCACCCTGCTCACCCGCACCCACGCCGCCGACCGCACCACCGCCGAAGCCACCGCCCGTGCCCAGTGGGTGGCCCACGCCCTCGGTCCCGCCCTGGCCACCCGGGACGAGCGCGAGACCGCCGAGCAGACCGTGGAGAGCGTCAACACGCAGGATCTGCCGACCACTTCGCTCGTCCTGGCCGACGGCACCGTCATCGGGGCCGGCCCGCAACGCCGGTCCCGGGCGCACGTCACGGACGCCATCCGCCTGGCCCGCACCGGCCGCGCCTTCACCTACGAGCCGTCCACCGGCGGCCGCCAGGTCCTCGTCCCCGTCCAGGGCGCCGCCGACGGCACCGCGGTCGTCCAGGTCACGCTCACCGAGCGGCAGTTGTACGCGGGCACCATGACCTCCTGGCTCGTGCTCGCCGGGATCGGGGTCGGCCTCGTCCTCGTCGGGCTGCTCCTCGCCGACCGGCTCGGCTCCCGTCTGGTCGGCGCGGCCCGCCGCCTGGCCCGCACCGCGGACCGCCTCGCCGCGGGCGACCTCACCGCGCGCGCCACTCCCGAGGGCCCGCCGGAGCTCCGCCTGGTCGCGGGCGAGCTGAACCACCTCGCCACCCGCATCGACGAACTCCTGACCGCCGAGCGCGAGAACGCCGCCGACCTGGCCCACCGCCTCCGTACCCCCGTGGCCGCCCTCCGGCTGGACGCCGAGACCCTGCGTGACTCGGAGGAGGCGCACCGCATCGCCGCGGACGTCGCCGCCCTGGAACGCAGCGTCGACGACGTGATCCGCAAGGCGCGCCGCCCCTTCCGGGACGCCCCCTACGCGGACCTGGCCGCCGTGGCGCGCGAACGCGCGGCGTTCTGGCTGCCGTTGGCGGAGGACCAGGGGCGTACGACGGAGATAGCGGCCATCAGCGGCACCCACCCCGTGCCCGTCCCCGAGGACGATCTGACCGCCGCCATCGACGCCCTCATCGGCAACGTCCTCGACCACACCCCTCTGGGTACCCCGTTCCGTGTCACCGTCCGCACCAACCCGGCGGGCGAGGCCGAGCTCAGCGTCGCCGACGAGGGCCCCGGCCTCCCGCCCACCTACGCGGCGGAACGCGGCACCAGCGGCGGCGGCTCCACCGGCCTGGGTCTCGACATCGCCCGGCGGACGGCACAGGACGCGGGCGGCACCTTCGACATGGCGTCGGACGCCGCCCACGGCACCCGGGTGACCCTCACCTTCCCGCAGGCAGCGCGGCGGCCCGCGGAAACGCGACCCGGACGGCCCGGGCCCACCGATTGACGCCCAACTCGGGCCGCAGGGCGGCGAACCCACCGCAGTACTTCGTGAAGTCCGCGGCCCGCACGCCGTACCGGTGAAGGACCCGGTCCGCCTCCGTCAGATGCCCCTGCGTCTTGGTCTCCACCAGGACGAGCCCGGAGTCCGCCGCCACCGACCGGCCCGTGGCCAGGTCCCGCACGACGAGCCCCGCGTCGCACGTGATGCGCTGGCCGTCGGCCACGAATGTCGCCCGCTGGTACTCGGTGACCAGCGCCGTCGTGAGACCGCCCGGCGCCTCGATGCCGTACGACCCGCTCAGGACGCCCGCGAGGAACCCCTGCCGCTCGGCGTCGAGCACGCGGTCGTCGCCCTCCAGGCGCTGGCGGTGCTTGACCGTCTCGCCGCGCCCGCTCTTCAGCTTGATCTCGAACTGCCGCTCGCCGCTGTCCTGGTAGACCCGCTCCCGGATGCGGTAGCGCAGCCGCCTGCCCTGCCGGTGGTGGTGGTAGGTCAGCAGCTCAGGGGTGTCGTAGTACGTCGAGTGATAGCTGAACCAGCGCTTTCCGCCGATGCTCAGGGCCCGGAAGGGGCCCGAGGGGCGGCGCGGGTCCGTGAGCAGCGCGGCCAGGTCGTCGAAGATCTCGACGGGCACGAGGTAGCTGTTGTCGTAGCGGGCGAGCAACTCCGCGCGGGCGTTGACCTCGTCGAGCGAGATGGAGTGCGCGGCGAGCGCGGCTCGTCCGATGGCGCGTACGGCGGGGTTCACACGGTCTCCTTCTGATGGGGGACGGCAGGCGTGCGGGACCGGGTCGTGCGGCGTCGTGGTTCTGTGGGTACGAACTCCCCGCGACCCTCGGAAGGTTCCGGTGGCCGGAATCGGACTTCCAAAACCATCAGGTCGCGTACGTAGTCGACCTCTTGGACGGTCCAGCCGAGCGGCTCCCCGAGGCGCCGCGCCAACTCGGCGCGCAGCGCGCTCTCCTCGCGGTACACGGCGTCCAGGGTGATGACCGCGCGGCGGTCGGCGGCGAAGAGGCGGGGGTGGTCGGCGCCGTACATCACCAGGAGCAGCACGGCCGCGAGCCCTGCGGCGACCGGCAGATCGAGGCCCGGAAGCCCGCAGAGGAGGCCCAGGACGAGGGTGATGAAGTAGTACGCCACTTCCTGGTGCTGCAGCGCGTCCGAGCGGAGCCGCACGATGGACAGCACCCCGAAGAGCCCGAAGCCGAGCGCGAGCCCGCCGTTGCCGCCGGCGCTCGCGAGGGCGGAGACCACCGCGAAGAGCGCGACGTTCAGGGCGAGGTAGGCGGGGACCAACTCCCTTCTGCGGTGCCGTGGATAGAAGACCCCGAAGGTCAGGAGGGTCACGGCCACCAGGTCGAGCCCGAGGTGGGCCGCCATCTGTCCGAGGTTCTCTGCGCTGTCCATGACCAGGACGCTAGGGACCGGCGGGTTAAGGCCGCCCCCGGCGGGAGTTAACGAGCCCTGGTACAAGCGCGGGCACTTTCTTGACAGCATGCTGTCTATTTGACAGCATGCTTACATAAGCGCGACGGAGAAAGCACAGCACGCAGCGGCACCCCACCCCGTGGACCAGTGACCAGTGGAGGCAGTCATGACCCGCAAGCCCGTGCACCTCGCCGTTTACGACACACTCGCCGACTGGGAGCCCGGATACGCCACCGCGTACCTCGCCCGCGCCGGGTACGAGATCCGCACCGTCGCCGCCGGCTCGCTGGACCCCGTCACCACCGTGGCCGGAGTCCGCGTACAGCCCGACCTGACCCTCGCCGACCTGCGGCCCGAGGACAGCGCGCTGCTGATCCTGCCGGGCGCCGACCTGTGGGACACGGGCGACGACCTCGCCCCCTTCGGCCGCGCGGCCCGCGCCTTCCTCGACGCGGACGTGCCGGTCGCCGCGATCTGCGGGGCCACCGCGGGGCTCGCCAGAGAGGGGCTGCTCGACGATCGTGCGCACACCAGCGCGGTGTCGTTCTACCTCGCGGCGACCGGCTACAAGGGCGGCGAGCGGTACGTCGACGTGGACGCCGTCACCGACGGCGGGCTGACCACGGCGGGTCCTACCGAGCCGGTGGCCTTCGCCCGCGAGATCCTCGGGCGGCTCGGCGCCTTCGAGGGCGAGAAGCTCGACGCCTGGTACCGCCTGTTCCACGACTCGGACGCGTCCGCCTACGAGGTGCTGGAATCGTGAGCGACGACAGCGTGAGCGAGGACATGGGCGGCGACGACACCGACCGCCGGGTGCGGGAGCGGCAGGACCTGTTCTCCCGCACCGCCCTCGGCGTCTTCCGGCTCAACGGCCAGTTCCTGACGGTGGCCGACGAGCTGGCCAGGCCCGGCGGTCTCACCGCCGCCTGGTGGCAGGTGCTCGGCGCCGTGCTGCGCGAGCCCCTGCCCGTCGCCGGCATCGCCCGCGCGATGGGCATCACCCGGCAGAGCGTGCAGCGCATCGCCGATCTGCTCGTGCGGCGCGGCCTCGCCGAGTACGTGCCGAACCCGGCCCACCGCCGCGCCAAGCTGCTGCGCCCCACGGACGAGGGACTGGCCGCCGTCCGGCGGATCAGCCCCGGCCACGCGGAGGTGGCCACCCGGCTCGCGGAAGCACTCGGCGAGGCGGAATTCGCCGAAACGGTACGGGTGTTGGAGCGGCTTTCCGGGGTTCTGAGCGAGGCGGTCCTCCCCCTTTTGGAGGGGAATCCGGCTATCGAGGGGAATTCGGCCACGGATACGGAACAACCCGTTACGGAGCCGTAGCAGGCAGTCCGTGCCCCGATGTCCTACCGCCCCACTATCCTCGATCTGTTGCACACCAACGGGGGAGGTCGGCGCGGCGATGGAGAAACTGGGACCTGGGGATCCACAGCGAATAGGCGCCTATCGGCTGCTCGCGCGACTCGGCGCGGGCGGCATGGGGCACGTCTATCTCGCGCGATCCGACCGGGGACGTACGGTCGCGGTCAAGCTGGTGCGTGAAGAGCTCGCCGAGCAGGAGGAGTTCAGGAACCGTTTCCGGCAGGAAGTGAAGGCGGCGCGGCGGGTCGGCGGCGCGTGGACGGCGCCGGTGCTCGACGCGGACACCGAGGCGACGATCCCCTGGCTGGCCACGGGGTATGTCGCGGGTCCCTCGCTCCAGAGCGTCATCTCGCACGACCACGGGCCGCTGCCCGAGCGGTCCGTGAAGATCCTGGCGGCCGGGCTCGCCAACGCCCTCAAGGACATTCACGCGGCGGGCCTCATCCACCGCGACCTCAAGCCGTCGAACGTGCTCGTCACGATCGACGGACCCCGCGTCATCGACTTCGGCATCGCCCGCGCCCTGGAGACGGTGACCGACGGCGGTCTGACCCGCACCGGCGCGCTCGTCGGCTCGCCCGGCTTCATGGCGCCCGAGCAGGTGCGCGGCGACCGGATCACCCCGGCCTGTGACGTGTTCTGCCTGGGTTCGGTCCTCTCTTACGCGGCTTCGGGCGCGCTGCCGTTCGGCACGGCCAACAGCGGCGTGCACGCGCTGATGTTCCGCATCGCGCAGGAGGAGCCGGACCTGGAGGGGCTTCCGGAGGAGCTGGCCGAGCTGGTCGGCGACTGCCTGCGCAAGAACCCCGCCGACCGGCCGACGCTGGGGCAGGTCCTCGAGCGGACGGGCGCGGAGGACACCCTCGGCGACGGCGGCCGGACACGCGATCCCTGGCTGCCCGGCGCGCTGGTGGCCCAACTGGGCCGCCATGCCGTGCAGTTGCTGGACACGGAAGATCCGGACGAGGACGGCTCGGAGGCGTCCGCGAAGGGAGCGTCCGCGAAGGGGGCGGTCCCGCCCGTGTCGCTCGCACCGCCGAAGGAGCTGGCCGCGGGGAGCGGGGACGGCGCGGCCAGGTCCGCCGCGGAGGCCGGGGCAGCAGCGGAAGCCGCTGCCGGGGCCGCCGCCGTGGCCGGAGCAGCCGCCGCGGCCGCGTCCGCCGAGGGGAACGGCACCGGGCCGGGCCCCGTCGACGGTGACACCCCGCCGGCGCCCGGCAGACCCGGCGACGCGACGCCCGTGAACCACCTCCCCACGATGATCACCGGGCAGGCACCACCGCCCACTCCCCCGCCGGGCCAGGCGGCGTACGGCTATCCCCAGCAGCACCCGCAGCACCCTCAACCCCAGCAGCACCCCCAGCAACCGCCGCCCGGCTACGGCTACCCGCAGCAGCAAGGCCCGTACGGCCCGACACCGCCCTACGGCCCCACGCCTCCCTACGGCCCCCTCGTCCACCCCCAGGGCGAGCCCCCGCGCCGCAGCGGGCGGTCCACCGCCGCGCTCATCGCGGTGGCCGTCATAGTGGCCATAGGGGCGGGCGGCACGGTGTACGCGGTGATGAAGGGCGACGGCACCACCAAGGCGGGCGGCACGAACTCCGATACGCCGTCCAGCGCGCCCTCGACTCCGGGCACGCCGTCCGAGGACGGCTCGTCGGATGCCGAGACCCCGCCCACGTCCGCCGCCTCCGAGGAGGAGACCGCGGACGGCACGATCCCGGAGAAGTTCCTCGGCACCTGGAACGGCTCCATCCAGAACAACCTGGGCAGCAACTCCCGGCGTCTGGTCCTCCAGCAGGGCGACGTCGGCGACACCGTCGTCTCGATCACCGCGGACGGCCCGACCGACACGGGCGGCACGTACCACTGCGTGTTCCAGGGCAAGTTGGAGTCGGCGAGCGGCAACACCCTGAGCATCGGTCCGACGGACGTGATCGTCGGACAGCCCGCGAGCTCCTGCAAGGCGGGCGAGGCGAGCACGGTGACGCTGCTCTCCGGCGGCAGGCTGCACCGCGAGAGCGCGGGCACGGACAAGGGGCTGACGTACGACAAGGAGGGCTAGGACCAGGACCAGGTCCGGGAGTCAGAGCCAGGCCGGGAGTCAGGACCGCGCGGCCACTGAACTGGGCGTACGGCGACGGTAGTTGAACCCCCGGCGAACAGCTGCCGTCCGGACGGACAAGCGCCGCCCGGCGGTCATGGCCGCCCCCTACCGTGCCGCCCATGAACTGGTTGAGCACCGAAAACATCATCGCCGTGCTCGCCATCCTGGTCGGCATCGCCGGCGCGTTCGTCCCCGTCCTGCTCGAACGCCGCGTACCGCGCCGCAAGCGCATCGGCTACCGCAAGCAGATGGACACGGCGATAGGCGACAACGTCCGCACGGGCGACGCGAACGCGCGCCTCGGTCTCTTCGACGAGGCCCCCGAGATGTCGGACGCGACGCTGGTGCTGCTCCGCGTCGAGAACGACGGCTCGCTGCCGATCGACGTCGCCGACTACACGGGCCGTTCGCCGCACGGCCTGACCGCGGTCTTCGAGAACCGCACGATCCGCGCGGTGGCGGTGACGCTGCCGCCCGCGGCCGACCATCTGATGGAGCACTTCGCGCCCGGCACGGGCCTCGGCTACGAATCCGGCAGGCTGCACATCCCGCGCGTGCCGCTCAACCGGGGTGAGTACTACAAGCTCCTGGTCCTGCTGACCGGCGGCCCCGTCGACAGCGACTACACGGTCGTCGGCGGCATCCAGGGCGGCGAGACGCACGAGAACCACAGCGCGGCACCCGACGAGAAGCCGCCGGTGTTCAGCAGGCTCTCGCAGCGGGTGGCCATCGCGCTGAGCCTGGTGATCCTCGGCCTCGCGGGGCTCATCCTGCGCCCCGACACCCCGCCACCGCCCTCGTACTGCGAGAAGGGCACTCTCACCCTGACCGGGTCGACCGCGTTCGAGCCGGTCGCCACCGAGCTCGCGGACAAGTACATGAAGGACTGCGAGGGCTCGGACATCACGGTGAGCGCGCACGGCAGCCGGGGCGGTGTGCGGGAGCTGGCGGCGTCGGACACCGGGCCGGGCAAGGGCTCACCGCCGGTGATCGCCTTCTCCGACGGGCCGCGCCCCGCCAGCTACGCGCAGCTGAGCGAGACGCGGGTGGCGGTCTCCCTGTTCGCGCTCGTCCTGAACGACAGGGTCCCGGTCAAGAACCTCTCCACGACGGACGTACGCCGCCTCTTCACCGGCGAGATCCGCAACTGGAAGGAGCTGCGGGGCGGACCCGACCTGCCGGTGGTCCTGGTGAGCCGGGGCTCCAGCTCCGGCACGCGGGTCACCCTCCAGCACCGGGTCCTCAAGGGCGCCCCGGAGATCCAGGAGTCGTCGAGCGACTGCCTGACGAAGGACATCGGCCCCAGGGCGCCGGTGATCCGCTGTGAACTCGACTCCACGGAACAGGTCCTGGACACGGTCGCCACCACCCCCGGCGCGATCGGCTACAGCGAGCTGCGCAACACCAGCGCCCTCAAGGGCATGCACCGCCTGACCCTGGACGGCCACACCCCGTCCGTTGACCACATCCAGTCGAGCGGCTATCCGTACCGCGAGATCGAGTACGCCTACACCTACGGCAGTCCGCCCGCCGACTCCCTGGCGTCGAGCTTCCTCGCGTACGCGATCCGCGGGAACGGCCAGGACGTGGTCCGCACGCACGGACACCTGCCGTGCCAGACGCCGGTGGGGCTGCGGATGTGCGGGGCGGGCTGAGCGGGGCGGACCGGACGGGGGTACGGCGAAGGGGCTCCCCGGACTGGCCGGGGAGCCCCTTCGCCGTACTGAGGACGCCTAGACGAACGAGTTGATCTCGATCGTCTCCGTGCGGCCCGGGCCCACGCCGATCGCGGAGATCGGCGCGCCCGACATCTCCTCGAGCGCCTTCACGTAACCCTGCGCGTTCTTCGGCAGGTCGGAGAAGGTCTGCGCCTTGGTGATGTCCTCGGACCAGCCGGGGAGCATCTCGTAGACGGGCTTCGCGTGGTGGAAGTCGGTCTGGTTGTACGGGAGTTCCTCGACGCGCTTGCCGTCGATCTCGTACGCCACGCAGACCGGGATCTGCTCCCAGCCCGTCAGGACGTCCAGCTTCGTGAGGAAGAAGTCCGTCAGGCCGTTCACGCGGGTCGCGTAGCGCGCGATCGGCGCGTCGAACCAGCCGCAGCGGCGGTCACGGCCGGTGGTGACACCGCGCTCGCCACCGATGCGGCGCAGGTCCTCGCCGTCCTGGTCGAAGAGCTCCGTCGGGAACGGGCCCGCGCCGACACGCGTGGTGTAGGCCTTCAGGATGCCGATGACGCGGCTGATCTTCGTCGGGCCGACGCCCGTACCCGTGCAGGCGCCGCCCGCGGTCGGGTTCGAGGAGGTGACGAAGGGGTACGTGCCGTGGTCCACGTCCAGGAGGGTGCCCTGGCCGCCCTCGAAGAGGACGACCTTGTCCTCGTCGAGCGCGTTGTTGAGGATCAGGGTGGTGTCGGCGACGTACTGCTTGATGTTCTCGCCGTGCTCCAGGAGCTGCTCGACGATCTGGCCGACCTCGATGGCGCGGCGGTTGTAGAGCTTGGTGAGGAGCTGGTTCTTGACCTCAAGAGCCGCCTCGACCTTCTGCTCCAGGATCGACTGGTCGTAGAGGTCCTGGACGCGGATGCCGGTGCGGTTGATCTTGTCGGCGTACGTCGGGCCGATGCCGCGGCCGGTCGTGCCGATCTTGCGCTTGCCGAGGAAGCGTTCCGTCACCTTGTCGACGGTCACGTTGTACGGCGTGATGATGTGCGCGTTACCGCTGATCAGCAGCTTCGACGTGTCGACGCCGCGCTCGTTCAGACCGCTCAGCTCGGAGAGCAGGACCGACGGGTCGACGACGACTCCGTTGCCGATGACAGGCACGCAGTCCGGGGAGAGAATCCCGGAAGGGAGGAGATGCAGCGCGTACTTCTGGTCGCCTACGACGACCGTGTGGCCGGCATTGTTGCCGCCCTGGTATCGCACTACATAGTCCACGGAGCCACCGAGCAGGTCAGTGGCCTTTCCCTTGCCTTCGTCACCCCACTGAGCACCGAGCAGCACAAGTGCGGGCACAGGCGTACACCCCTTCCGGGCGGGGCATGTCCAAGGTCAGGGGCCGTAGCCGCCGTATGGGTGTGCCTTGGATGCTGCCCCGGAATAGACGAAGCCCCTGGCGCAATAGCGCAAGGGGCTCTTGCACAAAGATGCTACCCGAGGACTCTGAAAAGGGGCGCACGTTGTCGGCTCGCGACCAGCTGCTAGTCGTCATCGACCCGGTCGCCCGGCGCACGGACGGTGAGTCGGTACGGATCGCGAAGGATGTGCTCGGCGCGGGCGCGGCCATCCGGATCTGCCTGCCGGAAGGACCGGAGGATTTCGCGAAGGCCCTGGCCAGAAGGGGTGCACGGCGTCCCGTGGTGATCGGGGACGACCGGGCGCTGCTGCGTGCCGTGACGGTCCTGTACCGCGAGCGGGAGCTCGGTTCGTGTGCGATTTCGGTCGTTCCGGTGGGGGCTTCCCAGGTGCTCTCCAGGTCCCTCGGAGTGCCGTCCGGGGCCGTCGCAGCGGCCCGCGCGGTGCTCGAAGGGGCCGAGCGGCGGCTCGATCTGCTGGTGGACGACAGCGACGGGGTGGTCCTCGGGACGCTGCGGATCCCGCCCGTCGCCTCGACTGCCCCCGGGGGCACGGCGGTGGACGGGCACCACCCCTGGCTGCGCACGTGCCAGTCCTTCGTGCGCACGCTGGCGCGTCCCTCGCGGGTGGCGTCGGCGCCGGGACCCGGTCCCGCGCGGCTGCGGGTGGAGGCGGACGGGGTGCTCGTGGTGGACCTGGACCAGCCGGTGGAGGGCGTCTCGGTGCGTCCGGGGGCCGACGGTCTCGCGGAGGTCGAGGTGCGGCCGTCCTCGGTGGGCGCGGCGGCGGAGGCCCTGCGCGCGCGGGCCCGGACGGTCACGGTGTCCGGGGCGGACTTCCGCTACCGGGCGGACGCGGTGGTCGGGGGGCCCGTGCGGACGCGGACGTGGTCGGTGCGGGCCAGTGCCTGGGGCCTGATGCTGCCTCGGTGACTGCCGGTGCGCAGGGGTGACCGGCTGCGCGCGCCTGCCCCGGTGGCTCACTTGCCGAACAGGGTCTCCCGGTGCACCCGCCAGCGGTCCAGCATGGCCACGAGCTCGTGCTCGACGAACTCGAAGAAGGCGAGCGTCTCGGCCATGCGGCGGCCCGCCGGGGTGTCGGCGCCCAGGCTGCTGACGCCGTCGCGCAGGGCGGACTCCCAGCGCTTGAGGACCCCGTCACGGTTGGCCAGCGCCTCGTACCACTGGTTGCTGTGCACCCGGAAGAGATCGCGCCGGGAGCCGGGCTCGCGCTCCCGGGCCACCATGTGCTGCTGCGTGAGATAGCGGACCGCGCCCGACACCGCCGCCGGGCTCACCTGGAGCTGCTTCCCGAGCTCCGCCGAGGTCAGCGCGCCGGAGTCCGAGGCCAGGAGCGCCGCGAAGATCCTCGCGGGCATCCTCGCCATGCCCGCCTCGACCAGTTGCGCGGCGAACTGCTCCACGAACCGGGAGACGACCTCGTCGTCACGTCGCGTGCCCTCCGCGGACCCCTCGGACCCCTTGGGCATCTGTCGATCATCTCCCCTGTGCTTCGTCGAGCGTGTCCCGTTCATGGTCGAGTTTATACGCTTCCTTAACTTCACAAATTTCTGAAAGAAGCGTACTTTCAGAAACATGACGAAGGCAATCACCGTCTCCGGACTGCACAAGTCGTTCGGAAGGACGCACGCGCTGGACGGTCTCGACCTCGACATCGAGGCCGGCGAGGTGCACGGCTTCCTCGGCCCGAACGGCGCCGGGAAGTCCACGGCCATCCGGGTCCTCCTCGGCCTGCTCCGCGCCGACTCCGGCGCCGCACAGCTCCTCGGCAAGGACCCGTGGAGCGACGCCGTGGAACTGCACCGGCGCGTGGCGTACGTGCCGGGCGACGTCACCCTGTGGCGCAACCTCTCCGGCGGCGAGGTCATCGATCTGTACGGGAAGCTGCGCGGCGGCCTCGACCGGACCCGGCGGGCCGATCTCGTCGAGCGGTACGAACTCGACCCCGCCAAGAAGGGCCGTACGTACTCCAAGGGCAACCGGCAGAAGGTCGCCCTCGTCGCCGCCTTCGCCTCCGACGTCGACGTCCTGATCCTCGACGAGCCCACTTCCGGGCTCGACCCGCTCATGGAGGAGGTCTTCCAGAGCTGCGTCGAGGAGGAGCGCGAGCGGGGGCGGACGATCCTGCTCTCCTCGCACATCCTCAGCGAGGTGGAGACGCTCTGCGACCGGGTCAGCATCATCCGCAAGGGGCAGACCGTCGAGGCCGGGTCGCTGGCCGAGCTGCGGCATCTGACGCGGACCAGCGTCACCGCCGAGCTTGCGGGGCCGCCCAACGGGCTCTCCCGGCTGCCGGGCGTGCACGACGTCGACGTGTCCGGGCATCGCGTCAAACTCCAGGTCGACACCGACAAGCTGGACGCCGTGCTGCGATCGCTCACCGAGACCGGGGTCCGCTCGCTCCTCTCCACGCCGCCGACGCTGGAGGAGCTCTTCCTGCGGCACTACCAGGCGGACGTCCGGGTGAGCGGTGCCGCGGAGAAGGCGGACGCGCGATGACCGCCCTCGCCGAAGCATCGGGGTTCGCCTCCCGCACTGGCGGCTCCCGCCAACTCGCCGGTACGGGCGCCCTGTTGAGGCTCGCGCTGCGGCGTGACCGCGTCATGATGCCCGTCTGGGTCCTCGTCGTCGGCGGCCTGGTGCTCTCGATGCCGGGCGCGCTGGAGCAGACGTACGGAACGGCTGCCGAGCGGGCCGATGCCATGCGGTCGATGAACGCCAACTCCTCGATGCGGGCGCTGTACTCGCCGGTGTTCGGGGATTCGCTCGGGGCGCTCTCCGCGTGGCGCATCGGCGTCTACGCAGCGATCCTCGCCGCCGTGATGAGCCTGATCATCGTCGTACGGCACACGCGCGAGGAGGAGGAGACCGGCCGCCAGGAGATGCTCTCCGCCGCGATGGTGGGGCGGCGTGCGCCGCTGACCGCCGCGCTGCTCGCCGCGTTCGTGGCGAACGCCGCCGTGGGGCTGCTCATCGCCGGGGGGATGGCCGGGCAGGGCTCGGCCGGTGCGCTCGCGCTGGCGCTCGGCGTCGCGGGGACCGGGATGCTCTTCGCCACCATGGCGGCGATCGTCGCCCAGCTGACGGAGAGCGCGCGGCTGGCGAAGGGGCTGACGTCCGGGGTGCTGGGGGCCGCGTACGTCCTCAAGGCCGCCGGTGACGCGGGGAGCGAGGGCGGCTCATCGGCCCTGACCTGGGTCTCGCCGCTCGGCTGGACGGAGAACCTGCGTGCCTACGCCGGGGAGCGGTGGTGGGTGCTGCTCCTGGTCGCCGCCGCGGTCGTGGCGCAGGGCGCGGTCGCGTACGGCCTGGCGGGGCGGCGTGACGTCGGCATGAGTTTCCTGCCGACCCGGCCGGGGCCCGCGAGCGGTCGCCTCGCTTCGGCGGGCGGGCTCGCGTGGCGGTTGCAGCGGGGCAGTGTGCTCGGCTGGACGCTGGGGTTCCTGGCCTCGGGGGTGGTCTTCGGCGGGATGGCCGAGGGGGCGGCGGACATCGTCGGCGACAACGAGAACACCCGGGACATCATCGAGCGGATGGGCGGCCAGGCGGGCCTGACGGACGCCTTCCTCGCCACGATGGTCGGCATGCTCGGCATGGTCGCGTCCCTGTACGTCGTCGCTTCGGTGCTGCGGCTGCACGGCGAGGAGACCTCGCAGCGGGCGGAACCGGTCCTGGCGGGCGCGGTGGGGCGGCTGCGGTGGGCGGGCGGCCACCTGGTGATCGCCTTCGGCGGTGCGGTTCTCCTGATGCTGGTGGGCGGGTTCGGTCTCGCCCTCGGGTACGGGAGTGACCTCGGGCCGATCCTCGGGGCGTGCCTGGTGCAGGTGGCGGCGATCTGGGCGCTGGGCGGGCTCGCGGTGCTGCTCGTGGGGGCGGTTCCTCGGGCCGCGGTGGCCGCGTGGGGGGTGGCGGGGGTGTGCCTGGCCATCGGCTGGATCGGCCCGGCCCTGGACCTCCCCCAGGCAGCCATGAACCTCTCCCCTTACGGCCACCTCCCGAAGCTCCCGGGCTCCCCGATGACCTGGGCCCCGGTAGCAGCCCTCCTCGCCACGGCGGCGACCCTGACCACAGCCGGCCTCGCAGGCTTGCACCGCAGGGACCTGACTACGTGATCCATGGCGGGTGAGGGTGCCCCACCCGGGAGGGGTCCTGTAGTACCTGGGATGGAGGGGGGAGGACCCCTCCCTGGCGGGACGACCCCCCTGCCCCGCACCCGTACCTTCGTAAGCGTGACTGACGCGACCAAGACCGATACCAGCGGCAACCGCAGCCCGGAGTTCCGCCTGGCCATGGGGGCGCTCGCGGGCCTGCGGCAGGACCTCTTCCGGGACGCCTTCGCCTACCGCCCGCTGCAACCGATGCGTACGGACGGGGCCCTCACCCGGCGCCTCCCCGCCCGCATACGCCCCTACGCGGGCTGGACACCGCACGCGGCCCTCGCGGTCGCCGCCTTCTTCACCGTCCTCCTCGGGTACGCGGACGACTCCATCGGCCTCGACTACGTGATCACCGGGATCGTCCCGGCCGCCACCATCCTCATGACCCTGATCAGGCCCATCGGCGCCTGGTGGCTCCTGCTCGCGGTCACGCCCTTCGCGGGCGCCGTCGGCAATCCGTGGGGCGAGCATCCGTGGCCCTCCAGCGTCTTCTTCGCGCACATCGTCGTGATGACGGTGATCACCCTGCGCACCCGCCCCCGCACCGCCGCCTGGATGTGGGTCGGCACGGGGCTGTACGGCATCGTCGCCGAGATCGGCTTCAGCCCCGGGTACGGCTCCAACACCCCGCAGATGCTCTTCTTCTCCGCGCTCGCCCTCCTCGCCGCCTCCTTCGTGCACGTCCGCCGCGAGGCCAAGCACGAGGTCAGCGTCCAGCGGACGGTCACCGAGGTGGAGCGCGGCAGGCGCACCCTCCTGGAGGAGCGGACGACGATCGCGCGCGAGCTGCACGACGTCGTCGCGCACCACATGTCGGTGGTCGCCATCCAGGCGGAGGCCGCCCCCTACCGCGTCGAGAACCCGCCGCCGGAACTGGAGCAGGCGTTCGTCACGATCCGCGAGAACGCCGTGGCCGCGCTGACGGAGCTGCGCCGCGTCCTCGGTGTCGTACGCGCGGAGGACTACGAGGCGCCGGACGCCCCGCAGCCCACGCTCGGCGACCTGGACCGGCTCATCGCGAACGTCCGCGAGACCGGCCTGGACGTCGAGAAGGTCGTCACCGGAGCCGTCCGCGATCTCCCGCAGGGCGTCGAGCTCTCCGCGTACCGCATCGTTCAGGAGGCGCTGAGCAACACCCTGCGCCACGCACCCGGCGCCACGGCCCGCGTCGAGGTCGGCTACGTCCTTGGCGGGCTCGGCCTGCGCATCG
This sequence comes from Streptomyces sp. NPDC032198, assembly GCF_040636975.1. Lineage (NCBI taxonomy): Bacteria > Bacillati > Actinomycetota > Actinomycetes > Kitasatosporales > Streptomycetaceae > Streptomyces > Streptomyces sp. NPDC032198. The sequence goes on along the minus strand of NZ_JBEZVL010000002.1, from coordinate 421,395 downwards.
TCAACGGACCCGCGACCGGCCTGGTCAAGCCGTCCCCCGGGGCGGGCCACGGTCTCACCGGCATGCGGGAGCGTGTCACGATGCTGGACGGCGCGATGACGACCGAGGAAACGGCCGACGGCGGCTACGAAGTGACCGTGTTCCTGCCCGTCGCGTCCGCGTCGGAACCCACCGGAGGCCAGGAATGACGATCCGCGTACTGATCGCCGACGACCAGATGATGGTCCGCGAAGGCTTCTCCGTGCTGCTCAACGCGATGCCGGACTTCGAGGTCGTGGGCGAGGCGGTCAACGGCCGCGAGGCGGTCGACCGCGTCCGCGAGCTCAACCCGGACGTCGTCCTGATGGACATCCGCATGCCCGAGCTGAACGGCATCGAGGCGACCCGCGAGATCGTCGCGGCGGACGTCACGTCGAAGGTCCTCGTCCTCACGACGTTCGACCTCGACGAGTACGTCTACCAGGCGCTGCGCGCCGGTGCGTCGGGCTTTCTCCTGAAGGACGCCTCCGCGCGCCAACTCGCCGACGGGGTGCGGGTGGTGGCCGCCGGTGAGGCCCTGCTCGCGCCCTCCGTGACGCGCCGCCTCATCACGGAGTTCTCCAAGCTGGGCGACACGCCGCGCCTCTCGGCGACGGTGCAGGCGCAGCAGTACGGCGAGCTCACCGAGCGCGAGACGGAGGTCCTCGTCCTCATCGCCCAGGGCCTGTCCAACGGGGAGATCGCCTCGCGCCTCGTCGTCGCCGAGTCCACGATCAAGACCCATGTGAGCCGCATCCTGGTGAAACTGGGCCTGCGCGACCGCACGCAGGCGGCGGTCTTCGCGTACGAGGCACGGCTGGTCACCCCGGGCTGATCCCTTCCTGGGCGGGCGCACCTGCGACTACCGTCCCTCCATGGATGCTCCCTTCGCCCCCTGGTCCCCGGAGTTCGTCGCCGACCCCTACCCGGCCTACGCGCGACTGCGGGCCGCCGGGCGGGTCCACTACTTCGAACCCACCGACCAGTGGCTCGTCCCGCACCACGCGGACGTGTCCGCGCTGCTGCGCGACCGGCGGCTCGGGCGGACCTATCTGCACCGCTTCACGCACGAGGAGTTCGGGCGGCAGGCCCCGCCGCCCGAGCACGAGCCGTTCCACGTCCTGAACGACAGCGGCATGCTCGACCTGGAGGCGCCCACCCACACCCGCATCCGGCGCCTGGTGTCGAAGGCGTTCACGCCGCGCACTGTCCAGCAACTCAGCCCGTACGTCGAGGAGTTGGCCGACCGGCTGGTACGGGAGCTGGTGGACGACGGCGGCGGTGACCTCGCCGCACGCGTCGCCGAGCCGCTGCCGGTGGCGGTGATCGCGCAGATGCTGGGCATCCCGGAGAGCGACCGGGACCAGTTGCGGCCCTGGTCCGCCGACATCTGCGGGATGTACGAGCTGAGCCCTTCCGAGGAGACCGCCGGGCGCGCGGTCAGGGCCTCGCTCGAGTTCTCGGCGTACCTGCGCGAACTCATCGCCGTGCGCCGCGAGAAGCCGGGCGACGACCTGATCTCGGGGCTCATCGCCGCACACGACGAAGGGGAGTCACTCAGCGAGCAGGAGATGATCTCCACCTGCGTGCTGCTGCTCAACGCGGGGCACGAGGCGACGGTCAACGCCACCGTCAACGGCTGGTACGCCCTCTTCCAGAACCCCGCTCAACTGGCCGCCCTGCGTGCCGACCCGGCGGCACTGATCCCCACCGCCGTGGAGGAGCTGATGCGGTACGACACCCCGCTCCAGCTCTTCGAGCGGTGGGTCCTCGACGACATCGAGGTCGACGGCACGGTGATCCCGCGGGGCAGCGAGGTCGCCCTCCTCTTCGGCTCCGCGAACCACGACCCGGCGGTGTTCACCGCTCCCGCCGAACTGGACCTGGCCCGCGCCGAGAACCCGCACATCTCCTTCAGCGCGGGCATCCACTACTGCATCGGCGCACCCCTGGCCCGCATCGAACTGGCCGCGTCGCTCGGGGCGTTGCTCCGCCGGGCGCCCGGCCTGACCCTCGCCGCCGAGCCGGAGCGCAAGCCGAACTTCGTGATCCGGGGGCTGCGGGAGCTGGTGGTCCAGGTGTAGGCCCGTACCCGCCCCCTCAGAACGCCAGTTGCGCGATCTCCTCCGCCACCACGGCGCAGGCGTCGGCGGCCGGGTCGATGAGCGGGAAGTGCCCGACCTCTTCGAGCAGCGTCACGCCGACGACCTCGCCCGCCTTCGCCGCGGCGTCGGCGTACGCCTCGGCGACCGCCTGCGGCACCACGATGTCGGTGCGTCCCTGGACGACGGTCGTGGCGATGCCGGTCGGCAGCAGGGCCGCCGGGTCCGCGTGCGGGAGACGCTCCTCGAAGTGCGCGTCACCGCCGAGGAGTTGCAAGGCGGCGCCCGAGCAGACGCCCAGCTCCTGGGCGACGCGGAAGTCGGCGATGGGCGCGAGGGCGACGACACCCCGGAAGGGGGCGGGCCGGTCCAGGCGCCACGGGGAGCCGGTGGGCAGCACGTGACGGGCGGCGGCCCAGAGGGCGAGGTGGCCGCCGGCCGAGTGGCCGGTGACGACGGTGCGGCGCAGGTCGGCGGTCGGCAGGAGTTCGGCCGCGAGCGCGGGCAGCGCGTCGAAGGCGGCGGCGATGTCGTCGAAGGTCTCGGGCCAGCGCCCGGCGACGGGCCCGTCCCCGCCCTGGGCGGGGATCGAACTGCCGCGGCGGTACTCGACGCTGGCCACCGCGAAGCCCCGCCTTGCCAGGAAGTCCGCGAAGGGCGTGAGGTGCTGCCGGTCGTACGGGGCGCGCCAGGCGCCGCCGTGCAGGACGACGACGAAGGGGGCGGGGTTCTCCGTGGCGGTGCGGGGCTCGTAGAAGTCGACCACCTGGTCGGGGTGCTCGCCGTACGCGGCGGTGGCGTCGGGCGTCACCGCGGGGTGCGAGAAGGCGGCCTCGGCCTCGGCGGCATCACGGGCCACGGCGTAGGCGTCGTCCGGCATGCGACTACCTCTCTGCGGGTGGGGGCAAGGGGCGGGGTGCTGGTCTCTTGATCTTCCCCTACCCCGCCCCCGCCCGATACCGGCGGTCAGCCCAGCGTCTCGGCGAGCACCCGCGCCGCCCGCTCCACATCGGCGAAGCCGACGTACAGCGGCGTGAACCCGAACCGCAGCACGTCCGGCGCCCGGAAGTCGCCGACCACGCCCCGCTCGATGAGGCGTCGCATCACGTCACCCGCGTCCTGGGACCGCAGCGCGACCTGGCTGCCGCGCTCCGCGTGGGCGGCCGGGGTGAGCACCTCGACCCTGCCCTCGGGGACGTAGGACGCCACGCACTCGACGAAGAAGTCCGTCAGCGCGAGGGACTTGGCCCGTACGGCCTCGATGGACACGCCGTCCCACACGTCGAGCGCCGCGTCCAGCGCCAGCATCGACAGGATGTCCGGCGTACCGACCCGCCCCCGCAGCGCACCCTGGGCCGCCTCGAACTCCGGCCGCATCCCGAAGGGTTCGGCGTGCGAGTTCCAGCCCGGCAGCGGGGAGTCGAAGCGGGGCTGCAGATCCGCCCGTACGTAGAGGTACGCCGGTGCACCCGGGCCCCCGTTCAGGTACTTGTAGGTGCACCCGACCGCGAGGTCCACGCCGTGCGCGTCGAGCCCGACGGGCAGCGCACCGGCGGTGTGGCACAGGTCCCAGACCACGAGCGCGCCCGCGTCGTGCACGGCCGCCGTCAGACCGGGCAGATCGTGCAGGCGCCCGGTGCGGTAGTCGGCGTGGTTGAGCAGCACGACGGCCGTGCGCGGGCCGAGGACACCGCGCACCTCGCCGGGCGCCACCGGCACGAGACGGCATCCCGTCATCCGCGCCGCGGACTCGGCGATGTACCCGTCCGTGGGGAACGTCGTCGCGTCAACGACGATCTCGTCCCGCCCCTCGTCCGGGTCGCGCACCATGCGTACGGCGGCCACCAGGGCCTTGAAGACGTTCACGCTCGTCGAGTCGCCGACCACGATCTGGCCGGGTGCGGCCCCGACGAGGGGGGCTATGCGGTCGCCGATGCGCTCGGGCGCGGTCCACCAGCCGCTCTCGTCCCAGGAGCGGATGCGCAGCTGCCCCCACTGCCGGGAGATGACGTCCGCGACCCGGTCCTGGACGACGGCGGGCAGGGCGCCCAGCGAGTTCCCGTCCAGGTAGACGGTGTCGTCCAGGACGAACTCCGCGCGCTTGGCGCGGAGTTCGTCGTCGGCGTCGCGCTTCGCCGCCTGCTCCTTGAGGCCGGCCTCAGACATGGCTCCTCGCAGTCCACAGCTCGGGGAAGACGTTCTTCGTCGCGCGCTTCTCCAGCCACGCCACACCGGCGGAGCCGCCGGTGCCCGTCTTGGAGCCCATCGCGCGCCGGGTCGCCACCAGGTGGTCGTTGCGCCAGCGCCACACCAGTTCGGCGACATCCGTCATCGTCTCGCCGAGGCGGGCCAGTTCATCGCTCTCGTCACCGGCGTAGAGGTCGGTCCACACCTTCTCGACCTCGGGCGACGGCTCGTACTTCTTGGTCAGGTCGCGCTGCAGCACGGCGGCCGGGACGGCGTGCCCGCGGCGGGCGAGCAGGGCGAGGACCTCGTCGTACAGGCTCGGCTCCTGGAGGGCCTTCTCCAGCTCCGCGTGCACGCGGGGCGCGCCCCGGTGGGGCACCAGCATCGACGCGGACTTGTCGCCGAGCAGGAACTCCATGCGGCGGTACATCGCGGACTGGAATCCGGATCCCTCGCCGAGCGCGGAACGGTAGGAGTTGAACTGCGCGGGGGTGAGCTGGGCGAGCGGGCGCCAGGAGGCGTTCAGCGCCTCCAGTTCGCGCAGGCTGCGCTTGAGTGCGGCCACGGCGGTGGGGATGTCGTCGCGGCGCAGGGCGTGCGACGCGGTCTCCCACTCGTGCACGATGACCGTGAACCACAGCTCCATCACCTGGGTGGTGACCAGGAAGACCATCTCGCCCGGGTCGTCCGAGCGCAGGTGCTGGAGGTGCGTGAGGACGTCCGCCTGGACGTAGTCCTCGTACGGGGTGGTTCCTGCGAAGTCGAGGTTCGGGGTGTCCGCCTCTTGGGACATCGCGATCTCCTTGATACGTACTCCGGGTAGCGGTCCGCCCCTGCCGTTACCGACACGGGGGCCCCGGTCCCCACCGGCATCCTCCGCAACATCCCGGGAAACGGCAAGACCTGCCTGGTCACACAGGGTGGCCGGGCAGGTCCTGTACGTTTTTCCGCCGGTCGGGCGGGTGCGGGCGTCAGCCCAGGGTGTCCGCCGCGGTCTGCGAGGAGTCCCGCAGGAAGCCGGCGCAGCGCTCGTACTCCTCCTGCTCACCGATCGACTGGGCGGCGCGGGCGAGGCCGTGCAGGGCCCGCAGGAAGCCGCGGTTCGGCTCGTGCTCCCACGGCACCGGGCCGTGGCCCTTCCAGCCGCTGCGGCGCAGCGAGTCGAGGCCGCGGTGGTAGCCGGTACGGGCGTACGCGTACGACTCGACGACGCTGCCCCGCTCGAACGCCTCGTCGGCGAGCTGCGCCCAGGCGAGCGAGGAGGTGGGGTACTTCGCCGCGACGTCGGCGGGCGCCGCGCCGTTCGCGAGCAGCTCGCGCGGCTCCGGGTCGTCGGGCAGGTGGGTCGGGGGCGGTCCCCCGAGCAGATCCTTGTGAATGGCCATGGGTTCCAGTCTGCGCCATACGCGTACGGGCCCGGCACCCAGGGAAGGGTGCCGGGCCCGTATCCGGACGCGGTGGTGCCTGCCGTGCGGCTACTTCAGCTTCGTGCCCGTGGAGCGCAGGTTCGCGCAGGCCTCGGTGACGCGCTTGGCCATGCCCGCCTCGGCGGCCTTGCCCCAGGTGCGGGGGTCGTACGTCTTCTTCGAGCCGACCTCGCCGTCGACCTTCAGGACGCCGTCGTAGTTCTTGAACATGTGGTCCGCGACGGGACGCGTGAAGGCGTACTGCGTGTCCGTGTCGAGGTTCATCTTCACGACGCCGTTCTCCAGGGCGGTCGCGATCTCCTCGGCGGTGGAGCCGGAGCCGCCGTGGAAGACGAAGTCGAACGGCTGCGAACCGGCCGGCTTGCCGTACTTCGCGCCGACGCCCTCCTGGAGGTCCTTGAGGAGCTCGGGGCGCAGGACGACGTTGCCCGGCTTGTAGACGCCGTGGACGTTGCCGAAGGACGCGGCCAGGAGGTAGCGGCCCTTCTCGCCCAGGCCGAGGGCCTCGGCGGTGCGCAGCGCGTCGTCGACGGTCGTGTAGAGCTCGTCGTTGATCTCGTGCGTGACGCCGTCCTCCTCGCCACCGGTGGGGGTGATCTCCACCTCGAGGATGATCTTCGCGGCGGCGGCCTTCGCGAGCAGCTCCTGGCCGATGGCCAGGTTGTCGGCGAGGGTCTCGGCGGAGCCGTCCCACATGTGCGACTGGAAGAGCGGGTCACGGCCGGCCTTGACGCGCTCGGCGGAGACGTCGAGCAGCGGGCGGACGTACGTGTCCAGCTTGTCCTTGGGGCAGTGGTCGGTGTGCAGCGCGACGGTGATGTCGTACTTCGCGGCGACGATGTGCGCGAACTCGGCGAGGGCCACGGCGCCCGTCACCATGTCCTTGTTGTACTGGCCGCCCAGGAACTCCGCACCACCGGTGGAGATCTGGATGATGCCGTCGCTCTCGGCCTCCGCGAAGCCGCGCAGCGCGGCGTGCAGGGTCTGGGTGGAGGTCACGTTGATGGCCGGGTAGGCGAACTTGCCTGCCTTCGCCCGGTCGAGCATCTCGGCGTAGACCTCGGGAGTTGCGATGGGCATGTGTCCGCTCCTTGTGATGTGCGGGTGTGTGCTTGGCCCTGACCTAAGGGGGCGACGTCATCGTCGCCCCCATCTTTCCAGACTTGCCGGGCGGCTCCGGCCGCCCGACGGACACCGGATCCGGTCCGGCCGTGGTCCGGCCCCGGTCCAGCCCTGGTCCAGGCCTAGTCCAGGCCTAGTCCAGGCCGAGGTCGTCCTTGGAGTACGCGAAGAGGTACGGCACCCCGGCCCCCTCGGTGATCTTCTCGCCCGCCCCGGTGGCGCGGTCCACGATGGTCGCGACGCCGACCACCTCGGCACCGGCCTCGCGCACGGCCTCGACGGCGGTGAGCGGGGAGCCGCCGGTGGTGGAGGTGTCCTCGACGACGAGAACGCGGCGCCCCTTGATGTCCGGGCCCTCGACGCGGCGCTGCATGCCGTGCGCCTTGGCGGCCTTGCGCACGACGAAGGCGTCGAGCCGCTTGCCGCGGGCCGCGGAGGCGTGCAGCATCGCGCCGGCGACGGGGTCGGCGCCCATGGTGAGGCCGCCCACGGCGTCGAAGTCGAGGTCGGCGGTGAGGTCGAGAAGGACCTGGCCGACCAGGGGGGCGGCCTCGCCGTCGAGAGTGATGCGGCGCAGGTCGATGTAGTAGTCGCCCTCAAGACCCGAGGAGAGGGTCACCTTGCCGTGCACCACGGCCTTGTCCTTGATCTGCTGCAGCAGCACGCCACGTACGTCGTCAGTCATGCCTGTCAGCTTAAAGCCGCGCCCAGGTCCAGGTCGTCGACGCTTCCAGGGGGTCGATGGGGGTGACCAGGCGGGGCAGGGTGTTGAGCCCGTTCGGCGGGCCTGTCTGCGGCTCCACGCACACCGCGGCCTCCTGCTCGTCGTACACGACGGCCCACGGCTCGCGGCTCTTCACCGTGAGCGCGAGCTGGCCGGGCCAGGTGAGGGTGACGTCGACGCCGTCGGGCATGCCGAAGCAGTCGTCCCAGGGGCCGGGGGTGGGGGCGATGCGGTTGCCGGTGGGGAGATGGTCATCGCCCCGCTCCTCCTGCCAGGCGGGCTCGAAGCCGATGCGGACGTCCTCCTGCCCCAGGTTCCGGTTGAACCACGGGTGCCAGCCCGCCTGGGCCGGGAAGGAGTCGCCGTACGTCTCGATGCCGAGCGTGAGGGTGAGGGAGTCCTCGGTGAGCGCGACGATCTGCGTGACGCGGCCTTCGTAGGGCCAGGGATCGGTCAGGTCGTACGTGAACGCGGCCTCGCTCTCGCCCGCGCGGGCGGTGCGCCATGCCGCGTCCCTCGCGAAGCCGTGGATGGCGTGCGGCGGGGAGTTGAGGGGCATCTGGTGGGTGGTGCCGCCGTTGCGGAACTTTCCCTCCCGGATGCGGCCGGCCCAGGGGGCCATGGGGAAGCAGCCGTAGCGCTCGCCCTGCCTCAACAGCTCGGTCCCGCCGACCCGAAGGCTCCCGATCCGGCAGCCGTTCCCCGCCTGCACGGTAACTTCCGCGTCACCCGCGGTCAGTGTCACGTCTTCGCTACTCACGGGGACGACCCTACGGCCAAAGGGCTTTTACTTCCCCAACCCCGCCCCTTCCCACAAACCCGCTCGGCGCAGGGGCCTTGTGCGTACCGTCATCACCGGCTTCGCCGAGTTCGTCCTCAGGCGCCGGACGGGCTGGAAAATCCAGCCCGTCCGGCGCTTGAGGACATCTTGTCGGGGTCTGGGGCGGAGCCCCGGGTAGGCCCGGGGCGCAGGCACGGTTTTCGGGAAGGGGCGGGGTCGGGGAAAATTCACCGCCTACGGCGCAAGACGCGGCCCGCGACGATCGCCGAGGCCAGCACCACCGCGGCCGCGGGCGCGGCCCAGCGCAGGGTGGCCCTCGTGGACATCGACTCGGCGGCGGGCGCCGGGGCGTACCGCCCGCGGGGCGGCGCGTGGTCGACCTCCTCCGCGCTGCGGCCGATCATCGTCCGCCGGGCGTGCGCGGCCTCGGCGGGAGGCACCACGACGTCCTCGATCTCCACGTCGGTGTCGACGGTGTCATCGGTGTCGTCGAACGACGACGGCGGCACCTCCGTCTCGAAGACGGAGGGGGCGTCGACCGGCTCGACCACCGCTTCCGGCTCGGGCGCCGCAAGCTCGGGCTTCGGCTCGGCCGCCCGGCCCAGCCCCTCGGCGAACCGCTCGATGAGCCGCCGCACCGCGCCCTCCACAGCCTGTGGAGAACTTTCGGTGACGCGCCCCTCGCCCGCGCCCGTACCGGCGAAGACCAGCTGGGTCCCGGCGCCGTCATCGGCGGATTCGAGCCGCACCGTCAGCGAGAGCTTCACGGAGCCGCCGCCCCGCACCTCCACGCCCTCGCCCTCGATCGCGAAGGAACCCTCGCCGCGGCGGGCGACCCGCGCCGCGCCGCGGTACGTGATCGTGTGCCCCCCGACCCGCACCCTGAGACGGCCGGAGAGCGGCGACGCGGACTCGTCGGCGTCACGCTGAAGGCCGGGCACCGCCCCAGCGACCTGCTCGGGGTCGCTCAGCACCTGCTGAAGACGGTCGGCGGGAACCGGAACGAACACCTCATGCTCCATGGCAGTCGAGCCTACCCACGTGGCCGAGAACATGTACGTCAGTTCGTCAGTTCGCGTACCGCGGGTGCACCAGTGTGGAGGGGGTGAGGCCCCGCATCCGCGTCCGTTCGGCGGACGCCACGCCCACCCGCAGCAGCGCCGCCGTCCCGGGCGGTTCCAGGACGGGGCGGGACCTGGCCGCCAGGACGAAGCCCCAGTCGCGCGGCGCGGAGGCGCCTTCCGCCGTCCGGTCGGGGCCCGCCGCGAACCCGGAGATCCTGCCGCCCACGCGGTACGGCTCGGTGAGCAGCCCCGCCGCCCGCAGCGTCGCCTCCACCGTCCAGAAGACGCGCGGCCGGTCGGCCATCGGCCCCGCGTGCACGGCGAGGCGTCCGCCGTCGGCGAGGGCCTGGCGCGCGAGGCCGTAGAACTCCTGGGAGTAGAGCTTCGTGCTGGCGGTGATGCCGGGGTCGGGCAGATCGGAGATCACCACGTCGTACGTACGAGGGGGTGAGCGCAGCCAGCGGAACGCGTCGGCCTGCACCACCCGCACCCGGGGGTCGCTGTACGCGTGTTCGTTCAGCTCGCTCAGCGCCGGGTCGTGCCGCGCCAACCGCACCACCTCCGGGTCGAGTTCGACGACGTCCACCCGGCGTACTCCCGGATGCCGCAGCACCTCGCGCGCCGCGAGGCCGTCGCCGCCGCCGAGGATCAGCACGCGCGCGTGGCGTCCGCTCATCGCGGGGCCGACGAGCGCCCGGTGGTAGCGGTGCTCGTCACGGCCGCTGACGCGCAGCCGCCCGTCGAGGTAGAGGTCGAGCGAGTCGCGCCTGCCGCCGGTGAGCACCACTTCCTGGATGTCGGTCTGTACGGCGACCCGTACGTCCTGGCCGTAGACCGCCCGGCGCGCCGCATCCTCGAAGTCGCCGACGAGGACGGCGGCCGAGGCGAGCAGGCCCAGGACCGTGGCGTTCGCGACGAGCAGCGCCCAGCGGCCCCGCACGCTCAAGTCCTCGCGGAACAGGCCGAACACGAGCGCACCGCCCGCCAGCGCGTTGACCGCGCCGGTGATCAGCGCACCGCTGAGCTGTCCGAGCAGCGGGAGCAGGAGGAAGGGGAAGGCGAGGCCACCCACCAGCGCGCCCACGTAGTCGGCGGCGAACAGGTCGGACACCGCGCCGCTGGGGTCCTGCCGTCTGATCCGCTGGATGAGCACCATGAGCAGCGGTACTTCGGCGCCGATGAGCAGACCGATGGCGAGCGAGAACGCGACGAGGAGATAACGCGAGCCGCTCGCCCAGACCTCGCCCCGGTCGCCGGTCCAGGCGAACGCCGCGTACAGCGCCATCGCGCTCAGTCCGCCGACCAGTGCGAGGGCGGCCTCGACCAGACCGAAGCCGACCGCGGCGCGGCACCGCAGGTGCTTGGCGAGCAGGGAGCCGATGCCCATGGCGAAGACCATCACCGAGAGGACCACCGACGCCTGCGTGACCGAGTCGCCGATCAAGTACGAGGCGAGGGCGACGAGTTCGAGTTCGTACACCAGACCGCAGGCCGCGCAGATGAAGACGCCGACCAGGACGAGGAACCGCCCCGTCCTCGGCGTCACCGGTAAATGCGTTGACGGCTCGATCACCTTGGGAACGCTACGTCACCGCACTCGCACATCCAGTCACCCACAAGGATGCAACTCGACGCCGGAGGTGTATATGAGATGTCTGCGGGGCGCGGTGGTCAGAGCACCGCCAGAGCACCTTCAGAGCTCTGTCAGAGCACGGCCGGCATGCGCACGCCCACGCGGGTGCGGGTCGCCACGAGTTGTCCGTCCTGCGGGTAGGCGTGCCAGGTGCGCCATTGCACCACGCCTTCGTGCCGCTGAGCCAGCATGGCCGTGAACGCGTGCGGACTGCCGGGGAAGACCCCGGCGAGGCCCCGCGGGTGGTCGGCCACCAGGGCGAGTAATTCCTGTGCGCGGCCCGCGAACTGGCCGCGCGAGAGGGTCTCGACACGCGCCGCGAATTCGTACTCCCACTCGCCCAGGCGCTTGGAGACGCCGAGCGGCAGTGGCGTACTGCTGCCGGGGATGCAGGCGACGGTCTCGGAGCAGGTGCCCTGCTCCTCTTCGAGGATCACTTGGTGCGACGCGCCGAGGAGTCTGAGCTCCATTCTCGCGTCGGACAGTTCCAGTTCGAGTGTGGCGAGCGCGGGCAGCGGCTCGCGCCCAAGGGTCCAGGCGAGGTCCGCGGCGCACGTGTCGGTGTAGACAGTCTTCAGGGTCGTGAGCATGGGTCGGCTCCGCTAACACGCAATGGAGGTGGGGCCGGCGCGCACGGTCGGAGACCGGGCGGTCGGGATGCCGGCTCGTGCCCACGAGAACGTCCTTGATGTCCAAGTCGTCCGTCCGAGGGCGGTGCTGACGGTTAAGAGGGAATCATGGACTGCTGCACTGCCACTGCGCTTTTACCCAACTTCGGAGGGTTTCCACCCCCGCGGGGGCTGCACAGTTCAACTGTTCAATGACTCAACGACGAAGTGCCCGGCAGGAGTTGCCTCCCACCGGGCACTTCAACAGATGGACGGACCAGCTGCCCCGTGTCAGCTGCCTCCACCACCGCCACAACCGCCACCGCCGCCGCACGAAGAACCGCCGCCGCAGGACGAACCGCCACCGCATGAGCCACCGCCGTGGTGACCGCCGTGCCCCCCGCCACTGTCACCACCGCCGGCCCACCAACCGCCGCCGGACCCCGCCGCACCGGCCGCACTGGAGCCCGAACCGCCGCCGCGTCCCCGCCCCGCGTACATCGCGAGTCCGACGACCAGAGCCACTGCGATCACCACGAAGACCAAGACCATGACCTCCACGCCCCTTTCCATTCCCCCGAAGCAGGCCCCCCGTGGGTCCGCGTGGGTCCGCGTTCTTCTTCTTGTTTGTTCTTCTTGTTTCTTCTTCTTGCCTCGTACTTCTCGTGTGAAAGGGGAATGCCCCCGCGCATGCCGACCCAAAGCAGAGTTGAGCAACTTCAGAGGGTTCTCGCGGGGCAAATGCCTTTGACCTGCTCAGAGGTGCAGTTCAGGGGCCGTCCGCGCCTCACTGGGCCGTCTGTGGGCCGTCATCGCCTGCGGAGAGGGCTCCAAAGACCTGGTCGATGGCGCGCCGGGCGCGCTCCCGGCTATCGGGCATCAGATGGGCGTACACCCGCAGCGTCAGCCCCGGATCGGCGTGCCCCATGTACTCGCTGACGGCCTTGATGTTCTCGCCCGCGTCCAGCAAGGCGGAGGCGTAGAAGTGCCTCAGGGCGTGCATGCCGTGCTCGCGGGCTCCCGCGTAGCGTTCCCCTTCCTCAGCCTCCGGGATGAATCCCACCTTGGCGAGAGCGGGCTTCCAGTCCTTGGATGACGCCCACGTCGATACCCGTGAGAAGGAGGGGGCGGCGGTAGCCGACGCGGAATACGTCCCCGTCGGTGAACAGGGCCCGCTTGACGCTCTCGGCGCCGGTCACGATGCAGCACATCGCATCCGACAGGTCGGGCGTCATGTGGGAGAGGTTGTCCAGCGCGGTGATCCATCCCGCCGCCACGGCCGCGGTGAGGTTCTCCTCATCCTTTGGCGCCCGCCGCAGGTCACCGCTCATCCCCTCGATGATCCGGGTGAGCATCCGGCCCCCGGTGGACTTGCCCGCGCCCTGCGGGCCGGTGAGGAACGGCGCGGGGACGGGAACGGACGGCCCGAGACAGCCGATCAGCCACGCGATGGCCAGGCACTCGGTCTCCGCGTTGGCGAAGTTGCACAGCCGCATCAGCAGGTCGATGCCCTTGCCGTCGGTGTCCTTGACCGGTAGCGGGAGTTATGCATCAGGCTGCGCTATTCGCCTGCTTGGATGGCCTCGTTGCCGCAGCCGCCGACAGATACTTCCGCCTCCCCTTGCCACGCTAACCCCCGACTTCACGAATTCCTGCCCGCTTTCCATTCTTCGACTTCAGAGATCCGTTCCACTACTAGCGGATCATTCTCTATTCCGTTCGGTAATTTCGTGCCAAGAGACGGGAAGGCACTCAAGACTTGTTCTACAGTCAACCCTTTAGAGTAGTGGAATTGTGCCCCATCCAGCCATGCGCGAGACAGGTCGGCCCCGGATAGATCTGCGTTCGCAAAAAAGGAAAACTCAAGGTTCGCTCCCGCGAGGCTTACCCGCTCAAGTTGCGCATTGCGGAAATCTCCTCGGCCGAAATACGTTTGAGACAGATCTAAATCACGAAAGTCCAATCGAGCAAAGGGTTCGTAACGACTGATCAGAGCAGTCACAGCCGCTGTGACGTCAGCAGGAAGTGGTGCCCCTGCCTCGCGCCCGCCACACCTGGGCGCTTGCGACTGGAGGAATGCGCTCAGTACCTGCCGGGCGTGCCGCGACTGATCGGGAGCATCGGCGGCGATTTGCTCAAGAGCAAGGATCCCGCCGAGACGCACGTGCATTCGCTCTGAATCGAGGCGCTCCAAGGCCTTTGTAAAACGATCCGTCACTTGCCCACGGAAGGCCAGCTTGTAATTGCGTGCAGTGTAAGCCAAGGCGATACTGGCGCCAGCCACTGCCGCAAACTGCACGACAGCTGTACGGAATCCGGTTACAAGGGCAGCGGACCCTGACCTCAGTTCATCGTCACTGATGTACTTACCGTCGAACCACCAAGGTCCACGCCAAATTAGCACCACAGTGACTATGAAAAGTGAGGGAATCCCTATGAGGAAGCGGCTTCGGTACAACCACGTACTGGTTCGAAGCAGCAGGACAAATATACCCACGATCAGGCCGAGGATACCCGCGTGCACTTTCGACCGTAGTTTCGATTCCGGGCGCCATGCAGCTCTCTGGCTGGCCATACTGCATGAAAGCAGATCACATGCCTCCACGTCTGGCTTACATCAGTTCAAGCGTGGGAGGACCACCGAGATGTGGCGCACAGCTCCTCTCCCCGTAAGCCCTGGGCCGTCTCTGGGCCGTCCAACGAAGATCGATAACAGCCGACGACGACCAACGACGACGGCTCCGCCGCAGGTCAGGCGCAACGCCTCGTGCATCACTTCAGGCCCCCAAGCCCGTACGTGAGTTGAGCAACTCCAGAGGTTGGGCGCAGGATGGCGGCCATGACCTCCACATCCGGGAGCGGGCGCCCGCTGCTCAACCGCCGCCTCGCCGAGTTCGGTACGACGATTTTCGCCGAGATGTCCGCGCTGGCCGTGAAAACGGGTGCCATCAACCTCGGGCAGGGCTTTCCCGACACGGACGGCCCCGAGGAGATCCGCGAGGCCGCGGTCCGCGCGCTGCGGGACGGGCGCGGCAACCAGTACCCGCCGGGCCCCGGCATCCCGGAGCTCCGCACCGCGATCGCCGCGCACCAGCAGCACCGGTACGGACTGGCGTACGACCCCGACCGCGAGGTCCTGGTCACGGCGGGTGCGACGGAGGCCATCGCCGCGTCCCTGCTGGCGCTGGTCGAGCCGGGTGACGAGGTCATCGCCCTGGAGCCGTACTACGACTCGTACGCGGCGTCGATCGCCCTCGCCGGGGGCAAGCGGGTCCCGGTGACGCTGCGCCCCGACGCGGCCGAGGGGCGCTTCCGCCTCGATCTGGACGAGCTGCGCGACGCCATCACGCCCCACACCCGGCTGCTGCTCCTGAACACGCCGCACAACCCGACCGGCACGGTCCTGACCCGCGCGGAGCTCACCGAGATCGCGAGGCTCGCGGTCGAGCGGGACCTGCTCGTCGTCACGGACGAGGTGTACGAGCACCTGGTCTTCGACGACGGCGAGGGCACGGCGCACATCCCGCTCGCCTCCTTCCCCGGCATGCGCGAGCGCACGGTGACGATCGGCTCCGCGGGCAAGACGTTCTCGTTCACCGGCTGGAAGGTCGGCTGGATCACGTCCTCGCCGGAGCTCGTGACGGCGGTCCGCTCGGCGAAGCAGTTCCTCACCTACGTGTCGTCGGGCCCGTTCCAGTACGCGATCGCGGAGGCCCTCGCCCTGCCCGACACGTACTTCACGTCCTTCGCCGAGGGCATGCGCGCCAAGCGGGACCTCCTGAGCGAGGGCCTGACGGCCGCGGGCTTCGATGTCTACCGCCCGGCGGGCACGTACTTCGTCACCACCGACATCCGGCCCCTGGGCGAGTCGGACGGCTTCGCCTTCTGCCGGGCCCTGCCCGAGCGCATCGGTGTCGTCGCCATCCCGAACGCGGTCTTCTACGACCACCGGGAGGCCGGGGCGCCGTTCGTGCGCTTCGCGTTCTGCAAGAAGGACGAGGTCCTGGCCGACGCGGTCGCGCGGCTCAAGTCGCTGTAGCCCCCCTCATGACGAAAGCCCGGCCGGGGCGCCCACCTGATGGTGTGGCGTCCCGGCCGGGCTCTCGCCGCGGCGTGGCCTAGGCCTCGTCGTCGGGCTTCTCTTCACCCTCGGTGGCGTCGACCTCGGCCTCCAGGCCGAGCTGCTCGACCAGCCACTTGTCGAACTCGATGGCGGCCCGCACCCAGCTGACCGTCGACGACACGAAGTGCTCGAGCGCGACGCCCGTGCCGATCAGCATCTGCGCCTCGCCGATGAGGCGGACGGTGCCGTCGTCGTGCGTGTGCGTGTAGACCTTCGGCCACAGGGTGCGGCGGTTCCAGTCGTCGATCGCCTCAAGGATCTGGGGCTTCTCTTCGATGCCGTGCGCGCGGTCGTAGAACGTCCGCACCGAGAAGACCTGCTGGTCGTCCTCGCCACGGAACATGAAGTACGTGCGGAACTCCTCCCACGGCGCCGCGAGGTCTCCCTCTTCGTCGACGACGTGCTTGAGCTCCATCTGGTCCAGGAGCTGCTTGACCAGGTCCTGGTCGGGGACAACGGGGCCCGCCGGTCCATCGCCCTGCTGCGGTTCGGGCTGTCCCCCGAAATTCGGAATCGAGGACGGGTCGATGCTCACGTGCTTAGTCCCTTCGTACGGATTCCGCCATCCTGCCCCATGTCGGGCGGGGGCCCGCAACCCCCGCCCCCGATGTGACCGGGTTATGCCGTCCCGGCCGTGGCCGGACCGACGATCAGGCCGTCGCCGAACGTGTCCACGCGGACCGTGTCGCCGTCCTTCACCTCGCCCGAGAGGATCTCCTTGGCGAGCCGGTCGCCGATGGACGTCTGGATGAGGCGCCGCAGGGGCCGCGCACCGTACGCCGGGTCGTTGCCCTCCTCCGCCAGCCATGCCAGCGCCTCCGGGGAGACCTCCAGCGTGAGCCGCCGCTCGGCGAGCCTCGCGGCGAGGCGGTCGATCTGCAGCTGGGCGATGTGCGCCAGCTCGTCCTTGCCGAGCGCCGAGAAGACGACGAGATCGTCAAGCCGGTTCAGGAACTCCGGCTTGAAAGAGGCCCGTACGACGTCGAGGACCTGCTGCTTCTTCTCCTCCTCGGAGGTCAGCGGCTCGACGAGGTACTGACTGCCGAGGTTCGAGGTCAGGACGAGGATGGTGTTGCGGAAGTCCACCGTCCGGCCCTGCCCGTCGGTGAGCCGCCCGTCGTCGAGGACCTGGAGCAGCACGTCGAAGACTTCCGGGTGCGCCTTCTCGACCTCGTCGAGGAGCACGACGCTGTACGGGCGCCGACGCACGGCCTCGGTGAGCTGGCCGCCCTCCTCGTAGCCGACGTACCCGGGCGGGGCGCCGACCAGCCTGGCCACGCTGTGCTTCTCGCCGTACTCGCTCATGTCGATGCGGACCATGGCGCGCTCGTCGTCGAAGAGGAAGTCCGCGAGGGCCTTCGCCAGCTCGGTCTTGCCGACGCCGGTCGGCCCGAGGAAGAGGAAGGACCCAGTGGGCCGGTCGGGGTCGGCGATCCCGGCGCGCGTGCGCCGCACGGCGTCGGACACGGCCTGCACGGCCTCGGTCTGGCCGACGAGCCGCTTGCCGAGCTCGTCCTCCATGCGCAGCAGCTTCTGCGTCTCGCCCTCGAGGAGCCGCCCGGCGGGGATGCCCGTCCAGGCACCGACCACGTCGGCGATGTCGTCGGGGCCGACCTCCTCCTTGACCATGGTGTCCTTGGACACCTCTTCCTCGGCCTCGGAAGCGACCTCCAGGTCGTGTTCGAGGGTGGGGATCTCGCCGTAGAGCAGCTTGCTCGCGGTGTCGAAGTCACCGTCGCGCTGGGCGCGCTCGGCCTGGCCGCGCAGCTCGTCGAGCTTCTCCTTCAGCTCACCGACGCGGTTGAGGGACTGCTTCTCCTTCTCCCAGCGCGCGTTGAGCCCGCGCAGCTCCTCCTCCTTGTCGGCGAGGTCGCGCCGCAGCCGTTCGAGGCGCTCCTTGCTCGCCGGGTCGGTCTCCTTGCTGAGCGCCAGCTCCTCCATCTTCAGGCGGTCGACGGAGCGCTGGAGCTCGTCGATCTCCAGGGGGGAGGAGTCGATCTCCATCCGCAGCCGGGACGCGGCCTCGTCGACGAGGTCGATGGCCTTGTCGGGCAGGAAGCGCGAGGTGATGTACCGGTCGGAGAGCGCGGCTGCGGCGACGAGCGCGCTGTCGGCGATCTGCACCTTGTGGTGCGCCTCGTAGCGCCCCTTGAGCCCGCGGAGGATCGCGATGGAGTCCTCGACGCTCGGCTCGTCGACGAGCACCTGCTGGAAGCGCCGTTCGAGTGCGGGGTCCTTCTCGATCCGCTCGCGGTACTCGTCGAGGGTGGTGGCGCCTACCATCCGCAGCTCACCGCGGGCGAGCATGGGCTTGAGCATGTTGCCGGCGTCCATGGCGGAGTCGCCGCCCGCGCCGGCGCCGACGACGGTGTGCAGCTCGTCGATGAACGTGATGATCTGGCCGTCGCTCTCCTTGATCTCGGAGAGGACGGTCTTGAGCCGCTCCTCGAACTCGCCGCGGTACTTCGCGCCCGCGACCATGGCCCCCAGGTCGAGGGAGACGAGCCGCTTGTTCTTCAGCGACTCGGGGACGTCGCCCTTCACGATGCGCTGCGCGAGCCCTTCGACGACGGCGGTCTTGCCGACGCCGGGCTCGCCGATGAGCACGGGGTTGTTCTTCGTGCGCCGCGAGAGGACCTGCACCACGCGCCGGATCTCCTGATCACGGCCGATGACGGGGTCGAGCTTGCCTTCCCTGGCGGCGGCGGTGAAGTCGGTGCCGAACTTCTCCAGGGCCTTGTACTGGCCCTCCGGGTCCGGTGTGGTCACCCGACGTCCTCCCCTTGCCGTCTCGAACGCGTCGAGCAGCTTCTTGGCGGTGGCCCCGTGCTTGCTCAGGACCTCTCCGGCGGGACCGCCCTTGGCGGCGGTGCCGATCAGCAGATGCTCGGTGGAGAGGTAATCATCGCCCAGCTCCTTCGCCCGCTGCGAGGCGTCGGCGATGACCGCGAGCAGGTCGCGGTTGGGCTGCGGTGGTGCGACGGTCGACCCGGTGACGCTGGGCAGGGCGCTCAGGGCGCGCTCGGCGTCGGCGCGGACGGCGGCCTGGTCGGCCTCGACCGCGGCGAGCAGGTCGGTGATGTTCTCGTTGTCCTGCCCCTCAAGCAGTGCCAGCAGCAGATGCGCGGGGGTCAGATCGGGATGCCCTTCCTGCACGGCCCGACTGCTGGCCGCGTTGATCGCGTCCCGGCTCCTGTTGGTCAGCTCGGCGTCCACGTGCGTCGTCTCCTCCTTGCGTCCTTGCGGTGCGTATGGCGTACGGCTCGCGTACGGGTGCGTGCGTTCTCCCTGGCGGGTTCCGCGACCCCACCTGACTTAAACAGCGTACATAAAGTTGAGTCTATTCCGCTCAAGGGAAGGTGATGGCCGGAGAACGGCTAGGTTCCAATGCATGGCCATGGACCCTCACCACCCGACCCCGGCGTATCTCAGCTTCTGGCGTGAACGGCATCTGTGCACGCTGACGACCCCGCGCCCCGACGGCACCCCGCACGTGGTTCCCGTCGGCGTCACGTACGACCCGGAGGCGGGTGTGGCCCGCGTCCTCGCAAACAAGTCGAGCGCGAAGGTCGCCCACGTCCTCGCGGCGACGGGCGGGGAGGGGTCAGGGGCGCGGGTGGCGGTCTGCCAGGTCGAGGGACGGCGCTGGGCGACGCTGGAGGGGCACGCGCGCATCCGTACGGAGGAGGCCGCGATCGCGGTGGCGATGCGGCGCTACGAGGAGCGGTACGGGAGGGTGCCGAGGCCGAATCCGGACCGCGTACTGATCGAGATCACGCTGACGCGGGCGATGGGCACGAGGTCCCTGCTTGAGGCATGACCTCCGGGCCCGCAGCGCCGGCCTTCCCCCCTCGCACACACCACAGCGACGCCACCGTGTTCAGGTCCACGGTGGCGCCGCTGCTGGGGGAAGCACCTGCGCGATGTACAACGACGGGGGATCGCGTCAGGCGCTGCGGGGGGTGGCTGTAATGGTTCTTGTAGTGGTGGAACTCTGCTGGTCCTGCTGCTCGCGGCCGCCGCCGGGCTGCCCCGGCTCACCGACCAGCTGGTGGTCGCGCCGGTCCAGATTGACGAAGACCATCCCGTACCGAATGGCACACCGCACGGGCTGTGGGGCGCCCCGCGGCTTGCGGAGGCACCGGTAGGCCCGGATCTCCTCCTCGTCGTCACGGGTGACGACCACCGGCTCCCCGAGGAGCGTGACCATCAGCGAGTCGCCGGCGTGGGGTATCGCGGTGGCGAGATCGATGAAGTGCCAACCGGAGCGGTAGGCGGTGGCCATTTCTCGGCGGAAGGTGCGGTCGTCGGGGGGAGTGCTCATGACGCGACACCCTCAGCGCCAGGCAGGACATTCCAAGAGACGTCCCCCTTGGCGGCCTGCGTGGCGACGCCCTTTCCGGAGGCTCCTCCTGAGGAGTCCCAGGAAACGTCACCCGCGGTTGCAAGGGTGAACGCCGCGGCGGCGACGGTCATGACTAGCGCCGAGCGAAGCATTCTCGTGAACATCGTCAGCTTCGTCCTCACTTGGTAGGTCCTATCCCCCGGCTCCATGAAGACGATGTCTTAATCCAGCACGTCGAGGCCACAGGATCGATGCATCATGTTCCTGTACGTACAGGACCCTGGGGGGTGGAGAATTGCTCACAACAAGCACGAAACCGACACATCCCCACCCCATTACCGAGCTCTGCGGTGAGGGAGCGCGTCTCTACGCAAGCGCTCTGAGCGCTGGACGCATCGCCCGGGCGGAGATCGAACCGGCTCCCTGCTTGGTGGAATTCGCGTTGCTCCACCCCGATCCGGACGATGCGAATTGGCTTCGCCCCGTACCGCCGTCGGCCATACTCGCGCAGCGCCTCCACCCCATCGAGCGCGAGATCAGGGACCGTAGAAAGCTCAGCATCGAACTAACCGATGTGTTTGAGCCTTTCATGAACATCAGTTCACAACCGTCGGTGGCCACACACGCGATCACGGTCCTTGAAGGTTTGGCGAGTATCAACTCCACCCTGGACGCGGCGACAGCCGCATGCAAGGACGAGATACTCACCATCCAGCCCGGCGGTGTGCGTGGCGGCGACATGCTCTCCCAGTCCCTGGCCCGCGTACGAGAACCCCTCGACCGGGGCGTACGGATGCGGACGCTGTACCAGCACACAGTGCGCCACGGACCCGGCGTCTTCGCCTACCTGGAGCAGCTCGATCCTCGCCAGATCCAGGTCAGGACGCTCGAGGAACTCATCGACCGCATGATTATCTTCGACCGGTCGACCGCCGTCATCCCGGCGCGCCGCGACCGGCAAGTGGCCCTGGAACTCCGTCATCCGGGCCTCGTCGAGTACCTCGTCTCCGTATTCGACCAGTTCTGGCAGCAGGCCACTCCCCTGCGGGAAGAAACCCCGTACAGCCCCGCTCACAACGGCATTACGGGCGTTCAGCGCACCATTGCCAAGCTCCTCATCGACGGCCACGTCGACGAGGCGATCGCCCGTCGACTCGGCATGAACGTCCGCACCTGCCGCGCCCACATCGCTAAGATCGCCGCCGCCCTGGGCAGCGGAAGCCGAGCTCAACTCGGCTATCTGATCGCCCAGTCCGGAATCCTCGACAAGGATCACTGAACTCGGCGATGGAATGAGTCGACGTGACGACAGAACCCCATGCCCACGAGGCCGATGAGCCGTGTGAAGCGGGCTCCGGCCTGCACTGCCGGGCTCTGCGGGAGACGCAACCGGCCGCAGCCTCCGCCACCACGGAGCTGAGGGGTATCGCTCGCATCAACGAAGCCGTCAGCCGGGCCGAGGCGGCGGCTTCGCAGGAAGTGCTCACCATCCAGCCCGGCGGAGCCCGCCCTCCCGACATCCTGGAAGCCACCCTTCCGCGTGAGCAGGCGCTGCTCACCCGCGGCTGCCGGATGCGGACGCTCTACCAGCACACGACGCGTCACTCACTGCCTGCTCTGGCCCACTTCGAACAGCTCGACGGGGATGTCGAGGTACGCACCCTCGACGAGGTCACCGAGCGGCTCTTCGTCTTCGACCGCAAGGTCGCCTTCATCCCCGCGAGCAAGGACCGCAGCCGCGCCCTCGAACTGCGCCACCCCGCCGTGGTCGGCTACCTCGCCACCACCTTCGACCGGCTGTGGCGCCTGGCCACCCCCATGTGGCCCCAGTCGGCGCCCCAGCGGGCGGAAAACGGCATCACCACCCGCCAACGCGCCATCGCCACTTTCCTTACCGAGGGGCTGACCGATTCCGAGATCTCCGCGCGCCTGGGCATGAATGTCCGCACCGCGCGCGTCCACATAGCCAAACTCGCCGCAATCCTCGGCAGCGAGAGCCGGGCCCAACTCGGCTATCTCATAGGCCGGTCAGGAATTCTCGACACGGAGGAAACGGAGGGCTGAGCCCGAGCCGCGGGTCAGTCGGCCGTGTGCGATCTGCGGTGCAATTCCTTGATTTCTTCCGTCAGTTCGGGGGACGGGCCCGCCACCTGTACGCCGGGCGCGATCGCGGCGATCGGGAGTGCGTTGACCGGTGCGGGTGGGGCTTTGAACTCCGTCAGCCAAGAGGTCAGTTGGGCGGAGGAGGCCGCGTACACGATGCGGCCCAGGCCCACCCAGGCGTGAGCCGCCGCGCACATGGGGCAGTGCTCGCCCGACGTGTAGACCGTCGCTCCCGCCCGCTCCTCGGGGGTCAGGTGCTCCGCCGACCAGCGGGCCAGTTCGAACTCGGGGTGGCGGGTGTGGTCGCCGCCCGCGACGCGGTTGTGGTCCTCCCGGAGGACCTTTCCGGCCGCCGACACCAGGAGCGAGCCGAAGGGCTCGTCGCCCGCGTCCAGGGCCTCCCTCGCCAGCTCCACGGCGCGGCGCAGGTACGCCAGGTCCGTTTCGGCGGGCGGCGGCACGTGCGGGGTGTCCATCAGATCTCCGTCCAGGTGCGCAGCAGGTCCTCGCGGTCCGGTGTCTTCGGGGTGCCGCCCTCGTGGCGTCTGCCCCATTCCGCCATCGCCGCCAGCGTCGTCAGCAGTGTGCCCGCACCCTGCGTGAGGCGGGCCAGGAGGGCGCGCGAGAGGTCGTACTCCGTCTGCGAGTAGCCCGTGGCCGCCGCCGTGTAGACCGTCAGGTCCGTGTCGCCCTCGGTGCCCGAGACCCGCAGCGTCATCGTGGGCGCCTCGTCGCCGCCGCCGAGGCCCACCGTCAGCGCCAGGTCCACCAGCACGCCCACGTTGCGCTTCAGGGACTTCACGGGGGCGTCCTCGACCGAAAGGGCGTGGACGTCCTCCCAGGGCCACAGACCCGCCTGCTTGTCCCCCAGGGCCACCACTCCCTCCGGAGTGAGCCGCGCCCCCGCCGCGAGGCCCGACGGCTTCGCGCCCACGTACACATCGCCCTCGGCGATCCAGAAAAGTCCCACCATGGTCATGGCGAGCCCCCCGCTTCCCCAGCATGAAACAAGCAAAGAATCTTCAGGTCGTCACCGCCAACGCACGTCGGGGCCGGGAGGTTCCCACCTCCCGGCCCCGACGGCGCGCACGGCGCACGAAAAATTACTGCTCCGACGTCCTCTTCGGACGCCACACCACCAAGGCGCTCGCCTGCTGCACGTCCTGGTACGGAACCAGGTCGCGGCGGTACGACGCGTGGACCGCCGCCTCGCGCTGCTGCATCGCGGCGGCCGCGCCCTCCACCGCGCTGGACAGCTCGACCACCCTCGCCTGCAGCGCGGCGACCTGGTTCTCCAGCTCGATGATGCGCTTGATGCCGGCGAGGTTGATGCCCTCCTCCTGCGACAATTGCTGGACGGTGCGCAGCAGTTCGATGTCGCGGGCGGAATAGCGCCGGCCACGGCCCGCCGTGCGGTCCGGGGAGACCAGACCGAGGCGGTCGTACTGGCGCAGGGTCTGCGGGTGGAGGCCCGAAAGCTGAGCGGCCACCGAGATGACGTAGACCGGCGTCTCGTCAGTCAGTTGGTACGCCCGCCCAAAATTGGACTGTCGACGACGGCCGTCCATCTCATGCTCCCTTCGCGGCCTGGAACAGTTCTGCCCGCGGATCGTCGTCCGCAGTCGCCTCGCGGTAGCTCTCCAGGGCTTCCTTCGCCTGGTCGCTCAACGACGTCGGTACGGATACCTCCACCGTCACGAGCAGGTCGCCCCGTGAACCGTCCTTGCGGACCGCGCCCTTGCCCCGCGCCCGCATCGTACGGCCGTTGGGCGTGCCCGGCGGCAGTTTCAGCGTGACGGGAGGGCCGCCCAGCGTGGGCACCTTGACCTCGCCGCCCAGTGCCGCCTCGGCGAACGTCACCGGCACCGTCACCGTCAGGTTGTCGCCCTTGCGGCCGAAGACCGGGTGGGTGTCGACGTGCACGACCACGTACAGATCGCCTGCCGGACCGCCCCGTTCACCGGGACCGCCCTTGCCTCGCAGGCGGATGCGCTGGCCGTCCGACACCCCCGCGGGGATGCGGACCTGCATCGTGCGCGACGACTTCGCCCGGCCCGAGCCCTTGCAGACCTCGCAGGGGTCCTGGGCGATGAGCCCACGCCCCTTGCAGTCCACGCAGGGATCCGTGAGGGAGAAACCGCCGCCGCCTCCCCGCGTGACCTGGCCCGTGCCGACGCAGGTCGGGCACACGCGCGGTGTGCCGTTCTTGTCGCCGGTGCCGGAACAGGCCTTGCAGGGAGCCTGGGAGGACATCCGGAGCGGGACCGTGGCCCCGTCCACCGCCTCCGTGAAGCTCAGCGTGACCTCGGACTCGATGTCCTGGCCCCGCCGGGGCTGCGTACGCGTGCCCGCGCCGCCCGCGCCCGTGCCGCCTCGGTTGAACAGGCCCCCGAAGACGTCACCCAGACCGCCCCCGAAGCCGCCGCCCGCGCCGCCCGCTCCACCGCCGCCCGGGGCGCCGCCTCCGAAGAGGTCGCCCAGGTCGAAGTTGAACGAACCGCCGCCGCCCGCGCCTCCGGGACCGGCCCTGAAGCCGCCGTTGCCGAAGAGAGCACGCGCTTCGTCGTACTCCTTGCGCTTCTTGGGGTCCCCGAGGACGTCGTTCGCCTCCGAGATCTCCTTGAAGCGCTCTTCCGCTTTCGCGTTGCCCTTGTTGGCGTCCGGGTGGTTCTCGCGTGCGAGTTTCCGGTACGCCTTCTTGATCTCGGCTTCGGTGGCGTCCTTGGGGACGCCGAGGACCTTGTAGTAGTCCTTCTCGATGAAGTCCTTGGTGCTCATCCCCGACGTCCCTCCTCTCGCTTCACAACAGCTCCGTCATGTCAGCCCTCGTCCGGGCCACCGGTCTCCTTGTCCTCCGCCGCGTCGGCGGAGTCCGTGGAAGCAGCGGTCTCGGACTCGCCCTTGACCGTCTGCGCGCCCGGCTGCGGTTCGGCCACGGCCACCCGCGCGGGGCGGATGGTGCGCTCGCCGATGCGATACCCCGGCTGCAGGATCGCGACGCAGGTCGTCTCGGTGACGTCCGGTGCGTACGAGTGCATCAGGGCCTCGTGGATCGTCGGGTCGAAGGGCTCGCCCTCCTTGCCGAACTGCTGCAGGCCCATCTTGGCGACGACCGTCTCCAGGGCCTCCGCGACGGACTTGAAGCCGCCGACCAGCTCGCCGTGTTCACGGGCGCGGCCGACGTCGTCGAGGGTCGGGAGGAGCTCGGACAGGAGGTTCGCCGCGGCGATCTCCTTGACCGTGACCTTGTCCCGCTCCACACGGCGGCGGTAGTTCTGGTACTCCGCCTGCAGTCGCTGGAGGTCCGCCGTGCGCTCGCCGAGCGCCGTGCGCACCTGGTCGAGCTGCGCGATCAGACCGACGTCCTGAGTGGACTGGGCGGACTGAGCGGACTGACCCGACTGGGCGGATGCCTTGCTTGCGTCCCCGGCCGGGGCCGCCGGGCCCTCCTCGATGGAGGGCTCGGCGGCCTGCGGCGCCGCGTCATCAGGGGTGGCGCCGGAGGGGACGTCAGGCTTCTCGGCGTTGTCGCCGAAGCCCGGAGTCTCCTCGGTCATGCGGCGCCGCCCTTCGTGTCACCGGGCTTCTCGTCGTCGACGATCTCGGCGTCGACCACGTCGTCGTCCTTGGACATGTTCGGGCCCTCGTCGCCGCCGGCACCTTCGGCACCGGGGGCAGCGCCCTCGCCGCCGGCGGCCTGAGCGTCCGCGTACATGGCCTGGCCCAGCTTCTGCGAGACGGCCGCGACCTTCTCGGTGGCCGTGCGGATCTCGGCGGTGTCCTCGCCCTTGAGCTTCTCCTTCAGCTCTTCGACGGCGGACTCGACCTCGGTCTTCACGTCACCCGGAACCTTGTCCGCGTTGTCCGTGAGGAACTTCTCCGTCTGGTAGACGAGCTGCTCGCCCTGGTTGCGGGACTCGGCGGCCTCGCGGCGCTTGTGGTCCTCGTCCGCGTACTGCTCGGCCTCCTGGCGCATGCGGTCGACCTCGTCCTTCGGCAGCGAGGAGCCGCCGGTGACGGTCATCTTCTGCTCCTTGCCGGTGCCGAGGTCCTTGGCCGTCACGTGCATGATGCCGTTGGCGTCGATGTCGAAGGCGACCTCGATCTGCGGCACGCCACGCGGGGCCGGCGGCAGACCGGTGAGCTCGAACATCCCGAGCTTCTTGTTGTACGCCGCGATCTCGCGCTCGCCCTGGTAGACCTGGATCTGGACGGACGGCTGGTTGTCCTCGGCCGTCGTGAAGATCTCGGAGCGCTTGGTCGGGATCGTGGTGTTGCGCTCGATGAGCTTGGTCATGATCCCTCCCTTGGTCTCGATGCCGAGGGACAGCGGGGTGACGTCGAGGAGCAGGACGTCCTTGACCTCGCCCTTGAGGACACCGGCCTGGAGCGCGGCGCCGATGGCGACGACCTCGTCCGGGTTCACGCCCTTGTTGGCGTCCTGGCCGCCGGTCAGCTCCTTGACGAGCTCCGCGACGGCGGGCATACGGGTCGAGCCACCGACGAGAACGACGTGGTCGATCTCGGAGAGCTGGATGCCCGCGTCCTTGATGACGTTGTTGAACGGGTTCTTGCACCGCTCAAGGAGGTCGGACGTGAGCTGCTGGAACTGGGCGCGCGTGAGCTTCTCGTCCAGGTGCAGCGGGCCCTCGGCGGACGCCGTGATGTAGGGCAGGTTGATCGAGGTCTCCGTGGAGGAGGACAGCTCGATCTTGGCCTTCTCGGCCGCCTCGCGCAGGCGCTGGAGCGCCATCTTGTCCTTGGAGAGGTCCACCCCGTGGCCGTTGTTGAACTGCTTGACCAGGTAGTCGACGACGCGCTGGTCCCAGTCGTCACCACCGAGGTGGTTGTCGCCGTTCGTGGCCTTCACCTCGACGACGCCGTCGCCGATCTCCAGGAGGGACACGTCGAAGGTGCCGCCACCGAGGTCGAAGACGAGGATCGTCTGGTCGTCCTTGTCGAGGCCGTACGCGAGAGCGGCGGCCGTCGGCTCGTTCACGATGCGCAGGACGTTCAGGCCCGCGATCTCGCCGGCCTCCTTCGTGGCCTGGCGCTCCGAGTCGTTGAAGTACGCCGGGACGGTGATGACCGCGTCGGCCACCTTCTCGCCCAGGTACGACTCCGCGTCGCGCTTCAGCTTCTGCAGGATGAACGCCGAGATCTGCTGGGGGTTGAACCCCTTGTCGTCGATGTCCACCTTCCAGTCAGTGCCCATGTGGCGCTTGACCGAACGGATGGTCCTGTCGACGTTGGTGACCGCCTGGCGCTTCGCAACCTCGCCGACCAGCACCTCGCCGTTCTTCGCGAAGGCGACGACGGACGGCGTGGTCCTGGCGCCCTCGGCGTTGGTGATGACGGTGGGCTCGCCGCCTTCAAGAACGCTGACGACAGAGTTAGTCGTGCCCAGGTCGATGCCGACCGCACGTGCCATTTCGATTCCTCCAGATGGTTCTTGAGTGGATCTGACTCAAGGATGCATGAGCGCTTCGCTTGAGTCAACAGAGCTGAGTCGAGGGCACTCAACTCTTATCCAGGCCTTACGCGCAACCTGGCCTTCGGGGGCGCTGACACGGCAAGGGTTGCCTGAGCGACGCAGATCACCGCCTCGCTGGCTACAGTGCGGCTGAGTAAGTGGGTAGTCTCAGACGGACTGCATAAGTTACCGCTTAGTAATAGTTCGCCTCGCAGGCCCGAGGAGCCCCCTAATGCAACTCGCCGCGATCATCGTGTCGCTGGTCCTAATCGCGGTCGGCGTAGCGCTGTTCGGCCGTGCCATCGTGCAGATCTACCGGTTCGTACGGCTCGGACAGCCCGTACCCGCGGGTCTCAGGACCGACAACCCCTGGCAGCGCGCCCTCACCGTGGTCAAGGAATTCCTCGGCCATACGCGGATGAACAAGTGGGGCATCGTCGGCTTCGCGCACTGGTTCGTGGCGGTGGGCTTCTTCTCGCTGCTGCTGACGATCGTGAACGCCATCGGCCAGCTCTTCCAGGCCGACTGGATGCTCCCGATCATCGGCGAGTGGGCGCCGTACAACATGTTCGTCGAGTTCATCGGCACGATGACGGTCCTCGGCATCCTCACGCTGATCGTCATCCGGCAGCTGAACCGCCCCGGCAAGCCGGGGCGCAAGTCCCGCTTCGCGGGCTCCAAGACCGGCCAGGCGTACTTCGTCGAGACCGTCATCCTCATCGTCGGCGTCTGCATCTTCACGCTGCACGCCCTTGAGGGCGCCCAGCACCACGTGGACGGCTACGAGGCCTCGTTCTTCATCTCGTACCCGTTCGTCTCCTGGTTCGAGGGGATGGACGTCTCCACCCTGCAGAACCTCACGTACTTCTTCGCCGGGCTGAAGATCGCCACCTCGTTCATCTGGATGATCGTGGTCGCCCTGAACACCAACATGGGTGTCGCCTGGCACCGCTTCCTCGCCTTCCCGAACATCTTCTTCAAGCGCGAGGCGAACGGCGCGGTGGCGCTCGGCGAGCTCCAGCCGATGACGTCCGGCGGCAAGCCGATCGACTGGGAGGACCCGGGCGAGGACGACGTCTTCGGCGTCAGCCAGGTCGAGCAGTTCTCCTGGAAGGGCCTCCTCGACTTCAGTACGTGTACGGAGTGCGGCCGCTGCCAGTCGCAGTGCCCCGCCTGGAACACCGGCAAGCCGCTCTCCCCGAAGCTCCTGATCATGTCGCTGCGCGACCACGCGCACGCCAAGGCCCCGTACCTTCTCGCCGGTGGCGGCAAGGACATGGAGGGCAACGAGAAGGCGACCGAGGAGCAGCTCAAGGACGTTCCCGCCGCCGCGATCGCCGAGGCCGAGCGCCCCCTCATCGGCACCGCCGAGGAGAACGGCGTCATCGACCCCGACGTCCTGTGGTCCTGCACCAGCTGTGGCGCCTGCGTCGAGCAGTGCCCGGTGGACATCGAGCACATCGACCACATCGTCGACATGCGCCGCTACCAGGTGATGATCGAGAGCGCGTTCCCGTCCGAGGCCGGGACGATGCTCAAGAACCTGGAGAAGAAGGGCAACCCCTGGGGTCTCGCCAAGAAGCAGCGCCTGGAGTGGCTCAAGGAGCTCGACTTCGAGGTGCCGGTCGTCGGCAAGGACATCGAGGACCTCAGCGAGGTCGAGTACCTGTACTGGGTCGGCTGCGCGGGCTCCCTGGAGGACCGCGCCAAGAAGACCACCAAGGCCTTCGCGGAGCTCCTCAACATGGCGGGCGTCAAGTTCGCGATCATGGGCGGCGACGAGAAGTGCACCGGTGACTCCGCCCGCCGTCTGGGCAACGAGCCGCTGTTCCAGCAGCTCGGCCAGGAGAACGTCGCCATGCTCAATATGGCGTTCGGCGAGGACGACGAGGACGAGTCGACCAAGAAGCCGAAGACCGCGAAGAAGATCGTCGCGACCTGCCCGCACTGCCTCAACACGCTCGGCAACGAGTACCCGCAGCTCGGCGGCGACTACGAGGTCATCCACCACACGCAGCTGCTCCAGCACCTCATCGACGAGGGCAAGCTGATCCCGGTGACGCCCGTCGAGGGCCTCATCACCTACCACGACCCGTGCTACCTGGGCCGGCACAACAAGATCTACACGCCGCCGCGCGAGATCATGTCCGCCGTCCCGGGCCTGCGCCAGCAGGAGATGCACCGCCACAAGGAGCGTGGCTTCTGCTGCGGCGCCGGCGGTGCGCGGATGTGGATGGAGGAGCGGATCGGCAAGCGCATCAACACGGAGCGGGTCGACGAGGCGCTCAGCCTCAACCCCGACATCGTGTCGACGGCCTGCCCGTTCTGCCTGGTGATGCTCACCGACTCCGTCAACGGCAAGAAGAACGACGGTGCGGCGAAGGAAGCCCTCCAGGTCGTGGACGTCGCGCAGCTGCTGCTCGACTCCGTGAAGACCCCGGTGGACCCCGCAGGTGAGTCCGAGACCGCGGACGAGCCGGAGCCCGAGCCGGTGAAGTAAGCACGGCCACGCGGTATTGAGGCCGGTTCCGCCCCTGGGGGCGGGGCCGGCCTCTCGCGTTGTTGTGATGCAAACGGCACCCCGCCGTCCTTATGGCGTGAGCATGAGGGGAGCATCATGTGCTGGTTGTTGTCGGTTGGGGCTGTCGGGGTGGGTGATGGGCATGCGGAGTGCCGGGATACGTGGCGTCGGACGCGGTGGTGTCAGACGCGGTGGTCTCGTGGGTACGGCCGCCGTCGTGAGCTGCGCGCTGCTGCTCGCCGGGTGCGGCGGGAGCGATGACGGCGCGGGCAAGAGCGACGCCCGGCACGACCCCGTCAGCATGGCGGGCAAGGGCGCGGCCCAGCTGCCCGTCCCCCGCGGCAAGGGCAGCAAGGGCAGCCAGGTCGACGACGACTTCAACGGTGACGGCGCCCCCGACCTCGTACTCGACGACCTGGTGCACAGCGGGCACGGCGACGACGCGGGCATCGGCGTCGTCTACGGCTCGGAGAAGGGACTGCGGCCCGGGGCACGGCAGTTGCTCAGCGCGCGGGCCAACGGGGCCCGGACCAAGGGTGAGTTGCCCGCGGCCTTCGAGTCGGAGGCCTCCTGCGACCTCGACGAGGACGGCTTCACCGATCTGCTGGTCTCCACCGATCCGCCGTACGACGGCATCGGCCAGCCGCCCGTGCCGCTGCAGATCCTCTTCGGTTCGCCGAAGGGTCTCACCGGCAAGGCCGTGAAGGTGCAGGTGCCCGCGAAGTCCCGCTTCGGCAACGACTGGTCCGACCAGCCGGTGTGCGGGGACTTCGACGGGGACGGCGCCACCGACCTCGTCCTGCACGCGAGCGGCGCCCGCCTCACCTACCTGCGCGGCCCGTTCAAGCGGACCGGCGCCCCGCGTGCGGCGGGCAAGCCGCTGACCGCGCCGGGCAACGACCTCGTCACCGGCAGGGCCACGGACGTCGACCGCGACGGTTACGACGACCTCCTCGTCCGCAAGGCCGCGAACGCGTCCGGCGCCGCCACCAGCGCCCTCGTCCTGGGCGGCCCGAAGGGTCCCGCCGAGACCGGCGTGCTCTTCCCGGCGGGCACGGAGATCGCGTTCGGCCGCTTCGGCAAGGGCAAGGCGACGGACGCGGCCGTCGCGGGCCCGAAGGGCGTCGCCCTGCGCTACGACGTGCCCGGCACCGCTCGCGCCGCCATGGAGTCCAAGAACGTCGCCGTGGACGCGGGTGACCTCGACGGCGACGGCCTGAGCGAGCTGATCCTGAGCGGCGGGAGCAGCGGGGACGGCGGCGGCACCGGTGAGGTGCGGGTCTTCCGAGGGCGCACGGGCGCGCTCGACAGGAACGCCTCCGCGCTCGTGGTCCCTTCGGCCAAGGGCACCACGCAGGTCCTCGCCGTCGCGGACTTCGACGGGGACAAGCGGGCCGATCTGGTCCTGCGCACGTACCGGGGAGACGGCGAGGACACCATCGGGATCTACCCGGGGGTGAAGACCGACCTGGTCGCGCGCAAGCCGCAACTGGCCTTCTCCAGCGCCGAGTTCGCGGCTCTGGGGGACGGCGCCTGAGAACCCGGCGTTCACCCGGCGGCCACCCTCACACCCCCGTCGCACAACCATTCGTACGCCTCACCTGTCACACCCCCGGAAGCCTTCCCCCACTCCCGGGAGTCCCACGTGCGCCTACGAAACCTTGCCATCGCCGCGAGTGTCGCCGCCCTCGCCGGGGCAGGCCTGACGCTGCCCCTCGCGGGCACGGCGAGCGCCGCGTCGACGCTCAAGGACGACTACAACGGCGACGGCTACCGCGACCTGGCGGTCGGCACGTCCCGGTCCAACTCCGTGACCGTGACGTTCGGTTCGGCGTCCGGTGTCTCCGGGGGACGTTCCGTCACCGTCACGCAGAACACGCCCGGGGTGCCCGGAGTCACCGAGACCGAGGACGAGTTCGGCGAGAACGTCAGCAGCGGTGACACCGACGGGGACGGCTACGCCGACCTGATCGTCGGAGCCCCCGGCGAGCAGGTCGCGGGCAAGCCCTCCGGCTCCGTCACCGTCATCAAGGGCGGCAAGAACGCGTTCACCACCGGCGGCCATGTCCTGAACGCCCCCGATGACACCGCGGGCCGCTACGGCGAGGCCACCGCGTGGACCGACCTCGACGACGACGGCTCGCCCCAGCTCGCCGTGATCAGCGGCGACAACTGGTGGTACTACTCCGGTGCCGAGGGCCGCGCGTACGGCCTGGAGGTCGACTTCATCCCCGAGGGCGCCCACCTCGACGGCATGGTCGCGGGCAACTTCACGTACAAGGACGGCTTCGGCTTCGTCCTGTACGGCGAGCGCGCGGACGGCGGCGCCTGGACCGCGCACATGAACGGCGGCGCCGGCGACTACGGCTACCAGGCCGAGGTCCTCGGCGAGGGCGCCGACCCGACGGCCACGCGCGACGCGGCCACCGCCGGTGACGTCAACGGCGACGGCTACGACGACCTGATCACCGGCAACTCCCGGGACGGCAAGGGAGGTTCGGTCACCGTACTGTTCGGCGGCGACCGGAAGTTCGGCGCCGCGGTGACGTACGACCAGGAGAGCGCGGGCATCCCCGGCGCCGACGAGGCGGACGACGGCTTCGGCGCGTCCGTGGCCGTGGGTGACGTCACCGGCGACGGTCTCGCCGACCTCGCGGTGGGCGCGCCCGGCGAGGAGGTCGGCACGGTGGACGGCTCCGGCAGCGTGACCCTCCTGAAGTCCACCGCGGGCACGTTCACCTCGGGCAAGGCCTGGCACCAGGAGACCGCGGGCGTGCCAGGGGTCTCCGAGGCGGGCGACAGCTTCGGCGCGTCCGTACGCCTCAAGGACATCAACAGGAACGGCAGGGCGGACCTGGCCACCGGCGCGGTCGGCGAGGACATCGGCTCGACGGTGGACGTCGGCGCCGTGTGGGTCCTGCGCGGCACGTCGACGGGCCTGACCTCGTCGTACGCGGCCTCCTTCAACGGCTCGGACTTCGGGCTCGGCGCGGCGAGCTTCGGCACGACACTGCGCTGAGCGCCTTTGCGTTACATCACCCCCACACACCTCATCAGTGAGTTGGAGATATCCCAGTGGCATCAATGCCTCAGCACGTCCGGAAACTCGCGCGGAACAAGGCGCTCGCGGCGACCGCGATCTGCGCCGCGACCGTGCTCGGTGTCGCGGGCCTGACCGCGGGCGGCGCGTCCGCCGCCGACCGTGGTGTCGAGCCCGCCAACCCGACGGCCGACTACAACAACGACGGTTACGCGGACCTCGCGGTCGGCGTGCCCGGCGCGACGGTCGGCGGCAAGGCCAAGGCCGGTTACGTGAACGTCGTCTGGGGCGGCAAGTCGGGCCTCGGCAAGCACGGCTCGACCACGGTCAGCCAGTCCACGGCGGGCGTGCCCGGCACCGCGGAGGCGGGCGACGGGTTCGGCACGGCCGTCGACTCGAACGACATGAACGGCGACGGTTACAGCGACCTGATCGTCGGAGCGCCCGACGAGGACACCGACGCGGGCCTGTCCGCCGGTACGGTCGCCGTCGTGTGGGGCGCGGCGAACGGCTTCAAGGGCGGCTTCACCGCGGCCAACGGGCAGATCAGCGACGGCAGTTACGGTGCGGTGCTGGCGAGCGGCGACTTCGACGACGACGGCGACCAGGACATCGCCCTCAACTCCCACTTCGACGAGTCCAGTTCGATCGTGATGCGGCCGGGTCCCTTCACGGCGGGCTCGCCCTCCGACGTGTCCCGGGTCGAGGGCTGGCACTTCGCGGGGCCCCGCACGATGGCCGCCGGTGACTTCGACGACGACGGCAAGGACGACCTCGCCTTCAGTTACGCCGGTATGGAGGTCAGCGGTACGAGTGTGATGAGCCGTGAAGCGGGGAGCGGCGAGTGGAAGACGACGTGGTCCACGGGCGACAGCACCGACACCGCGCTCGCCGCCGGTGACTTCGACGGTGACAACACGACGGACCTGGCGATCGGCAACGTCCGGCCCAACCCCGAGTCGGAGACCACGTACTGCGAGGAGCGTCTCGGCGGGGCCATCGCGACGGTCTACGGCAAGAAGGGCACCACGCTCGGCGGCCCGTCCTCGTGCACGACGCAGAGCGGTCCGCAGGTCGGCGGTGACCCGGAGGCCGAGGACAACTTCGGTGCGCATCTCGCCTCCCTCGACTCCGACCAGGACGGGCGCGAGGAGTTGATCGCGGGCGCGGACTCGGAGGCGGTCGGGACCGCCAAGAACGCGGGCTCGTACTGGTTCCTCACCTCGACCGGTGCGGGGACGACTCTCGCGGGGCCGGCCTTCAGCCAGAACACCGCGGGTGTGGCGGGCACGGCGGAGGCGGGCGACCGCCTCGGCGCGGCGGTCACCGCCGGTGACTACAACGGCGACGGCCTCCCCGACTTCGCCGTGGGCGCGCCCGGCGAGGACGCGAAGTCGGGCGGCGTCTGGTACGCCGCGACCCCCACGGACGGACCGAGCCCGGCGGTGACGTCGGTGACGCCGGGGAAGCTGGGGCTGGCCGGGGCCAGCGGGTACGGGGCGGTGCTGAGCCGCTAGGACGTGTGGGCGCGGGGCGGGCTGGAGCGATCCAGCCCGTCCGGCGTTTGAGGACGAACTCGGCGAAGCCAGTGATTTCTGGTACGCACACCCCCAACACCCGCCCCCCATACAACCCTTGCTCCGCGCCGCGAGTCTCCCGTTCGCCAACAAGGTGTGATGTCCGGGCCAAAACCCGGTGAACGCGCCCCACCGGCACCCCATCGACTGCGGATGTCCGCCAGGCATCCCCGCATGCAGCAGGAGACCGACGGAATGCCCAAGCACAAGCGCACTTCCCCTCTCGCCCGATCCAGACGCGGCCGCCTCGCGGCGGCAACGGCCACCGCCGCCGCGCTGACGGGCGGACTCCTCACTCTCACGGCCACCACGGCGACCGCCGCGCCCGCCGCGGCCACCCAGCCGGACGACGCCGACTTCAACGGCGACGGCGTGGCCGACCTCGCCACCAGCGCCCCGCACGCCAACGTCGGCGGCAAGGACAAGGCGGGCCAGGTCGTCGTCACGTACGGCGGTGCCGAGCAGCGCCACGTCACCTACAGCCAGAACAGCGCGGGCGTGCCCGGCTCCGCCGAGACGCGTGACTACTTCGGTGGCGACACCGCGTACGGCGACTTCGACGGCGACGGCTACGACGACCTCGCCGTCGGCGCCCCCGGCGAGGACGTCGGCAGCGACACCGACGGCGGCACCGTCCAGGTCCTGTGGGGCTCCCCCGGCGGCCTGTCCGGCGGTTCCACGATCAAGGACCCGCGCCCCACCAAGCACGACAACTTCGGCGGCCCGATCCAGGCGGGTGACTTCGACGGCGACGGCAAGGACGACCTCGCCGTCGGCGCGGCGTCGGGCGCCGCCACCATCGACGTCCTCGACGGCGGGATCTCCCGCTCCGGCGCCACCGGCGGCCGCTACACGGTCCTGCCCCCCATCCACAGCGGCGAAGGCGCGGGCCCCTTCAACCTGCACTCCGGGGACGTCAACGGCGACGGCAAGGACGACCTGATCGTCAACGGCTACTCCACCGGCGACGACTACAACGCCAACCTCTGGCTGCCCGGCAGCGCGAACGGCGTCACCACGAGCGGCGTCCAGCGGCTGCCCGCCGGCATCATCACCGACGTCGGCGACACGGACAGCGACGGCTACGGCGACGTCATCATCGGCCTGGACTGGGACGAGGGCATCGACGGCGCCAACAAGGGCGGCACCGTGTACGTGGTGAAGGGCAACGCGAACGGCCCGTACGGCGACAGCCAGGCCTTCACCCAGGACACGGCGGGCATCCCCGGCGGCAGCGAGAAGGGCGACTTCTTCGGCTCCGAACTCGACCTCGGGGACATCAACGGCGACGGCCACCTCGACCTGGTCGCCAGCTCTCCGGGCGAGGACCTGAACGGCGTCACCGACGCGGGTTCCCTCACCGTCATCTACGGCGCGGCGGACGGCTCGGGCCTCTCCACGGCAGGGTCGGCCCTCTACAGCCAGGACACTCCCGGCGTCCCCAACGCCAACGAGAAGAACGACTTCTTCGGGTCCGACGTCCACGTCGACGACCTGAACGCCGACGGCCGGGGCGATGTCGCGGTCGGGGCGATGGGCGAGAACGGCCTGAACGGCGCGGTGTACATCCTGGACGCCCTGCCCGACGGCTCCCTCGCGGGCACGTCCGGCGTCTACACGTCCACGGTCGGCATCTCGTCCGCGGGCACCCCCCGCCTGGGCGTCGGCTTCGCGGACTAGCCCCGCAGCACCCCCTTCTCCACTGCCGGGTCCACACCTTCCCCCGATGCGGACCCGGCCCCCAGACCATCAATAAGTTGGAGTCCCCGTGACCCTGCGCCCCCGCACCCTCGCCCTTGCCGCCGCCACCGCCCTCGCCGCCACCGGCCTTGCCCTTCCCCTCGCGGGGACCGCCGGGGCCGCGCCCGGGGCCGCCGATGCTCCGCTCGTCAGTGACTTCAACGGGGACGGATACGACGACCTCTTCGTCGGTGTGCCCAGTGGCAGTGTCGGGGGTGAGGCCAAGGCGGGGTACGTGAGCGTCGTGTTCGGGGGGAAGTACGGGCCGGGGCCGCACGATGTGCGACGGATCACTCAGGCCACCGTCGAGGTGCCCGGTACGCCCGAGGCCGGAGACCGGTTCGGGGGAGCCGTCGTCGCCGCGCATGTCGACGGCGATCAGTACGCCGACCTCGTCATCGGCGCTCCCGGCGAGGACATCGACGCCAAGACCGACGCCGGTTCCGTCACCGTCCTCTACGGGACGGGGGACGGCTTCGCCCTGGCCAACACCGCCGCCCGGGGTGCCGCGTCGAAGGACGCGTACGGCAACGCCCTCGTCGCAGCCGACTTCACCGGTGACACGGACGTCGACCTCGCGATCGGCGGCAAGGACAAGGTCGTCGCGAACTTCAACCCGTTCGCCGCCGACACCCAGCCCCTCATGACCGACCGCATGGGCGGTCGCGCCCCCGTCATGGCCACCGGCGACTTCGACACCGACGGGCTGCCCGACCTCGCCCTCGGCTACTACACGCAGAACCAGCCCTACACCCAGTCCCACCTCCGCCTCTACGGCTGGAACAAGGACGAGGGCTCCATGGCCAACTTCTGGAACAACTCCAACGGCGCCGCGAACGCCCTGGCCGGCGGCGACTTCGACGGCGACGGCTACGACGACCTCGCCCTCGGCAACTGCCGCGAGATCGCCGACGAGAACATCACCGACCCCTGCGGCCCGGAGGAGCTCGCCAAGGGCGGCGCCGTCCACATCCGCTTCGGCGGCCCGAACGGCAGCTTCGGCTGGGAGCAGCAGACGTTCAACCAGGACACCCCGGGCATGCCCGGCGTCGCCGAGACCGGTGACGGCTTCGGTGACGCGCTCTCCGTGGCGGACATCGACGCCGACGGCCACGACGACCTGATCGCGGGCGCCCCCGGCGAGGCCATCGGCAGCGCGGCGAAGGCGGGCAGCTTCACGGTCCTGAAGGGCGGCGAGATGGGCCTGCTCGACCCGGCGGGCGCGGCGAACCCGGGCACGGCCGCCTACCAGCAGAACTCCCCCGACATCCTGGGCGTCGCCCAGGCGGGCGACCTCTTCGGGGCGGCCCTCGCCTTCGGTGACCACAACGGCGACGGCGTACCGGACCTGTCCGTCGCCGCGCCCGGCGAGAACTCCGCAGCGGGCGGCGTCTGGGACCTGCCGGGCGCGAAGGCCGGCGGCTCGGTCGTCACCCCGAACTCCCTTGGCCTGCCCGCCTCTTTGAACCCGCTGGCCTACGGAGCCGTGCTCGGAAAGTAACCGGTCCCTCGCGGCACCCGGACCGTGGGAGGGCCCTGGGGAAAACCCCTCAGGGTCCCCCTAAGGGTTGTCACAGGTCAGCGGCAAAGCCGCTCTCCTCCACAGGACGGACGACCCGGGCCCTCCAGACCAGGTACGTTCGATTCGTGGCTGGATTCAGGATCGGACGCGGCCGGGACAACCGCACCCCGCAAGCGCGACCCCAACAACGACCGCGGCAGGAGCCGTACGGGCAGCAGGCCCCCCAGGGCCAGCAGCCTCCGTACGGCTCCCCTCAGCCGTCCCCGCAGCAGTACGGCAGGCAGCAGCCGCCGTACGGCCAGGGCCAGAGAGGCCAGGGCCAGGGCGGATACGGCGGCCAGCAATGGCCGCAGCCGGGCGGCAACCACGGCAACCACGGCGAGCCGGAGTACTTCGGCGGGCCGGGAGGCCAGGGGCACGGCGGCCAGGGCGGACAAGGCGGACAGGGCTTCGATCCGTACGCCGCCAACAACCCGGGGCACACCCAGGCCTTCTCCGTGGGCGAGGACCCGTACAACCAGGGCGACACCTACCGCGCGGGCCAGGCCCCCGCCCCGGTGGGCCCGCGCCTGCACTGGAAGGACCTGCTGCGCGGCATCGTGCTGCGCCCGGGCCCGACCTTCCTCCAGATGCGGGACTACGCGATGTGGGCCCCGGCCCTCATCGTGACGTTCCTCTACGGCCTGCTCGCGATCTTCGGCTTCGACGGCGCCCGCGAGGACGCCATCAGCGCCACGCTCTCCACGGCCGTGCCGTACGTCCTCACCACGGGCGTCGCGATCACGATCAGTGCGTTCATCCTGGGCGTGGTCACGCACACCCTCGCCCGCCAGCTCGGCGGCGACGGCGCCTGGCAGCCGACGGTCGGCCTCTCCATGCTGATCATGTCCATCACGGACGCGCCCCGCGTGATCGTCGCGATGTTCCTCGGCGGCGGCCAGTCCTTCGTGCAGCTGCTCGGCTGGCTGACCTGGATCGCGGCGGGCGCGCTGCTCACCGCGATGGTGAGCAAGTCGCACGACCTGCCGTGGCCGAAGGCGCTCGGCGCGTCGGCGATCCAGCTGCTCGCGCTGCTGTCGATCATCAAGCTCGGCACGTTCTAGACCCCGCGGACAGAGCAGACAGAACAGGACGGCCCCCGGCGGATCACTCCACCGGGGGCCGTCCTCGTCCGTACGGGCCTCAGGCGTCGAGAACCTGCCCGGCACGCTTCACTACGGGAGCCTCGACGCTCCACGGGAAGTTGATCCAGTCGTCGGTGCGCTTCCAGACGTACTCGCACTTCACGAGCGACTGCGACTTCTCGTAGATGACGGCGGACCGCACCTCGGCCACGTGGTCGAGGCAGAAGTCGTGCACGAGCTTCAGCGTCTTCCCGGTGTCGGCGACATCATCGGCGATGAGCACCTTCTTGTCGGTGAAGTCGATGGCGTTCGGCACGGGCGCCAGCATGACGGGCATTTCCAGGGTCGTCCCGACGCCCGTGTAGAACTCGACGTTGACCAGGTGGATGTTCTTGCAGTCGAGCGCGTACGCGAGGCCACCCGCGACGAAGACGCCACCGCGCGCGATCGAAAGCACCACGTCGGGCTGGTAGCCGTCATCGGCGATGGTCTGCGCGAGCTCGCGCACGGCGCCGCCGAACTTCTCGTACGTAAGGTTCTCGCGCACGTCACTCATGCTGGATGTCACACCTGTGTCCGATGGAAATTGAGGAAGGAGCGGGAGGCGGTGGGTCCGCGCTGGCCCTGGTAACGCGACCCGTACCGCTCCGACCCGTAGGGCTCCTCGGCGGGCGAGGTCAGCCGGAACAGGCAGAGCTGCCCGATCTTCATGCCCGGCCAGAGCTTGATCGGCAGCGTCGCGAGGTTGGAGAGCTCCAGGGTCACGTGCCCGGAGAAGCCGGGGTCGATGAACCCGGCCGTGGAATGTGTCACAAGCCCGAGGCGCCCCAGGCTGGACTTGCCCTCCAGCCTGCTCGCGAGGTCGTCGGGCAGGCTGATGACCTCGTACGTCGAGGCCAGCACGAACTCGCCGGGGTGCAGGATGAACGGCTCGTCGCCCTCGGGCTCGACGAGCCGCGTGAGGTCGGCCTGCTCGACGGAGGGGTCGATGTGGGGGTAGCGGTGGTTCTCGAACACCCGGAAGTAGCGGTCGAGCCGCACGTCGATGCTTGAGGGCTGCACCATGGATTCGTCGTACGGATCGATCCGTACTCGTCCGGTGTCGATCTCGGCCCGGATGTCCTTGTCTGAGAGAAGCACGCACCGAGGATACGCAGAGCGCGCGGGCCCGCCCCAATCGGACGGTCCCGCGCGCTGTCGTTCTCTGCGTCCGGTGCCTGCCTGCGCCTGCCTGCGCCTCTGCCGCTACCGCTTCTGCGACGCGACCGGCACGGCATGCCTCAATCGGGCACATCGTGGACAGCGGATCAGCCGGCCGGGTCCGAGCCGGTCGGCCTTCTGCATCGGGAACGAAGCAGTGCTGAACACGTGCCCTTCGGCACATCGGACGACGGTGTGCTCCATCAAGTCCTCGAGTCCCTTCCCCAAAGCCGTAGTTGAGCTCGCAGCGTCCCGCACTCTGCTCGTACGCGAGCTGACGACGAAAGGCCACATTACGGGACGAATGGGGCGCCCCTCCAGGCGGCACTCCGGTCCCTCACCGTACGCCCCAACTCCCGCGTCCCGCAGCGCCATCCATGCCCCGGACAGCACGCAGGCCCCATGGCAAAAGCGCCCGGGGCCTGGGATGAGGTAGAGTGTGCGACGTTACGACACCGCCACAGACGGTGTCTTTCGCGGGTGTAGTTTAGTGGTAGAACATCAGCTTCCCAAGCTGAGAGTGCGAGTTCGATTCTCGTCACCCGCTCCACAGTTGAGACCCAGGTCAGTGACCTGGGTCTTTTTGTTTCCCCTCTCAGCCGAACTGGCCCGGCTGGTAGTCACCCGCCGGCTGCTGGACGATGACGTTCACCCGGTTGTACGTGTTGATCAAGGCGATGAGCGACACCAGGGCGGCGAGCTGGTCCTCGTCGTAGTGCTTGGCGGCGTCCGCCCAGGCCTCGTCCGTGACGCCGCCCGCCGCGTCGGCGACGCGCGTCCCCTGCTCGGTGAGCTCAAGGGCGGCGCGCTCCGCGTCCGTGAAGACCTTGGCCTCGCGCCAGGCGGCGACGAGGTTGAGGCGCGTCGATGTCTCGCCCGCGTGCGTGGCGTCCTTCGTGTGCATGTCGGTGCAGAACCCGCAGCCGTTGATCTGGCTCGCGCGGATCTTCACCAGTTCCTGTGTCGCGGCGGGCAGGGTCGAGTCCGTCACGACCTTGGACGCCGAGTTGATGTGCTTCAGGACCTTGCCCGCGAGCGAGCTGCCGAAGAGGTTCAGACGAGCTTCCATGGTGATCTCCTATGCCGCTGCCGATGCTTCCATTCCTCTGACGGATGCGCTCGGCAAGATGTGACAGAGCAGGCGTCCCACAGTGCGCGCGTTACAGTCGGAGATTCCTTGAGTTCAACTGAATGGGGGGTCTCTCATGGCACTTTTCGGAAACGCTCACACGATCGATCCGATGACCGCGCAGCAGGACTACGCGCGTCTGCTGGGCCACGGTGAGCAGGTGCAGGCCGCGTTCCTGCTGATCCGCGACACCATGCTCTTCACCGATCGTCGCCTCGTCCTCGTCGACAAGCAGGGGATAACCGGCAAGAAGGTCGAGTACCACTCGGTCCCCTACCGCAGCATCACGCACTTCGCGGTCGAGACCGCCGGGCACTTCGACCTCGACGCCGAGCTCAAGATCTGGATCTCCGGGACCCCCGAGCCGATCCAGAAGACGTTCACGAAGGGCGTCGACATCTACGAGGTCCAGGCGATCCTCACGCAGTACGTGGCCCGCTGACGCACCTCGGGTCAGTTCGCCCTACGGGCTGTAGTGGTTCGTAGGGCGAACGTCGATCGCGGCTCCGGCCGTGCACCGGGCCTCAGGCCGTGGGCACGCGGTCCAGGAAGCCGTGCACGGACCGGATCCGGCCGTCGTCGGCGAGCGTGATGACGTCGAAGCCGGCGACGGGGGCGGAGCCGTCCGCGACCGACACCAGTTCCCAGCCGAAGCGCGCGACGTGGTGGTGGCCGTCGACCGCCCCGAGCTGCCGGAACTCGAAGCCGGGGAACTGCGCGTGGGCTCCCGCGATCACTGCGGCGAGGGCCTCGTGCCCCGTGACGTCGGCCAGCGGGTCGGTGTAGCCGCCGTCCTCGCTCCAGCAGGCGGCCACGGCCTTGGCCAGGTCCTCGGCCCCCTCGGCGTTCCACGCCTCGAAGTAGCGGGCGACGGCGGTCTCGTACGCGGTGGTGGCGTGTGCGGTCATGGCGGGTGCCTCCTGCGGCTGGTCATCCGGGCTGTTCTTTCCGATGACCTGATCTTGCCGCGCGGTACGCAAGGGGTCGATTACGTCCGGGGTAATGCGGGAACGGAAGCGGGCCAAAAGCGCCACCCGCTCTCTTCTCACGCGACGGTGAC
This sequence comes from Streptomyces sp. NPDC032198, assembly GCF_040636975.1. Classification (NCBI taxonomy): domain Bacteria; kingdom Bacillati; phylum Actinomycetota; class Actinomycetes; order Kitasatosporales; family Streptomycetaceae; genus Streptomyces; species Streptomyces sp. NPDC032198. Next base: position 378,772 of record NZ_JBEZVL010000002.1, on the reverse strand, counting down.
TGTGCTTGCCTAAGGGGCTATTTCGGTCGCCTGAACGGGAGTTGGCGTATGCGCAAGCCGTGGATCGGTGGGGTGCTGGCCGCTGTGCTGCTCCTCGGGGCGTGCGGTGACCCCGGCTCGGGAGGGGCGTCGGACGAGGTCCCGGAGACCCCCGCCGCCGCACGGACCTCCGACGCCGCTCGGGACGAGCCGCCCGCCGGGTCCACCGACCCCTCGCCCTCCTCGACCACCCGCCGCCGCGCCGCGGAGAAGCCACGGCCCGCGAACGCCCCGAAGGTCCTCTACCTCGGCGATTCCCTCGCCATGGAGAACCAGACGGTCCTCGGCGACCACCTGCGCGACGGTCTCGGCGCCCGCTACCGCAGCGCGCCCTACTCCGGCACCACCCTCTGCGACTACCTCGAAGGCACCGGCAAGGACTCCCTCGTCCCCGACAAGGACAAGGCCGCCACGCTGGTCCGCGAGCAGCGGCCCGACTACGTGGTCCTCCAGTTCTGGGGCAACGCGTGGGGCTATACGCCGTGCATGGACGGCATCACGTACGACAAGGCACGCCAGAAGTACTTCGACCGGTACGCCGCCGACGCGAAGGAACTCGCCTCCCAGATCCGCGGCGCCGGGTCCGGGGCGGGCCGGCCGCGGATCGTCTGGGTCCTCCAGGGCCCCGACCCGATCACTCCCGACCGCGTCCGGCGCGTCAACGGAATCTACGCGGCGCAGGCGCGGGCCTCCGGCGGGGTCATCGCCGACGCGGGCCGAGCGGTCGCTCCGGCGGCGGATCGGTACACGTGGGTGGAGAAGCTGCCGTGCACGTCGTACGAGCGGTCGCACCCGGCTTACTGCACCGGGGCTGGCCGCGCGGCCCTGCACCGGGGGGATGACTACCTGCACTTCTGTCTGGCCCCGACCACGGCCAAGTCCCGGCCCTGCCCTGCCCGTTCGCCCGGCATCCGCCGGATGGCCGCGGAGATTACCCGGGCCGTGGCCTCGGCGGGGTGAGGCTGCCGCCGCCGCCTCGCCGCTGCGGGTGCGTCGTGGCTTGTCGCGCAGTTCCCCGCGCCCCTGCGGGGCGCTTACCTCAGGGTGCCGTTTGCCGCTGCCGCTACGAAGGTGGCGAAGGCTCGGGGGGTGGTGGTGAAGGCGGGGCCTTCGGGGTTCTTGCTGTCGCGGACGGCGATGGTTTCGTTGCACTGGGCTTGGGCGAACTCGATGCATTCGCCGCCGGTGTCGCTGCTGTACGTCGACTTACACCATGCCGTGCCGTTGAGGGGGGCGCATTCGATGCAGTCGCCGCCGGTGCCGCCGCTGTAGGACGACTTACGCCACAGGGCGCCCGTCTGGCTCTGGTTGATCCCCATATCGCTCCTCCATTACGCGGGCGATCCGCGCCGCCGACGCCTCCACGGAGAGGGCCGCGGCCTGCAAATGATCGTAACGGTGGGCGCAGTCTCTGGTGGTCTCTGGATTGGCGAGAACATGGGAGGAGCCGTAGCTCTCGGCGTAAGTGATAGCCGGCTCGTCGTCGAACCTCAGGACATTGAACGACCCCACAGTCGCGGGGTGTTGAGCGGCGCCAAAAGGCAGCACCTGGATCCGGACCTCACGTCGTTCCCGGAAGTCCAACAGGTGCCGCAGTTGGTTTCGCATGATCTCGTGACCGCCGAACGGCCGGTACAACACCGCCTCGTCCAGGACCACCCACACCAGAGGTGGACGATGGCGGCTGAGGATGCGCTGCCTCTCCATTCGGGCGGCGACAGCTTCGTCGAGCTTGTCCGTCCACCCTGCGTGCAGCACCGCGCGTGCGTAGTCCTCCGTTTGCAACAGCCCGTACACCAGCTGGCATTGGAACGAGGAGATCGCAGTGGCCCGCGTCTCCAGTTCCGCATACTGCTGAAACCACGTAGGCAACTGGCTCCGCAGCACCAGCCCCACCAACCGCGAAAACACCCCGTCAGTCCCGAGCGCCGCGTCCACCCGCTCGGAGAAATCCCTCGTCGGTACCTTCTTCGCCGTCTCGATCTGGCCGATCAGTGACGCCGTACAGAAGATGCAGCTCCCCAACTGGCCCTGTTTGAGGCCCGCGGCCTCTCTGAGGCGGCGCAGTTCCGAGCCGTAGTAGTCCAGCGGGGACGCGCTGGGGTCCAGGTCGCGGATGTTGACCATGCGTGGGCCACCCCCATAACCGGCGCCGTGTGACGCTCAGTTCATCTGGTAGCCCAGCGTAACCAGCCAACTCCACGCCGGAGGCGTGAATCATGAAACTGGCGGGTCCTCTGACGTGCCGGTCTCGTCGTCCGTACGCGGACGTCGGCCGCGGAGGCGTTCCAGGGCGGCGGCGCCGAGGAGCACGAGGCCGACGGCCACGATCTTGCTGCCCTGGTAGCCGGCCACCGGGTCGTCCGCGGAGGCGGTGCCCAGGAAGGCCCACAGCGTCCAGGCGATCCCGGTGAGGATGATGAGGATGGCCCCGACTGGGCCGACGCCCCACCACCACGGCGCCTGGGGGTGCTCGCCGGACTGGTCGTTCTTCGTCACGGACTCTCCAAGGTTCGAACCGTGTTCCCTGGGTCCCGCGCTTACTGGTGCTTGGCCGGCGGGCAGGTGCCGGTGTCCTCGCCGATGCTGTTGATCTCGGCGTTGGAACGGGGGTCACCGGCGTAGTTGATCTGGTCGGTGCAGCTGACGCCGGGCTTGTTGGGGGTGCCCGTGGGCTTGGTGGCCTTTTGCGGCTTGGGGCAGGTGCCGGTGTCCACGCCGATGGAGTTGATCTCGGCGTTGGAACGCGGGTCGCCCGCGTAGTTGATCTGGTCCGTGCAGCTCGCACCGGACTTGGTGGGGGTGCTTCCCGAGGGCTTGTTGCCCTTCTCCGGCGTCGGGCAGGTGCCGGTGTCCGCACCGATGGAGTTGATCTCGGCGTTGGAACGCGGGTCACCCGCGTAGTTGATCTGGTCCGTGCAGCTCTTGCCGGACTTGTTGGGCGTGCTCGTCGACTTGCCGTCGGCGGAGTTCCCGGCGGAGTTCCCGGCGGACTTGGTCGCGGAGCTGGAGGCGGAGGACGACGAGGTGTCGTTGCCGCTGCCCTGACAGGCGGTGAGCCCGAACGCGGCGACGGTGATCACCATGGCGGCGGCGGCCTTGCGGGCGTTGCGGAGGGTGGTGTGCGTCATTGTTCTTCCCGTTCTTTCCGGTCGTTCGGGCTGGTGAGAACAAGACTGTCCGCTGCTGCTGTTGATCTGGCGCTGTCTGACTAACGCCCCGCTAACGTCCGATCCGATGGCGGAATCGTGCGGCGCGGGAGGTCGCAAAGGGACCCGTTCGGCCCAAGCCCGGTCGCGTGCCCCCGTAGGGCTGTCACACGCTGTGAACTCCTGACCGGCTAAGAAAGGGAGCCCATGAGCAGCGGAGCGAGCAACCCGCGGGGCGAGAGCCCCTGGGCGTCGGGCGGCACGGTGTTCGCGGGTGTCCTGATGCTGGTCAGCGGCATCCTGGGCGTCCTCGAAGGCATCGCGGGCATCGCCAAGGACGACGTCTACGCGCGCATCGGCGACTACGTCTACAAGTTCAACCTCACCACGTGGGGCTGGATCCACCTGATCCTCGGCATCCTGGTCGCGGTCGCCGGTTACGGCATCCTCAAGGGCGCGACCTGGGCCAAGGCGTGCGGTGTCGCGCTCGCCTCGCTCTCCGTCATCCTGCACTTCATGTGGCTGCCGTATCAGCCGATCTGGGCGCTGATCGCGATCGCGATCGGCATCTTCGTCATCTGGGCGCTGTGCACGGACCACTCGGACCGTGACGACCGCCGCGGCGGACCGGGCGCACCGGGCGGCTGGGAGCCCCGGCGCACCACCTCCGGCCCGGGCCCGTTCGCCGAGGGCTCCGCGGGCGCCGACCCCGGTCCGCCCCGCGACGCGGGCCGCACGCCGCCTCCCACCGTCTGACCGAGCGAGAGGCGGGGGCTGCCCCGGAGGGTCCATGACCGAGACATCCACGCCGGACCGCAGCCCCTCCCTCTGGACGCCGCAGGCCCGCGCCCTGCTCCCGCTCGTGCTGCCCGCCCTGCTCGTCGGCGTCGGGTCCAGCCTGGTCCTGCTGCTGCTCAGCTTCGTCGCCGAGCGGCTGCAGGATCTGCTGTGGGACGCGCTGCCGGACGCGGTCGGTGTCTCCGGCACGTCGGCCGGGTGGATCATCGGCGTGCTCACCGTGGCGGGGCTCGTCGTCGGGCTGATCGTGTGGAAGGTCCCCGGGCACGCCGGGCCCGACCCCGCGACGCTGGGCCTCGTCGACCCGCCGCTGCCGGTCCGGGTGCTCCCCGGCATCGCGCTCGCCGTCGTCGTGGGCCTGGCGGGCGGTGCCAGCCTCGGCCCGGAGAATCCGATCACGGCGATCAACATCGCCCTCGCCTACGCACTCGGCGTGCAGGTCATGCCCCGTACTCCCGCCGCCGACTGGGTCGCGCTCGCGGCGGCGGGGACCATCGGCGCGCTCTTCGGTACGCCGGTCGCGGCGGCGCTCATCCTCTCCGAGACCGTCACCTCCCCCGGCCCCGACCCGCGCCCGCTGTGGGACCGCCTCTTCGCACCGCTGGTCGCGGCGGGCGCGGGGGCGCTGACCACGGTGCTCATCGCGCACCCGACGTTCCAGATCGACGTCCCGGCGTACTCGGGGCCGCACTGGGGCGACATCCTCTCCGCGATGGTCATCAGCACGGGGGCGGCGGCCGTAGGGCTGTGCGCGGTGTACGCCTTCCCCCACCTCCACCGCGCCTTCCGCCAGCTCGGGCATCCCGTCCTGATGCTGACGGTGGGCGGTCTCGTGCTCGGCGCCCTGGGCGCGCTCGGCGGCCATCTCACGCTCTTCAAGGGCCTTGAGGAGATGAAGGAGCTGACGGCGGAGGCCGCCGACCACGACGCGGGCAACCTGCTGCTGCTCGCCCTGGTCAAGCTCCTCGCGCTCTGCGTGGCCGCCACCTGCGGCTTCCGTGGCGGGCGGATCTTCCCGGCGGTCTTCGTGGGCGTGGCGCTCGGCATGTTCGCGCATGCCCTCGTCGACGGGGTGCCGCCCGCTCTGGCGATCACCTGCGCCATCCTCGGCGTGCTGCTCGCCACGACGCGGCAGGGCTGGCTGAGCCTGTTCACGGCGGCGGTCGTGGTGATGGACCTCTCCGTGCTGCCCGTCCTGTGCGTCGCGGCGCTGCCCGCCTGGCTGTTGGTGACGGGGCGCCCGGAGATGCTGATCGAGGAGGGCCATTCGAAGACGGCGGGTTAGACGCCGGTCATCGGTGTCCTCGGCAGGACAGTGTCAGTGGCGGTCCAGGCCCGGGACGCCGAGTGAGGCGAGCCCGTCCAGGACCAGGTCCACGCCGACCGCCGCGAGGAGCAGGCCGAGCAGCCGGCCGAAGAGCTCGATCGTGGCGTGGTGGGTGCCCCGCAGGACGCGCGCGAGCAGCACCACGCAGACCAGGTCCAGGGCGACCACGGCGACGTACGCGCCGACGACCGTGGAACGCCACGACCAGGTGTCGCGGGCCGCCGCCTCGATCAGCACGGCCGTCATGGCGAGCGGACTCACGATGTACGGCATGAGCAGTTCGCGTACGCCGCTGACGAGGTCGGGGGCGTCCTGGTTCGCCCCGTCCGAGCCGAGGTGGACGCCGAGGACGAGGCCGACGGCGTAGATGAAGAAGATGACGCCGCCCGCGAGTTGGAGTGCGGGCGTGGAGATGTGGAAGAGCTCAAGGAGCCAGGGCGCGGTGAAGCCCGCGATCAGGCCCACCACGACGGCGGCACCGGACGAGACGAGCGCGATCATCCGCAGCTCGCGGACCGGATGGTTCTGCGCGAGGCCGCCGAAGGCGAGCAGCACCTTGGGCGGCCCGACGACGGAGAAGAAGGTGATGAAGGCGGCGGAGTAGGTCAGGGCAGCGGTCACGCACGGCATCCTCCCGCGCGGGAGCCGCGCGGGAGCGTCAGAACCGCGCCGGTCCTCCGTTTGCCGCGACGGAGTCACGCACCGCGCGGACGAACGCGTCGAGGCGCGGGGTGCCGGCGGCGGCGGTGCGCCAGATGAGAGCGACGTCGGCCAACGGGACGTCGTCCAGCGGGACGAAGACGATGTCGGGGCGGGCGTAGTACTTCTCCACGGACGCGACGACCGGCGACACCCCCTGCCCCATGGCGACCAGCGTCATCAGCTCCTGGAACCCGGCGACGGCCTGACCGCGGCGGATCGGGAGGCCGCTGGGGGTGCGGGGCGGGTGGTGGAAGTCCCACCAGTAGCCGGGAGCGCCGTTGACGACACCGAAGAAGGTCTCGCCCGCGCACTCTTCGAGGGACACGCTGTCGCGCCCGGCGAAGCGGTGGCCGAGCGGCACGGCGAGCATGCGGGATTCGTTGATGACGACCGGCCCGACCGTGAGGTCCGGCTCCTCGACGGGGAGGCAGGTGAACAGCGCGTCGGCGTCACCGCCGCGGAGCGCGCCGAGCGGGTCGCCGTACTGGGTCTCCCGCATCCGGACGTCGCAGCCGGGGCAGCGCTCGCGGAACGTCCGGAGGATCGAGGAGGTCAGCGAGCCCGCGCCCGACCCCAGGAAGGCGACGGTCAGTTCGCCCTCGACGCCGCGCGCCACGTCCTTGGCGCGGGCGACGGCGGCCTCCATGCGTACGTGCAGAGGCGCCAGGTCGTCGTACAACTGACGGCCCAGCGGAGACATCTCGACCTTGCGGCTGGTGCGCTCGAAGAGCGGGGCGCCGATCTTGCGCTCCAGCTTCTTCACGGTCTGGCTGACGCGGGCCTGGGAGAGGAGGAGGCGTTCGGCGGTGCGGCCGAAGTGGAGCTCTTCGGCGAGCGTGAGGAAGGTTTCGAGTTCTTGGCGTTCCATTGCTGTTCCCCGCCCCGTCCGTAGGTCCTTCTATGCCCGTTACGGCTCTGACCTGCATCGATAAGCCTGAGCGTGGTAATCGTTTCACGGATCGCCGTTGATCGGGGGTGGGCGGAGGCGGATCTTGGAGGAGTCCGGTCACCGGATGCCTCCCACCACTCCTTTCAACTCCCCGGAGATTCAGATGCTTTCGCGTACTCGTACGTCTGCCGCCGCCGTCGCCACCGCCGCCACCGCCGCGCTCGCCCTGACGGCCGGTCTCGGCCTCGCCGTCACGGGGGCCCACGCCTCGGGCTCGAAGCCGTCGGGCCCCGCCTGGACCGCCGCCTGGGCCGCGTCGCCGCAGCGCGCCAGCACGGGCTTCAAGGCCAACTGGTCGGAGGACGGCTTCTCCGGCCACACCCTGCGCCAGATCGTCCGCGTCACCGAGGGCGGTGACAGATCCCGCATCCGGCTCTCCAACGCGTACGGCACGTCGCCGCTGCACATCGCGGGGGCGACCATCGCCCGCACGAAGAAGGGGGCGGCGGTCGAGGAGGGGTCGGTACGGCGCCTCACGTTCGAGGGGAGGCGGTCGGTGGAGATCCCGGCACACGGCCAACTCTCCAGTGATGAGGCGGGCTTGAAGCTGAAGCCCTCCGAGTCGGTCACGGTGACCTTGCACCTCGCGCGGACCACGGGTCCCGCCACGTTCCACGCGCAGTCGTTCGCGACGAGTTACCGGGCGGACGGGGATCATGTGGGGGACGCGGGGGCGGGGGCGTTCGACGAGTCGACGGAGTCCTGGTACTTCCTGTCGGGTGTGGACGTGAGGGGCGCACGTGACCGTGACCGTGCACATGCCCGTGGCGGCATCGTCCTGTTCGGCGACTCCATCACCGATGGCTTCGCCTCCTCCACGGACCTCAACCGCCGCTGGTCCGACGCGCTCGCCGAGCGGCTCGCCAAGGCGGGTACGCCCCGGCCCGTCCTGAACGCCGGTATCGGCGGCAACCTCGTCCTCAACGACTCGGCCTGGTACGGGGAGAGGGGTACGGCCCGCTTCGGGCGGGACGCGCTCGACCTGCCCGGGGTGGGGACGGTGGTCGTCCTCGAAGGCCTGAACGACATCGGTTTCAGCGAGAGCGACACGCCCACGTACAAGCCCGCACCGAAGGTGAGCGCGGCCGAACTCATCGCGGGGCACCGGAAGCTGATCCGGGCCGGGCACGCGAAGGGGGTCAAGGTGGTGGGGGCGACCTTGCTGCCGCTGGGGGGTTCGGATCACTACGGGGAGCGGGCGGCGAAGGTGAGCGACGAGTTCAATGAGTGGGTTCGGAACTCCGGGGAGTACGACGGGTACGTGGACTTCGACCGGGCGCTTGCGGATCCGGCGGACGGGGAGCGGATCGCCCCTGAGTTCGACAGCGGGGATCACCTGCATCCGAATGATGCGGGGTATCGGGCGATGGCCCGTGCGGTAGATCTGGAAGCGCTGTAATCACCGGCTTCGCCGAGTTCGTCCTCAAACGCCGGACGGGCTGAAGGTTCTTTCACCCGCAGGGAACGCCCGAACCTCACTCCCGCGGCGGGGCGGGCGACGCAATCGCCCTCGCCGCCGCCACCTCCTGGCGAAGCGGCTCCAGGACACTCTCCTGGGCGCCCATGAAGGAAGCAGAGACCTCCTCCAGGGTCTCCGAGTCCCGCAGACCCTGCGCCAACTCCCGCAACTGCCGAGCGACCTCCCCCACCTCAGTGAGACCCGGCTCCCCCGCCCCATGCCGAATCCGCACCCGCGCAGCGGTCGTCGCGTCCACGATGCGTTCGACCGCGATCACCAGTGGCCACCACGCCGCCGCCCGCGCCCCCATCGGAGGCGGTTCCGTCAGGGCGCGCTGGAACTCGGTGCGGATGACGGACAGGTCCCGGTACAGGCCGCGCCGCATCCGCGCCCGCGCGGCCACGTCCACCGCCGTGCCGAACGCGCTCTCGACGTACGACGCCGTATCGGCCACCGCATCCGCAAGCCGGTCGCCGATCCGGGTGTGCCAGCTCTCCGGCCACAGCAGGTAACCCGCCACCAGGGAGATGCCGCAGCCGATCAGGCTGTCCACCAGGCGGGGCAGGACCAGACCGAAGCCCTGGTGGTTCAGGACGTCCGACAGGAGCAGGATGACCGGGGTGATCGCGGCGGTCTGGTAGCCGTAACCCCGCGTCGTGAGCACCGGGATGAGCGCCGCGAGGACCAGCATCACCGGGACGTCCCACCAGCCCCGCGGCACCTCGGCGAGGACGGCGGCGGCGACCACGAGCCCGGCCGCGGTGCCGATCGCCCGCAGCACCGCCCGCGAGAAGACCGAGCCGAAGTCGGGCTTGAGGACGAACGTGACGGTGAGCGCCACCCAGTACGAGCGGGGCACGTCGATCAGGGACACCAGCGACTGCGCGATGCCGATGCAGAGCGCGAGACGCAGGCCGTAGCGCCAGGACGCGCTCGACAGGACGACGTTGCGGGCGGCTCTGCGGGCCCGCACGCGCAGGGCGGCGGGGCGGCCGAGGCGGTCGTCGACGTGCACGACGCCGTGCGGGTCGGAGTCGTTGAGGAGTTCGGCCACGTGCCGCAGGGCGTGGTCGACGGCGTCGGCGGAGGGTTCGAGGGGCTCGGGGAGCACCGGTTCGGCGACCCGGGCGGCGCCGGGGGACGCCACCTCGTCCGCGAGGCGCCGCACCTCCGCGGGGAACTCCGGGGGCATCGGGACCCCGCACTGATGGGCGGCGGGCGCGGCCTCGATGACGGGCGTGATCGCGTTCAACTGGGCGATCAGGCGCACCAGATCGGGGTTGCGGCCGTGCGCGCGGGTGCGCCGGGCGAGGACGAGGTCGTACGACTGGTTCAGGGAGGCGGTGACGGCGGTGCGCGCCTCGTCGTACCGCTCGGTGCCCGCCGCTTCGAGGAGCGCGGCCACGCTGCGGTAGGTCGCCGCGACGGCGGCCCGCTCCGGGATGCCGGACCGCAGCGGCCAGGCGAGCAGGGCGAGGAGGAGGACGAGAAGGCCGCCGCTCGTCATCAGGGCCGGGGCCAGCCACCATTCCCCCGGCATCGGAAGTCCCGCCCCCACCACGGAGTTGAGGAGGAGCAGCAGCCCTGACACGGATGCCACCGCGCCGATCGTGGACATCATCCCGGAGACGAGCGCGACCAGGGTCACCACGCCGACCGCGACCCAGCCGTGGCCGAAGACGAGCGAGCCGATGGTGACGCCGATCGCGCCGAAGAGCTGCGGCACGGCGATGTTGAAGATCCGCATGCGGTAGGCGTCGGCGGTGTCGCCGATGACTCCGGACAGCGCGCCCATGGAGGCGAGCGCGCCGTACGCGGGCTGTCCTGTCGCGAGGCCGATGAGGAGGGGCAGCGCCATGGCGACGGAGGCGCGCGCCACCGCGGCCCACGGGACCGGCGCCGTCTGCGGTTTGAGCGTCCTGACCAGCCAGGGAGGTGGGGCGAGGGCGCTCAGAGGGCCCGGTGGTGCGGGTGACTCACGGCGGGGCATGCGGCCATTATCGCTGCCGCTGTTGCCGCGCTGCCCGGCCTGACCTGCGTTTTACCGGTCCGTCCCGTGCAGCGTCACGTCCACCACCAGGGCCCGGTGGTCCGTGTGGCCGATCTCCAGGAAGCGGGCGTCGCGGGCCGAGAAGTCCGGGGTGAGCAGGACGTGGTCGATCTGGGTGCCCAGCGGTGACATCAGGTCGGCGGGCCAGCTCGGAGTGCGGGCGGAACCGGCGAGGCGGGCGGCGTCGCGTACCCCGCCGGTGTCCAGGATGTCGCGGAAGGCGGCGTGGTCCTGGGTGGCGTTGAAGTCGCCCGCGATGATGGTGGACCGGTTCGCGCGCCTGCCCTCGGCGGCGTAGTCGCGGATCCCGGCGAGTTCGGTGCGCCAGGTGGAGAGCTGTTTGGGCAGCGGCGGCATCGGGTGGGCGAGCTGGACGCGGACCTGGTGGCCGTTCTTCAGCTCGGCGACGGCGCCGGGCATGCCAAGGGTGCCCGCGAGGCCGCTCGCCTTCTTCAGGGGCAGCTTGCTGACGATCACCGAGCCTTCGGCGCCGCCGGCCTCGCTCGCGGTGCGGTAGGGGTAGTCGGAGCGGGGCAGTTCGTCGCGCAGGGTGTCCGAGCAGCTGTAGTCGCACTCCGGGACGAAGAGGAGGTCGGGTTTCTCCTTGCGGACCGCCTTGAGCAGACCCTGGGTGGCCCGGCCGAACTGCACGTTCGACGCCATGACGCGGATCTCGGCGACGGCGTGCCCCTCCGGGTCGTCGGTCTTGCCGTACGGCTCCATGAACCAGGCGACGCCGCCGAGCACGACGACTCCCCAGACGAGGCCGACGCGCCAGCGGGCGAGTGCGGCGAGCAGTAGTCCGGCGACCGCCGGGGCGATGAGCCAGGGCAGGAACGCGAGGATCTGCGGTACGGGCGTGACGCCGTCGGAGTCGGCGATCCGGAAGCCGATGACGGTGCTGACACCGGCCAGGAGGAGAGCCGCGAGCCAAGCGGAGAAGCGGTGCACCGGGCGCCGCTTCGCCCGCGGCTCGTGCCACTCCTCGTGGGGAGCCGTCCTGGCTGCCGTTGCGCTGTCTGCGCTGTCCAAGGCCGGCCTCTCCGTCTGATCCGTCTGGGGTCCTGCGCGAATCTTCCCCTAGAGACGGCGGGAGGCACGGGAGGGTTGCATGCGCCGGAGCAGCCATGCGGCAAGGGCAGCCGCCAGGCCCACCCCGAGGATCACCCAGCCGGCCACGCTCAGGGAGGACGTCAACGCGTCGTAGACCGCTTCCGCCGCCGGGCGGGAGACGTCCTTCGGCAGGTCGTCCAGGGTCAGACCCCGGCCCACCATGACCGCGAGGGCGAGGGCCGCCCCCGCGAGGGCCGCGCCGAGGGCCGTGCGGATGATCGCGCGGCGGCGGTGCACCGCCAGGAAGATGCCGGCCACGGCGAGCAGTACCGCGGCGAGGGGGAGCCAGAGGCCCGCCACCTGGAGCATGTGGAATCCCTTCCCGAAGGGCCCGAGGTCCGACGACTCCATGAGCGTCACCTCGGTGTGGGTGACGGGGATGCGGTCCGCGAACGGCACGCCGTCCGCGTCCAGTTGGCGCTTGACCTGCTCGGTGATCGGCGCGAGGTCGATGGTGACGGCGCCGCCGTCGGCCTGGTCGGTGAGGGCGTCCTGCACCGCGGCGTGCGCCTCGCGGTTGGCCGCCTTCCAGGCCGCCTCGAACGCCGGGGTCCCGGTGAAGGACCGCACCGCGTCCCGTACGAACGACTCGACGGTGTCCTGGAGCGGCCCCGCGTCGATCTCCTTCGCCACCCCGTCCGTGACCGCGTCCGCCACCGCGTCCCGCACATCGGGGTCGGAGGCCAGCGGCGCCATCGTGGCGACGTACCGGTCGGCGTCCTCGATCTCGTACTTCGCCCAGGTGGAGAGCGCGCCGAGCGGCACGAGGAGGACGGCGAGCACGAGGAGGACGGCGGACAGCGAACGTCTGAGCACGTGCCCCAGCAGAAGTCCCGGTCACGCGGGGCGCGACCGGGACGAGTGCATACGGGGGCAGGAACTCCCCCGTGTGAACTCATCCTCCGGTGGAGCCCTAGCCCGAACGGGTGTTTGCTGGAGGGGGGAGAAAAGGGGCGGAGGGACCCGGGGGAACGGGGAAACAGGGGGAACGAGGAGGTCGATCATGCGGACCACTCCGGCCCTGAGGCGCACTCCGGCCGCCCTGGGAACTCTTGTCACCGCGCTCCTGGCCGCGGGCGCACTGTCCTTCGGAGGTGCGTCACCGGCAGCCGCCGCCGCGGCACCCACACACGACCACCATGTGGTCTGGGGGACGATCGTCGCCCCCGTCGACCTGAAGATCCGGGACGCGCCGTCCACCAGCGCCTCGATCGTCGCGAAGCTCCCCGCGGAGAGCCAGGACCGCGTCGAGTGCGTCACGCAGGGGTCCAGCGTCTGGGGCGACACGTCCTGGTACTGGCTCGGCGGGGTGCAGGGCTGGGCCAGCGCCGCGTACGTGGACACCGGCGGGCAGCATGTGCCCAGCTGCGCCACCGCGGACCCGTGCCAGCAGTACAAGCCGTGCTGGGACTCGTGCCAGGGCGGCTACAACCGCTACCACTGAAGCCGCCGAGTTGCCGGGCGGCGCGGGCGGGTGTGCCCTGGATGGGGGGCGACCGTGTCTGGAGGACCCGTCATGGCTCACGTGGCATCCACTTCGACAGCACCCCGCGTGCTCGGCGGCTCCGCCGCCACCAGGGCAGCGACGGCCACCGTGCTCCTCGGCCTCGTCTACGGCATCTGGGCGGCGGGCATCGCACGCGACGCGGGGCCCATCACCACCGGCAACGTCCTGCTCGGCATCGTGGCCGGAGTCGTCGTCGCGGCGGTCTTCATGGGGCTGCGCACGATCGCGCCCCGGCTGCCGCGCGAGCTGCGCGCGGCGGCCTGGGCGGCCTTCGCCGGAATCGCGTTCGGCTATCTCTACAGCCTGACCGACGCGACGATCCTGCGGTCCGTGATCATGTCGCTCGCGGTGGCGGGCGGCGTGTTCGCGCTGACGTTCTACCGCTACTACACGAGCGAGTGACGGACGCCGGTGCGGCCACCGGCAGCAGCACTGTGCCCATCAGCGTCGAGCGCGCTGATGGGCACAGTGGGTGAAGCGGCAGGTCAGCCGACCTTGTCCATTCTGTCCAGCTTGTCCAGCGCCTTCGCCAGACCGTTGGCCCAGAGCTGGTTCACCTGGGACCGCTCGTTGGCGTCCGGCTGCGAGTTGGTGCACGAGGTGCCCGGTCCGCCGCCGGACATCAGCTCGCTGCACGGGCCTTCGTAGTGGTCCGGAAGGCCGAGGACGTGGCCCGTCTCGTGCGCGGTCACACGGGTCGAGTCGTACTCCTGGTTCTGCGCGTAGTCCAGGAAGATGTACCCGCTGCCGTGGCCGTCCGTGCTCGCGTACGAGCCACGCGGGTCATTGCCCTCGCGGTACTCGAAGTTCGCACCGCTGCTTCCCGCCTGGAGCTTCACGTTCGAAACCGCGCTGTTCCAGATGGACGCGCTGCTGGCTATCTGCTGCGCGAAGGTGGGGGCACCGGAGGCGTCGTACACCACCGTGACCTGCTTCGTGCCGGGGTTGGCCGCGCGCTTCTCGGCGACCGACTTCAGGACGGCGTCGAAGAAGGCCTTGTTGGCCTTGGCTTCCTCGCCGGAGCCCGCGTAGTTGGCGTACGCGGAGACGGATGACGGCGCGGTGGGGGTCGCGGCCGTCGCCGATGTCGTGCCGATACCTGCGGCAGCGAGGCCGATGACGGCCGCGACAGAGAGGTAACGCTTGTTCATGTGGGGGGCTCCCTACTCGTTCGGTGAAAGGTGAACGGTTCGGTAGGGGGAGTCTCAGGGAACCGGGGCTTCCGCGGATGATGGCAAGTGGTGATAGTGCCGGGCTATCGCCTGCCCCTGGCCAACCTTCGGGCGGGCTCCGGGTGTGCCCAACTCAGGGGGTTCACGTGGGGTTTGTGAGTCTGGTGCACCGACGCCCACCGCTCTACGCTCACAGCCATGGAGCTCGAGGTGAGGCACCTCCGCGCGCTGTGCGCCATCGCCGACACCGGCAGCCTGCACAAGGCGGCGCGCCAACTCGGCATGAGCCAGCCGTCGTTGACGACCCAGCTGCGCCGCATCGAGCTGGAGATCGGGGGCCAGCTCTTCGCCCGGGCACGCACCGGCTGCCGCCCGACCCCGCTCGGGCGCCTCGTCCTCAGCCGTGCCCGCCCCCTGGTCAGCGAGATGCGCTCGCTGGTCAACGAGACCAAGGCCGCCGCCGCCCGCGCCACCGAGGGCCCGCAGCTGCGCATCGGCTCCACGGCGAGCTGCGCCATACCGGGCTGGCTGCGCCGGCTGCGGCTGCGCCTGCCCACCACCGAGACCTCGCTCCAGATGGACGTCTCCGCGAACGCGCTGCTCCGCATGGTCGCGGGCGGGCAGCTCGACGTGGCCTTCGTGCACGAGGTGGAGGGCAGTCCGCTGCGGATGCCGGAGCGGCTGCGGCGGCGCGTGCTGGTCGAGCGGGAGCCGCAGTTCGTCTTCCTGCCCGCCGACCACCCGGCGGCGGGCAAGGCCGTCGTGCACCTCACCGATCTCGCCGATGACCGGTGGATGGTGGACCCGACGGTGGACGGTGAGTGGGACGGACTGCTCCGGGTGCTGCGCGAGGCCGGGCTCAACCCCCGTGTCCTGCACGGCGATTACCTCACCGCGTCCTCCCTCGTGGCCACCGGCGAGGTCGTCACGGTCTGCCAGCCGACCTCGCACGCGAGACCCAACATGACGGTCCGGCCACTGCACGGCGACCCGCTCGGCGTGCGCCTCGTCGTGGCGGCCCGTACGGAGGGGGAGCTCGACGCGGTGTACGGGGACCTCGAAGCCTCGTACTGGGAGGCGGCGCGCCAGGCGCCCGCTTACGGGGAGTGGCTCGCGGGGCGGGCGGAGGCGGCGTGACGTAGGTCCCGAACAACCGATGACCTTCGACCTGACCACCCCTGAACTGCACTTTTACCCGCTTTACGGTTCCGCGCCACCGCATGCGGCCGGTTGTTACGTTCCCTACGGATGACGCACACACAGCGCCCGTAGCTTCATGTCTGTCGCCGCCGCAAACAGGCATAAAGACGGACAGTTCGACCGACCAGTCATAAGGGATCCGCTATGCGTGCCACCCGCCGTACCTTCCGCACCGCCGCCATCGCCACCGGGGCGATCGCCGCTCTCGCCGTCCCGACGGCGGCGGCCTTCGCCGCCGACGCCCCGTCGAACCCGCAGGGTCAGGTCGCCGCGGGTGACCGGCCCGGCGCCTCGGACCAGGACGGGAACGGCCAGGATCAGACGGACCAGGACCACACCGACAACGGCCAGAAGGACAAGGATCAGGCCGACAAGGACCAGACGGACCAGGACAAGACCGATCAGGACAAGTCCAAGGACCCGGACACGCCGAAGCCCGGCAGCTGGGAGTCCAAGGGCACCACGGACCTCGGCAAGGGCTGGTCCGCGAAGGTCGAGGTCAACGCGTCCGCGCGCAGCGCCAGGGCCGCCATCACCCTCGACGGCGCGGCCAAGGGCTCGCTCACCGCGTACGAGAAGTCCGCGAGCACCACCATCGACGGCAGCACCTTCACCCTGTCGCCCGACGGCACGGTCACCGCCAAGCTCGTGGACAAGGACAACAACAAGGACAAGGACAAGGACAAGCCCGTCCCCGGCGGGTGGGTCTCCAAGGGCACCACCGACCTCGGCAAGGGCTGGTCCGCCAAGGTCGACGTGAACGCGTCCGCTCGCAGCGCCAAGGCCGCCATCTCCCTCCACGGCAAGGCCAAGGGCTCCCTGGAGGCGTACATCAACCCGAAGACCACCACGATCGACGGGAACACCTTCAAGCTCTCGGCGGACGGCACCATCACCCGCACCGGCGGCAAGCCGGTCCCGCCGAAGCCGCAGCCCAAGCCGAAGCCGGACCACAAGCGCCACCTGGTCCACCAGTACACGAACCTCGGTGGCACCGGCTTCGACGCGAAGGTCTACAAGACCAAGGCCGGATACGAGGCCGACATGATCGCCAAGTCCACCGACACCGGCAAGAAGGTCGTCTGGGACACGATCAAGCAGTCCGGCCACAAGCCCGCGTACGGGCAGCACAACGGCGCGCACTTCGTGCTCAACCCGGACGGCACCATGAAGGGCTGGACCGAGGGCAAGACCCACGGCAACGGCAACGGCGACAGCGGTCACGGACAGAAGCCGCAGGGCCAGGTCCAGCCGGGGAAGGGCGCCTCCCACGTCGTGCCGAAGGGCGGCGTCAAGGCCGGGGCCGACGGCATGTCCCCGGCAGGCGACAGCGCCCCGCTGATGGCGGCGGGCGGCGGCATGGCGGCACTCGGCGCGGCTGGCCTCGGCTTCGCGCTGTACCGCCGCAAGCAGAACAACTGACCTCGCGGCAGCGGCGGTACGACGCTGGGGCACCCCCTGGAAGAGGGGGTGCCCCAGACGCGTACGTGGTCGTGCTCGGCCTGCTCAGACGCCGATGTCGCAGCCGTCCTTGCGCCACACGGAGACGACCGACGGACGGACGATCCTGCCGGCGCCGTCGGGCCACGCGCTCGCGGGCTTCTCGACGGACGCGCCGTCGACCTCGCCCGGGTGCTGCACCGAGACGAGCACGCGACGGTCCTGGACCAGCGGGCCACAGGTCTCCGCGCCCGTCGGCATGGTCAGGAACTGCTTGAGCTCACCGCGCCGGTCGCCCTTGGTCGCGACGCCGAACAGGCCGTCGTGCGAGCCGAGTTGGTTGCCGTCCGTCGAGATCCACAGGTTGCCGTGCGGGTCGAAGGCGACGTTGTCGGGGCAGGAGATCGGGCTGACCTTGTCCTTCGGGAAGCCCGCGAAGTACGTGGCCGGGTCCTCCGGGTCGCCCGCGACCAGGAAGAGCGACCAGGCGAAGGTCGTCGACTCCGGGCGGTTGCGGCGCTCGGTGAGCTCCAGGATCTGCCCGTGCTTGTTGAGGTTGCGCGGGTTGGCCTCGTCGGCCGGGGCCTTGCCCGCCTTGCCGCGGTCGGAGTTGTTCGTGAGCGCGACGTACACCTTGCCGGTGTGCGGCGACGGCTCGATGTCCTCGGGGCGGTCCATCTTGGTGGCGCCGACCTTGTCACCGGCCTGGCGCGTGAAGACGTACACCTCTTCGGCGGTCATGCCCTCGACGTGCGAGACGGCGTGGCCCTCGGGGCCCGCGGTGGCGAGCGGGATCCAGACGCCGCTGCCGTCGAACTCGCCGTCGGCGGGCAGCTTGCCGGTGCCGTCGATGTCACCGGCGGGGGAGTCGCCGGTCAGCTTGGCGACGTACAGCGTGCCCTCGTCGAGGAGTGTGAGGTTGTGCGCGTGCGCGGCGCGGGACGAACCCTTGGCGACGCGCTTGCTGCTGACGAACTTGTAGAAGTAGTCGAACTTCTCGTCGTCGCCCATGTAGACCACCGGGCGGCCGTCGTGCGTGAGGCGCGGCTGCGCGGCCTCGTGCTTGAAGCGGCCGAGCGCGGTGCGCTTGCGCGGGGTCGAGTCGGGGTCGTACGGGTCGAGTTCGACGACCCAGCCGAAGCGGTTGGCCTCGTTGGGCTCCTTGGCGAGGTCGAAGCGGTCGTCGAACCGCTCCCACTTGCGCTCGGAGGCCGCGCCGATGACGCCGTAGCGCTTGAGGCGCGCGGCGGCGGTGGGCTCGGTGACCTTCTCCGCGTTGGCGAAGTACTGGTTGAAGTTCTCCTCGCCGTGCAGGGTCGTGCCCCACGGCGTGGTGCCGCCCGAGCAGTTGTTCAGGGTGCCGAGGACGGTGGTGCCGCGCGGGTCGGCCTTCGTACGGACGAACGCGCTGCCCGCGGCGGGGCCGGTGAGCCGGAACTCGCTGGTGGCGGTGAGACGGCGGTTGAGCTGGTGGCGCGTGACGGCGGTCAGCTTCCCGCTCCTGCGCTCCTCCTCGACGACCACGACGGAGAGGCCGTGGGCGGCCCAGGCGATCTCGACCTGCTCGCGGGTGGGGTTGGCGGCGTCGTACCCCTTGAACATCAGAATCTCGTCGGTGTACTCGTGATTGGCCACGAGGACCTGACGCCCGCGCTCGCGGTGCAGCGGCAGGAGGCTCAGGAAGTCGTTGTTGTAGCCGAACTGTCCGGCCTGCGCCTTCGCGGTCTGCTGGTCCGCGTCGAAGGCCGGGGCGCCGCGGAGGATGGGCTCGCCCCAGCGGATGACGACGTTCTGGGCGTAGCCGTCCGGGATCGTCACGGAGTCGGCGGTGTTGGGCGCTACGGGCGTGAAGCGGAGACCGCGCGCTCCCTTTTTGCTCTTGTTGCTCTTGTCGCTCGTCGGCGCCGCCGGTTTCCCGGCCTCGGCGGCGGCCTCGGGGGCGGCGGGGCCCGCGAGTACGGCGCCGCCCGCGGCGGTCGCCACGGTCACGACGGCGGCGGCGCGCATCATGGAGCGGCGGCTGAGCGCGCCGGCTATGACGTCGCCGACGTACTCGTTGTCGCTGGTGTTGGGCACCTCGTGGAAGCAGGCATCACCACACCGGAACCGGCAGGTCATGGCGGAACGGCCGCCGCTCCCCTGGTGCGAGGTGATGATCGGCAGCAGCTTGGGCACGTTTCCTCCGCTGGATGGGCATGGCTTGATTCCGCCGTGACGCTAGGCGCGGAGGTCGGCAGGGCGACGGCCTGAGGGTGAACGGGAGGTGAATCGCGGGCGCACAGAGGGCAGTTGAGCTGCGTGTGCTCGGTGAGGGTGACGCTTGGGCGACCCTCACCAAGATCGCCTATCGCGGCGGCTAACCTTACGTGTCCGCCCTGGCCAGGGGTTATCGGGAATCAACTCACGCGAAGGGGTGCACCCATGGGCATTCTGAGTGCCTTGCGGAACGCGTTCGGACGGTCGTCACGCAAGGGGGATCAGGCTCCGGAGCCCGGGGCGAGCCCGGAAGCTCCGGAGAGCCGGGAGACCCCGGGGGCCGGGGAGGCTTCGCTGACCGCGGAGACCTCTGAGGCTGCGGGGGCTGCGGAGGCCTCTGAGGCGGCCACCTCTTCCTCTGCCGCTTCCGCCACCTCTGCGACCGTTCCGGCGCCGTCGTCCGAGCGGGTGCCGCCGGCTGCCGAGCCGAAGGCGACGGTTCCGGGACCGTCGTCCGAGCCTTCGCCTTCGGCGGTGGACGATCTTGTCGCGGCGGCGTTCGACCGCGACCGCGTGACGGTGCCGGCACCTTCGCCGGAGCCGACGCCGGAGCCTCAGCCTTCGAAGGCTGAGGCTGCCCCCGAGGTCGAGACTGCCCCCGAGGCTGCCGCCCCGGACCCCGAGGCGGCGGAGGCCCCCGAGGCCGTGGAGCCGGAGGCCCCCAAGGCCGTGGAGCCGGAGGCCGAGACTGCCGCCCCGGAGGCCGAGGCGGAGCCCACGGCGGTTGTCGCGGACGCCGCTGCCCCGGAACCGCCAGTTGTACCCACCCTTCCCCAAGCTCTCGGCTCCGCTCGAGCAGGGGAGACCCCAATCGCCCAGCGGGACGATTGCCCACAACAAGCGACCCCCACGGGCCCCGAGCCGGCCGAGGAGTCCGTCACCGCTGTGGCCCCGGTCGAAGCCGAGCCGGTGGCCGAGCCCGCCGCCGCTGCGACGGACGCCCCCGTGGCGGAGGAGGCGCCGGTCGCCCCCGCCACCCCGGCCAAGCCCGAAGCCCCCGTCGCTGCCCCGGCAGAGGCGGAGCCCGAGGCCCCCGTCGCCCCGGCGAAGCCCGCTCTCAGTGCTGCGAAGTTGAAGAATCGGGCCCCGGGGCTCGTGAGTGCGTACAAGGCCGCCGGCCAGGCCCTGCAGAAGCGGGAGCTCACCGGGGTGCGCGCCCCCGTCTACCTCGTGCTGGACCGCTCCGGGTCCATGCGCTCGTACTACAAGGACGGCTCCGCCCAGAGCCTGGGCGAGCAGGTGCTGGCCCTGGCCGCGCACACCGCCCCGGACCCCGAGGCCCCCACCGTCCACGTCGTCCTCTTCTCCACCGAGATCGACGGCACCGGCGCCCTCACGCTCCCCGAGCACGAGGGCCGCGTCGACGAGCTGCACGCGGCGGCCGGCCGCATGGGCCGCACCAGTTACCACGCCGCGATCGAAGAGGTCGTGGCCCATTACGAGAAGTCGGAGCACAAGGGCGAGCCCGCCCTCGTCGTCTTCCAGACGGACGGCCCCCCGGACGCGAAGGGCCCCGCCAACCAGGCCCTCGCGGACGCGGCCAAGCACCCCCTCTTCTTCCAGTTCGTCGCGTTCGGCGAGCACGAGGCGAAGGGCTTCGACTACCTGCGCAAGCTGAAGGCGGAGAACGCCGCCTTCTTCCACGCGGGCCCCACCCCCCGCGAGCTCACCGACGCGGAGCTGTACGAGGGCCTGCTGGCGGCCTGGCGCCCGTAGTGCAGGAGTGACAGGGGGTGGACCGCCGGGTCCACCCCCTGGAATCGAGGTGAATCGCCCGCTCCATGGCCGTTAGGATTTCGACCATGGCGGCCACTGGATCCGAGAAGCGGGGAGCGGGCGAGAACGCGAAGGCGTTCTACGTCTCGACCCCTATCTACTACGTAAACGACGCTCCTCACCTGGGCCACGCCTACACGACCGTTGCAGGGGACGTGCTCACGCGCTGGCACCGTCAGCGCGGCGAGAAGGTGTGGTACCTCACCGGCACGGACGAGCACGGTCAGAAGATCATGCGCACTGCCGAGGCGAACGACGTCACGCCCCAGGAGTGGTGCGACAAGCTCGTGGACGAGGCCTGGCGGCCTCTCTGGGAGCACCTGAACATCGCGAACGACGACTTCATCCGCACGACGGAGAAGCGTCACACGGACCGCGTGCAGGAGTTCGTCCAGGATCTCTTCGACAAGGGCGAGATCTACAAGGGCGGCTACGAAGGCCCGTACTGCGTGGGCTGTGAGGAGTACAAGCTCCCCGGCGACCTGATCGACGGCGAGGCCGGGAGCGAGTTCGAGGGGCAGAAGCTCTGCCCCATCCACAAGAAGCCGGTGGAGCTCCTCAAGGAGGAGAACTACTTCTTCAAGCTCAGCGAGTACGGCCCGAGGCTCCTCGCCCACTACGAGGCGAACCCCGACTTCATCCAGCCGGAGTCGGCGCGCAACGAGGTCGTGAACTTCGTCAAGCAGGGCCTGCAGGACCTGTCGATCTCGCGCTCGACGTTCGACTGGGGCGTCAAGGTCCCGTGGGACGACAAGCACGTCATCTACGTCTGGATCGACGCTCTCCTCAACTACGCCACGGCCGTCGGCTACGGCGCGGACGAGGAAAAGTTCAAGTCAACGTTCCCCGCCGACGTCCACCTCGTCGGCAAGGACATCCTGCGCTTCCACGCGGTGATCTGGCCCGCGATGCTGATGGCGCAGGGTCTGCCGCTGCCGGGCCGCGTCGCGGCGAACGGCTGGCTGATGGTCGGCGGCGAGAAGATGTCGAAGTCGAACCTGACGGGCATCAAGCCGCAGGACCTCACCTCGCACTTCGGCGTCGACGCGTACCGCTGGTACTTCCTGCGCGCCATCGCGTTCGGCCAGGACGGCTCGTTCTCGTGGGAGGACTTCACCGCCCGCTACACGAGCGAGCTCGCGAACGACTACGGAAACCTCGCCTCGCGCCTGGCGGCCATGGTCGGCAAGTACTTCGGCGGGGCGCTCCCCGAGGCGACGGCGGTCGGTGCCGCCGAGCAGGCGGTCCAGGAAGGCCTGGCCAAGGCGGTCGCGACAGCCGACCTGAAGATCGGCGAGGAGCTGGACTTCCAGGGCGGCATCCTGGCGGTCTTCGCCTTCGTCAAGCAGGTCAACGGCTACATCACGGAGCAGGAGCCGTGGAAGGTGGCCAAGGACGAGTCGCCGGAGGGCCAGGCCCGCCTGGCGACGATCCTCTACACGGCGGCGGAGTCGCTGCGCGCCGTGGCCGTCCTGCTCAACTCGATCATGCCGGAGACCTCGCAGAAGCTGTGGGACTCGCTCGGCGCCGAGGTTTCGCTGGGCGCCCTCGCCGACCAGCAGGTCCAGTCCGCGGGCACGTGGGGCCAGCTCCCGGTGGGCGCGACGGTGACGAAGGGCGCGGTGCTGTTCCCGCGCCTGGAGGAGCCGAAGGCCTGAGCGCATGCAGAAAAGTCCCGGTGGCGGCCCGTGATCACGGGTCGGCACCGGGACTTTCTCGCATCTCGGGCCACCGGATACGCGCCGCCAGGCCTCTGCTTCTTGCCCAACTTGGCTGATTCATGCGGGTCAAATAGCGATACCGATCACATTCGACCAGAACTCACGTCGTCTTCACATCTTCATACGTACGCTTCACTGTATGACCACGACTCCCGGCACCCCCGACCGGCCGCGCCCCGCGGCCGAGGTGAACGAGGAGATACGTGCGCTCTGGCTGCGCACCGGCGGATATCTTCGCCCCGAGCAACACCTCGAGTACGAAAAGCTGGTGGCGGAGTGGGCCGAGGCCACCGCCGACGCGGCGTCGCACTCACCGGCCGTGTGAGCGAACGGCGTGAGCCGGACGCGACGGGATTCAACAACCGAGCGGCTGGCATGAGCCACCCGCGACGCGATGCAACAACGGCGGCACAGCGGCACCTTTCGCCCACCACGTGAACCACCGCCCCGTGGGCTGGATCGCGCCGTGCGCCGACTGGTTCGGTCAGCAGCCTCAGCCGCCCGCTTCTACCTCGTACGACCCCACGAGCCGTGCCAACTGACGCCCCACGGCCCGTAGCGGCTCCTCGCTGCGGTTGACCTGGGCCGTGACCTCGGCGCCCTCGATGGCGCTGATCACGGTGGTCGCCAGCTCCCGCGCGTCCCGCGCGGCGAAGCCCGCGCCGAGCAGCTTCTCCTCGACCAGCCGCTCCCAACTCGCCAGCGCCGCCGCGCACACCCGCTGGATCTCCGAGTCCGTGCCCAGCGTCTCCAGGGCCGCCGCCGTGACGGGGCAGCCGTCGATCCAGCCCGACTCCCGCAGCCCCACGGCCAGTTCCGCCACGCAGGCCTCGATCGCGGCGCCGGGGGCGTCGACCGTGGTCAGCGCGTCGCGCAGCAGCACGGCGAACTCCTCGCCGCTGTGGGTGATCGCGGCCACCGCGACGGCCTCCTTCCCGCCGGGGAAGAAGTGGTAGACGGAGCCGAGCGTGGCCTCCGCGTCCTTCGCGATCTGCTTGATGCCGGTGCCGACATAGCCCTGACGCTGCAGCAGTCGTGCGGCGGCGATGACGATGCGGTCGCGGGTGCCGGTCTTTGCGGCTGCGCTGCTGGTCCGAGGCATGCGGACACCCTACCTCGCATCTAATTAGAGCGTTCGTTCCAGAGCCGTGCTACGTTTCCTCCACGCTCTAGATAGAGCGCTCGTTCTAGTTGTCGTAGCGCTCGGTTTTAGTTCGAGTCCTACTCGTGGAGGTAATACGTGAACGCCAGCCCAGTCACTTTGATCGGCCTCGGTCCCATGGGCCACGCGATGGCCACCGCCCTGCTCGACAAGGGCCATCAGGTCACCCTCTGGAACCGCACGGCGTCCCGCGCCGACGATCTGGTCGAGCGCGGCGCGACGCTCGCCGCCAGCCCCGAGGAGGCCGTCGCCGCCAACGAGTTGGTCATCCTCAGCCTCACGGACTACGACGCGATGTACTCCGTACTGGAGCCGGCGGCAGCGGCCCTCTCCGGCCGCGTGATCGTCAACCTCAGCTCGGACACCCCGAAGAAGGCCCGCGAGGCGGCGAAGTGGGCGGCCGGGCACGGTGCCGCCCACCTCACGGGAGGCGTGCTCGTGCCGCCCTCCGGCATCGGAAAGCCCGGGTCGTCGACGTTCTACAGCGGCCCGGGCGAGGCGTACGCGAAGCACCGCGCGACCCTTGAGGTGCTGACGGGCGAGACGGACTACCGGGGCGAGGACGCGGGCCTCGCGGCGCTGATGTACCAGCTCAACATGGTCATCTTCTGGACCAGCGTCTCCAGCTACTGGTACGCGGTCGCCCTCGCCAAGGCCAACGGCCTGTCGGCCACGGACATCCTCCCGTACGCCTCGCTGAACATGACCGGGATGCCGGAGTTCCTGTCCTTCTACTCGTCCCGCATCGACGCGGGCAACCACGAGGGCGACGTGGACCGCCTGGCGATGGGCCTGGCCAGCATGCAGCACGTCGTGGACACCCACACCGACTCGGGGGTGGACGCCGCGCTGCCGACGGCGGTGGCGGACCTGTTCCGCCGCGGAATGGCCGCGGGCCACGCGGCGGACAGCTTCTCCAGCATCGTGGAACTGCTGGGGCAGGAGCAGCTTTCCTAGGCCGCCGCTACGTCCCGTCGTGCGTCACGTCCCCATAGGAAAGGGCCCGGAACCGAACGGTTCCGGGCCCTCAACTGGTCAGCTTCCAGGCTTACTTGTCCGCGTCGCCCTTGCCGGAGGCCACCGGCTTGCGCAGCTGGATGTTCAGCTCGCGCAGACGGGACTCCTCCAGCTCGGAGGGGGCGCCCATCATCAGGTCCTGCGCGTTGCCGTTCAGCGGGAACGCGATCGTCTCGCGGATGTTCGGCTCGTCCGCGAGGAGCATGACGATGCGGTCGACGCCGGGGGCGATGCCGCCGTGCGGCGGGGCGCCGAGGCGGAAGGCGCGGAGCATGCCCGCGAACTCCTGCTCCACCGTCTCGCGCGCGTAGCCCGCGATCTCGAAGGCCTTGAGCATGACCTCGGGCTCGTGGTTACGGATGGCGCCGGAGGACAGCTCGATGCCGTTGCAGACGATGTCGTACTGCCAGGCGAGGATGTCGAGGGGGTCCTTCTCCTCCAGGTCCTTCATGCCGCCCTGGGGCATCGAGAAGGGGTTGTGGGAGAAGTCGATCTTGCCGGTGTCCTCGTCCTTCTCGTACATCGGGAAGTCGACGATCCAGCAGAAGCGGAAGACGCCCTCCTCGAAGTGGCCCGCGCGCTTGGCGGCCTCCACGCGGACGGCCGACATGATCTTGGAGACCTCTTCGAACTCGCCCGCGCCGAAGAAGACCGCGTGGCCCGCTTCGAGGCCAAGGCGCTTCGTGAGCTCCTCTACGTTCGCCTCCGTCAGGAACTTCGCGATCGGGCCCGTCAGCGAACCGTCCTCGGCGACGCGCACCCAGGCCAGACCCTTCGCGCCCTGCTCGACCGCGTAGTCACCGAGGCCGTCGAAGAACTTGCGGGACTGCGAGGCCGTGTCCGGGACCGGGAGGGCGCGGACGTGCTTGCCGGCGAACGCCTTGAACTCGGAGTCGGCGAAGATGTCCGTGATGTCGGTCAGTTCGAGCTTCGCGCGCAGGTCGGGCTTGTCGTTGCCGTACTTCAGCATCGACTCGCGGAACGGGATGCGCGGGAAGGGCGAGGTGACCTCGCGGCCGTTGCCGAACTCCGTGAAGATCTCCGTCATGAGCTTCTCGATGGGCTGGAAGACGTCTTCCTGCTCCACGAAGCTCATCTCGACGTCGAGCTGGTAGAACTCGCCCGGCGAGCGGTCGGCGCGCGCGTCCTCGTCGCGGAAGCACGGCGCGATCTGGAAGTAGCGGTCGAAGCCCGAGATCATGAGCAGCTGCTTGAACTGCTGCGGGGCCTGCGGCAGGGCGTAGAACCTGCCCGGGTTCAGGCGGGACGGCACGACGAAGTCGCGGGCGCCCTCGGGGGACGTCGCGGCGAGGATCGGCGTCGCCATCTCGTTGAAGCCGAGCGCGACCATCTTCGAGCGGATCGAGGCGATGACCGAGGACCGCAGCATGATGTTGCGGTGCATGCGCTCGCGGCGCAGGTCCAGGAAGCGGTACTCCAGGCGTCGCTCTTCGTTCACGCCGTCGTCCGCGTTGACCGTGAAGGGCAGCGGGGCGGCGGTGCCGAGCACCTCGACCTCGGCGGCCTCGATCTCGACCTCGCCGGTGGGCAGCTCGGGGTTCACGTTCTCCGCGCCGCGCGAGACGACCTTGCCGTCGACCCGGACGACCGTCTCCTTGGAGAGCTTGTCCAGGACCTCGGCGGCCTTGGTGCCGGGGCGGGCCACCAGCTGCGTGATGCCGTAGTGGTCGCGCAGATCGATGAAGAGGATGCCACCCAGGTCTCGGCGATTGTGCAGCCAGCCGCTCAGCCGGACGTCGGAGCCGACGTCAGAGGCGCGGAGCTCGCCGCAGGTGTGGGACCTGTACCGATGCATCTTCGTTCATCCAGTCTTCGCGAATAGGGGAGAGAGCAGACAGTCCCCAAGGCTACCGTCCGGGCGGAGATCGCTTTCCGTATTACTTCGCGGATCACTCCTGGAGCGCTCCGCACCGCCCCCGGCGGTGGCGGTGTGTCCGCGGATCTTCCTAAAGTGGGTCAATGCGCACCGACGATCCCTTGCAGCAGGCGGGGGACGAACCCCTGCCTCCCGTACGGGACGTCCTCGCCGCCATCGCCACCGGCCTGTGGCGCTGGAACAACGCGGCCGGCACCGTCACGCTCGACGCCGAGGCGGCCCGGCTGCTCGGTCTTCCCCCGCACGGCCAGGTCCTGACCGAGGCGGGCGTGCGCTCCCGTTTCCACCCCGTCGACTGGAACGAGATCGACGGGGTGGTCCAGCTCGCCGTCGCCGAGGGCACCCTCGCCGAGGCCCGGCTGCGGATCATGGACGACCAGGGGCGGGTCCTGCGCATCGTGCGCAGCCGCTCCAAGCCGATCGTGGACGAGGCCAGGCAGTCGTACGAGCTCATCGGCACCCTCCAGGAGGTCAGCGAGCCCCCGCCGGGCGCCGCGGCCCGCACCCCGGTCACCGGTGACTGGCGGCGCTCCCGCGAGGCGTTCCTGCTGGACGCGGGGCGCGCGCTCGCCGAGGCCCGGTCGACCGAGGAGGTGCTGCGGGTGGCCAGCGGGCTCTCCATGCCGGGGTTCTCGCCGGACGGGCTCGGGGTCTTCGGGGTCGAGGGCGACCGGCTGAAGATCATCGGGCATTACGGCCACCAGCCCGGCGACGACCTGCCCTTCTCGGCGATGCCGCTGGACACGGACTATCCGGCGGCGGAGGTGGTGCGCACGGGCCGCGCGGTCTATCTCTCGTCGCCGGAGGAGTATCACCGCCGCTACCCCGCCACGTGGCCGCTGGCCCGGCCCTTCGACCGGCAGTCGTGGGCGTTCCTGCCGCTGACCGTCGCGGGCCGCACGATGGGCGCCTGGCTGGCCGCCTTCGCCTACCCCGTCTCGTTCACGCCGGACGAGCGCTCCGTCCTGACGACGGTGGCCCGGATGCTGGCCCAGGCCCTGTCGCGGGCCGGGGTCGCCGAGTCGGAGCGGGAGCTCACGGAGGGGCTGCAGCGCTCGATGCTGCCGCTGCTCGGGCCGCGCATCCCGGGGATGACCGTGGCCGCGCGGTATGTGCCCACCGGCGGCGGGCTCCAGGTGGGCGGCGACTGGTACGACATGATTCCGCTGCCCAACGGCCGCATCGCCTTCGTCATCGGCGACGTCCAGGGCCACGATGTGCGGGCCGCGGGCCTGATGGGGCAGCTGCGGATCGCCCTGCGCGCGTACGCGTCCGAGGGGCACCGGCCGGACGCCGTGCTCTCCCGGGCGACGCGCTTCCTGTCGGGGATCACGGACGGCATCACGATCGGCTCGGACGGCGACGCGGGGGGCGACCCCGCCGATCCGCGCTTCGCGACCTGCCTCTACGTGGAGGCCGACCCGGCCACCGGCGTCCTGGAGATCGCCCGCGCGGGCCATCCGGAGCCGGCGATACGGATGAGTGACGGAACGGTCCTGCTGCGCCCCACGGCGGGCGGCCTGCCGCTCGGCATCGACCCGGACGCGGACTACCCCACGACCCGCCTCGTCCTGGAGGCCGGCGAGACGATGCTGGTCTGCACCGACGGCCTCATCGAGACCGGCGGCCACGACCTGGACAGCGGCTGGAAGCGGATCCGCAAGATTCTTGAGGAGGACGGGGGTGATGGCGACGACGGCCTCGAAGAGCTCGCCGACACCCTCGTACAGGCCGTGCACGGGCCCTCCTCGCACCAGAACACCGGGCCCCTGGTGGACCGCCGCGAGGACGACATCGCGGTCCTGCTGCTCCGCAGGGCGGGCCACCCCGCGCATCGCACCCCCGCCCGCCGCACCGTCCTGACGGTCGCGCAGGCCGAGCCGGAGCGCATCGCGGGGGCGCGGCGCCATGTGCGGGAGCTGCTGCACGACTGGGCGGTGGAGGACCAGGTCGACTCGGCGGTCCTGATGGTCTCCGAGATGATCACGAACGTACTGGTGCACACGGACGGCGACGCGCTGCTTGTCGCCGAGGTCATCGGGGAGCCGGGCTCGCGGCGGCTGCGGGCCGAGGTCTCGGACGGCAGCGACGACCTGCCGCACAAGCGCCACCCCGGTGAACTGGCCTCGTCCGGGCGGGGGTTGGTCCTGATGGAGCTGCTCGCCGACGAGTGGGGGGTGGACCCCAGGGGCGAGGGCAAGAGCATCTGGTTCGAGCTCTACGAGGGTGCCGTGGAGCCCTCCGACGGCCCCGCCGAGGCATCGGACCCGGTCGGGGCCGAGCCTGCCGGATAGCGCTCCCGCAGCTCCGAGATCACCCCGAACGCGGCCGCCGTCACCGGCACCGCGAGCAGCATCCCCAGGATTCCGGCCACGGACGCCCCGGCGGTGATCGCCAGCATGACGACCGCCGGGTGCATCTGCACCGTGCGGCTCTGGATCACCGGCTGGAGCACGTGCCCCTCCAGGACCTGTACGGCCAGCACGACCCCGAGCGCCCACAGCGCGATGACGAAGCCCCGGTCGGCCAGTGCGACGAGCACGGCGACGGCTCCGGAGATGAACGCGCCCAGGTAGGGGATGTAGGCGCCGATGAACACGAGCGCGCCGAGCCCCCACGCCCCCGGCACCC
The DNA here is from genome assembly GCF_040636975.1 of Streptomyces sp. NPDC032198. Lineage (NCBI taxonomy): Bacteria > Bacillati > Actinomycetota > Actinomycetes > Kitasatosporales > Streptomycetaceae > Streptomyces > Streptomyces sp. NPDC032198. The sequence goes on along the minus strand of NZ_JBEZVL010000002.1, from coordinate 349,407 downwards.
GCAGGATCAGGAGCCCGGCGGTGATGCAGATGGCGTCGATCAGCGCGATGAACGTGGTCCCGCGCATGAAGCCCTCGACGGCCTCGAAGGCCCGGCGGCCCATCGCCTCGACGGTGTCGGCGGTGCCGCGCGGGGCGAGCGAGCGCATGGAGCCGAGTGCCCGGTCGGAGTCGCGCAGGAAGAAGAAGACGAGGAGCAGCGCGAGGACGGCCATGGCGATCATCTCGCCGACGACGCTGAGCCCGCTGATCACCCCGGAAGCGGCGGAGCCGCCGAACTTGCCCAGCAGGTCCTTGGCGTTGGAGGCCATGTCGTCCAGGGAGGTCCCCGCGGCACCGAAGTGCTCGGAGAGGTCGGCGGCGGCCTGCTTCAGGGAGGCGATGATCTGGTCGCCGGTGTCGATCAGGGCCTTGACCACGATGTACATGGCGCCGCCGACGACCGCGACGACGGCCGCGCAGGTGAGCCCGGCCGCCAGCGACCGCTGCACCTTCATCTTGAGGAGCCAGCGGTAGACGGGTCCCAGGAGCGCCGTGCCCAGGAGGGCGAGCAGCACCGGGGTGACGGCCGTCTTGAAGGTGACGAAGAGCCAGATCGCCACGGCGGCCACGCCGGCGACGAGCAGGAGGAAGACGCACCAGGCAGCGGTACGGCGTGCGGGCTCGGGCAGAAGGGTGCTCACCCTCCTACCCGAGCACGGGCCGTGCGGCCCCGCACGTCGTGTGCGCCGAACAGCCGTGCCTACATGCCGTGCACGGCGGGGACCGTGCCGAGCAGGCCCTTCTGGAAGTCCTCGAAGGCCTGCTGGAGCTCGGCCTGACTGTTCATCACGAACGGCCCGTAGTGCGCCATCGGCTCGCGGATCGGCTGCCCGCCGAGCAGCACGACCTCCAGGTCGGGGGTGTGCCCGTCCTGCTTCTCGTCCGCGCGGACGGTCAGCGAGGAGCCCGCGCCGAAGACCGCCGTCTGGCCCAGGTGGACCGGGCGGCGCTCGGCACCGACCGTGCCGCGCCCGGCGAGGACGTACGCGAGGCCGTTGAAGTCCTCGCGCCAGGGCAGCGTGACCTCGGCGCCCGGGCGCACCGTCGCGTGGATCATCGTGATCGGCGTGTGCGTGATGCCGGGGCCCTGGTGCCCGTCGAGCTCACCCGCGATGACGCGCAGGAGCGCGCCGCCGTCGGGGGAGGTCAGGAGCTGGACCTGGCCGCCGCGGATGTCCTGGTAGCGGGGGTCCATCATCTTGTCCCGCGCGGGCAGGTTCACCCAGAGCTGGAGGCCATGGAAGAGGCCGCCGGACTGGACGAGGGACTCCGGCGGGGCCTCGATGTGCAGGAGGCCGCTGCCGGCGGTCATCCACTGGGTGTCGCCGTTCTGGATGGTGCCGCCGCCCCCGTTCGAGTCCTGGTGCACGAAGGTGCCGTCGATCAGGTACGTGACCGTCTCGAAGCCGCGGTGCGGGTGCCAGGGCGTGCCCTTGGGCTCGCCCGCTCCATAGTCCACCTCACCCATCTGGTCCATCATGATGAACGGGTCGAGGTGCTTGTAGTTGATCCCCGCGAACGCCCGGCGCACCGGGAAGCCCTCGCCCTCGAAACCGCTGGGCGCGGTCGTCACGGCGAGCACGGGACGGGCCACGGCGTCGCCGGACGCGGCCACACGGGGCAGGGTCAGCGGGTTCTCGACGGTCACAGCGGGCATGTCGTGCCTCCTTCTTCGTACGTCCACTTTAGTTGAACGTAGAACTTCTTGCCACCGGGAACGCGAGACGCCCGGAGGGAATTCCCTCCGGGCGTCTCGGTGGCTTGTTCTCGGCGGCGGCTAGCCGTCCGCGCAGCAATGGCGTCTAGCCATACATCCGGCGCATCGCGAAGTCGACCATCTGCTCGACGGCCTTGGCGTCGAAGACCATGCGGTGCTCGCCCTCCATGTCCAGGACGAAGCCGTACCCGGTGGGGAGGAGGTCGATGACCTCGGCGCCCGTGATCACGAAGTACTTGGACTCCTTGCCCGCGTACCGGCGCAGCTCCTTGAGGGAGGTGAACATCGGGATCACCGGCTGCTGGGTGTTGTGCAGGGCGAGGAAGCCGGGGTTGTCGCCGCGCGGGCAGTAGACCTTCGAGGTGGCGAAGACCTGCTGGAAGTCCTCGGCGGACATCGACCCCGTGGTGAAGGCGCGCACCGCGTCCGCGAGGGACGGGGGCGACGGCTCGGGATAGAGCGGCGGCTGCTGCGCGTACCCGCCCGCTCCGCCGGACATCTGCTGCGGCGGCGGCTGGGCCCCGGGCGGGGCGTACTGCTGCTGGGCGCCTGGGCTCTGGTCGTAGCCGTACATGCCCGCAAGAGTACTGAGCCCGCACGAGTAGTGAGTCACAGATGACCCATTAGGGGTTGCTTCTTATTACTGGCGGGTAGCATCATCGTAGCTACTTGCTGGTACTTACTCCCTTTCTGCTTACGGAGCCGTCGCCATGGGGCACTACAAGTCGAATCTCCGCGACATCGAGTTCAACCTCTTCGAGGTACTCGGCCGCGACAAGCTGTACGGCACCGGCCCGTTCGCGGAGATGGACGTCGACACCGCCAAGAGCATCCTCGACGAACTGCGCCGCCTCGCCGAGAACGAGCTGGCCGAGTCCTTCGAGGACGCCGACCGCAACCCGCCGGTCTTCGACCCGGCCACCAACACCGCGCCCGTGCCGGCGTCCTTCAAGAAGAGCTACCAGGCCTTCATGGACTCCGAGTACTGGCGCCTCGGCCTGCCCGAGGGCATCGGCGGCACGACCGCTCCCCGCTCCCTGATCTGGGGTTACGCGGAGCTGCTGCTCGGCGCCAACCCGGCCGTGTGGATGTACTCCTCCGGTCCGGCGTTCGCGGGCATCCTGCACGACGAGGGCAACGAGGCGCAGAAGAAGATCGCCGCGATCGCCGTCGAGAAGCAGTGGGGCTCGACGATGGTCCTGACCGAGCCGGACGCCGGTTCGGACGTCGGCGCGGGCCGCACGAAGGCCATCAAGCAGGAGGACGGCTCCTGGCACATCGAGGGCGTGAAGCGCTTCATCACGTCCGGTGAGCACGACATGTCGGAGAACATCCTCCACTACGTCCTCGCCCGCCCCGAGGGCCACGGCCCCGGCACGAAGGGCCTCTCGCTCTTCCTCGTCCCGAAGTACGAGTTCGACTGGGAGACCGGCGAGCTGGGCGAGCGCAACGGCGTCTACGCCACGAACGTCGAGCACAAGATGGGCCTCAAGGCCTCCAACACGTGCGAGATGACGTTCGGCGACCAGCACCCCGCCAAGGGCTGGCTGATCGGCGACAAGCACGACGGCATCCGCCAGATGTTCATGATCATCGAGTTCGCCCGCATGATGGTCGGCACGAAGGCCATCGCGACGCTCTCGACGGGCTACCTGAACGCCCTGGAGTACGCCAAGGAGCGCGTGCAGGGCCCGGACCTGGCCCAGTTCATGGACAAGACGGCCCCCAAGGTCACCATCACGCACCACCCGGACGTGCGCCGCTCGCTGATGACGCAGAAGGCGTACGCGGAGGGCATGCGCGCCCTCGTGCTGCACACCGCGGCCGTCCAGGACGACATCCAGATCAAGGAGGCGGCGGGCGAGGACGCGTCGGCACTGATCGCGCTCAACGACCTCCTCCTGCCGATCGTCAAGGGCTACGGCTCGGAGAAGTCGTACGAGCAGCTGGCGCAGTCGCTCCAGACGTTCGGCGGCTCGGGGTACCTCCAGGAGTACCCGATCGAGCAGTACATCCGGGACGCCAAGATCGACACCCTCTACGAGGGCACGACGGCCATCCAGGGCCAGGACTACTTCTTCCGGAAGATCGTCCGCAACCAGGGTGCCGCGCTGAACGGCCTCGCCGAGGAGATCAAGAAGTTCCTCGCGGTCGCCGCGGGGGGCGAGGACCTGGCCGGGGCCCGCGAGGAGCTGGCCAAGGCCGCCGTCGACCTGGAGGCCATCGTCGGCGTCATGCTGACGGACCTCGCGGCCACCGAGCAGGACGTCAAGTCCATCTACAAGGTCGGTCTCAACACGACCCGCCTCCTGATGGTCTCCGGCGACGTCGTCGTCGGTTACCTCCTGCTGCGGGGCGCGGCCGTCGCCGCCGAGAAGCTGGAGACGGCCTCCGCGAAGGACAAGGCCTTCTACGCGGGCAAGATCGCCGCGGCCAAGTTCTTCGCCGCGAACGTCCTGCCGTCCGTCGCCACCGAGCGGAAGCTCGCCGAGGGCGTGGAGCTGGACCTGATGAACCTGGACGAGGCGGCGTTCTAGCCTCTCCCGACACTCCAGAGTGGCCCGCTTCCGGTTACGGGGGCGGGCCACGGTCGTTTCCCGGGGGCCGGTGGACGGGGAGATCCTGCACGGAACGGCGGTACAGCTGTCCCGGTTACGGGCACATCCGGTACAGAACCTCCCGGAAAAGGCCCCCCGCACCAGGGGGTGACCGCTAGCTAGGCTGGAAGCCATGAGCACACCCGCCCTCCCGTCTCCCGCCGCCACCCCTGCAAAGAGCGCTCCGCGCACCGCTCTTGCCTTCGACCGCGGCCACTCCGACGACCTCTTGACCTTCCTGGCGGCAAGCCCCTCGCCGTACCACGCGGTGGCGAGCGCCGCGGAGCGGCTGGAGAAGGCCGGTTTCCGGCAGGTCGAGGAGACCGACGCCTGGGACGGTTCGACCGGCGGGAAGTACGTGCTGCGCGGCGGCGCGATCATCGCCTGGTTCGTCCCCGAGGGGGCGTCCGCGCACACCCCGTACCGCGTCGTCGGCGCCCACACCGACTCCCCGAACCTGCGCGTCAAGCCGAAGCCCGACAGCGGTGCGCACGGCTGGCGGCAGGTCGCGGTCGAGATCTACGGCGGGCCGCTGCTCAACTCCTGGCTGGACCGCGACCTAGGCCTGGCGGGCCGGCTCTCGCTGCGGGACGGCTCGACGCGCCTGGTGAACATCGACCGGGCGCTGCTGCGGGTCCCCCAGCTGGCGATCCACATGGACCGCGGGGTGGTCGCCGACGGCCTCAAGCTCGACAAGCAGAAGCACATGCAGCCCATCTGGGGGCTCGGTGACGATGTGCACGAGGGCGATCTCATCGCCTTCCTGGAGGAGGAGTCGGGGCTCGCCCCCGGCGACGTCACCGGCTGGGACCTGATGACGCACCCCGTCGAGGCGCCCGCCTACCTCGGCCGCGACCGCGACCTCATCGCGGGCCCACGGATGGACAACCTCCTCTCCGTGCACGCCTGTACGGCGGCGCTGGCCGCCGTCGCCACGGCGGACGGCGCCGACTCCCTGCCGTACATCCCCGTGCTCGCCGCCTTCGACCACGAGGAGAACGGCTCGCAGTCCGACACGGGCGCGGACGGCCCGCTCCTCGGCTCGGTGCTCGAACGCTCCGTCTTCGCGCGCGGCGGCACGTACGAGGACAGGGCGCGCGCCTTCGCCGGCACCGTCTGCCTCTCCTCCGACACGGGCCACGCCGTGCACCCCAACTACGCGGAGCGGCACGACCCGACGCACCACCCGCGCGCCAACGGCGGCCCGATCCTCAAGGTCAACGTCAACAACCGGTACGCCACGGACGGCGCCGGACGGGCCGTCTTCGCCGCCGCGTGCGAGAAGGCCGGGGTGCCTTTCCAGACGTTCGTCTCGAACAACGCCATGCCCTGCGGCACGACGATCGGGCCGATCACCGCGGCCCGGCACGGCATCAAGACCGTCGACATCGGCGTCGCGATCCTCTCCATGCACAGCGTGCGCGAGCTGTGCGGGGCGGACGACCCGCATCTGCTGGCCAACGCCCTTGTGGCGTTCCTCGAAGGCTGAAGGAGTATTTCCGCTTCTCTGTGTGACCGTGCCGGGCCCGGGTACCCGGGAGCCCTGCCACGACTTAGGGAGGCGGTCCACATGGGCCTGGGCGGATGCATCATTCTGATCGCCGCGGGCGCCATCCTCGCGTTCGCCACCGACTGGGAGATGGAAGGGATCAACCTCACCATCACCGGTCTGATCATGATGGCCGTGGGGGTGATCGGCGTCGCCGCGTTCACCAACGCGCGCCGCAAGACAGTCGTGCCCCCGGGCGCGACCGTGGTCGAGACGGAAGACGACCACCACCACCGCTACTGACGGCCCGCCCGCTCGCGGGCGGACGTTTCAGCCGCTCCTTTTCGCCGGGCCCGGCAGCCATCTCCGTGGCTGCCGGGCCCGGCGATAGTCTTGTGCCTTGTTCGAAGCGTTATTCGAGACGTTGTCCAGGCGTGCGGCACAGGCACGGCAAAGGAGTTGAGGCCAGGTGGAGTTCCAGCTGCTCGGGCCGGTGACCGTCGCCGGAGGCAGCGGATCCGTCCCCCTCGGCCCCGCCAAGCGCAGCAGCCTGCTCGCGGCGCTGCTGCTGCGGGCGGGTACGCCGGTATCGGTGGACGCCCTGACCGAGACCCTGTGGGACGGCGAACCGCCGATGCACGCGCGCACCGTCATCCAGGGGCACATCTCCCGGCTGCGCGCCCTGCTCGTCGAGGCGGGCCTCGACGCGTACGGCGTCGAACTCGCCACGCAGGGCGGTGCGTACTCCCTCCAGCTCCCCGAAACCCTGCTCGACGTCAACCGCTTCGAGGACCTCGTCACGCTGGCCGGGCGGCAGCGGGAGGCCTCGGACGCGGCCCTGATGCTGCGGGAGGCGCTCGCGCTGTGGAACGGACCCGCGCTGACCGGCACCGTCGCCACGGAGCCGATGCTGGCCGCCGCGCGGAGCCTGGAGGAGAGCCGCCTCGTCACCGTCGAGCAACTCGCCGACGCGTACGGACGGCTCGGCTCGCACGGGCAGGCCGTGGGCCTGCTGACCGCGGAATCGGTCCAGCACCCGCTGCGGGAGAGCCTGGTGGCCGCCCTGATGCGGGCGCTGCAGCGGTGCGGCCGGCAGTCCGAGGCGCTGGAGTACTTCAACCGGACGCGGGAGCTCCTTGCCGAGGAGCTGGGCGTGGACCCCGGCAAGAAGCTGCGCCGGGCCTACGAGGAGATCCTCGCCGGTGAGCCAGACACCGGGGCCCACCCGATGCTGGGCAATCCGCCGCCGCGCCGCCGGGGGCGGTACGACCTGGGCCTGGGGGGCGCGAAGACTGCGCCCGGCGCTCCCGGTGCTCCCGCCTCGCCCGGTGCTCCCGCGTTCCCTGCGGCGCCCGCGGGCCCTGGTGGGCCCGCAGCGCCTGGGGGCCCCGGCGCGCCCGTGGCTCCCGGCGCTCCCGCTCAGGCCGCCGAGGGCAGCCGTCCCGTACAGCGTGGGGGGCCGTCCCCGGCCGAGCGGGGCCGTGAGTCCGGCGAAGGGCGGGCACGGCTCACGATGCCGGGCGCCGACAGCCGTGGCACCGGGCCCGCGGCCACCGCCCCCGCAGGTCCGGCCGCCCCTGCGGCAGGCCCTCCGCCGGGTCCCGTGATCCCCCGCCTCCTGCCCAGAGCTCCCCGCGCCTTCGCGGGCCGTGAGGAGCAGCTCGCCGCCCTGAAGGCCGTACTCGTCGAGGAGACGGAGGCGCCGATCGTCCTCCTCACCGGCGCCGCGGGCGTGGGAAAGACCGCCCTCGCCCTGCAGTGGGCGCACCACCACGCGGCCCCCCACCCGGACGGCCAGCTCTTCGCGGACCTGCGCGGCTTCAGCGGCGGCGCCCCCGCCCACCCCGAACGCATCCTGCGGGAGTTCCTCCTCGCCCTGGGCGTGCGGCAGCAGGAGGTGCCCGCCGGCATCGAACCGGCGGCGGCCCTCTACCGCTCGCTCCTCGCCGAGCGGCGCGTCCTCGTCGTACTCGACAACGCCCACGACTCCGCCCAGGTCCGCCCGCTGCTGCCCGGCGCGCCCCACTGCACCACCCTCATCACCAGCCGCAACCGCCTCGACGGCCTCGTCGCGTCGGACTGCGCGCGGCCCGTGCCGGTCGGCATGCTCGGCGAGCGCGACGGCGCCGAGCTGTTCCTGCGCGCCCTGGGGCAACGGCCCGGCCTGGACGCCGACTCCGTGGACGTACGCCGGATCGCCCGCCTCTGCGACGGCCTCCCGCTGGCCCTGCGCATCGCCGCCGCCCGGCTCATCGGGCGCCCCCAGCGGACCGTGGCCGGACTCGCCGCCGAACTCGCCGACGGAGAGCAGCGGCTGGCCCTGCTCTCCGCCGAGGACACCGGCGTCGCGGCCGCCCTGCGCACCTCCGTGGCCCAACTCCCGGGAAGTGACACCCGGTTGCTCGCCTGGCTGGCCCACGCCTCCACCCCTGACGTGGACGCGCACGCGGCGTCCTCCCTCGCGGGCATGGACGTGGCCGCCGCACACCAGGGGCTCGACCGCCTCGCCGCGGCCCACCTGATCCAGGAGGAGGGATCGGGGCGTTACGTCCTGCACGACCTCGTGCGGCTCTTCGCCCGCGGCCTGGAAGCACCCGGGCCCGCGGCGGCCCCCCGGCCCCGCGCCGAGGAGCCGCGCCGGTCCGTGCCGGACTCCTCCATGTGAGCTCTGTGAGCTGCGTGAACGATTCATTAGTCAGGTGTTAGCGGAACGCCAGTGCCGGGCGGCAGGCTCAGTGGAGCAAGCACGACCGGCCACCGCTCACGGGGGAGTCACCGCAATGCGCACCACCGCTCGCGCCACACGCTCCGCCCGTACCGCCGGTACTGCCCGTAAGAACACGGCGTTCGCCGTCGCGGTCCTCGCCGCGCTGTCCCTCTCGCTCACCGCGTGCGACAGCGGGAGCGGCGACGGCAAGGCATCCGGTGCGGACCAGGGGGCGGCGGGCACGGGCGGCGCGGGCGGCTCGTCGAGCGGGGAGAAGACGGCCACCACGCCGGGGGACAGGGGCCCCGCGCCACGAGCCGCCGGCGACGGCTGCACCCTGGCCACCACGAAGATCACGCTTGAGGACACCAGCGGCTCCGCGCCCCTCGTCCTGCTCAAGATCACCAACAACGGCGGCACGGCCTGCTCGCTCCTCGGGGCCCCCGTCGTCAGCGACCCGACGACCGGCAAGGACCTCCCGACGGCCGAGAACACCCGCCCCCAGTCGGTCGTCCGGGTCGGACCGGCCCGGTCCGCCTACGCCGCGATCAACCTCGCGGGCATGGACGCCGTCAAGACCCACCGCGCCAAGACCCTCGGCATCACGCTCACCGCCAAGAACGCCAAGAACGCCGAGAACGGCAAGACCGGCAAGGGCACGGACGGACCCGTCACGGTGAAGTCCCCCGGCGCCGCGGGTCTGCTCCTCAACGCGGACTCGCACGTCACCTACTGGCAGAACACCCTTGAGGACGCCCTGTCGTAAGACCGCGCGGCCTCCCCTGATCCGCAGCCGGTCCGTGTCCCACTTTCCCCCGAGTGGCGCGGACCGGCTGTGTCGTGCGCTGTCGTGCGCGCGGCGGGGTAGTCATGGACCCATGAAACTTCTCGTACGCGACCGGCTGCTCGGCATCGGTGACGACTACTGGATCGAGGACGACCAGGGGCAGAAGGTCTTCCTCGTCGACGGCAAGGCGATGCGCCTGCGCGAGACCTTCGAGCTCAAGGACATGCAGGGCCGCGTCCTCATCGACATCCGCGCCAAGATGCTGGCGCTGCGCGACACGATGGTGATCGAGCGGGACGGCGAGGAGCTGGCCACGATCAAGCGCAAACGCCTCTCGCTCCTGCGCAACCACTACCGCGTGGCCCTGGTCGACGGCACCGAGCTCGACGTGAGCGGCAAGATCCTGGACCGCGAGTTCGCCATCGAGTACGACGGCGAGCTGCTTGCCGACATCTCCCGCCGCTGGTTCACGGTCCGCGACGCGTACGGCCTCCAGATCGTCCGGGAGGACGCCGACGCGTCCCTCCTCCTGGCCGTCGCGGTCTGCGTGATCCGTCTTGCGGAGAAGGAACGGGGCGATGACGACTGAGGCGGCCGACCGGGCCGGAGATCTCAGTGGCCCGAGGTCTCAGTGATCCGAGGCCTCAGCGCCGGGGCGTGTCCATCCCGAGCAGCCGGTCCTTCAGCGCGGGGAACTGATCCCGCGTGGCCGCGACCTTCGCCGGGTCGAGCTCGACGGTGAGGACCTCCTCGCCGTCCCCCGCCTCGGCGAGCACCTCGCCCCACGGGTCGACGACGATGCTGTGCCCGGCCTGGGGAACCCCGGCGTGCGTACCGCCCGTACCGCACGCGAGGACGAACACCTGGTCCTCGACGGCGCGCGCCCGCGCGAACAGCGTCCAGTGCTCACGCCGCCGCGCGGGCCACCCCGCGGGGACGACGAACATTTCGGCGCCCGCGTCGACGAGCCCCCGGAAGAGCTCGGGGAAGCGGAGGTCGTAACAGGTGGCGAGGCCCAGCGTCGTGGACGGCAGCCGCACCGTGGTCAGTTCGGTCCCGGCGCCCATCAGCACGGCCTCGCCCTTGTCGAAGCCGAACCGGTGGATCTTCCGGTACGAGGCGGCGAGTTCACCTTCGGGCGAGAAGACGAGCGAGGTGTTGTAGAGGTCCCCCGCAGCGTCCTGCTCCGGGATGGACCCCGCGTGCAGCCAGACACCCGCGTCACGCGCGGCCTTGGCCATGGCTTCATACGTGGGACCTTCGAGCGGTTCCGCCTCGCTCGCGAACGACTCGTACGCGAAAGCGCCCGTGGTCCACAGTTCGGGAAGAACGACGAGATCCGGCCGCTCCCGTTCGGCGACCTCGCGGACCAGCGAAGAGACCCGCGAGCGACGGGAATTGACCGATTCGCCCTCGTCTACGGCGATCTGGATGAGGGAGGCGCGCACACTACCACCGTCCTGGCATTCGAGCCGTCAACACGGGCCTACGATCGTCACACGAAAGCACTGCCGGGGTGCCTGCGGGCAGCGTACTGTGATTTTCCGGGGGACTCCCCCGGGCCCCCACAACGCGTCTCAGTCACCCACCGCCCGCGTACGACCGTCGAGGGGTCCCGTGAGTCTCCATCCCAGCCTGCAAACCTACGCCGACGCCTGGACCCAATCCGTATCAGCCATATCCGAGCTGGTGTCACCGCTCGCCGAGGGTGAGTGGAACTGGGCCACGCCCTGCCCCGGCTGGTCGGTGCGGGATGTCGTCTCCCACGTCATAGGCCTGGACTGCGAGATGCTGGGCGACCCGCGGCCCATCCACACCCTGCCCCGCGACCTGTACCACGTACAGACCGAGGGCCAGCGCTACATGGAGGTCCAGGTCGACGTCCGGCGCCACCACACCGCGCCCGAGATGACCTCCGAGCTGGAGTACACGATCATCCGCCGCTCGCGGCAGCTGCGGAACGAGTCGCGCGACCCCTCCCACAAGATCCGCGGCCCGCTCGGCACCGAGCAGACCCTCGAACTGGCCACGCGGATGCGGGCGTTCGACGTCTGGGTGCATGAGCAGGATCTGCGGGCGACGCTGAAGAAGCCCGGCAACCTCGACTCCCAGGGGGCGTACGTGGCGCGCGACCTCCTCCTGCACGGACTGCCCAAGGTGGTCGCCAAGAAGGCCGCGGCACCGGCGAACTCGGCGGTCGTGCTCGACGTCAGCGGCCCCGTCGAGTTCCTGCGCACGGTCCGTGTCGACGCCGACGGGCACGCGACGGTCGACAGCGCCCCCTCCCTCGGCCCGCTCGCCACGCTGAGCCTGGACTGGGAGACGTACTTCCGCCTCGCGTGCGGTCGCGTCACGTATGCCTCGGTGGCCGACCGGATCAAGATCGAGGGCGATCACGGTCTGGGCGAGGCGATCCTGCGGGAGTTCGCGGTCACGCCGTAGCCCTGGGGCCGGTTCCCGGCTCAGACAGGGACGTGCACGGCCTCGACGCGGCTGGCGACAAGACGCTCCTTCTCCCGGCGCACCGCGCGCGTCCGCAGCCGCAGGATCTGGCTGAGGCCGACCGCCTCCAGGACGAAGACGGCGGAGAAGGCGATCCGGTAGTTGTCGCCGGTCGCGTCCAGGAGCACGCCGATGGCGAGCAGCGTCGTCATGGAGGCGACGAAGCCGCCCATGTTCACGATGCCGGACGCGGTGCCCTGCCGCTCCGGCGGGTTCGCGGGCCGCGCGAAGTCGAAGCCGATCATGGACGCGGGCCCGCAGGCGCCGAGCACGGCGCACAGCGCGATGAGCAGGCCCATCGGGGCGTGGTCGCCGGGGTAGTGGATCGTGACCGCCCACATCGTGGCCGTGGCCGCGACGGTGCCGATGGCCAGGGGCGTGCGGGCCGCGTGGTGCCGGGCGACGATCTGGCCGTAGACCAGGCCCACCATCATGTTGGACAGCACGACGAGCGTGAGCAGCGTCCCGGCCGTCGCCCGCGAGAGCCCCTGCGCCTCGACGAGGAACGGCAGCCCCCAGAGCAACAGGAACACCATCGCGGGGAACTGCGTGGTGAAGTGCACCCACAGCCCCAGCCGGGTGCCGGGCTCGCGCCAGCTCAGGGCGATCTGCTTGCGCACGAAGGCCCCGCCGGTGTGCCGCGCCGGCTCCGGCTCGTGCCCCTCGGGGTGGTCCTTGAGGAAGAGGGTCATCAGGACGAGGACGACGACCCCGCAGAGGGCGCTGCCCGCGAAGGCCGCGGTCCAGCCGACGGAGTGCAGGAGCCGGGCGAGGACGAGGGTGGAGACGAGGTTGCCCGCCATGCCGACCAGGCCCGCGAGCTGGGCGACCAGGGGGCCGCGGCGGGCCGGGAACCAGCGGGTGCCCAGGCGCAGCACGCTGATGAAGGTCAGCGCGTCACCGCAGCCGAGCAGCGCGCGGGACGCGAGCGCCATTCCGTACGAGGGGGAGAACGCGAAGCCGAGCTGCCCGAGCGTGAAGAGCACGACTCCGATGGTCAGCACGCGCTTGGTGCCGAGCCGGTCGACCATCAGGCCGACGGGTATCTGCATGCCCGCGTAGACGAGGAGCTGGAGGATCGAGAAGGTCGAGAGCGCGGACGCGTTGACGTGGAACCGGTCGGCGGCGTCGAGCCCGGCGACCCCGAGGGAGGTCCGGAAGATGACGGCGACGAAGTAGACGGCGACACCGATCCCCCAGACGAGCACGGCCTTCTTGCCACCGGGAGGGTCACCGGGGAGGGAAACGGGGGCGGAGGCCGAGCTCATCGCACATCCCCTCGCGCGAGATTCTGGAACCACCCGACGTGCCGGGTGACCACCGCCTCCGCGGCATCCGCGTCCCCGCCGCGCAGGGCGTTCAGGATCTCCTCGTGCTCGGCGAGCGTCTTGGCGATCCGGTCGGGATGGGAGTGCATCACGGCGACGCCCATCCGCAGCTGCCGGTCACGGAGCTGGTCGTAGAGACGGGCAAGGATTTCGTTCCCGCCGCTCCGCACGATCTCGGCATGGAAGCACCGGTCGGTCACGGCGGCGGCGGAGAGGTCCCCGGCGGCGGCCTGCTCGCGCTGCTGCCGCAGCAGCTCCTCGAGGCGGGCGATCAGCGCCCCGGGCGCGGGCACCGCCTTGCGCACCGAGTGCGTCTCCACCAGGAGCCGCGTCTCGACGACATCGGCGATCTCCTGCACGGACACCGGCAGGACCAGCGCACCCTTCTTCGGATAGAGCCGGAGAAGCCCCTCCACCTCCAGCTTCAGGAGGGCCTCGCGCACCGGCGTGCGGGACACCCCGACGGCTTCGGCGAGCTCACCTTCGGTGAGCAGCGTGCCGCCCTCGTACCGGCGGTCGAGTACCCCTTGCTTGACATGCGCGTACACACGCTCGGCGGCGGGCGGTTGCTTCAGGGCGCGAGTGGGGGGCGAGGCGGGTGCGACAGGCATGCGCACAGCATAGATACAACACGTACCCATGAGGTCGTCCATTCCACGATCCGGACATCACCCATATAGGACCTCGTTCAGACGCATCCATTTGCCTCTCTCGTGTGTCTCACTATCAAGCGGCACCCTCATGTGGCCGCATTCCAGGGGCATTTGGAGCATTGAACTTGAAAACCCCCATTAAGGGCATTCGCCGCGCATCGGCCGTTATCGTCACCGCGAGTGCGGTTCTCGCGGGCGGAGCCCTCACGACCCCGGCCCATGCGGCCTCGCTGCCCAAGCCGTCGATCGTCGCCAAGGGCGGCTTCGTCATGAACAACGGCACGGGCAAGACGCTCTTCACCAAGTCGGCGGACACACGCCGGTCCACCGGCTCCACCACCAAGATCATGACGGCGAAGGTGGTGCTCTCGCAGCCGAACCTCAACCTCAACTCCAAGGTCAAGATCGAAAAGGCCTACAGCGACTACATCGTCAGGAACACCGCCTCGTCGGCCCGGCTGATCGTCGGCGACAAGGTCACCGTCCGCCAGCTCCTGTACGGCCTGATGCTGCCGTCCGGCTGCGACGCGGCGTACGCCCTCGCGGATAAGTTCGGCAAGGGCTCCACCCGCTCCGCCCGCGTGAAGTCGTTCATCGGCAAGATGAACACCCAGGCCAGGAGCCTCGGTCTGCGCAACACGCACTTCGACTCGTTCGACGGCATCGGCGGCGCGGGCAACTACTCGACGCCCCGCGATCTGACGAAGCTCGCCAGCAGCGCGATGAAGAGCTCCACGTTCCGTACGGTCGTGAAGACGAAGTCGACGAAGCAGAAGGTCACCACGAAGAGCGGCGGCTACCGCTACATGTCGTGGTCGAACACGAACAACCTGCTCAGCAGCTACAGCGGCGCCATCGGCGTGAAGACCGGCTCCGGCCCGCAGGCCAAGTACTGCCTGGTCTTCGCCGCGACCCGCAACGGCAAGACGGTCATCGGCACGGTCCTGACCTCGTCCTCCGTGAACAACCGCACGAAGGACGCGAAGAAGCTGATGGACTACGGCTTCAAGGTGTAGCCCGGAAGCAGCACTTAAGCAGTTCTTGCGATACGCCGACGGGGCCCCGCCACGATGTGTGGCGGGGCCCCGTCGGCGTATGCGTCCAGGTGTACCCGGACGCTGTACTCAGGTGCTATGCCCAGCTGATGAGCCGCTTGGGCTGCTCCAGGATGGCCGCCACATCGGCGAGCACCTTGGAGCCGAGCTCGCCGTCGACCAGGCGGTGGTCGAAGGAGAGCGCGAGCGTCGTCACCTGGCGCGGCTTGACCTTGCCCTTGTGGACCCAGGGCTGGAGCTTGATCGTGCCGACCGCGAGGATCGCGGACTCGCCGGGGTTCAGGATCGGCGTGCCGGTGTCGACCCCGAAGACGCCGACGTTCGTGATGGTGACCGTGCCGCCCTGCATCGCGCCCGGCGACGTCTTGCCCTCGCGGGCCGTGGACACCAACTCGCCGAGCGACTCGGCCAGTTCGGGCAGCGTCTTGGCGTGCGCGTCCTTGATGTTCGGGACGACCAGGCCGCGCGGTGTCGCGGCGGCGATGCCCAGGTTCACGTAGTGCTTCTGGACGATCTCCTGATTCGCCTCGTCCCAGGACGCGTTGACCTCCGGGTTCCGCCGGATCGCCACGAGCAGCGCCTTGGAGATGAGCAGCAGCGGATTGACCCGCAGGCCCGTGAAGCCGTACTTGTCTGCGTCTCGCTTCAGCTCATCGACCAGCTTCATCGTGCGCGTCACGTCCACCGTCACGAACTCCGTGACGTGCGGCGCCGTGAAGGCCGAGCCGACCATCGCCTGGGCGATCGCCTTGCGGACGCCCTTGACGGGGATGCGGGTCTCGCGGGCGTCACCGCTCACCCCGGGGGCGGCGACCGGTGCTTCGGCCTGCGTCCGCTGCGGGGCGGGGGCGGGGGCTTCCGCGGGTGCCGCCGGCGCGGAGGCTGCCGGTGCGGCGGAGACCGGGGCCACCGCCGCGTGCACGTCCTCGCGCGTGATGATCCCGTCGGCCCCGGACGGCACGATGGCCGCGAGGTCGACGCCCAGGTCCTTGGCGAGCTTGCGCACCGGCGGCTTGGCCAACGGCCTGCTGCCCACCGGGGCGGTGGGAGCGGGGGCCTGGGGCGCGGCAGCCGTCCCTGAGCCGTTCAGCTCGGCCTGGACCGCGGCCGCGTAGTACGTCCCGGCCGCATCGGCCTGGTCCTGCGCCGACTTGCGCGCGCGGCGCTTCGTCGAGGACTCGGCGACCCCATAGCCGACCAGCACCGGCTGGCGGCCCTGCGGAGCCTCCTCCTCGGCATCGGGCTCCTGGGGAGCGGCTTCGCGGGGAGCGGCTTCGCGGGGAGCGGCTTCCTGCGCCGGGGCGGCGGCTGCCTCCGCGGACGCGGCGGGCGCGCTGCCGCCGGAGACGTCCACCGCGATGATCACCTGGCCGACATCGACCGTGGTGCCCTCGGGGAAGCGCAGTTCACGCACGACACCGTTGAACGGAATGGGCAGCTCGACGGCGGCCTTGGCCGTCTCGACCTCGCACACCACCTGCCCGTCGGTGACCGTGTCGCCGGGCGCCACGAACCACTTGAGGATCTCCGCCTCGGTGAGCCCCTCGCCCACGTCGGGCATCTTGAACTCGGCCAGCGCAGCGTCTGTCATCGTCGTCACGACCCTCTCCCTCAGAACGCCAGCGAGCGGTCGACAGTGTCGAGCACCCGGTCGAGACCCGGCAGGTACTCCTCTTCCAACCGCGCCGGCGGATACGGCGCGTGGAAACCGCCGACCCGCAGCACGGGAGCCTCAAGGTGGTAGAAGCAGCGCTCGGTGATGCGCGCCGCGATCTCCGCGCCCGCACCCAGGAACACCGGGGCCTCATGGACCACGACGAGCCGCCGCGTCTTCTCGACCGACGTCTGCACCGCGTCGAAGTCCATCGGCGACATGGAGCGCAGGTCGACGACCTCGAGGGACTTGCCCTCTTCGGCGGCTGCCGCGGCGGCCTCCAGACAGACCTTCACCATCGGGCCGTACGCGACGAGCGTCAGGTCCGTGCCCTCACGGGCGACGCGCGCCTTGTGCAGCGGCGCCGGGATGGCTTCGGTGTCGACCTCGCTCTTGTCCCAGTAACGCCGCTTCGGCTCGAAGAAGATCACCGGGTCATCGCTCTGGATGGCCTGCTGCATCATCCAGTAGGCATCCGACGAGTTCGACGGCGAGACGACCTTGAGGCCCGCCACGTGCGCGAACAGCGCCTCGGGCGACTCGCTGTGGTGCTCGACGGCGCCGATGCCGCCGCCGTACGGAATGCGGATGACGACCGGCATCTTGATCTTGCCGAGCGCGCGGGCGTGCATCTTCGCGAGCTGCGTGACGATCTGGTCGTACGCCGGGAAGACGAAGCCGTCGAACTGGATCTCCACCACCGGGCGGTAACCCCGGAGAGCCAGGCCGATGGCCGTGCCGACGATGCCCGACTCGGCGAGCGGGGTGTCGATGACACGGTCCTCGCCGAAGTCCTTCTGCAGCCCGTCCGTCACCCGGAAGACGCCGCCGAGCTTGCCGACGTCCTCGCCCATGATGAGGACCTTGGGGTCGGTGTCCAGCGCCGTACGCAGCGATTCGTTGATCGCTTTGGCAAGGGGAAATTTCTGTACGCCCATGGTCACTTACCGCCTTCTTCAGCGAAAGACGCCTGGTAGGCGGCGAACTGCGCGCGCTCCTCGTCGACCAGCGCATGCCCGTCCGCATACGCGTTCTCGAAGATCGCCATCAGATCCGGATCCGGCATCGCCCGCACCACCTCTCGCACTCGCTTGCCCAACGCTTCGCTCTCCGCCTCGAGTTCCGCGAAAAATCCCTCATCCGCGTGACCTTCGGCCTCGAGGTAGGTCCGCAGGCGCAGGATCGGGTCCTTCGCCTCCCAGGCCTCGCGCTCGTCGTCGCTGCGGTACTTGGTCGGGTCGTCCGAAGTGGTGTGGGCGCCCATGCGGTAGGTGAACGCCTCGATGAGCGCCGGTCCCTCGCCCGTACGCGCCCTCTCCAGGGCCCACTTGGTGACGGCGAGCACGGCGAGGACGTCGTTGCCGTCGACCCGCACACCCGGGAAGCCGAAGCCCTGCGCACGCTGGTAGAGCGGCACCCGGGTCTGCTTCTCGGTGGGCTCGGAGATCGCCCACTGGTTGTTCTGGCAGAAGAACACGACGGGAGCGTTGTAGACCGCCGAGAAGGTGAAGGCCTCGGCGACGTCGCCCTGGCTGGAGGCGCCGTCCCCGAAGTACGCGATCACGGCCGAGTCCGCACCGTCCTTGGCCACACCCATCGCGTAACCGGTGGCGTGCAGGGTCTGCGAGCCGATGACGATCGTGTACAGGTGGAAGTTGTTGGTGTTCGGGTCCCAGCCACCGTGGTTCACACCGCGGAACATCCCGAGCAGATTGGTCGGGTCGACCCCGCGGCACCAGGCGACGCCGTGCTCGCGGTAGGTCGGGAAGACGTAGTCGTCCTGGCGCGTGGCACGGCCGGAGCCGATCTGGGCGGCCTCCTGGCCGAGCAGAGACGCCCACAGGCCCAGCTCGCCCTGGCGCTGCAGGGAGGTGGCCTCGGCGTCGAAGCGGCGGGTGAGGACCATGTCGCGGTACAGGGCGCGCAGGTCATCGGCGGTGATCCCGGCGACGTACTGGTCGTACTCGGCGTTCTTGACCCTCTTGCCCTCGGGGGTCAGCAGCTGTACGAGCTGGGGCTCCGTGCTCTTCTTCGGCGCGGCCTTCTTGGCGCTGGCGCGCTTCCCGCCGCTCGTACTGCTGCGGCGCGGTGTGCGCGCGGCGGTGCTCTCCACGGTCACGTGTGCTCCTCCGTCGGTCCGGCCCCCGGGATTACCGGGTAAGCCAGTGCGGCTCGCCTGATCCGTGCCCGCGCACGGGGTGGGTGCGACTCGGCCGGGAACAGGCGTGACAGGTGCCCCGGCGAGCGCCCTGCACAATGCACGTTACCCAGTGCTTCCCAATTCTGTGAAACCCCATCTGACCTGCGAATTTGCTTGGATTTCCAAGTATCTGACTGCTTGGATTTCCGAGTAAATGCAGAAAGTCGGGAACAGTTCCTGGTCACAGCACTGATCACAGCCTGGCAGGGGGCCGGAACACCGGCACGTTATCCCGGCCACCCCGCGCACGGGAAGAGTTCAGCTCAGGCACTGGGAGAGATCATGTGTGAGACTGGCTCCGTGCGCGAAGACGGAAAAATTACGGTATTTCTCCTCGACGACCATGAAGTGGTCCGCCGTGGAGTCCATGAGCTGCTCTCCGTGGAATCCGACATCGAGGTGGTCGGAGAAGCCGGAACAGCGGCGGACGCCCTGGTCAGGATCCCGGCGACACGGCCGGACGTGGCCGTTCTCGACGTGCGCCTGCCGGACGGCAGCGGCGTGGAGGTCTGCCGCGAGATCCGTTCGCAGAACGAGGACATCAAATGCCTGATGCTCACCTCGTTCGCTGACGACGAGGCTCTCTTCGACGCGATCATGGCCGGCGCTTCCGGCTATGTCCTGAAGGCCATTCGCGGCAATGAACTCCTCTCCGCCGTTCGCGACGTGGCAGCCGGAAAGTCCCTGCTCGACCCCGTCGCCACGGCCCGCGTCCTGGAGCGGCTGCGCGACGGGAACACCCCCAAGGGCGACGACCGTCTTGCGAACCTCACGGACCAGGAGCGGAAGATCCTCGACCTGATCGGCGAGGGACTGACCAACCGGGTGATCGGTGAACGGCTGCACCTCGCCGAGAAGACGATCAAGAACTATGTGTCCAGCCTGCTCTCCAAGCTCGGCATGGAACGCCGCTCCCAGGCCGCCGCGTACGTGGCACGCATGCAGGCGGAACAACAGCACTGACACGCTCGGTCACGTTTTGTGACCGAAAAGGGGACTTACGTCCCCGTCCCCTAGGGGCGGGATCCCCTTCCCCGGCCCCCCGCCGGTGCCCGAGGGTGGACGCATGCCCTCCGAAGATCAGGAACAGGACGAACGGCTCGCCTTCGAACTGCTCGACCGCACCGACTACGGCCGGGTGGCGACCAGCATGCGTGCGCTGCCCTTCCTCGCCGCGGCCCGCCACGTCGTCGTGGACGGGCGCATCCTCCTGCGGATGCACAAGGGATACGGCTACCACGAGGCCTGCATCGGCAGTGTCGTCGCCTACGGGGCGGACAACCTCAGCGCGGAGACCGCGCGCACGGGCCAGTGGACCGTGCAGTTCGTCGGCCTCTGCGAGGCCTTCGAGCCGACCACCGCCGAGCTCGAACTCTTCGGCCCCGGCCCGCACTACGTGGACGGCGAGCTCTACGACCCGGTCTACATGCGCATCGAACCGCAGCTGGCCACGGTGCACACCCTCCACGGCGGCCGGCAGCGACAGCTCCAGCGCACCTTCTGAACGAGTGACTCTCCGAGACGACTGACTCTCTGAGGCGACTGAAGACGACGCACGCGCGCGTGGGGCCCTTTCGGGGCTCCACGCGCGCGTGCGTCTCGTTTACGGGCTGTGCGCCTGGGCTCAGCCGTCACCCTCGTTACCGGCGACGTCACCGGTGCCGCCGTTCGTCACCGGCGGGTCCTCGCTCTCCGGGGAGCTGGGGTCGTCCGTCGGCTCGGTGGGGTCGTCCGTCGGCTCGGTGGGCTCGTCCGTCGGCTGCGTCGGGTCGTCCGACGGCTCGGTCTCGGTCGGCGTCGTGGGCGCCGTCGGGCCGGTGGTGTTCGGCGCGGACGGGGTCCAGTCGCCCTGACCGCCGGAGCCGTCGCCGGGCGTCGCGGAATCGTCCGAGGTCTCCTCGTCCGCGCTCTTGCTCGGCTTCTTCGACTCCGACTGCTTCGTCGGCGCCTTGGTCGGGGTGTCCTTGTCCTTCGTCTTGTCGTCGCCGGCCGTCAGCGCGAACGCGACACCCACGGCGATCGCGATGACCGCGAGCACGGCGAGGATCCACACCTTGCCGCGGCCGCCGCCGTTCCCGTCGCGGTGACCGCCCTCGAAGCCGCCGTCGTCGCCGCCCGGCGGGCGCAGCATGGCGCCCGGGATCTGCGCGGTGCCGGAGTCGCCCGGGTGCTGCATCGCGGTGGTGCCCGCGACGCCCATCGCCGGGGTGCTGCCGCCCTCGTGCATGCCCGCCACGCCGACGGGGCCGGTGTTCCAGGTCCCGGTGTGGCTGCCCTGCTCGTGCAGCATCTGCAGGCCGTACTGGACCAGGCCGCGCATCTCCTCGGCCGTCTGGAACCGGTCGTCCGGGTCCTTGGCGAGCGAACGCATCACCAGGCCGTCCAGCTCCGGCGGCGACCCGTCAGAGGTCTCCGACGGCGGTACGGGGATGTCCTGGACGTGCTGGTAGACCACGGAGAGCGGCGTCTCACCGGTGAACGGGGGCCGCAGCGCGAGGAGTTCGTAGAGCAGACAGCCGGTCGCGTAAAGGTCGGAGCGGTGGTCGACCGCCTTGCCGAGCGCCTGCTCCGGGGAGAGGTACTGGGGCGTGCCCATGACCATGCCGGTCTGGGTCATCGTCGACTGCGCGCCGTGCAGCGCACGGGCGATGCCGAAGTCCATCACCTTCACCGCGCCGGTGTCGGTGATGATCACGTTGGCGGGCTTGATGTCGCGGTGCACGATGCCGTGCTGGTGCGAGTACGCGAGCGCCTCGAGTACCCCGGAGACGATGATCAGGGCCTGCTCGGGGCCCGGCGCCTCCGCGTTGAGCAGCAGATCGCGGATCGTCCGGCCCTCGACGATCTCCATGACGATGTACGGGACGACACTCGGCCCGACGACGTCCTCGCCGGAGTCGTAGACCGCCACCACCGCATGGTGGTTGAGCCCCGCCACCGACTGGGCCTCACGCGTGAAGCGGGCCTTGGAGACCGGGTCCTCCGCGAGGTCGGAGCGGAGGAGCTTGACGGCGACCGTACGGCCGAGACGTACGTCCTCGGCCGCGAACACCTCCGCCATGCCGCCCCGGCCGAGTCTGTGGGTCAGCCGATAACGGCCGTCTCCAACAAGTCCGCCGTTACCCCACAACTCCGGCGCGTCTGACATGCCGCCGCCACTCGCCTCGGGGTCGGACGGGCCCTGAGCGCGCTGCGTCTGTGCCATCAGTCCTCGCCGTCGTTTCTGGTCGTGGTGCTCGGTGGTACCGGGGGAACCCCGCCGGGCCACGCTACAGCCTTCGCGCGGCGCGGCGGTTCGAGGTGGACCGGACATCAAACCCGCCGAGTGCTCTCCCGCGCAAACTTGTAACGCTTCCGAGACGCTTCTTGCGCGTACGGTCACGGAACGGGCATCGAGCTTGACGTGTCGGTGCCCTCGGGCAGACTTGGCCAGGAATAGCGGGAATCGATCACAGATCGCGGAGCCGTCCGGCACACCGCGCCGATGGGGGACGCACGACATGAGCAGCCAGGACGGCGCACAGGGACGGTATGCGGGACGCTCGCTGGCCGGTGGCCGGTACCAGCTGCGCGATCTTCTCGGTGAAGGCGGCATGGCCTCCGTTCACCTGGCGTACGACTCGGTGCTCGACCGTCAAGTAGCGATCAAGACGCTTCACACCGAGCTCGGCCGCGAACAGTCCTTCCGCGAGCGCTTCCGCCGCGAGGCCCAGTCGGTGGCCAAGCTCACGCACACGAACATCGTGTCGGTCTTCGACACCGGCGAGGACGACCTCGACGGCGCGACCATGCCGTACATCGTCATGGAGTACGTGGAGGGCAAGCCGCTCGGCTCCGTGCTCGACGCGTCCGTCGCCCAGTTCGGCGCGATGCCCACCGACCAGGCGCTGAAGATCACGGCCGATGTGCTGGCCGCTCTCGAGATCAGCCACGAGATGGGCCTCGTCCACCGCGACATCAAGCCCGGCAACGTGATGATGACGAAGCGCAACGTCGTCAAGGTCATGGACTTCGGCATCGCCCGCGCCATGCAGTCCGGCGTCACCTCCATGACGCAGACCGGCATGGTCGTCGGCACCCCCCAGTACCTCTCCCCGGAGCAGGCGCTCGGCCGCGGCGTGGACGCCCGGTCCGACCTCTACTCCGTCGGCATCATGCTCTTCCAGCTGACGACCGGGCGGCTGCCCTTCGAGGCGGACTCGCCGCTGGCCATCGCGTACGCGCACGTCCAGGAGGAGCCGATCGCTCCGTCCTCGATCAACCGCTCGCTGCCGCCCGCGGTCGACGCGATCATCGCCCGCGCGCTCAAGAAGAACCCGAACGAGCGCTTCCCCACCGCCGAGGCCATGCGCGACGAGTGCCTGCGCGTCGCCCAGTCCCTGCAGGCCGCCACGCCGAGCATCGTGCCGGGCGCCCAGACCGCGAGCGGCGCGGGCGTCGGCGCCGCCGTCTTCCCGCCGGTCGACTCCTCGCTCCCGCAGCAGGGCGGCGTCCAGACGCCGTACCAGTCGGGTCCTTACGGCCCGCCCACCCCTGCCCCGGGCCCCGTCACGCCGGGGTACGGCTACCCGCAGCAGGGTGGCTACCAGACCCCGGCGCCCGTGAACGCGTACGCCCCGCAGTCCGCGCAGACCCCGCCGCCGTACTCCCTCACGCCGCAGCAGCCGACGCAGACGTCGGCGCAGGGCGGTGGCTCGGGCGGCGGCAAGCGGAACATGCCGGTGATCGTGGGCTCGATCATCGTCGCGCTGCTCGCCATCGGCGGCCTGATCACGGTGATGTCCCTGAACGGCGACGACGACAAGGGCGACAAGGGCAAGGAGTCGAAGGCGCCGGTGGCGGGGCACCGCGGTCCGGACCGGTCGAAGACGATCGACACCGAAGAGTGCACCGAGCCCGACACGGCGTACAACGACGAGACCAAGATCAAGGTCCCTGACTTCACGTTCCAGGACTGGCGTTCCGTGCAGAAGTGCCTGCAGGCGGCGGGCTGGCAGTTCGACAAGCGCACGGTGGACGAGAACACCTACGGGCAGGACACGGTCATGATGCAGTCCCCCAAGGAGGGCTCGGACATCGACCCGGACGACGTGAACATCGAGTTCACCATCTCCACGGGCAACCCGGCCTGATCTGCCTCAGCCGCAGCCGCAGCCGCAGCCGCAGTAATCGAAGCGAAGGGCCCGGTCACAAGGTGACCGGGCCCTTCGCGTTGTTTCAGAAGGCTTAGAGGTAAGGCCCTCCGGTCCGTCCCGCGATACCGCCGTCCTCTTCCTCCTCGCCGCCGCCCACGCCGGGCGGCAACGCACGCCGCATCGACTCCAGCTGCGCCCGCGCCGCCATCTGCTGCGCGAAGAGAGCCGTCTGGATCCCGTGGAAGAGACCTTCGAGCCACCCCACCAGCTGGGCCTGCGCGATACGCAGCTCGGCGTCGCTGGGCACTCCCTCGTCGGTGAAGGGGAGGGAGAGACGCTCCAGTTCCTCGACGAGCTCGGGGGCGAGACCGTCCTCGAGCTCCTTGACCGAACTGGCGTGGATCTCCTTGAGCCGCACTCGGCTCGCCTCGTCGAGAGGTGCCGCCCGCACCTCCTCGAGCAGCTGCTTGATCATGCTGCCGATGCGCATGACCTTCGCCGGCTGTTCGACCATGTCCGTCACCGGGACCTCGCGGGATTCGTCGTCTCCGCCGCCGCCGAGCGCCATTCCGTCCTGTCCAACGACCAGGACCTGGGGGCTCTCCGGCGACCTTTCGTTCCTCGGCATCTCCATGCCGCCATTCTCTCGCACCCGTACGTCACACATCGGTGGTGCCCCCATTTGCCACTGATCCACCCTGTACGACCGTGTACGAAGGGTCCGGTCGTGTCGGCGTCCGCCGGTCCGTCCGGGTCAGCCCCGCCGCAGCCGCACGGCGAAGGACCCGAGACCGAGGCCGATGAGGACCAGGCCGCTGCCGAGCGGGAGCACACGGAGGCCGGGCACAGCGGGCTGGGCTGCTGTCCGCCGGGTGATGTCGGACGCGGTGGTGGACTGCCCCGGGGGCCGAACCGGCTGCGCCGGCCGTACCGGCTCTACCGGCTGTGCGGGCTTCACCGCGGGCGTGGGGGCCTGCGTCGCCGGCCTCGGGGGCGGCAGGGACGTCGCGGCCGACGGCGCGGGGTCATCACGGCCGGGCCTGGCACGGCCCTCGCCGGGGACGCTTCCGGCACGGGTCTCACGGGGTGAGGGCTCGACCGCGTATGCGAGGGAGCACGCGAAGGAGACAGGTGCGACGGCGATCAGCACCGTAAGGATCAACAAGGGGCGAAGCCATGGAGTCACCGCGCCGACTCCCTCCCGCTACCGGGTCGGAGAGATCACTGAAGCGTGGATCAAGCCTCACATGGTGACGCTCGTCCGGCATCTCGAGTTCCCCGCGCCCAAGGTGGGGCGCGGGGAACCGCGCGACACGCCACGGATCACCCGCAGCCAACGGCAGCGCTCAGCGGACGTCCTCAGCGCCCGCCCTCAGCGGACGAGCAGCACCTTCCCGATGTGGTTGCTCTCCTCCAGTACGCGATGGGCGGTCGCCGCGTCATTCATCGGCACCGTCTGGTCGACGATCGGGCGAACGTGTCCCGCGGCGATCAGCGGCCACACGTGCTCGCGCACCGCGGCAACGATCGACGCCTTCTCCTCGGCGGGCCGCCCGCGCAGCGACGTCGCGGTGACGGCGGCGCGCTTGGTGAGGAGTGCGCCGATGTTCAGCTCGCCCTTGGCGCCGCCCTGCATGCCGATGATCGCGAGACGACCGTTGGTGGCAAGGGACTGCACGTTCCGGTCCAGGTATTTGGCGCCCATGTTGTCGAGGATGACGTCCGCGCCCGCGCCGTCCGTCGCGTTCTTGATCTCCTCGACGAAGTCCTGCTCGCGGTAGTTGATGAGGATGTCCGCGCCGAGCTCCGCGCAGAAGCCGAGCTTCTCCTTGGTGCCCGCGGTGACCGCCACCCTGGCGCCGACGGCCTTCGCCAGCTGGATCGCCATGGTGCCGATACCGCTGGAACCGCCGTGCACGAGGAACGTCTCGCCGGGCCGGAGGTGGGAAATCATGAAGACGTTGGACCAGACCGTCGACGTCACCTCGGGCAGCGCGGCCGCGGTGACGAGATCGACGCCCTCGGGAACGGGCAGCAACTGACCGGCGGGGACGACGACCTGTTCGGCGTAACCGCCGCCGGCGAGCAGCGCGCACACCTCGTCGCCGATCTTCCAGCCGGAGACGCCCGGCCCGATGTCGGTGACGCGGCCCGCGCACTCGAGCCCCGGATACGGGGACGAGCCGGGTGGCGGGTTGTAGAAGCCCTGGCGCTGGAGCAGGTCGGCGCGGTTCACGGCGCTGGCCACGACGTCGACCAGCACCTCACCCTCACCGGGTACGGGATCGGGGACCTCGGCCCATACGAGCGCTTCGGGTCCACCGGCTTCGGGGATCGTGATCGCATGCATGCGGGCGAGGCTACTCCCTGCGCATTCCGGCCGGTCCGACTACGTGCGCAGGCCTCCGCGCGGCGGATTCGACCGGGCGTCGGGTGCCATCGGTGACGTCGGCGTCGCCCGCACGATGGTGATCAGACGGTCCATCAACTGCAGCTTCCCGACGGCCGGATCGTCGTACCCGAGCACCCGGTGCCCGCGTACGACACTGACGACGAGGTCGTCCGTCTCGCGCACGCCGAGCCCCACCTCGGCCTTTATCACCGGCCGCTCGACGAGATCGAGGCCGCTGCCCTGCTGGATCAGGTCCTCCATGACCATGCCCGCGCTGGGGCTGAGCACGGAGAGGCCGAGCAGCCGTCCCGCCGCGCTGGCGCTGGTGATCACCGCGTCGGCGCCGGACTGCCGAAGCAGCGGCGCGTTCTCCTCCTCGCGCACCGCGGCCACGATCTTCGCCGCGCGGTTCATCTGCCGGGCGGTCAGCGTCACCAGGACGGCGGTGTCGTCCCGCTGGGTCGCGATGATGATCTGCCGGGCGCGCTGCACCTCGGCACGGAGGAGCACGTCGCTGCGCGTCGCATCGCCGATGACGCCCGCGTACCCCTCCGCTGTGGCGGCGTCGACGACCTTCGCGCTCGGGTCGACCACCACGATCTGCTCGGGCTTCAGACCGGTCGCGCAGACGGTCTGGATCGCCGAGCGACCCTTGGTGCCGAAGCCGACGACGACGGTGTGTTCACGCAAGTTGGACCTCCAGCGGTTCAGACGCCATTCCTCGCGCGTACGTTCCGTGAGTACTTCAAGGGTGGTGCCGACCAGGATGATCAGGAAGAGCACGCGCAACGGCGTGATCAGGAGGATGTTGCTGAGCCGCGCGCTGTCGCTGTACGGGACGATGTCGCCGTAGCCGGTGGTCGAGAGCGTGACGGTGGAGTAGTAGGCGGCGTCGAGGAAGTCGAGCCTGTCGTCGGAGTTGTCGTGATAGCCGCCGCGGTCGATCCAGACGATGAAGGTCGTCAGGGCGAGCACCGCGAGCGCCATCAGCAGCCGCTTGCCGACCTGCAGCAGGGGCCGCTCGACGACCCGGCGGGGCAGCTTGATCCGGTGGGTGACGAGGTGCTCGTCGGGGTTGCGGGCGATGGCGTCGTGGCCGGGAAGTTTCACGTGAAACACTCCCCGGCCGGGTCAGCGCCTGCCTGAGGTCCTGCGTTTGTGGCGCCTTGGGTGGTTGCTTGGCCAGTTGCTTCCGGCAGAGCCCAAGGGAGGTCGAGGACCTCCAGCTCCTGGCCCCGGCGCGCGCCGCCCGGCGGGACCACCGCGAGCCCGTCGGCCACCGCGATCCCGCGCAGCATCGCCGGACCGTTGTAGCGCAGGGGCACGGCGTGATCGGCGTGGAGGGTGACGGGGACGAGGCGGGTGTCGTGCGGGTGCCCGTGGACGTCCTCGCGCAGCACCGCGGTGTACGGCGATGTGGCGGGGCGCCCGGAGAGCGTGCGCAGCAGGGGCTCGGCCAGGGTCAGCAGGCCGGAGACCGCGGCCAGCGGATTGCCGGGCAGGCCGACGAGGTGCTGGTCGGGGCGGATGCGGGCGAGCAGCATGGGGTGCCCCGGGCGCACCGCGACGCCGTCCACGAGGAGCTCGGCGCCGATGCGGCTCAGGGTGGGGTGGACGTGGTCCACCGGGCCGGAGGCGGTACCGCCGGTGGTGACGATGAGGTCGGCGGCGGAGGTGGTGATCGCCTGGTGGAGCGCCTCGGCGTCGTCACCGAGCCTGCGTACGGCGATGACGTCCACGCCGAGCGAGCGCAGCCAGGGCGGCAGCATGGGCCCGAGCGCGTCCCGGATGAGGCCCTCGTGGGGGAGTCCGTCGGTGAGCAGCTCATCGCCCAGGATCAGCACTTCGGCGCTGGGCCGGGGGACCACGGGCAGTTCGTCGTATCCGGCGGCTGCCGCGAGCCCGAGCACCGCTGGGGTCACGAGGGAGCCGGGCGGCAGGAGGTGTTCTCCGGAGCGGCACTCCTGGCCGCGGGGCCGGATGTCCTGGCCCTGCGTGACGTCACGCCGGGGGTGCAGCCGCCCCTTGTCGTCGGTGAGGCCGTGCTCGCTGCGGATGACGGCGGTGGCCTCTTGCGGGATCCGCGCGCCGGTCGCGATGCGCACGGCTTCCCCGTCGGAGAGCGAATCCGGCCGCTCGTGCCCGGCGAGGATTCCGTCGGCCTGGACTTCCCAGGGGCCTGGCCCCGCGACGACCCAGCCGTCCATCGCGGAGGTGTCGAAGGAGGGGAGGTCGGTGAGGGCGACCAGGGGCGCGGCGAGAACGAGACCGAGCGCCTGCCCCAGAGGGACGGTGACGGCCGCGGAGGTGGAGGGCACTGGCCGCGGGGCCCGCCCGGCGGCGGTGCGGGCCGCGGGCCAGGGGGTGGTCTTGGGGTCGTCGGGGTTGCCGGGATTGCCGGGGTGGACGGGGTCGTCGGGGTGGCCGGGGTTGCTGTTCGGGGTCGGCCCTTGCCTTCGGGGGGCCGGGGCGGCGGATGCGGTGGGGGCGGGCGTGGCCGACGGGTGGGGCCCGCTGCCGTGCCCACTGTCCTGCCCTCTGTCGTGCCCCGCGTCGCCCGAGGCATCCGGCGTGCCCCGAAGGTCACCGCCGACGGGCTCGTCGTCGGCGCGCCTGCCGGTCCTGCGGCCATGGTCGTCGTTCACCAGGGCAAGAGCCTCGTCGAGCTCGGCGTCCGGCGCGGGCTGCCCACTCATCCGGCGTCCGGCCGCATGTCGGCCCTCGCGTCCTGACCCGGGTCGGGGTGGTCGCCCGGCGACGTCAGATCCGGCCCAGCCGCCGGTTTTCCGGCGACCGCACCCGGCGCCCCGCCGGCCCCCGCGTCGGGCGCCGAGTCAGGCTTCGAGTCGGGCGCCGAGTCGGGATCGCCCTCCTCCGCCCACCGCGTGGCCAGCGCCGCCGCCTTACGGACGGCCGCGGCCACCGCTTCGGGCCCACCGCCCTCGGAGGCCCGCGCCGCCGCGTATCCCACCAGGAAGGTGGTCAGCGGAGCCGCAGGCCTGGCCACACCGTGCGCGGCGTCGCGGGCGAGGTCGAGCAGGAGGCCGGTGTCGACGTCGAGCTCGATGCCCAGTTCGTCCTTGACTGCGGTAATCCATTCATCCAGCACGTGACCATGCTCCCTGATACGGGCCCTGGCGGCCGTGATGTCGTCCCAGGTGTCGCAGTCGAAGGACGCCACGGCGTCGGTGACCCTGGTGAGTTCGAGCCGCGCGGTGAGCGATCGCAGCGGAAGGCCCGTCAGACCGTCGTGCCCGGCGGCGAGCTCCGCGATCTCACGCTTCAGCGAGGCACTGCGATAGGCCGCGACCAGCGGCTGGTCCCGGCCGCCGGGATCTCTCAGCACCGCACCGTCCGCGCCGCTCTCGCGCAGCGCGGTGAGGAGTCCGCCCACCGTCCGCTCCTCCAGGAACGGCAGATCGGCGGAGAGCACCACCACCTGCTCCGCCCCGGTACACCGCAGCCCCGCGTCGAGCGCGGCGAGCGGCCCCGCCCCCACGGGTTCCTCGCGCGCCCACACCACGGGGCGGGCGGTCGAACGGGGTGCGGCGACAACCACGGTCGTCCCAGCGCCGGAACACGCGCCGAGCACCCGGTCCAGCAGTGCGCGGCCGCCCACCCGAAGGCCCGGCTTGTCCACACCGCCGAGCCGTCTGGCACCGCCGCCCGCGAGCACCACCGCGTCGTACGGGATGACGTGCGGCGAGGCGTGCGAGCCATCGGAAGGGGCGGCGCTCGGGACGTCGGTCGGGGCGGCGTGCGAGGCGGCGGATTCGGCGCCACCCGGGGCCCTCTGCGCGGTCATCCCCCGAGTATGGGCGTACGAAGGATCAATGCCACCCTCCGTACGGGCTCTCACCTCACCTCTGTACGCAGACTCACACCGCCGCTGTACGCAGACTCACCCGATCTCTGTACGCAGGTTCACGTCACCTCCTCCGCCGCTGTTCGCCTCTGTCCGCAGAATCACGTCACCGCTGTCCGCAGAATCACGTCACCGCTGTCCGCAGAATCACGTCACCGCTGTACGCAGACTCGCGTCACCGCTGTACGCGACTCGCGTCACCGCTGTACGCGACTCGCGTCACCGCTGTACGCAGACTCGCGGGACCGCGCCAGGGTGCACACCGCCGCCCTGGGCCTCCTCACACCGCCCGCAGCAGGACCGCGGGCTGCTCCACGCAGTCCGCCACGAACCGCAGGAACCCGCCCGCGGTGCCGCCGTCGCACACCCGGTGGTCGAAGGTGAGCGAGAGCTGCACGACGTGCCGCACCGCCAACTCCCCTTGGTGCACCCACGGCTTGGGCACGATCCGGCCCACGCCGAGCATGGCCGCCTCGGGGTGATTGATGATCGGCGTGGAGCCGTCGACCCCGAACACCCCGTAGTTGTTCAACGTGAACGTGCCGCCCGTCAGTTCCCCCGGCGTCAGCTTTCCGTCCCGCGCCGACTCCGTGAGCCGGATCAGCTCGTCGTTGACCGATTCGGTGGTCCGCGTGTTCGTGTTCCGGACCACGGGGACGACCAGACCACGGTCGGTCTGCGCCGCGAAGCCGAGGTGGACGTCGGCGAGCCGGACCACCTCCCGCGCCTCCATGTCCACGGTGGAGTTGAGCATCGGGTAGCGGGCCAGTGCGGCCACGCTGATGCGGGCAAACAGCGCGAGCAGCGAGATCTTGTGCCCCTCGCCCTGCTTGACGGCGGCGTTCATCGCGGCGCGCGCCGCGAGCAGTTCCGTCGCGTCGGCGTCGACCCAGCAGGTGGCTTCCGGTATCTCGCGCCTGCTGCGGGACATCTTGTCCGCGACGAGGCCCCGGATGCCGGTCAGCGGATAGCGCTCTTCCCCCGCCGTGCCCGCTCCCGCTGCCGCCGGCGTGGGCGTGACCGAGGTGGTGGGGGTGACCGAGGCAGCGGGCGCGGCCGTCGGCCCCGCCGCTATGGCCAGCTCCGCCGCGATGGCCGCCTCCACGTCGGCGCGCATGATCAGCCCGTCCGGGCCGGTCCCCGTCAGCTCGCGGAGCTCCACGCCGTTCTCACGCGCCAGCTTGCGCACGAGAGGGGAGATCACCGGTATCGGACCGTCCGGGCGCTGCAGGGCGCCAGGGCCCGCGGCGGCGCAGGTCCCGGCGAGCTCCTGCGGGGCGGACGGGAGTGGTGGGGCAGGTCGCGCGGCAGGCTTCGGTGTGCCGTTCGTGACGGCTCCCGCAGCCCGCACCCTCCTGCGCCGCGCGGGCGCCGCCGCCGTGCCGTACCCGACCAGGACGTTGCCGGAGGACTCCTCGGCGGCAGCCGACTGCAGGGCTCGCTCCGCCGGCTCCTCGGGAGCCGGAGCCTGAGCCTGAGCCGCGGCCGCGGCCCCGTCCCCGGCAGGTGCGCCGACGGCGACCGTCAACAGCGGCGCTCCCACCGGCAGTTCCGACCCCTCCTCACCGAAGCGGGCCGTCACCACGCCTCCGTACGGGCAGGGCACCTCCACCATCGCCTTGGCCGTCTCCACCTCGACCACGGGCTGGTCCACGGCGACGACGTCACCGACCTGCACGAGCCAGCGGGTGATCTCCGCCTCCGTGAGCCCCTCACCGAGATCGGGCAGCTTGAACTCGAGGCTGTTCACACTCAGACCGGGCGCCATCAGTTGTCCGCCTCCCACTGCAACCGCGCGACCGCGTCCAGGATCCGGTCCACGCCCGGCAGATGATGCCGCTCGAGCATTGGCGGCGGATAGGGAATGTCGAAGCCGGCGACGCGCAACACCGGCGCCTCCAGGTGGTGGAAGCACCGCTCGGTGACGCGAGCGGCGATCTCTCCGCCGGGTCCGCCGAAGCCGCCCGACTCGTGCACGACGACCGCGCGCCCGGTCCGCCGCACGGAGGCGGCCACCGTCTCGTCGTCGAAGGGGACGAGGGAGCGCAGATCGACCACTTCGAGGTCCCACCCCTCGGCGACCGCGGCCTCGGCCGCCTCCATGCAGACGGGCACGGACGGCCCGTACGTGAGGAGGGTGGCGCTGCGCCCGGTGCGCCGCACCACTGCCTTGCCTATGGGTTCAACGGCCTGCGGCGCGTCCGGGTTCCAGTCCGCCTTGGACCAGTAGAGGCGCTTCGGCTCCAGGAAGACGACCGGGTCGTCGGAGGCGATGGAGGCCCGCAGCAGGCCATACGCGTCGGCGACCGTGGCGGGCGTGACGACATGGAGCCCCGGAGTCGCCATGTAGTACGCCTCGGAGGAGTCGCTGTGGTGCTCGACGCCGCCGATGCCACCGCCGTAGGGCACGCGCACCGTGATGGGCATCGGCATCGCGCCCCTGGTGCGGTTCCGCATCCGCGCCACATGGGAGATGAGCTGCTCGAAGGCGGGGTAGGCGAACGCGTCGAACTGCATCTCGACGACGGGCCGGAGTCCGTACATCGCCATGCCGACGGCTGTGCCCAGGATGCCCGCCTCGGCGAGCGGGGTGTCCGTACAGCGGTCCTCGCCGAACTCCTTGGTGAGTCCGTCGGTGACCCGGAAGACTCCGCCGAGCGCCCCGACGTCCTCTCCGAGGACGTGCACGGCCGGGTCCTCGGCCAGGGAGTCGCGCAGCGCGCGCCCGAGCGCCTGCGCCATGGTGGCCGGTTTGGCTGCCTTCTTGGTGGCCCGTTCGGCCGCGACCGTACTCATCGCGCGTTCTCCTCGCCGTCCGTGCCGTCTGTTCCGTCTGTTCCGTCTGTGTGCTCTTCGTTCGACGCCTCGAGCTCGGCCCGCAACTGGGCCGCCTGCTCGCGCAGTTGTGTCGTCTGCTCGGCGTACACATGGCGGAAGAGGTCCATGGGGTCGAGTTCGGGGTCCTGGTTCATCCGCCCCCGCAGGTCGGCCGCCATGGCCTCGGCGTCGTCGCGGGCCGCCCGCATCCGGTCCTCGTCGAGGAGCCCGCGCTCGGTCAGCTCCCGCTCCAGGAGCACGATCGGGTCGTGCGCGCGCCAGGCCTCGACCTCGGCGTCCCCGCGGTAGCGCGTGGCGTCATCGGCGTTCGTGTGGGCGTCCATGCGGTACGTCACCGCCTCGACGAGCGTGGGGCCGCCGCCCTCACGCGCGCGGGAGACCGCTTCGCCCAACACCTCGTGCACCGCCGCCGCGTCGTTGCCGTCCACCAGGCGTCCCGGCATTCCGTACCCGACGGCCTTGTGGGCCAGGGACGGGGCGGCCGTCTGCTTGTCGAGCGGCACGGAGATCGCGAAGCCGTTGTTCTGCACCAGGAAGACGACGGGCGCCTGCCAGACGGCCGCGAAGTTCAGCGCCTCGTGGAAGTCGCCCTCGCTGGTGCCGCCGTCGCCCACCATGGCGAGCGCGACCACGTCGTCGCCCTTCAGGCGGGCGGCGTGCGCGAGCCCCACGGCGTGCGGGAGCTGGGTGGCCAGCGGGGTGCACAGGGGAGCTATGCGGTACTCACGCGGGTCGTAACCGGTGTGCCAGTCGCCGCGCAGCAGGGTCAGTGCCTGGACGGGGTCGAGGCCGCGGGCGACCGCGGCGAGCGTGTCCCGGTAGCTGGGGAAGAGCCAGTCCCGCTCCTCCAGGACGAGCGCGGCGGCGACCTCACACGCCTCCTGGCCGGTGCTGGAGGGGTAGACGGCGAGCCTGCCCTGCTTGGTGAGGGCGGTCGCCTGCGTGTTGTACCGCCGTCCGCGCACCAGCTGGGCGTACAGGCGGCCCAGGAGCTCCTCATCGGCCTTGCCCGCGGCCTCGGTACCCAGGACGCGGTACGGCTCGGCGTCGGGCAGCAGCGGGGCGGGATCGGTCCTGAGCTGCCATGCGGGTGGCGGGGTGGGCCGGTAGACGCCCCGCTGCTCCATGACCGTCATGTCGGCACCTCCATGTGGAAGCGATCTCCTCTTGGGAGCGGCAAAAGAGGCGCGGCAATGTGAGGCGCCTCACCTACCGATTGTTCGGTCGTCGGCACATTTTGGCTACAGGCACCTCCAGGCTGTGGACAAACGGTTCTGCACAGCCTGGGATGGATGCAGTACGTCCATGGTAGGGAGGCGGGGGGACATGGCATCTGAACGAATGGCCGACGGACGCGACGGTGATCGTCCGGAGGTTCGGCCCGGCGACCGTCAGGAGCCCCTGCCCCGGCCGCTGGACTCGATCGACCGCGACATCCTGCAGATCCTGCACACGGACGGTCGCGCGTCGATACGGGCCGTGGCCGAGCGGGTGCACGTGTCGCGCGCCAACGCGTACGCGCGCATCAACCGCCTCATCGACGACGGGGTCATACGCGGATTCGGCGCCCGGATCAACCATGAACGAGCAGGTCAGGGCGCTTCCGCGTACATCACGCTCAAGATCGTCCAGAACACCTGGCGCACGGTCCGCGAGCATCTGCGCACACTGCCGGGCGCCTCTCACATCGCGCTGGTCAGCGGCGACTTCGACGTGCTGCTCCTGGTGCACACGCCGGACAACCGCGCGCTGCGCGAGCTGGTCCTGACCCGGCTGCAGTCCATCCCCGAAGTGCTCAGCACGCGTACGTTGCTGGTCTTCGAGGAGGACGACCTGGAGCCGGAGAAATGACCCTCAGATACCGCTGCGCAGCCCCGCGAAGGCCATCTGCACGACGGCGTCGGCGACCTGCTCGCCCGAGGAGGCACCCCGGGCGTCGGGGCGGTACCACTCCACGATGGAGTTGATCATGCCGAAGAGCAGCCGGGTGGCGAGGCGCAGCTCGACGTCGGAGCGCAGGTCGCCGTCGGCGACGGCTTCCTTGAGCAGGTCGGCGACCTGCTGGTCGAACTCCCTGCGCCGCTCCATGGCCCACCGCTCGGTGTCCGTGTTGCCGCGCACGCGCAGCAGCAGCGTCACATAGGGCAGTTCCGCGATCAGCACCTCGACGGTGCGCCGCGTGACGTGCTCCAGGCGCTGCACGGCGGTGCCCACGCGCGCGTGCTCCTCGGCGAGGATCCCGAAGAGACCGTCGAGCGCACGGCTCACCGCGCGGCGCAGCAGCTCCTCCTTGCCGGAGACGTGGTGGTAGATCGACGACTTGGAGATGCCGGCCGCCTTGGAGAGGTGCTCCATGGAGGTGCCGTCGTACCCGCGCTCGTTGAAGACCCGGACCGCCACCGTGAGGAGGGTCTCCGGGGTGTACGTGTCGCGCCTGGTGGTGGTCATGCGTTGAGGTCCTCTCGCGCTGCCGCGCGGCGCAGCGCCTGGGACGGCGCGTAGCGGCCGGTGGGGTACTCCTGGTGCAGGCATTCCAGGGTGTCGATGGCCCAGAGCGCGCCGAGCGCCTCGCCCCATGCGAGCGGTCCGCGGGGGTAGTTGACGCCCAGGAGCATCGCCGTGTCGATGTCTTCTCTGCTGGCGACACCGCGCGCGACGGCGTCCTGGGCGAAGTCGACGAGCATGGCGACGGTACGGGCCACGATCATCCCCGGGACATCGGCTATGACGCTGACCTGCTTGCCCAGCGCCTGGAAGAGGCCCACGGCCTCCTGGAGCTGGTCCTCGCCCACCGCCGCGGAGGGAGCCAGGGCGATCCTGGTCGCGGAAGGGTAGTCCAGCGCGAGATCGAACTGGATCACCGCCGTCTCGGCGTCGTTCCCGGTGGAGCCGTCGCTCAGGAACATCCGCACGCCGCTGGGCAGTTCGATCCAGCCGGGGCGGTCGGGGTCGAAGGGCTCCTTGTGCACGAGGTCGATCCCGGCGTCGTCGATCAGCCCGACAAGGTCGTGCGCCTGGAACAGGTCCCCGTGCACCGCGACGGACGCCGGGGCCGGTGCGGGCGCCGCCGTGTGCGGCTCCGCGCGCGGGGCGTCGTCGCCGTACGCATACCAGCCCTGACCCGACTTGCGGCCCAGGCGGCGGGATTCGACGAGGCGGCGCTGGGCGAGTGACGGCGTGAACTTGGGGTCCTGGAAGAAGGACTCCCACACGGAGCGGGTGACGGCCTCGTTCACGTCCTGGCCGATGAGGTCGGTGAGCTCGAAGGGGCCCATCTTGAAGCCGCCGCATTCGCGAAGGACGGCGTCGATGGTGGCCGGGTCGGCGGCCCGCTCCTCGTGGAGGCGCAGCGCCTCGGCGTAGAAGGGGCGGGCGATCCGGTTGACGATGAAGCCGGGGGTGTCCGCGCTGCGCACCGGCGTCTTGCCCCAGGCCCGCGCTGTCTCGTACGCGCGCGTGGCGGCCGTTTCGTCGGTCGCGAATCCGCTGACGACCTCGACGAGGGGGAGGAGCGGGGCGGGGTTGAAGAAGTGCAGGCCGACGAAACGGCCGGGCTTCTTGAGGGTGCCCGCGATGGCGGTGACGGAGAGGGAGGACGTGTTCGTGGCGAGGAGACAGTCCTCGGCGAGGGCCTCTTCCAGCTCTTCGAAGAGGCGCTGTTTGACGGCCAGTCGCTCCAGGATCGCCTCGATGACGAGTCCGCACCCGGCCAGCTCGGCGAGGCTCTCGACCGGCGCGAGGCGCTCCCCCGCGGCGGACCGGTCGCCGGCAGTGAGCCTGCCCTTTTCGACCAGTCGGTCCAGGCGTGCGGCGATCGTGGCGGCCGCGGCCTTGGCCTGGCCCTCCACGGCGTCGTACAGCCGCACGGGGTGGCCCGCCAGCAGGGCGACCTGGGCGATGCCCTGGCCCATGGTGCCGGTGCCGACCACGGCAACGGGGCTGCTGAGCTCGAGTGCTGTCATGCTCGCGATCCTCCCGCACGAGGTGTCCGCCGGAGGGTGCGGGGGTGCCCGGCGAGAAGTTGTCCACAGGTTCGGCGGACCCCCTTGTCCCGACCGATCGTTCGGTTACTCTAGCTCTGTCCGTCCGTTCCTGCCCACTGCCCTGCCCAGCTCGCCGGCTCGACGAAGAGCCGGCTCGACGAGGAGTTGGTCCGATATGGCCGCCGAACTCACCGCGCACCAGCTGATCGCCACGCACCGGCCCACACTCGACCAGGCGCTGGAGACGATCCGCACGCGCGCGTACTGGTCGCCGCACCCCGAGCACCCCAAGGCCTATGGAGAGAACGGCAGCCTGAGCCTGCCCGAGGGCAAAGCCGCCTTCGACGCCCTCCTGGGCAGCCGCTTCGAGCTCGGCCAGCCGGGCACGGACGACTGGACGGGCGCGGAAGTCTCTCCGTACGGGCCCGAGTTGGGCATCACGTACCCCCACCCGGACATCGACACGCTGCTGCCCGCCATGCGCACCGGAATGCGCGCCTGGCGCGACGCGGGCGCGGAAGTGCGCGCGATGGTCTGTCTGGAGATCCTGTCGCGCATCAGCGCGCGCACGCACGAGCTGGCGCACGCGGTCATGCACACCAGCGGCCAGGCCTTCATGATGGCCTTCCAGGCGGGCGGCCCGCACGCCCAGGACCGCGGCCTCGAAGCGGTGGCGTACGCGTACGTGGAGCAGGCCCGCACCCCGGACAACGCGGAGTGGTCCAAGCCCCAGGGCAAGCGCGACCCGATCGCCCTGGACAAGCGCTTCACGCCCGTGGGGCGGGGTATCGCGCTCCTGATCGGCTGCAACACCTTCCCGACGTGGAACGGCTATCCGGGCCTGTTCGCCTCCCTGGCCACCGGCAACCCCGTCCTGGTCAAGCCCCACCCGCGGGCGGTGCTCCCGCTCGCGCTGACGGTGCGCATCGCGCGCGAGGCCCTCGCCGACGCGGGCTTCGACCCGAACCTGGTGTGCCTGGCCGCCGAGCGGCCGGGCGAAGGCATCGCCAAGACCCTCGCCGTCCGCCCCGAGGTCAAGATCATCGACTACACAGGTTCGACGGCCTTCGGTGACTGGCTGGAGACCAACGCCCGCCAGGCGCAGGTCTACACGGAGAAGGCCGGCGTGAACACGGTCGTCGTCGACTCGACGGACAACTACAAGGGGATGCTGTCCAACCTGGCCTTCTCCCTGTCCCTCTACAGCGGCCAGATGTGCACGACCCCGCAGAACCTCCTGATCCCCCGGGACGGCATCACGACGGACGCCGGCGCGAAGTCGTACGACGACGTGGTGTCCGACCTGGCCGCGTCGGTGAACGGCCTGCTCGGCGACGACGCCCGGGCGAACGGCATCCTCGGCGCCCTGGTCAACCCGGATGTGAAGGCCCGCCTGGAGGCCGCGTCCGGACTCGGCGAAGTGGCTCTCCCCTCACGGGAGATCAGCAACCCCGAGTTCCCGGACGCTGTGGTCCGCACCCCGGTCATCGTCAAGCTGGACGGCGCGAAGCCGGACTCCGAGGCGGTCTATCTGAACGAGTGCTTCGGACCCGTCTCCTTCGCGGTCGCGGTCGACTCGTCCTCGGACGCCGTGGACTTGCTGCGCCGCACGGTGCGCGACAAGGGCGCGATGACGGTCGGCGCGTACACGACGTCGGACGAGGTGTCCGGCGCCGTGGAGGAGACCTGCCTGGAGGAGTGCGCCCAGCTCTCCTTGAACCTCACGGGCGGCGTCTATGTGAACCAGACGGCGGCGTTCTCGGACTTCCACGGCTCGGGCGGCAACCCGGCCGCGAACGCCGCCCTGTGCGACGGCGCCTTCGTGGCCAACCGCTTCCGTGTGGTGGAGATCCGCAGGGACGCCTGATTCCTGACGCCTGACGGCGGGTTCAGGCCTCCGCGCCCGGGGGCCTGCCCGCCGACCAGTGGAAGAGCGTCATCCCGACGCTGGTGGCCAGGTTGTAGCTGGAGACCTGGGGCCGCATCGGCAGGGACACCAGGTGATCGGCGCGCTCCCGCAGCCGCGCGGACAGCCCGCTCCGCTCGGACCCGAAGGCCAGCACGGCGTCGTCCGGCAGCTTGAGGCCCCGGATGTCCACGCCTTCCGCGTCGAGCGCGTACACCGGGCCCTGCGGCAGCTCGTCGACGTCCATCCGCTCGACGGCCGTGGCGAAGTGCAGGCCCGCGCCACCGCGTACGACCGTGGGATGCCAGGGGTCGAGCGTGCCGGTCGTGACGACGCCTGTCGTCCCGAACCCCGCGGCGAGCCGGATCACGGCCCCGGCGTTGCCCAGATTGCGCGGATCGTCGAGGACGACGACCGGCGCGGTCCTCGGCATGCGGGCCAGGGCGTCAAGGTTGGCCGCCCGGGACGGCCGTACCGCGAGAGCGGCCACCCCCGTGGGGTGCAGACGCGGCACAAGGGCGCGCAGGGCGGCGTCCGCGACCTGGACGAGGAGCGTGTCGAGGGCGTCCTTGACGTCGGGCGCGAGCTCGTCGGCGAGGGCGAGGACGGCGGCCTTGTCGCTGGTCAGCGCCGAAGGGATGAGCGCCTCGAACCGCAACGCGTGCTTGATGGCGTGGAAGCCGTCGAGCAGCACCGAGGTGTCGGCGAGCCCCCGCCAGGCACGGACGGCGCCGTCCGGGTCACTCTGCCGCGTCCCGTTCATCCCGCACACGTCCCGTTCACGAAGGAAAGCCTACGCGCGCGTGCTCGACGGATTCCGGTGCCGGTTCCTCGTCCGCCCCGCGCTGCCCCGGCACCGCCCCACCGCGCGGCAACCGCGAGAACAGCGCGTCACGCGCGCGCGTGACCTGGCCGCCGACGCGGCGCAGGAACGACGTCGGCAGGAACACCGCGTCGGCCGCGATCATGGCGAGCGAGAAGAACGGCAGGCCGAGGACGACCGCGATGACCGCGTGCTCGAAGATCATGGCAGCCAGAAGGACGTTCTTGACCCGCCTGTTGAAGAGAGTGAAGGGGAAGGCGACCTGCACGGCAACCGTCCCGTACGTCACCAGCATCACCATGAGACCGTGCGAGGCGAGCAGGTCGGAGAGCGCGGGCCAGGGGGAGAAGTAGTCCAGGCGCAGCGGGTAGTAGATGGCCGTGCCGTCCTGCCAGCGGCTGCCCTGGATCTTGTACCAGCCGGCCGTCGCGTAGATCAGACACGCCTCGACCATGATCACCAGCAGTGCGGCGTTGTGCGCGAGCCTGATGATGACGTCGAGCAACTCGCGCGCCTCGCCGTCGGGCGCGCGCCGTCCGACGGCCCACCACAGGCCGTGCGCGAGCCACAGCCCCCAGAAGACCAGCAGCCAGCCCCCGCTGAGCTCCCCCATGAACGTCACCACGGAGAGAGCGAGCCCCAGGACCCACCACAGGACGGGGCCGGTCCTGTCGGCCTTGTCGACGGGGCGGGCCGTCTTCTCCAGGTCGAGCGGTGCCTCCCCTGGCTCGGCAGGCGCCCTACGCGCGCGTGCCGCGCGCCGGGCGTCGAGCGACCAGACCTGGCCACAGCGCGTGAACACCAGGTAGGTGGCCATGAGGTGTATGACGTTGTCGCCGCCGTCGCCCATGAAGATGGAGCGGTTCTGCAGCGAGAGCACGCCGATCATGAAGAGCACGGACATCGTGCGGGTGCGCCAGCCGAGCACCAGCAGGGCGCTGCTGAGGACGGCGAGGGCGTAGACGACCTCGAACCAGAGGCGCCCGTCCGACCACATCAGGACCGTGAAGGCGTCGTTCTCCGCGATGAGCTGCTGGGCCATGTCCCAGTTCCACGGGCCGTCGGGCCCGTAGAGCTCATGGCGGTGGGGGAGTTCGCGCAGCAGGAAGAGCAGCCAGGTGGCGGCGAATCCGATGCGGATCACGGCGGTCTGATAGGGCCCGAGAGCGGACGCGGTGATCCGTTCGATGCCGCGCCCGAGCAGGGAGCCGAAGCGGTTCATCGGGCGTCCCCCTCGGTTCCCTGCGCCTTGCCCAGGGGCATGTCGTCGGGCGTCACGGACCACCACGGCAGCTGGCGGAGCGCCGGTTTCGTCGTGACTTTCTCATCGCTCCACTCGGGGGGCGGCACGTTCGTGGTTCTGGAGCGGACCTGGACGCGCTCGACGGTGGCGCCCCGGTCCAGGGCCCCCTCACGCTCGACGCGCATCATCGCGATGCGGCGGATGTAGCGCTCCGAGAGCTGTCCGCGCAGGCCGCGGGGACGATTCTGCGTGTCGTGGGCGGCGACGTAGAAGTCCCAGGCCCTGCGCAGTTCGTTCTGCTGCGTGTGGCTGGGCAGCAGATTGCCGTCGATGGCGGCGCCGTCACGTGCGGAGAGGTCGTACCAGCCGGTGGTCCGGGTGGTTCCGTCCTTTGTACGGATCTGGGCGCGGGCCTGCACAGCGATGTTCTGCTGCATCGGGTTGGGCGCGAAGAGCTTCCAGTTCTGCTCGAACTCGGGGTAGATCCAGTCGTCGACGGCCTGCCCGTGCTGCTTGGTCATGGTGTTCGCGGGGGCGACGTGGAGGAAGAGCATCCCGACGTGGACGCAGGCCGTGACGGCGATGAGCGCGAGCGCGAGGGCGGCCGCCACCTGGTAGCGCGGGGAGAGGGCGGCGATGCCGCTGCGGGGCGCGGGTGCGGGCGCGATGCCGCTGCGGGGTGCGGGCGCGATGCCGGGGGCCGGGGGCGGCGGGGCGGCGGTGTTGCCGTCGGGAGACGCGTGGACGGCGTCGAAGGACGGGGACGGCGGCTCGCTCGCGTTGCTGTCGTTAGCGTCCATTCCGCCCCGATTCCCGATTCCGCACGGTGATGCGCCTGTCGGCCCGCCCGTCACACGGCTCTCTGCCCGCCCGTCGCAGCGGAACGGTACTCATGCCTGCGCGCCAGGCACAGCGTCCGTGAAGTTATCCACAGGGT
Organism: Streptomyces sp. NPDC032198; assembly: GCF_040636975.1. Taxonomy (NCBI): domain Bacteria; kingdom Bacillati; phylum Actinomycetota; class Actinomycetes; order Kitasatosporales; family Streptomycetaceae; genus Streptomyces; species Streptomyces sp. NPDC032198. The sequence continues at coordinate 307,555 of NZ_JBEZVL010000002.1, read as the reverse complement.
TGACACCTTATGGCGCTGAGCCGCACCATTGAATTCCACGAACCGAACGATCGGTCGGTAGCTAGCTAAAGGTCGAGGGGGACCGCGATGGCGACAGCAGCCGAGCATCAGACGGCCCGGTCCGAGCCGGACCAGGCAGCGGCCGACGCCGCACGCACGGCGGAGCACGAGGCGGCCTTCGACGCCGCCGTCGCGGCCGACGAGCGCATCGAGCCGCGGGACTGGATGCCCGACGCCTATCGCGCCTCGCTGGTCAGGCAGATAGCGCAGCACGCGCACTCCGAGATCATCGGCATGCAGCCGGAGGCCAACTGGATCACGCGCGCCCCGTCCCTGCGGCGCAAGGCGATCCTGATGGCCAAAGTGCAGGACGAGGCCGGCCACGGCCTGTATCTGTACAGCGCGGCCGAGACCCTGGGCACCAGCCGGGAAGAGCTGCTCGACAAACTGCACTCGGGCCGCCAGAAGTACTCATCGATCTTCAACTACCCGACGCTGACCTGGGCCGACGTCGGCGCGATCGGCTGGCTGGTGGACGGCGCCGCGATCACGAACCAGGTCCCGCTCTGCCGCTGTTCGTACGGCCCCTATGCCCGCGCGATGGTCCGCGTCTGCAAGGAGGAGTCGTTCCACCAGCGCCAGGGATATGAGTCCCTGCTCGCCCTCAGCCGGGGCACCGAGGCCCAGCACGCGATGGCGCAGGACGCCGTGGACCGCTGGTGGTGGCCTTCCCTGATGATGTTCGGCCCGCCCGACGACGAGTCGTCGCACTCCGAGCAGTCGATGACCTGGAAGATCAAGCGCCACTCGAACGACGAGCTGCGCCAGCGCTTCGTGGACATCTGCGTCCCCCAGGCCGAGTCCCTCGGGCTCACGCTGCCCGACCCGGACCTCGTGTGGAACGAGGAGCGGGGACAGCACGACTTCGGCGCGATCGACTGGACGGAATTCTGGGCGGTCCTGAAGGGGAACGGCCCCTGCAACGAACAGCGGATCACTCAGCGCAGGAGCGCGCACGAAGAAGGCTCGTGGGTGCGCGAGGCAGCAGCGGCATTCGCCGCCAAGCACGGGGAGGCGAAGGCATGAGCAGCTCGACCGACTGGCCGCTGTGGGAGGTGTTCGTGCGCTCCCGCCGCGGGCTCTCCCACACCCACGCGGGCAGCCTGCACGCGCCGGACGCGGAAATGGCCCTGCGCAACGCCCGCGACCTGTACACCCGCAGAAGCGAAGGCGTCTCGATCTGGGTCGTGCCGTCCACCCAGATCACCGCCTCCTCGCCCGACGAGAAGGACTCCTTCTTCGAACCGGCGGGCGACAAGCCCTACCGCCACCCGACCTTCTACGACATCCCGGACGGGGTGAAGCACCTGTGACCGCACCGCTGGCCCCGACGGCCACCGCCACCGCCCTGGCTCTGGGCGATGACGCGCTGGTGCTCTCGCACCGGCTGGGGGAGTGGGCGGGCCACGCCCCCGTCCTCGAGGAAGAGGTCGCCCTGGCGAACATCGCCCTCGACCTGCTCGGCCAGGCACGCGTCCTGCTCTCCCTGGCCGGGGACGAGGACGAACTGGCCTACCTCCGCGAGGAGCGCGCCTTCCGCAACCTCCAGCTGGTCGAGCAGCCGAACGGCGACTTCGCCCACACGATCGCCCGCCAGCTCTATTTCTCCACGTACCAAACGCTGCTGTACGGCCAGTTGGCGACCGGAGAGAGCACGTTCGCCCCGCTGGCGGCGAAGGCGGTCAAGGAAGTCGCCTACCACCAGGACCACGCGGAGCAGTGGACACTGCGGCTCGGCGACGGCACGGCGGAGAGCCACGAGCGGATGCAGCGCGGGATCGACGCGCTCTGGCGGTTCACCGGCGAGATGTTCCAGCCGGTCGAGGGCCTCGACGGCGTGGACGGCTCCGCGAGCATCGACTGGTCGGCGCTGCACACCAGTTGGACGGCCTCGGTGACCTCCGTCATCGAGAAGGCGACCTTGACCGTGCCCACCGGCCCGCAGGAAGGGGCCTGGGCCGCCGGTGCGGGCCGCCAGGGCCTGCACACCGAATCCTTCGGGCGGATGCTCGCCGAGATGCAGCACCTGCACCGCAGCCACCCGGGGGCGTCATGGTGACCACCGCCCTGGAGGAAGAGCTTCTGGCCCTAGCGGGCTCCGTGCCCGACCCGGAGCTGCCGGTCATCACGTTGGCCGAGCTCGGAGTGCTGCGCGGCGTGCACGTCCGCGGCATCGGCAAGGTCGACGTCGAACTGACCCCCACGTACACCGGCTGTCCGGCCATCGAGGCCATGACCGCCGACATCGAGCAGGTCCTGCGTGCCCGCGGCATGGCGGAGGTCTCCGTGCGCACCGTGCTCTCCCCCGCCTGGTCGACGGACGACATCAGCGCCGAGGGCCGCCGCAAACTGGCGGAGTTCGGCATCGCGCCCCCGCGCCCGCACAGCGCGGGCGGGCCGATACCCCTCACCCTCTCCGTCCGCTGCCCGCACTGCGGATCGACCGACACCGAGCTGCTCAGCCGTTTCTCGTCGACGGCCTGCAAGGCCCTGCGCCGCTGCGTCTCCTGCCGCGAACCGTTCGACCACTTCAAGGAGTTGTGATGGCGCGCTTCCACCAGCTCCGGGTAGCGGCCATCGAGCGGCTCACCGACGACTCCGTGACGCTGACCTTCGACGTGCCCCCCGCCCTGCGCGAGGAGTACCGCTTCGTACCGGGCCAGCACCTCGCCCTCCGCCGCTTCGTCGACGGCACCGAGATCCGGCGTACGTACTCGATCTGCGCACCCGCGCCCCGCCCCGAAAGCCCCTCCGAGCCGCGGACCCTGCGGGTCGGAGTGCGCTTCGTCGAAGGCGGCGCCTTCTCGACGTACGCCCTGAAGGAAATCGCCGTCGGCGATGAACTCGAGGTCATGACCCCGGCCGGGCGCTTCACGCTGGACCCGGCACCCGGGCGCTATGCGGCGGTCGTCGGCGGCAGCGGGATCACCCCGGTGCTTTCCATCGTCACGACGCTCCTCGAACGCGAACCGCAGGCCACGTTCTGCCTCATCCGCAGCGACCGCACGGCCGCGTCGACGATGTTCCTGGAGGAGGTCGCCGACCTCAAGGATCGCTGGCCGGACCGGTTCCAGCTGGTCACCGTGCTCTCCCGGGAGGAGCAGCAGTCCGGGCTCGACTCCGGGCGGCTCGACGAGGAGCGGCTCGGCAGGCTGCTGCCGGCCCTGTTGCCCGTCGAGGAGGTCGCGGGCTGGTTCCTGTGCGGTCCGTTCGGTCTGGTGCAGGGCGCGGAGAAGACGCTGCGCGGCCTGGGCGTGCCAAGGCAGCGCATCCACGAGGAGATATTCCACGTGGACGGCGGCCTCACGACCCCGGTCCCCGCAGCCACGACGGCCGCCCCCGCGCACAGCACCGTGACGGTAACGCTCGACGGGCGCTCCGGCACGTGGCCGGTCCAGGACGGGGAATCCCTCCTCGAGACCGTGCTCCGCAACCGCGCGGACGCTCCGTACGCCTGCAAGGGCGGGGTGTGCGGGACCTGCCGGGCCTTCCGGGTCTCGGGCGAGGTGCGGATGGACCGCAACTTCGCCCTGGAGCCGGAGGAGACCGAGGCGGGGTATGTGCTCGCGTGCCAGTCCCATCCGGCCACGGACACGGTGGAGTTGGACTTCGACCGCTGAGTGCTCCAGCGGCTCGGAAGGCCGCCACTGTTCCCTTCCCGTAGAACCTGTTCTATCTTGACGACCCGTCAGAAACGGCGGGCGCAGCAAGGACAGACCGTCGGGCCGGTGCGCGGGAGGACAAGCAGTGGACTTCACCTTCACCGAGGAACAGCAGGCGGCCGTCGAGGCGGCGAAGGCGCTCTTCGCCTCCGTCGCACCCGACGAAGTGCCGAGTCCCGCCCTCGTGCCGGGCGCCGTCGCCGAGGACTTCGACCGCACCCTGTGGGCCAAGCTCGCCGGAGCCGATCTACTGAGCCTGCTCATCGACCCCGAGCACGGCGGTGCCGGCCTCGACGCCATCGCCCTCTGCCTGGTCCTGCGCGAATCGGCGAAAAAACTCGCCCGCGTCCCGCTCCTGGAAAGCAGCGCAGCCGCGTATGCCGTACAGACCCACGGCAGCGAGGAGTTGAAGCAGCGGATCCTGCCGAAAGCCGCCCGCGGCGAGCTCGTCCTGACCGTCGCGGCGAACGGCCGCAGCGGGCACGACCCCGCCGAACTCGCCGTCACCGCACGGCAGGACGGCGACGACTGGCTGCTCGACGGCACACAGACGGCCGTGCCCTGGGCACAGAACGCCGACCTCATCGTGGTGCCCGCCCACACACCGGCCGGCCGGACCGTCCTCACCCTGATCCCCCGCGAGCACGACGGCCTCACCCTCGCCGACCAGGTGTCCACCAGCGGTGAGCGCCTCGGCGAGCTCAGCCTGGAGTCCGTCCGGATCGTCGGCGCCGACGTCATCGAGGCCGAAGGGGCCTGGGACTGGCTGCGCGACCTGCTCGCCACCGGGACGTGCGCGCTCGCACTCGGCCTCGGTGAGGGCGTACTGAGCATGACCAGCGAATACACCGGAAAACGCGAGCAGTTCGGCTTCCCCGTCGCCACCTTCCAGGCCGTGGCCGTGCAGGCGGCCGACCGTTATATCGACCTGCGCGCGATGGAGGTCACCCTCTGGCAGGCCGCCTGGCGCATCAGCACCGGCGCGAGCGGCGCCCTGCCCGCCTCGGGAGACGTGGCCGTCGCCAAGATCTGGGCGTCGGACGGCGTACGCCGGGTGGTGCAGACGGCACAGCATCTGCACGGCGGCTTCGGCTCCGACACCGACTACCCCCTCCACCGCTACCACGCATGGGCCAAGCAGCTGGAGCTGTCCCTCGGCCCGGCAGCGGCACACGAGGAGGCACTGGGCGACCTACTGGCCGCCCACCCCCTCGGCTGAAGCCGAAGCCGAACCAACCGAACCAGCGGAAGCCGACGAACTAGATGACGACGCCCGGCTGGCCCTTGTCGTCGACGACGGGCCGGCCCGCGGCCTCCCAGCTCTGCATGCCGCCGTCCACGTTCAGCGCGTCGATGCCCTGCTGGACGAGGTACATGGCGACCTGCGCCGAACGTCCGCCGACCCGGCAGATGACATTGACCTTGCCGTCCTGAGGGGCCGCCTCGGTCAACTCGCCGAAGCGGGCGACGAACTCGCTCATCGGGATGTGCAGCGCACCCGCCGCGTGGCCCGCCTGCCATTCCTCGTCCTCGCGGACGTCGAGGATGAAGGCGTCGGGCGCGAGTTCGCCGATCCCGACCGTGGGCACCTGTGATCCGAAAGCCATGCCCCGACGCTACCCGACCGGCTAAGCGCTCAGCCGCGCAAGCTCCGCCTCGCGCTCGGTGACCTGCGAGAGCAACTGCTCGGCGATCTCGTCGAGGAGCTGGTCCGGATCGTCCGGAGCCATCCGCAGCATCGCGCCGATCGCCCCTTCCTCCAGCTCCCGGGCGACGACCGTGAGCAGCTCCTTGCGCTGGGAGAGCCACTCGAGACGGGCGTAGAGCTCTTCGCTCTTGCTCGGCCACTGCTGCTCGGGCACCGGTCCCGCGGCCCACTCCTCGGACAGCTCCCGCAGCAGGGGCTCGTCGCCACGCGCGTACGCGGCGTTCACCCGCGTGATGAACTCCTCGCGCCGAGCGCGTTCCTGGTCGTCCTGGGCCAGGTCGGGGTGGGACTTGCGGACGAGCTCGCGGTAGAGCTTGCGGGCCTCGTCGCTGGGCCGCACCCGCTGCGGCGGCCGCACCGACTGATCGGTCAGCATCGCGGCGGCCTCCGGATAGAGGCCGTCGCCGTCCATCCAGCCGTGGAACAGCTCCTCGACCCCGGGCATCGGCATGACCCGCGCCCGCGCCTCGTCCGCCGTGCGCCGGTCCTCCGGGTCACCACTGAGGGCGGCCCGGGCCTCGGCGATCTCCGCGTCCAGCTCGTCGAGGCGCGCGTACATCGGGCCGAGCTTCTGGTGGTGCAGCCGGGAGAAGTTCTCCACCTCGACGCGGAACGTCTCGACGGCGATCTCGTACTCGATCAGCGCCTGCTCGGCCGCCCGGACGGCCTTCTCCAGCCGGTCCTCCGGCCGCGCGGCACCGCCCTGCCCCGCCGCCCCGTCAGGAGCCTCGCGACCGGCGGTCACGGGATCGGGATCGGGCGTCTGGGGCTGCGTAGGCTCGGCTTCCGGGGTCGTCACCCGTCCAGCGTAGGCCACCGCGACACCGCCCTGTCAGCGTGCTGGCCCATGCCGCCCGAGGCCCGCCGAAGCCTCGCCACCCAACCTCTCCGGGGGGCCTCCCCTCCCCCCTCCCCACCCCCTCACCCCACCCCCCTCAAACCCCCGCCTCCGCCTCCACCCGTCCCTCCTTGACCGCGCGCACGAGCTCCGCGTGGTCGGCCTCGGTGCGGTTCGCGTAGGTCACGGCGAACGCGGACACCGCCGTGTCCAGCTCGTCGTTCTTGCCGACGTATCCCGCGATGAGCCGTGGGTCGGCGCTGTGCGCGTGGGCGCGGGCCAGCAGGGCTCCGGTCATCCGGCCGTAGTCGTCGATCTGGTCGGCTGCCAGCGCCGCCGGGTCCACGCTGCCCTTGCGGTTTCTGAACTGCCGTACCTGGAAGGCCCGCCCGGCCACCGTCGTCCACCCCAGCAGGAAGTCGCTGACCACCTGCATCCGCTTCTGTCCGAGCACCACCCGGTGTCCTTCGTGCGCGACCTCGGGCACCGTGAAGCCCACCGTGGGCAGATGCGGAAGCAGCGCGGAGGGCCGTGCCTCCTTGACCTGGAGGACCAGCGGCTCGCCCCGGTGGTCGAGCAGCAGCACCACGTACGACCGCAGGCCGACGCTGCCCGTGCCCACGACGCGGAACGCCACGTCCTGGACCGCGTACCGCTCGAGCAGCGGCAGCCGGTCCTCGGGCAGCGTGCTCACGTACTCCGCGAGGGCGGACGCGACCTCGGCCGCTTCCGCGTCCGGTATTCGCCGCAGCACCGGCGGGGCGTCGACGAAGCGGCGTACCGCGTGGCCGGCCTCGTCCTCGACGCGCTCGGTCGACTTGGCGGCGAACCGGGCGCTGGTGTTCTGCCGTGCCTTCTCGGAGACGCTCTCCAGGGTGCCGAGGAGGTCCCGCGCGTCCGTGTGGGAGACCAGTTCCTCGTCCGCGATGGCGTTCCAGGCGTCGAGCGCGGGGAGTTTCGCGAGCAGCCGCATCGTGCGCCGGTACGCCCCCACCGCGTCGAACGCCGCTTCCTTGCAGATGTCCTCGTCGGCTCCCGCCTCGCGTCCCGCGAGCACGAGGGATGCCGCGAGGCGCTTCACGTCCCACTCCCAGGGTGCGTGCACCGTCTCGTCGAAGTCGTTCAGGTCGATGACGAGGCCGCCGCGCGCGTCCGCGTAGAGACCGAAGTTCGCGGCGTGGGCGTCTCCGCATATCTGGGCGCCGATCCCCGTCACGGGGGTCCGCGCGAGGTCGTACGCCATCAGTCCGGCGGCTCCGCGCAGGAAGGCGAAGGGCGACGCGGCCATCCTGCCCATGCGGATCGGTGTGAGCTCGGGGAGCCTGCTTCGGTTGGACTCCTCCACGGCTTCGACCGGATCGGGGCGGTTGTCGTCCTCGGCGAACCACTCGTGCGAGGCACGGCTGACGCGTGCCCGCAGCGCCTTGCCCTCCCGCTTCGGCGAACCCGCCGAGCCGGAACCGCCCGAGCCCGCCGAGCCGTCAGAACCGCCCGAAGCCGCCCCGCTCTGTGAGGGCCACCGCGCGAACCCCTTTACGTAAGGCAGCCGCGCACCCTTGAACTCCGTCATGCCCACCCCCAGCCGTCCGGGCGGCCCCCCGAGGGCCTCACCTGGCATGAAGGTACCGCCGGGTGCCGAACAGCGTCAGAGCCTGTGGACAACCCGCGGCGTGTGGACAACTCGGCGCACCGAACCGATGGCCGGTGACATACATCACCGTGCGGGGGCGCCCACGGCACGGCACCCCGCGACACAACGAGAAGCGGGCCCCCACCAGGACTTTCATCCTGGTGGAGACCCGCTCCACATGGTGCGCGAGGGGGGAGTTGAACCCCCACGCCCTTTCGGGCACTGGAACCTGAATCCAGCGCGTCTGCCTATTCCGCCACCCGCGCATGGGTGTTGTCTTGGGTCTCTCACCGCTTGGTGTGTGGTGCGAGCGCCTGCCGACATCCAGAAGATTAGCACGCTGCAGACGGTGGATTCACATCCGTATTCGCGGGCACCTGCCCTGGTGATCCGGAGAGATACGGGCCCGGCCGACCGACTTGCGCCGTACCCGGCGATGGTCCGCAGTCGGGTGCGCGACACTGGTTTGAGGCCCCCTCTACGATCCCTGGTAGAGGAGCCTGAGAGGAGCCCGGACGGATCCCGGAACCCTGGTGCGGGCATGCCTTGTGAGAGGCGACACTCATCGACTGGGCGGACAGGGGGAACCAGCCGATTTCCCGGCGCGTGGATACGATCAGTAAGCAGTACCAGGATGACTACGACGGAGGAGGTGCCCCATGGGAGTCATGAAGAAGTTCGAGCAGCGACTCGAAGGTCTCGTCAACGGCACCTTCGCCAAGGTGTTCAAGTCCGAGGTCCAGCCCGTCGAGATCGCCGGCGCCCTGCAGCGCGAGTGCGACAACAACGCGACGATCTGGAACCGCGAGCGGACCGTCGTCCCCAATGACTTCATCGTGGAGCTCAGCGCGCCCGACTTCGAGCGCCTGAGCCCCTACTCGGGGCAGCTCGGCGACGAGCTCTCCGGGATGGTGCGCGAGTACGCCAAGCAGCAGCGGTACAGCTTCATGGGTCCCATCAAGGTCCACCTGGAGAAGGCCGAGGACCTCGACACGGGCCTGTACCGGGTGCGCAGCCGCACGCTCGCGTCCAGCAGCTCGCAGAGCCCTGAGCGTGCCCCTGCGGGCCCCTCGGGTCCCGCGGGCGCCGGCCACAGTCCCGCCAGGCCGCCAGCCGGCGGCGCAGGCGGCGCGGGTGGCGGCTACGGCTACCCACAGCCCCCTCAGCCCTCCAGTGCCCCTCCCATGCCCGCCGCGCCGCCTCCTGGCGGTCGTCCCGGCGGGGCCGCACCGGCTCCGAGCCGCCCTCAGGGGTCCGGCGCGGGGCCTCTTCCGGGTGCGCAGGTGCGGCGCTGGGTCGAGATCAACGGCAATCGCCATCAGATCTCCCGCCCGACGCTGGTGCTGGGACGCAGCACCGACGCCGATGTGCGGATCGACGACCCCGGCGTATCGCGCCGGCACTGTGAGATCCGGACCGGAACGCCCTCGACGATCCAGGATCTCGGGTCTACCAACGGCATCGTGGTAGACGGGCAGCACACCACCCGCGCTACGCTCCGCGACGGCTCGCGGATCGTCGTGGGCCAAACCACCATCGTTTACCGGCAAGCCGAAGGGTGAAGCGGGGGCAATGTCAGAGCTGACCCTGACGGTCATGCGGCTGGGTTTCCTAGCCGTTCTGTGGCTGTTCGTGATCGTGGCCGTCCAGGTCATCCGCAGCGACCTGTTCGGTACGCGCGTCACACAGCGCGGTTCGCGCCGTGAGAACGCACGACCGCAGCAGGCCGCACGCCAGCAACAGCAGGCGGCGACACCACCTCCCCAGCGCCAGCAGCAGGGCGGCGGGCGGCAGCGCCGTGGCGCCCCCAGCAAGCTGGTCGTATCCGAAGGGATCCTGGCGGGCACGACGGTCGCCCTGCAGGGTCAGACGATCACGCTGGGCCGTGCGCACGATTCGACGATCGTGCTGGACGACGACTACGCGTCCAGCAGGCATGCCAGGATCTACCCGGACCGTGACGGCCAGTGGATCGTCGAGGATCTCGGGTCCACCAACGGCACGTATCTGGACCGGACCCGACTCACCACCCCGACGCCCGTTCCGCTGGGCGCGCCGATCCGCATCGGCAAGACCGTCATCGAGCTGCGGAAGTAGTACTACGTCATGACAGAGCGCGAGCGGAGCGAGCGAGCCGAAACGGCTGTCCACACACTGGACGCCAGCGCGCTCCCGACCGGAGGGTGGGCACCGTGCGGATGTACCCGGAGCCGACGGGCGAGGTGCGCATGAGTCTGTCTTTGCGCTTCGCCGCCGGATCGCACAAAGGCATGATCCGGGAGGGGAACGAGGACTCCGGTTACGCCGGTCCGCGTCTCCTCGCGATTGCCGACGGCATGGGGGGCCAGGCCGCGGGTGAGGTGGCGAGCTCCGAGGTGATCTCGACGCTCGTCACTCTCGACGACGACGTACCGGGGTCGGACATCCTCACGTCGCTCGGCACGGCCGTGCAGCGGGCCAACGACCAGCTGCGTCTGATGGTCGAGGAGGACCCCCAGCTCGAGGGCATGGGGACGACCCTGACCGCGCTGCTGTGGACGGGGCAGCGCCTCGGTCTCGTGCATGTCGGTGACTCACGCGCCTATCTCCTTCGGGACGGCGTCCTCACGCAGATCACTCAGGACCACACCTGGGTGCAGCGGCTGGTCGACGAGGGCCGGATCACCGAGGAGGAGGCCACCACTCACCCGCAGCGTTCCTTGCTGATGCGCGCGCTGGGCAGTGGTGAGCACGTCGAGCCGGACCTCTCCATCCGTGAAGTCCGCGCCGGCGACCGTTACTTGATCTGCTCGGACGGTCTCTCGGGCGTCGTGTCGCACCAGACGATGGAAGACACCCTCGCGAGCTACCAGGGCCCTCAGGAGACCGTGCAGGAGCTCATCCAGCTCGCTCTGCGCGGTGGCGGCCCCGACAACATCACGGTGATCATCGCCGATGTCCTGGACATCGACAGCGGTGACACCCTCGCAGGACAGCTCTCCGACACCCCCGTGGTCGTCGGCGCGGTCGCCGAGAACCAGCTCCAGGCGCAGGACGACGGCGCGATGCAGACCCCCGCGGGCCGCGCGTCGGGTCTCGGCCGTCCGGTGCCGCCGCAGCCTTCCGGAGGCGGCTTCGGACCGCCCGGGAGCGGCGACACGGCGGGGTACGTGCCGGAGGGGAGCTTCGGCACGTACAGCGACGAGGACTTCGTGAAGCCCCGTGGCGGCCGTAAGTGGCTCAAGAGATCGCTGTACACCGTGCTCGCTCTGGCGGTCATCGGCGGCGGTCTCTACGGCGGTTACCGCTGGACCCAGACGCAGTACTACGTGGGCACGAACGAAGAGAACGTCGCCCTGTACCGCGGCATCGACCAGGATCTGGCGTGGGTCAGCCTGTCGAAGGTCGAGCAGGACTACCCCAAGATCGAACTCAAGTACCTGCCGCCGTATCAGCGCAAGCAGGTCGAGGCGACCATCGCCGAGGGCAATCTCGACGACGCCAAGAGCAAGATCGAGGAGCTCGGCCTGCAGGCATCGGCCTGTGAGAAGGACGCGAAGCGCCGCGAGGCCGAGCGCGAGAACGCCAAGCCCGGCGAGGGCGAGGCGGGCGGTACGACCGGTCTGGCGGCCAAGGCTCCCAGTGACGATCCGACCGACCCGGCGGGCAAGAACGACAAGAGCGACACGAACGACAAGAACAGCTCGACCGACAAGAACAAGTCCAAGACCGCGCCGACTCCCACACCCGGCCCCAGCCTCTCCGACGATGAGGAGAAGCTGGTCCCGCTGTGCGGTAAGCAGTAAGCAGCCGTTGGGGGCCTCTGCACGCCATGAGCAGTAGCACTACACACACGTCGACCATCGGCGCGATCGGAGCGCCCAGCAGGCGCAACACCGAGCTCGCGCTCCTCGCGTTCGCCGTCGTCATCCCGCTGTTCGCCTACATCAACGTAGGCCTGGCGATCGACGGCGAGCTGCCGTCCGGCATGCTCGGGTACGGGGCGGGAATCGGTCTCCTCGCCGGCATCTCCCACTTCGTGGTGCGCAAGTTCGCCCCGTATGCCGACCCTCTGCTGCTGCCCCTGGCGACGCTGCTCAACGGGCTCGGTCTGGTGGTCATCTGGCGGCTCGACCAGTCGAAGCGGCTGCAGGCGCTGCCCAACTTCAGCCCTGCCGCGCCGAACCAGCTCATGTACTCCGCGGTGGGCATCGCCCTGTTCGTCGGTGTGCTGCTTCTACTGAAGGACCACCGTGTCCTGCAGCGCTATACATACATCTCGATGGTCGGCGCGCTGATCCTGCTGCTGCTGCCCCTGGTTCCCGGCCTCGGCATGAACGTGTTCGGTGCCAAGATCTGGATCCACGTCGGTGGGTTCTCCATCCAGCCCGGTGAGTTCGCGAAGATCGTCATCGCCATCTTCTTCGCGGGCTACCTCATGGTGAAGCGCGATGCCCTGGCGCTGGCCAGCCGCCGTTTCATGGGCCTGTACCTGCCGCGTGGCCGTGACCTGGGTCCGATCGTCGTCATCTGGATCATCTCGATCCTGATCCTGGTCTTCGAGACCGACCTCGGTACGTCGCTGCTGTTCTTCGGCATGTTCGTCGTGATGCTGTACGTGGCCACGGAGCGCACCAGTTGGATCGTGTTCGGCATGCTGATGTCCGCGGTCGGCGCGGTCGGCGTCGCGTCGTTCGAGCCGCACGTCAAGCAGCGTGTCGACGCGTGGCTCGACCCCATGCGCGAGTACACGCTGAGCCAGGACGGTGTGGTCGGCCACTCCGAGCAGGCGATGCAGGCCCTGTGGGCCTTCGGTTCCGGCGGCACGCTCGGTACGGGCCTCGGTCAGGGCAACTCCGACCTCATCAAGTTCGCCGCCAACTCGGACTTCATCCTCGCGACCTTCGGCGAGGAGCTCGGTCTCGCCGGGATCATGGCGATCCTGCTGATCTACGGTCTGATCGTGGAGCGCGGTGTCCGCACCGCCCTCGCCGCGCGTGACCCGTTCGGCAAGCTCCTGGCGATCGGCCTGTCCGGCGCCTTCGCCATTCAGGTCTTCGTGGTCGCCGGCGGCGTCATGAGCCTGATCCCGCTGACGGGTATGACGATGCCCTTCCTTGCGTACGGCGGTTCATCGGTGATCGCCAACTGGGCGCTGATCGGGATCCTGATCCGGATCAGCGACACGGCCCGCCGTCCCGCGCCCGCCCCTGCCCCGAATCCCGATGCCGAGATGACCCAGGTGGTCCGGCCTGGCTGAGCCGCGTGGCGGGCGAGTGTGAGGGCGCCCGCCCTGTCCGCCGCCCGGGGAAATGCCGTGCTGTACGGCTCTGTTCCGCCTCCGGGCTGCCCGTAATCACTCACCGTAAGGCGACAGGCTCTGGTACTAGAATCTTCCGGACCTGGCCATGGTGACCGCAAGTCGAAGAGGTTCGGACCGTGAACAAACCGCTACGCCGGATCGCTATCTTCTGTGGTCTGCTCGTCCTGGCCCTGATCGTCCGGGACAACTGGCTCCAGTACGTTCAGGCCGACACCCTCGCCAAGGACGAGAAGAACCGCCGCGTGACCATCGAGCGGTACGGCACTCCGCGCGGCGACATCATCGTGGACGGCAAGCCGGTGACGGGCTCCAAGGAGACGAGCGGCGGCAACGACCTCAAGTACCAGCGGACGTACACGAACGGTTCCATGTGGTCCCCGGTCACCGGCTTCGCGTCGCAGAGCGTCGGCGCGACGCAGCTGGAGTCCATCGAGGACGGCATCCTGACCGGCAATGACGACCGTCTCTTCTTCCGCCGCAGCCTCGACATGCTGACCGGCAAGAAGAAGGAGGGCGGCAATGTCGTCACGACCCTCGACTCGGGCGCGCAGAAGGCCGCGTACGACGGTCTGAAGGGCCTCGGCAAGGGTGCGGTCGCCGCGCTCGACCCGTCGACGGGCGCGATCCTGGCGCTGGCCTCCGCGCCGTCGTACGACCCGTCCACCTTCGCGGGGTCCGACGGCAAGGCCTTCCAGAAGCTGGACAAGAACAAGAACAAGCCGATGCTGAACCGCGCCCTGCGTGAGACGTATCCGCCCGGCTCCACCTTCAAGGCGGTCACCGCCGCCGCGGCCCTGGAGCACGGCCTGTACGACGGCATCGACTCGCCGACCAAGTCGCCGCTGCCCTGGACGATGCCCGACACCCAGACGCCGCTGCCGAACGAGGGCAACATCCCCTGCAAGAACGCCACGCTGCGCGAGGCGCTGCGGGTGTCCTGCAACACCGTGTTCGGCAAGATCGGCTCGGACCTCGGCAAGGACAAGATGCTCGAGACGGCCGAGAAGTTCGGCTTCAACGAAGAGCAGTTCGTGCCGGTCCGCTCGAACGCCTCCGTCTTCCCCAAGAAGATGGACAGGCCGCAGACCGCGCTCTCCTCCATCGGCCAGTTCGAGACGGCTGCCACGCCGCTCCAGATGGCCATGGTCGCCTCTGCCATCGCCAACGACGGCAAGCTGATGGAGCCGTACATGGTCAGCGAGCTGCAGGCCCCGAACCTGGACGTGATCGAGAAGCACGCGCCCAAGGAGATGAGCCGGCCGCTCTCCGAGGAGAACGCGCAGAAGCTGCAGGACATGATGGAGACGGTCGTCAACGACGGCACCGGTGCGAACGCCAAGATCCCTGGTGCCACGGTCGGCGGCAAGACGGGTACGGCCCAGCACGGTGTCGCGAACAGCGAGAACCCGTACGCCTGGTTCATCAGCTACGCCAAGACCGACTCCGGTTCGCCGGTGGCCGTCGCCGTGGTCGTCGAGGACAGTGACGCCGGCCGCGACGACATCTCCGGTGGTGGTCTGGCCGCCCCCATCGCCAAGGACGTGATGAAGGCGGTTCTCGACAGCAAGAAGTGACCCCCGTCACGGCCTCTTCGCATCAGTGCACGTTGCGATACCGGTCATGTATCGGGTGACGGTCGTGGCCGGGTCACGTAAGGCGAGCCGGGTACGGTATGCCCGGACAGCACACCGCCGGACCACACAAGGGTGCGGTCGGGACCGACGGAGAGGGCTGGATTAGCTATGGAAGAGCCGCGTCGCCTCGGCGGGCGGTACGAGCTGGGCCAGGTGCTCGGCCGAGGCGGGATGGCGGAGGTATACCTCGCGCACGACACCCGCCTCGGACGCACCGTGGCGGTGAAGACGCTGCGCGTTGACCTCGCGCGCGACCCGTCATTCCAGGCCCGGTTCCGCCGCGAGGCCCAGTCGGCCGCCTCGCTCAACCATCCTGCGATCGTCGCGGTCTACGACACCGGCGAGGACTACGTGGACGGGGTCTCGATCCCGTACATCGTGATGGAGTACGTCGACGGCTCCACCCTGCGTGAGCTGCTGCACTCCGGGCGCAAGCTACTGCCCGAGCGCGCCATGGAGATGACGATCGGCATCCTCCAGGCCCTTGAGTACTCCCACCGCAACGGCATCGTCCACCGTGACATCAAGCCCGCGAACGTCATGCTGACGCGCAACGGCCAGGTCAAGGTCATGGACTTCGGCATCGCCCGCGCCATGGGCGACTCCGGGATGACGATGACGCAGACCGCGGCGGTCATCGGCACCGCGCAGTACCTCTCGCCGGAGCAGGCCAAGGGCGAGCAGGTGGACGCGCGAAGCGACCTCTACTCGACGGGCTGCCTGCTCTATGAGCTCCTTACGGTGCGCCCGCCGTTCGTCGGGGACTCCCCGGTGGCGGTCGCCTACCAGCACGTACGGGAAGAGCCCCAGGCCCCCAGCGTCTTCGACGGCGAGATCACGCCGGAGATGGACGCCATCGTCCTGAAGGCCCTCACCAAGGACCCGGACTACCGCTACCAGTCGGCCGACGACATGCGCGCCGACATCGAGGCCTGCCTCGACGGCCAGCCCGTCCAGGCGACGGCCGCCATGGGCGCGGTCGGCTACGGCGGCCACCCGGATGACCAGCAGACGGCGATGCTGCGCCCGCAGAACGGCGGCGGCCAGACATCGATGATGCCGCCGGTCGGCCCGGACGACGGCTACGACGACCACTCGCGGCGCCGCCAGAAGAAGAGCAACACCTCCACGATCCTGCTGGTCGTGGCGGGGCTGCTCGTCCTGGTCGGCGCGATCCTCATCGGGAAGTGGGCGTTCACCGGCGGCGGTGGCGGCAACGACTCGCTCAAGGCCCCGAACTTCGTGGGCGAGAAGGTCGCGGACGCCAAGGAGTCCGCCGAGAACGTGGACCTCGTCCTGGACGCCTCCACCCACAAGCGGTGCGCGAAGTACCCCAAGGGTGAGATCTGCTCCCAGGACCCGGGCGCGAACGCCACGGTCAACAAGGGCGACACGATCTCCGTGACGGTTTCCACGGGCGCGCCGAAGGTCTCCGTGCCCAAGGTCATCGGCCTGGACATCGACGCCGCCACGAAGAAGCTGGAGAGCCCCAAGTACCAGTTCGACGTCGACACGAAGCCCGTGGAGTCCAGCGGTACGGCGGGCGAGGTCCTCGACCAGGACCCGTTCGCGGGTACCGATGTGGAGAAGGGCAGCAAGATCACCCTTGAGGTGGCGAAGAAGGCCGACAAGGCCACGGTGCCCGACGTCACCGGCAAGACCTGCGACGAGGCCAAGGCCCAGCTGCAGACCAACGACCTCGTCGGCACCTGCGAGGAAGAAGAGAGCGACTCCGTCGACCCCGGCAAGGTCATCTCGCAGAGTCTCGCCCCGCAGAGCCAGGCCGACCCGGGCTCGACGGTGACGCTGAAGGTCGCCAAGAAGGCCGAACAGGCCACCGTCCCGGCCCTCACCGGCCAGAAGCTCAAGGACGCCCGCAAGGCCATCGAGGACGCCGGCCTGACGGTCGGCAACATCCAGGGCCCGCAGGATGACAACGCCCTCGTGGTCCTCTCGGATCCGCCCGCCAACCAGCAGGTCGATCCCGACACCGCGATCAACCTGACCACGGCCGGCGGCAACCAGGGCGACAACGGCGGAGGCAACGGCGGGGACGACGGCGGAGGCACCCTCTTCGGAGGCGGCATGGGCTTCTCCCGCGACAACGAGAACTGACGAGTCCAGGAACCCCCAGCAGTACGGAGAAGAGCCCCGGACACCGGCCAGCAGGCGCGGTGTCCGGGGCTCTTTCGTATGCGTCGGATGCGTTCGTATGCGTTCGTATGCGTGCGGCTACGTGCCGGGCGGCTAGTTCAGCTCCGCCGGCGGCGTGCGCTTGTTGTCGACCTTTTCGATGCGCTCCAGCTCGCCCCACACCACGTAGCGGTAGTTGGACGTGTAGACCGGCGTGCACGTCGTCAGGGTGATGTAGCGGCCGGGCTTCTTCGCGCCCGATTCCTTCGGGACCGGATTCAGGACCTTCACGTTGTACTTCGAGGTCTCGGGGAGCGTCGAGTACACCTTGTACACGTACCACTTGTCCCGGGACTCGTAGACGATCGCGTCGCCCTTCTTGATCTTGTCGATCTTGTGGAACTTCGCGCCGTGGCCGTCGCGGTGCGCGGCCAGCGTGAAGTTGCCTTCCTTGTCCTCGGGGAGAGCCGACTTGACGGGGTCCTCGTAGTAGCCCGCGACACCGTGGTTGAGCACCTTGCTGCTGGTGCCCTTCGTGACCAGGACCTCGCCGTTGCCCATCGCGGGCACGTGCAGGAAGCCGATGCCGTCCTTGGTGTTCAGGTTCCCCGGGCCGCCCGCCCAGCGGTCGCGCACCCTGTCGCCCTGCTTGTGCGCCTCGCGGTCCGCGACGACGTTGGTCCACCACAGGGAGTAGACGACGAAGAGGCCGAGCACCAGGCCCGCGGTGATGAGGAGTTCACCGAAGACGCTGACGGCCGTGGCGACGGGACCGCGTCCCCGTGGACGTGGTGCGCGGGAGGGCGCGGGCTTCTCGGCCTGCTGCTCCTCGGACCGCTCCTCGGCCTGCTCCTCGTCGTTGTCGGTCGTGGCTGCCACTGGTTCCGCCCCGTTCTCACCGTTCTAATTGACGAGCGCGCTCGGTTTGCCCTTGCCGCGCGGTCGTTCCTCGACCATCTTGCCCCAGACGATCATTCGATACTTACTCGTGAATTCCGGGGTGCAGGTGGTCAGTGTGATGTACCGGCCCTCTTTGGTGAAGCCCGACCCCGGCGGTACCGGCCCGATCACCGAGGTGTTGCTGGGCTGGGTCTGCGGCAGGATGCTGGCCATCTTGTAGACGAAGTACTTGTCCTGCGTCTCCACGATGATGGGGTCGCCCGGTTCGAGCTGATTGATGTAACGGAACGGCTCACCATGGGTGTTGCGGTGCCCGGCGAGCGCGAAGTTGCCCTTCTTGGCGTCCGGCATGGGCGTCTTGGTGCCGCCCTCGTTGTAGTGCCCGACCATGCCTCGGTCCAGGACCTTCGACTTGTCGATGCCCTCGGCGATCGGTACGACCACGTCGAGGCGAGGGATGTGCAGGAGCGCGAAGCCCTGTCCGGGCTCGAACGCGCCCGGCTTGCCCTTGCCCTTCGCCCACTGCTCCTGAAGGTCGCTGGCGGCACCGTTGGCCTGCTGGTGGGCGCGGATGTTCGTCCACCACAGCTGGTACGTGACGAAGAGGAGCATCAGGACGCCGACGGTGATGAACAGCTCGCCGATCCCCCGGCTCACCACGGCACCCGCGGTGGGCTTGCGTGCGCGCTCGGCGCGACGGGCCTCCACGCGGGAGAGGGGGGCTGCGGAGCCCGCGGTGGCGCTGGGGCTGCCGGAGGCGCCGGAGCTGCCTGAGGGCCGCGGGGAGCCCTTCCTGGCGGCCTTGCGGCGCGCGGCCCTGCCTCCGCCTTCCAGCGGTGCGTCGTGGGCCGGTTCCGGATCGGCTATTCGGCGCGTGTCCGCCGTACGCAGGCCTACGGTCTCGTCGTCGACCGGCGGCTGGGGCTGCGGATGGGACTGCGGCTGGGGCTGGGGCTGCGGCTGCGGCTGCGGGGCTTCGGGTGCCGACTGCTGAGGGGCGTACGCGCCGTACAGCTCCTCGTACGTCGGTTCCCGCATGCCGTACCAGTCGCGGGCGTACCCCTCGGGGTCGTACCACTCCCGCTCCTGAGGCTGCTCCGGCTGCTGCGGCGGTGGCGCCGACTGCGGCTCCGGCTCGGCGGGCCCGCTGCGGAACCACGGCGAAGGGTGCTGACCCGGCAGTGGATCGGTCAGCGGATCGGCGAGGTGATCGACAGCCGCCTCGAACGCCCCGGGCTCCTCAAACGCCCCAGGCTCTCCGTACGACGCGTACTGCTCGTCGTACGGAACTCCGGAGGAATCGCGCTCGGGACGCAAGGCGGTCACGCCGTGGCCCTGCCCACCACCGGGGCAAGCCCGCTCGACCGGCCGACCGCCCCCTTGTCGCCGCACTGGACGAGCCAGTTGGCGAGCATCAGATGGCCGTGCTCGGTGAGGACGGACTCGGGGTGGAACTGCACGCCCTCGACGAGCAGTTCACGGTGGCGCAGGCCCATGATGATGCCGTCCTGCGTGCGCGCGGTCACTTCGAGCTCGGCCGGCACCGTGGCCGGTTCGGCGGCGAGCGAGTGATAGCGCGTCGCGATGAACGGCGACGGCAGACCGGCGAAGACGCCCTTGCCCTCGTGGACCACCGGGGACGTCTTGCCGTGCAGCAACTCCGGCGCACGGTCCACCACTCCGCCGTACGCCACCGCCATCGACTGCATGCCGAGGCAGACGCCGAACACGGGCACACCGGTGCCGGCGCAGTGGCGCACCATGTCGACGCAGACACCCGCCTGCTCGGGGGTGCCCGGTCCCGGGGACAGCAGGACGCCGTCGAAGCCGTCCTGTGCGTGGCGCAGCTCGACCTCGTCGTTGCGCACGACCTCGCACTCGGCCCCGAGCTGGTAGAGGTACTGGACGAGGTTGAAGACGAAGCTGTCGTAGTTGTCGACGACGAGGATGCGGCGGGGGCGCTCTTCGGTACTCACAGGGCTCACCGGGCTCACAGGACTCACTGGCCGTCCACCGTCACATCGTTGAAGGGAAGCAGCGGCTCGGCCCAGGGGAAGACGTACTGGAAGAGCACGTAGACCACAGCGAAGACGAGCATCAGCGAAAGCAGCGCCCTTACCCAAGCGTTTCCCGGCAGATGCCGCCAGATCCAGCCGTACATGCCGTCCCTTCCGTAGCCGTACGGCACCAGACTAACGGCGCAGTGCCTCCGGTTTCCCGGCCTCGACGGGCTGGGTGGCATCAAGGTGTGCCCAGACGATCAACCGGTGGCTGTGGCCCCACTCCGGCTCACAGGTGGTAAGCGTCAGGTAACGGCCCGGCCCCTCGTATCCGGACTTGCGCGGAACCGGATCGATGACACCGATGTCGCCGGGCAGCGTTTTGTACGGCTTCTTGTCGATGCGGTACGTGAACCACGTGGTGCCGTCGGTCAGGACCACGGGGTCGTCCGGCCGCAGCTCGGGGAAGTCCTTGAACGGGTCTCCGTAGGTGCGGCGATGGCCCGCCACGGAGAAGTTGCCCCGCTGGCCGAGCTGCGCGGTGTCCCCGTAGTGACCGAGGCCCTTCTTGAGTACGTCGGTGCCCGTGCCCTGGAGCACCGGCTTGTTCCACGTGAAACCAAAGCGCGGGATGTACATCACGGCGAAGGGCTTGCCGTCTTCATAAGAAGGGGGCCGCTTCGGGGACGACGTCTCCGAAGGCGCGTCATCCGCCTGCGCCGGCACCGAGCCCTGCGCCCACTGGTCCTGCAGCGTGTCGATCTGGCTGTCCATGGCGTTGTCGGCCTTCACGCCGGTCCAGAACAGGACGTACACCACGAAGAGCACGATCAATGTGCCGACGGTGATGCACAGTTCGCTGAATGTCCTGACGAGCACTCGCACCGACACAGGCTCCCCCAGCGGCTTGCTCGACGGGCTGCTTACTCCACGGGCTTCGCGTAGTGGAGATCCACTGTGCCCGAGTAGCCGGGAAGAGTCATCGCCCCGTCGTCATCGACTTTCCAGCCGAGGCCGTACGCGTTGACGTACAGCATGTAGTTCTGGATCTCGGGGGACGCGGCGAGCGCCGTCTTGAGCTTCTCCGGGTCGCCGATCGCGGTCACCTTGTACGGGGGCGAGTAGACGCGTCCCTGGAGGATCAGGGTGTTTCCCACGCAGCGGACGGCGCTGGTGGAGATGAGCCGCTGGTCCATGACCTTGATGCCCTCGGCGCCGCCCTGCCAGAGGGCGTTGACGACGGCTTGGAGGTCCTGCTGGTGGATGACCAGGTCGTTCGGCTGGGGCTCGGGGTAGCCGGGGAGCTTGGCGGTGGCGTTCGGCGGGGCGTCGGCGAGGGTGACGGAGACCGCGTCACCGCTGAGCTTCTTGGTGCCCGCGTTCTTCTCCAGGGCCTTGAGCCGCGCCTCGTCGGCCTTGGTGCCGCCGTTGTCGCGCTCGGCCAGGGACTCGACGTCGTCGCGCAGCGAGCCGTTGGACTCGTCCAGCTTGCCGTTCTTGTGGCTGCGCTCCTGGATCAGGTCGGAGAGCTTCAGGAGAGAGGCGTCGGTACGGATGTTCGTGCCCTTGGCCGTGTTGAAGCTGGTGAAGAAGATGAGACCCGCGAGGGCGAAAACGGCGGCCGTCAGCAACCGGACCGGCCGCCAGCGAGGGCGACGACCCGGACCTGTGGGGGAGTCGGCAGAATTGCTCAACGTACCCTTATCTCCTTCAGCGCCGCGGAAGCACTACGCTAACGGACGCCCGGGGGAGGGCTCAGCTCCCCGTATCGACAGGAGAGACCCTCGTGCCGAAGTCACGGATCCGCAAGAAGGCCGACGATTACACGCCGCCCGCGAAGAAGGCGACGAACATCAAGCTGACCAGCCGTAGCTGGGTGGCTCCGGTGATGCTCGCGATGTTCCTCATCGGGCTCGCCTGGATCGTCGTCTTCTACGTCACCGACGGCAAGCTGCCGATCGACCCGCTGGGCAACTGGAACATCGTGGTCGGCTTCGGCTTCATCGCTGCCGGGTTCGGCGTCTCCACACAGTGGAAGTAGCCCCACCCCCGCAGGGCTGTGCGCAAGCCTTGCCCTGAGTTATCCACAGCGCTATCCACATTCCGGCGCCAGCTGGGGAAAAGAACGACGATCTGTGGATAACCCTCTCGGTGTTGACGCCGGTATGACTGGCTGATCGCCCGTAAGCCCTCACAGGCCCCTTGTCCTTCCTGGGGAAACCCAGGTCAGCGACAAGGGGCACTGTTGTTCCCCACAGAATGCACAAGCGCGGGCACACGCTGTGGACAACTTTGGCCATCGGACGACACCGGGGCCGCTCCGGGGGCTCTCAGACGAGCTGAGCGGTCCTGACGACCACGGTCACCAGGATGACGGCCAGCACCACGGCGCAGGTCCCCCACTGCACGAGCGTCCGCCGCTCGCGGGGCGCGTGCACCATCCCGTACGCGATCGCGACACCGGCGACCAGACCGCCGACGTGCGCCTCCCAGGCGATGCCGCTCCAGGTGAAGGTGAAGAGCAGGTTCAGCGCGAGCAGCGCGATGACGGGGCGCATGTCGTAGTTCAGGCGCCGCATCAGGACCGCCGTCGCGCCGAGCAGCCCGAAGATCGCCCCGGACGCCCCGAGCGAGGCCTGGTCCGGGGCCGCGACGACATACGTCAGTGCGCCGCCGGCCAGGCCGGACAGCAGGTAGAGCGAGAGGTAGCGGGCGCGGCCGAGCGCTGCTTCCAGGGGGGCGCCGAGCCACCACAGGCCGAGCATGTTGAACGCGATGTGCCAGACCTCCTGGTGCGTGAACATCGACGTGACCAGGCGGTACCACTGGCCTTCGGCGACGCCTTCGGTCGGCACGAAGGGTTCCGGCGGCCACGACCCGACCAGGACCAGCTCATTGACCAGGCGGTCGCCCATGGCGAGGACGGCGATGAACACCGCGACGTTCAGACCGAGCAGGATCTTGGTGACCAGGCGCGGGTCGGCGGTGATCGAGCCGCCCGCGAGTGTGCGCGGCTGGTTCGCGGCGGGCGCGTGGCCGGTGCCCGATCCCTCGCTCACGCACTCGGGGCACTGGAAGCCGACCGAGGCGCTGATCATGCACTCCGGGCAGATCGGACGCTCGCAGCGGGTGCAGCTGATCCCTGTCTCGCGGTCCGGGTGCCGATAGCAGCCGGGGAGGCTCGATGCGTCCTTCGGCCCCTGCGGGCTGCCTGGTGCCTGGTCCATGGGGGTCCCCTCAATATCCGTACGAAGGCACGGCGACGCCCACGCGTGCGAACGCACCGCCCCGCCCTTCCTTACGGATGAGCGGGGCGGTTTGGTTCCCTGGTGGGATGCGCCGCTGTCAGGCGTCGCGGGTCTCGATGACGACGGACTCGATGACCACGTCGTTCACCGGGCGGTCGGTGCGCGGGTTGGTCTGCGTGGCCGCGATCTCGTCGACGACCTTCTGGCTCGCCGGGTCCGTGACCTCACCGAAGATGGTGTGCTTGCGGGTGAGCCAAGCGGTCGGGGAGACCGTCACGAAGAACTGGGAGCCGTTGGTGCCCGGACCGGCGTTGGCCATGGCGAGCAGGTAGGGCTTGTCGAAGGCGAGGTCGGGGTGGAACTCGTCCGCGAACTCGTAGCCAGGGCCGCCCGTGCCGTTGCCCAGCGGGTCGCCGCCCTGGATCATGAAGCCGCTGATGACGCGGTGGAAGACCGTGCCGTCGTAGAGCCGGTCCGTGGTCTTCTTGCCGGTCGCCGGGTGGACCCACTCACGCTCGCCCTGAGCGAGCTCGACAAAGTTCTTGACCGTCTTCGGCGTGTGGTTGGGGTGCAGCAGCACCTCGATGTCGCCTCGGTTGGTCTTCAGGGTGGCGTAAAGCTGCTCGGCCACGGTCTGCCTTCCGTTGTCCTCTGTGACGTTCGATCCTCCCACGGACCGGTTTGCGACGAGTAGTCACCGAGTGGGCGCGCGCCGCGACGATCCGTGGCATTGTCGGCAAAGCACTCTCCTTGTACCGATTTGATCAGAATGATCGCACCCGGATGCCCGGCTGCGTCATGCCTCGGAGCGATCCGGAAGGCATGATCCTTGAAAGGGTGGAAAGGTGACATACCTATAAGCCACCGAGGAGGAGGATCCTGTGACCCGCATCGACAGCGTGCGCGCCGCGACCGGTTCGGCTAGGGACAGCGTGCGGCATGCCGCGGAGGCGGTGGCCCCTTACGCCGGAACGGCCAAGGAGCAGGCCGTCCATTACG
The DNA here is from genome assembly GCF_040636975.1 of Streptomyces sp. NPDC032198. NCBI lineage: Bacteria > Bacillati > Actinomycetota > Actinomycetes > Kitasatosporales > Streptomycetaceae > Streptomyces > Streptomyces sp. NPDC032198. Next base: position 283,441 of record NZ_JBEZVL010000002.1, on the reverse strand, counting down.
CGCACGAAAGCCGTGCCCGCCTCGCGCCCAAGGTGTCGCAGGCCGCCGAGCAAGCCCGTGTCCAGTACGGCGCTCACGTCGGCCCGCGCATCGAGCAGGCCCGCACGCATGTGCCGCCGAAGGTCGACCATGCCGCGCACGAAGCCGCTGTCCGCACCCGCAAGGCGGCCAAGCAGACCCGCAAGGCCGCCAAGCAGGCCGCCGACTACTCAAAGCCCCGGATCGAGCACGCCGTAGCCGTGGCTCAGCCCGTCCGCGACGAGGCGGCGTCCCGCGGGGCCGCGGCGCTCGCCGCGCTGCGCGGTGAGGTCACTCCCAAGGAGATCCAGCGGCTGACCCGCAAGCACAACCGCCGGGCACGCGCCGGGCGCATCGCCAAGGGCTTCGTGGTCCTGGGCGTCCTCGCGGGTGGTGCGGTCGCCGCCTGGAAGTGGTGGGACAAGCAGGCGAACCCGGACTGGCTCGTCGAGCCGCCGGCGGCGACGGAGGTTCCCGACAGTGCGCCGCTGACTTCGGTCGACGGCAGTGGTCAGGCCTCACTCGACCCCGAGGTCCAGGCCAAGCAGGCCGAGTCGGAGGCGTCGGAGCGCGACGACTCGCGCTGACCTGCGCCGATGTGCGCTGACCTGTACTGAAAACGCCGTAGGGCGGGTGGTCCCCAGCTGGGGACCACCCGCCCTACGGCGTTTCTGTGGAGCCTAGGAGATTCGAACTCCTGACATCTGCCTTGCAAAGGCAGCGCTCTACCAACTGAGCTAAGGCCCCAAAAACGGTGCGCCCAGCCGGAAGAATCCCGCTCCGGTGAGCAACGCAGACCAGAGTACCGGGTCTCCCCCCAGATCTCGCAAAAGGATTGGGGGTCCCGGTGAACGACCACGCTCCGTAAGATGCTCGGCGTGGTTCGCGGCAGCGAACCACGGTTTTTGGGGAAGCGATGGGGAGACGCAATGGACGCCGCACAACAAGAGACGACCGCGAGAGCACGAGAGCTCCAGCGGAACTGGTACGGAGAGCCGCTGGGGGCGCTTTTCCGTCGTCTCATCGATGATCTGGGCCTCAACCAGGCACGCCTCGCCGGCGTCCTCGGTCTGTCCGCGCCCATGCTGTCCCAGCTGATGAGCGGACAGCGCGCCAAGATCGGCAACCCGGCGGTCGTCCAGCGCGTCCAGCTCCTCCAGGAGCTGGCGGGCCAGGTCGCCGACGGCAGTGTGAGCGCGGCCGAGGCCACCGACCGCATGGACGAGATCAAGAAGTCCCAGGGCGGCTCCGTCCTGACCAACACCACGCAGGCGACGACGAGTTCGGGTGCGCCCACGGTGAAGCGCGTGGTGCGCGAGATCCAGTCGCTGTTGCGCTCCGTCGCGGCGGCGGGCGACATCATCGATGCCGCGGACTCCCTCGCCCCGACCCACCCGGAACTGGCAGAGTTCCTCCGGGTATACGGTGCCGGACGCACCGCGGACGCGGTCGCCCACTACGAGGCGCACCAGAACTGAGCCGTCGGCCGGGCCACCGGGCGGCCCGGAGGGGGAGCAATGCGCGACCATGGGTGAGGTCTTCGCCGGCCGCTACGAACTGGTCGACCCGGTCGGCCGCGGGGGAGTCGGAGCGGTCTGGCGCGCCTGGGACCACCGGCGGCGCCGATATGTGGCGGCCAAGGTCCTGCAGCAGAGCGACGCGCACGCGTTGCTGCGCTTCGTGCGGGAGCAGGCGCTGCGGATCGACCACCCCCATGTACTCGCGCCCGCCAGCTGGGCCGCCGACGACGACAAGGTCCTGTTCACCATGGCCTTGGTCGCCGGCGGCTCGCTGGCCCATGTGATCGGGGATTACGGCCCGCTGCCGCCCCGACTGGTCTGCACGCTCCTGGACCAGCTGCTCTCCGGGCTCGCGGCGGTGCACGCCGAGGGGGTCGTGCACCGCGACATCAAGCCCGCCAACATCCTGCTCGAGGCCACCGGCGTCGCGCGCCCGCATCTGCGGCTCTCCGACTTCGGCATCTCCATGCGGATGGGCGAGCCGCGCCTGACGGAGACCAACTACGTCGTGGGGACGCCCGGTTACTTCGCGCCCGAGCAAATGCTGGGCGCCGAGCCGCACTTCACCGCCGATCTCTTCGCCGTCGGCCTGGTCGCCCTCTATCTGCTGCAGGGCGCCAAGCCCGACGCCAAGGCACTGATCGAGCACTTCGCCGCCCACGGCACGCCTGGGGCACCGCGGGGCGTGCCGGAGCCGCTGTGGCAGGTCGTCGCCACGCTTCTCCAGCCGGATCCGCAAGCGCGGTTCCGCACCGCCACGGGCGCGCGCAAGGCGTTGAACTCGGCCACCGAGCTGCTGCCCGAGCCGGGGCCCAATGACGAGATCGTCGAAATCTTCGACCAACTGGGCCCGCTTCCCAAGGGGTTCGGGCCCGACGGCCCCCTCACGGCCCCACCGCAGCAGCCGGGCTTCGCTCCCCCTTCCGTACCGCCACCGCCTCTCTCCGCACCCCAGACCGGCAGCTACCCGCAGACGCCACCGCCACCGCCACCACAGGCGATGCCACCGCAGGCCACGCCGCCGTCGGGGCAACCGGGGCAGCCAGTGCAGGCGGTGCAGCAGGCTCAACACGATCAGCAGGTGCAGGCCCAGCCACCGGCCCAACCGATACAGCAACCGGCAACGCCGCCCGCTCCCCCCGCTCAGTCCCCGCATGTCCCCTCCCCCCACTCGTTTCCAGCGCCGTCTCCGGCGCCCGCTCCCGTTCCGGTCCCAGACCACGTCCCGGCTTACGTCCCCGCACAGCTCCCTGCTCACCACCCGTCACAGTCCGTGATGTCACTGGCGCATGGTGTGTCCGCCCCTACTTATCCATACACCGCTCAAGCCCCACAGGTTCCACTCCAGCACCGGCCGGTTCCGCACCGGCAGAAACGACAGAAACGGCCGGGACCGCCGCCGAAGGTGGCGATCCCCATGCTGCTCGCCGCTCTGGCGTGCTTCGCGGTGGGCATCTGGGCCCTGACGCAGATCTGACGTCTGGCCCTGACGCAGATCTGCCGTCTGGCTCTGCCCCAGATCTGCCGTCTGGCTCTAAGCAAAGCCAGCCCGCGGCCTCGCCAGCCCTCAACTACCGTTCGCAGCCGAAGCAGAAGCAGAAGCCGAAGCCCTCCGCCGCCCGATCAGCGTCCACACACCCAGGACCATCAGCAGCAAGGACCCGCCACCGAACCCACCGGCGGCAACCACCTTCATCGCGTCTCCGTCTCCGTTGCCGTTGCCGTTGCCGTTGCCGTTCCCGCTCTGGCCACCGCTCCCGCCCCCGGCATCCGTCTCACCCCGCACCGCCGCGTCCTTGTCCTCACCGGTGACGCTGAACTCGTCGGCGGGCCGCGCCGTCCCCACATACGCGGGCCCCTCCTTCGCCACCCCGTCGACGTTCACCCGCAGCGTCAGGTCCAGCGGCCCCTTGCCGAACTGCCGGGCGACCTGCGGATTGAGATGGACCGAGAGGTAGTACCACCCGGCGAACCGGGTTCCGGCCACGCGGTCCATCGGAGAGAAGCGGTTCTCGTACGCCACGGGGGCCACTGGTTTCAGCGCGGTCGTCTTCTGCTGGCCGTCGTACGCCGTGTCGGCGTCGTCGATGCGGGCGCGAACCGGATTAGTCAGTGACATCACGAGCGCCGACGTGACGTACTCGTCCCTGCCCCCGCTCGCACTGCCCAGCTCGGCACTGGCGGAGATCTGCTGCCCCCAGTCGACCGGCACGCGGTAGAAGAGCGTCTGGCCCGGCTTGATCCGGTCGCCCCAGACACCTGTCTCCAGCGCCCGCGCATCGTTGAAGCCCGTGCCGCCCCTGCGTTCCTCGCGCGAACCGTCGGCCGGCGTGGGCGAAGCGGAGTTCCACGAGTCGGGTGGCGTCGTGGAGCCTCTCTTGGACACTCCGGGCTCCGATACGACGCGAAGCTCCGTGTCCCACGTCTCCGTACTGGAGCCGGGGTCGCTGTTCCGCTCGACCACTACGTAGTACGTGCCGGCCGCTTTGCACCGGTTCTCGGCGGGCCCCACCGCCCGTACCGCCCAGGCGGAAATGGGCCGCGGGCTCTGCGCCGTACCGAATCGCGCGTCTCCGGAGTTGCAGTTGTTGCCGTTCGCGTCCTGCAAGGACACCTCTACGCCGTCCCCATAGGCGACCTTGGCATCGAGACCGGGAACGGCGGTCGCAGAGACGTACACGGTCTCTCTGGCGTCGAGTTGGAGCTGGTAGTAGAGCTTCCCCCCGCGCGCGAGGGAGCTCTTGTACGTCGCCCCGGGCGTAAGCCTCACGCTGTCCGCACTGTTCTGCGCGCCGTCGACAGACGTGGCCCCTTCGGCGAAGGCGTACGGGCTCGCGTTCGGACCCGGGTTCGGACTCGACGAGCTCTTCGCCGCGGCCTCGGCCTGCCCCGGCGCCTGGAATGCCATGACCGCGCACAGTGCTGCCGCCCCCACGGCCGACATCGCCCGCGCCCGGCCTCTGCCCAGCCGCCCCATCACGCGCCACCCCTCCCCTGAGCCCCAGCCGTCCCGCCCACTATGCCCACGCGGAAGCACGACAACCTCTGCTCACGCGGAAGCCCGAAAACCTTTGCTCACGCAAGGCGAGAGCTTGCCCGCGCAAACCTGGTCGGCCGCAGGACCGAAAAGATCCGGACAGCACAGAGCCCCGGCCGCAGAAGCGGCCGGGGCTCTGTAAAGAGACTGTTGTCGGTACTCACGAACCCGTGGGCACGGAGTCAGTCGCCTCCGTCCACAGATCCTGCTCGGCGCGATCCGCCTGGATCTGGCGGTACACGAGGAGCCCGCCGATGGCGGCCAGTGCGACCAGGAGAAGCTTCTTCACCGCGCGACCTCGTCTTTCTTGACGTAAGGGACCTCTGGCGCCCGACTATACACACCGACCGATACCGATCGGTGACCTGGATCCACCCCAACTGCCGCCCTGAACACAGCAGTCGAATGGGACATCGCCGCTCTCCGGCTCCTCACGGCCCGCCGCGACATTCACCGCTCCTGACCTCACCCAGGCCTCTCCCAGGCCCCTCAGGGGCCTTTTACGGCCATACGGGTGGTGTTCATCTGAACATCGACGCGCCACGAGCGTCGGTCCCCCACTCTCGGCCCCACATACACATCATGAGGAAAGTACGCAAATCGCCCAACCCGAAAGTGAGACGCCATGACCGGCACCAAGGCCATGAAGCTGTGGACCACGCTCATCACCGCCTTCCTCGCACTCTTCGCCACACTGGGATTCACGACGACGGCAACGGCGGCCACGCCCGTGCAGCAGGCCACGGAAACGTGCAAGAGCACGCCGGCCATGACGGCCCCGCTCGCGGCCTACTGGGCAGCAGCGTACGAACGGTCCCTGCCGCCCACGATGAAGCAACGCATCCGCGCCGAGGCCCACGGATCGTCCCCGAGCTGCCGCCACCTCCCCACGGACGACACGGAGACAGCCATTGAGGCCGAGGCCCATCCGGGCGGGCTCGCCGCGGAGCCGTAGTCACACCGGGGCCCCACGGACACGGACAGCCCTAGACAGACGAACACACAGATACGAAGAAGACCCCCAGCCGACGGGCTGGGGGTCTTTCTCGTGTCTGTGGGGCTAACAGGATTTGAACCTGTGGCCTCATCCTTATCAGGGATGCGCTCTAACCAACTGAGCTATAGCCCCGCCGCGCTGCGGTATGTCCCGCGCGCTGACCTCTGAAGATTAGCGCACGTGCGGGCCAGTCCCAAAATCGATACCTCCGTGGGCACCGGACCGGCCGTGCGGGCCGGGCTCAGCCCGGCCCGCACGGCTCAGGCTGGTCCGCCCCCGGGTCCGCCCACCCCGTCGCCCGGCCCAGCCGCAATACAGAACAGGGCCCCGCTCCGTACGAGCGAGACCCTGAACCAGAAACCAAGAGAGCGGGAAGAGAAGGGGGAACGAGAGGGAAGAACTACTCGTCCTCGGCCAGCGTCAGCTCCACGCCGCCCACGAAGCCCGCGGAGAGGTTGTAGATGAAGGCGCCGAGCGTCGCCAGCGCCGTGGCGAGGACCACGTCGATGACCGCGATGATCGTCGTGAACATCAGGACGCGCGGCAGCGACAGGAAGGACTGCAGGTCGAAGCCGTTGGACTCGTTCGAGCCCGTCGCCTCCGAGATCGTGCCGCCCACCGTGGAGAAGACGCCCATGGCGTCCATGACCATCCACAGCACGGCGGCCGCGACGATCGTGCAGATGCCGAGCGCGATGGAGAGCAGGAAGCTGACCTTCATCACCGACCACGGGTCGGCCTTGGCCACCCGCAGCCGCGCCTTGCGCGTACGAGGCGTCGTGCGTGCCCCCGTCCGCGGCCTGCGCACGGAGCCCGTCTGGGATCCCTGCTGGTAGGCCTGCGGCGGGTGGTACGGCTGGGATGCCTGCTGCTGGGGCTGGCGCTCGCCGGGCAGAGCACCGGTGGCGTTCTGAGCCCCCTGGCCACCTTGGGTCCCTTGGGCTCCTTGGGCCCCGCCGCCGTACTGCGCTGACTGAGCGGGCTGCGGCCCTCGGGTGTCTGTCACGGTTCCCCCCTGGGATCCACGAGACTCATGCGAGTCGGGAGAATCAGTGGCGGAGCCACGGACACCGTCTGTACCGGCTGGGCCGGCTCCACTAGCTCCGGCGCCCGTGGCTCCACTCACGATGACTCTCTCCTCGCGCTACTCGGCCGCGGACTCCGTGCCCTCGTCCGTACCGTCGGCCTGCTCGCCCTCGGCCGAATCGACGACGATGTCTCCGTCGACCTCTTCGGCCTCGCGCCCGGCCTCGGCGTTACGAGCGATACCGACCACGGCATCGCGCTTGCCCAGGTTGATCAGTTGGACGCCCATGGTGTCACGGCCCGTCTCCCTGACCTCGTTGACTCGCGTACGAATCACACCGCCGCCCAGGGTGATCGCGAGGATCTCGTCGGTCTCCTCCGTCACCAGCGCGCCCACGAGCTCTCCGCGGTCCTCCACGATCTTGGCGGCCTTGATGCCGAGGCCGCCACGGCCCTGGACGCGGTACTCGTCGACGTTGGTGCGCTTCGCGTACCCACCGTCGGTTGCGGTGAAGACGAAAGTACCCGGCCTGACGACATTCATCGAGAGCAGTTCGTCGCCACCACGGAAACTCATTCCCTTGACGCCCGAGGTCGCGCGCCCCATGGGACGCAGCGCGTCGTCCGTTGCGGTGAACCTGATCGACTGCGCCTTCTTGCTGATGAGCAGCAGATCGTCCTCGGACGAGACGAGCTCGGCGCCGATCAGCTCGTCGTCCTTGCCGTCGTCCGTCTCACGGAGGTTGATGGCGATGACGCCACCGGCGCGCGGTGAGTCGTAGTCCTTGAGCGGGGTCTTCTTTACGAGGCCGCCCTTGGTGGCGAGCACCAGGTAGGGCACCGCTTCGTAGTCCCGGATGGCGAGGATCTCGGCGATCTTCTCGTCCGGCTGGAAGGCGAGCAGGTTCGCGACGTGCTGGCCGCGGGCGTCGCGTCCGGCATCCGGCAGTTCGTATGCCTTCGCGCGGTAGACCCGGCCCTTGTTGGTGAAGAACAGCAGCCAGTGGTGGGTCGTCGACACGAAGAAGTGGTCGACGATGTCGTCCTCCTTCAGCTTCGTGCCGCGGACGCCCTTGCCGCCGCGCTTCTGGGAGCGGTAATCCACCGTCTTCGTACGCTTGACGTAACCGCCGCGCGTGATCGTGACGACGATGTCGTCCTCGGCGATCAGGTCCTCCATGGACATGTCGCCGTCGAAGGGCACGAGCGCCGAGCGACGGTCCTCGCCGAACTTGTCGACGATCGCCGCGAGCTCCTCGCTGATGATCTGGCGCTGCCGCTCGGGCGAGGCCAGGATCGCGTTGTACTCGTTGATCTTCGCCTGCAGTTCGTCGTGCTCGGCGACGATCTTCTGGCGCTCCAGGGCGGCAAGGCGGCGCAGCTGCATCTCGAGGATGGCGTTGGCCTGGATCTCGTCGATCGAGAGCAGGCCCATCAGGCCCTCACGCGCGACGTCGACCGTCTGGCTGGCCCGGATGAGTGCGATGACCTCGTCGATGGCGTCCAGGGCCTTCAGCAGGCCGCGCAGGATGTGGGCCCGCTCCTCGGCCTTGCGCAGCCTGTACTTCGTACGCCGGACGATGACCTCGACCTGGTGCGTCACCCAGTGGCGGATGAAGGCGTCGAGGGAGAGCGTGCGCGGCACACCGTCGACGAGCGCCAGCATGTTGGCGCTGAAGTTCGACTGGAGGTCGGTGTGCTTGTAGAGGTTGTTCAGTACGACCTTGGCGACGGCGTCCCTCTTCAGGACGACGACCAGACGCTGGCCCGTGCGCGAGGACGTCTCGTCGCGGACGTCGGCGATGCCGCCGACCTTGCCGTCCTTGACGAGGTCGGCGATCTTCTGCGCGAGGTTGTCGGGGTTGGTCTGGTAGGGGAGCTCGGTGACCACCAGGCACTGGCGGTTCTGGATCTCCTCGACCGCGACGACCGCGCGCATCGTGATGGAGCCACGGCCCGTGCGGTACGCCTCCTCGATGCCCTTTCGGCCCACTACTAGTGCGCCGGTCGGGAAATCGGGGCCCTTGATGCGCTCGATGAGAGCGTCGAGCAGCTCTTCGTGCGAGGCGTCCGGGTGCTCCAGCGCCCATTGCGCGCCCGCCGCGACCTCGCGGAGGTTGTGCGGCGGGATGTTGGTGGCCATGCCGACCGCGATGCCCGCAGAACCGTTGATCAGCAGGTTCGGGAAGCGCGCCGGCAGGACCGTCGGCTCCTGGTTGCGGCCGTCGTAGTTGTCGGTGAAGTCGACGGTCTCCTCGTCGATGTCACGGACCATCTCCATGGCCAGCGGCGCCATCTTGCACTCGGTGTACCGCATGGCGGCCGCCGGGTCGTTGCCCGGAGAGCCGAAGTTGCCGTTGGAGTCCACCAGGGGCATCCGCATCGACCACGGCTGGGCCAGGCGGACCAGGGCGTCGTAGATGGAGGAGTCGCCGTGCGGGTGGTAGGTGCCCATGACGTCGCCGACGACGCGGGCGCACTTGTAGAAGCCCTTCTCGGGGCGGTATCCGCCGTCGTACATCGCGTACAGGACGCGACGGTGGACGGGCTTGAGTCCGTCCCGGACGTCGGGGAGCGCGCGCGACACGATGACGGACATCGCGTAGTCGAGGTACGAGCGCTGCATCTCGGTCTCGAGCCCGACGGGCTCGACACGCATGCCCACGCCGGGGACCGCGGGCTCCTCTTCGGGCATCACAGGGGTGTTCTCGTCGGCCATTGCTGGTCAAAGTCCTTTCGAGGTGCGGCTTGTACGGCCGACTCAGATGTCGAGGAAGCGGACGTCCTTGGCGTTGCGCTGGATGAACGAGCGCCGGGCCTCGACGTCCTCACCCATCAGCACCGAGAACAGGTCGTCGGCCTGCGCCGCGTCGTCCAGGGTGACCTGGCCGAGAACGCGGTGCTCCTGGTCCATCGTCGTGATGCGCAGCTCCTCGGCGTTCATCTCACCGAGACCCTTGAAGCGCTGGACCGAGTCGTCCCGGAAGCGCTTGCCTGCCTGGCGGCCGAGCTCGACCAGCGCGTCGCGCTCACGGTCCGAGTACGCGTACTGGAAGTCGTCCCGGCTCCACTTGATCTTGTAGAGCGGCGGGCGCGACAGGTAGACGTGGCCGGACTCGACGAGCGGCCGCATGAAGCGGAACAGGAACGTCAGGAGCAGGGTGTTGATGTGCTGACCGTCGACGTCGGCGTCCGCCATCAGGATGATCTTGTGATAGCGGAGCTTCTCGATGTCGAAGTCCTCGTGCACACCCGTGCCGAAGGCCGAGATGAGGGCCTGGACTTCCTGGTTCTGCAGGATCTTGTCGATCCGCGCCTTCTCGACGTTCAGGATCTTGCCTCGGATGGGCAGGATCGCCTGGTACATCGGGTTACGGCCGGACTTCGCCGAACCACCGGCGGAGTCACCCTCGACGATGAAGATCTCGCACTTCGTCGGGTCGTTCGACTGGCAGTCGCTGAGCTTTCCGGGCAGCGAGGCCGATTCGAGCAGGCCCTTGCGGCGGGTCAGGTCGCGCGCCTTGCGGGCGGCGACGCGGGCCGTGGCGGCCTGGATGCCCTTGCGGATGATGTCCGCGGCCTCGTTCGGATTGCGGTCGAACCAGTCCGTGAGGTGCTCGTGCACGACCTTCTGCACGAAGGTCTTCGCCTCCGTGTTGCCCAGCTTGGTCTTGGTCTGGCCCTCGAACTGCGGCTCGCCCAGCTTCACCGAGATGATGGCCGTCAGGCCCTCGCGGATGTCCTCACCCGTGAGGTTGTCGTCCTTCTCGCGCAGCAGCTTCTTCTCGCGCGCGTACCGGTTGACCAGGCCCGTCAGCGCGGCCCTGAAGCCCTCCTCGTGCGTACCGCCCTCATGCGTGTGGATCGTGTTCGCGAAGGAGTAGACACCTTCGGTGTACTGCGAGTTCCACTGCATGGCGATCTCGGCCGAGAGCATGCGCTCCTTGTCCTCGGCCTCGACGTCGATGACGGTCGGGTGGATCATCTCTCCCTTGCGGGAGTTGAGGTACTTCACGAAGTCGACGATGCCGCCTTCGTAGTAGTACGTCACCGTGCGGGCCTCGGCGGCCTCGTCGTCGGTGGCCTCGGCCGAGTCCGCACCCGCCGTCGCCTTCGCCGAATCGCGCTCATCAGTGAGTTTGATCGTCAAACCCTTGTTGAGGAACGCCATCTCCTGGAAGCGCCGTGCCAGCGTCTCGAAGGAGTACTCGGTCGTCTCGAAGACGTCCGGGTCGGCCCAGAAGGTGACCGTGGTGCCCGTGTCCTCGGTCGCCTCGTGCTTGGCCAGCGGGGCCGTCGGCACACCCAGCTTGTAGTCCTGGGTCCAGCGGTAGCCGTCGGTCCGGATGTCGACGGCGAGCTTCGTCGACAGTGCGTTCACGACGGAGACACCGACGCCGTGCAGACCACCGGAGACCGCGTATCCGCCGCCGCCGAACTTGCCGCCCGCGTGCAGCACGGTGAGTACGACCTCGACGGCCGGCTTCTTCTCGACGGGGTGGATGCCCACCGGGATGCCTCGGCCGTTGTCGATGACGCGCACGCCACCGTCGGCGAGGATCGTGACGTCGATGGTGTCCGCGTGCCCGGCGAGGGCCTCGTCGACGGAGTTGTCGACAACCTCTTGCACGAGGTGGTGCAGGCCGCGCTCACCGGTCGATCCGATGTACATGCCGGGTCGCTTGCGGACCGCGTCCAGACCCTCGAGGACGGTGATCGCGCTGGCGTCGTACAAGGCTGTGACCTCGCCGTTCTCGCCAGCGACGGTAGACGGGATGTTCTCGTTGGGGTTGCCGGAATCGGCCACGAAGCGCCCTTTCTGGCACAGCACAAGCCAAGCACCCGGCGGTGGCCGGAGCGGCTGCGTCGTTCAGCGATAGTCAGCGTTGTTCTATGCGTCCCACAAGTGGGGCGGGATTAGCTTCCAGTCTACCGGTAGCGCTGACAGTGATGGGGGTTTGCCGGTACCTGAGTCCGCATGTGCCGTCCTGAAGCGGCATCCTCCGACTCCCCATATACGGAGCGGGGCCCTAGGAGGCTCACAGCGGCACTCAGCGCTTCGGAGCGTCAACCCCGAGCTACCACCCGGTACGGCCTCAGCCGTAGGTGTCGCCGGGGCCCGTGCTGCCCGGTGCGCGCAAGGGTCCGAAGCGGCGCGCGGGGCCACCGGGGCCGAGGACTTTGATGAGGCGCACGGTGCCGTGACCCAGGTCCTCGTTGAGGCGCGCGACCAGCTGGGGGGCCAGGAGCCGCAGGTTCGTCGCCCAGGCCGTGGAGTCGCACTGGACGGTCAGGACGCGCTCGTTCTCGTCGTACCGCTGCGGGACGCAGTGGTTGGCCAGGTCCTCGCCGACGATCTGCGGCCAGCGGCCCATCACCCCGCCGACCGCGGCCGGCGTCTCCCAGCCGCGCTCGGTGATCAGGCGGTTGATGGCGGAGCCGAGCGGCTGCGGGTCACGCCCGTCGGCGCGCGCGCCGGAGCGCAGACCGCCCCTGCGGGCCTGTTTCTTCTGCTGCGCGGCGTCGCCACGCGCGCGTGCCTGTTCCTTGGCTGCGCGCAGGGCGACCCGGGCGAGGTCGACGCCGGAGGGCTCTGGGGTCTTCGGCGTCTCCTTGGGGGCGTCGGGGGCGCCCTGAGGAGTGTCCTTGGCGGGCTCTTCGGCGCTCATGCACGCTCCCTGCTCGGGCGCGTCATACGCGCTCCACTGCGCCGTCCGCCACCGCGAACCGCGTCCCGGCGAGCACGCCCGGCACGTCGTCGTCCACCGCGGCCGTGACCAGGACCTGCTCGCCCGGCGCCACCAGCTCCGCGAGGCGCTCCCTGCGGCGCGCGTCGAGCTCCGCGAACACATCGTCAAGGACGAGCACGGGCTCATTGCCTTCCGCGCGCAGAAGGTCGTACGAGGCCAGGCGCAGCGCCAGGGCGTACGACCAGGACTCGCCATGGCTCGCGTACCCCTTCGCGGGGAGCTGGCCGAGCTTGAGGAGCAGGTCGTCGCGGTGCGGGCCGACCAGCGTCACGCCCCGCTCGATCTCCTGCTTGCGCGCCTCTTCGAGGGCGGCGATCAGCTGCTCGAACAGCACCTCGCGGGTGTGGCCCTCGCCGGGCGCCGAGGGCTTGTACTCCAGCGAGACGGGGCCGCCGCCGGGTGCCAGCTGCTCGTACGCCTTGTCGGCAAGGGGCTGCAGCGCGGCGATCAGGTCGAGCCGCTGGGTGAGCAGCTCGGCGCCCACGCGCGCGAGGTGCTGGTCCCAGACGTCGAGGGTGGACAGGTCCATCGTGCGGCCGCCGTGCCGCCGTGCGAGGGCCGCCGACTTCAGGAGGGTGTTGCGCTGCTTCAGTACGCGGTCGTAGTCGGACCGCACGCCCGCCATGCGCAGGGAGCGCGCCGTGATCAGCTCGTCGAGGAACCGTCGGCGCTCGCCGGGGTCACCTTTGATCAGCGCCAGATCTTCGGGGGCGAACAGCACCGTACGGACGATCCCGAGCACATCGCGGGGCCTGACCTGCGAGGACCTGTTGATCCGGGCACGGTTGGCCTTGCCCGGGTTGAGCTCCAGTTCGACCAGCTGCTGGCGCTCGCCCTGCTGGACCGCGGCCCGGACGACGGCACGCTCGGCGCCCATGCGCACCAAGGGGGCGTCCGAGGAGACCCGGTGGCTGCCGAGCGTGGCGAGATAGCCCACGGCCTCGACGAGGTTCGTCTTGCCCTGGCCGTTCGGGCCCACGAACGCGGTGACTCCCGGGTCGAGAGGGACCTCGACCCGGGAGTACGAGCGGAAGTCGGCCAGCGACAGATGCGTGACGTGCATGGTGTGCGCCGACCTCCCCCGGCTTCCTTCACTTGCTGAGAGGCCTGTGGGAAACGGCTGGCGTTGCCCACAGGCTGTGGATCAGTTCTCGCTCTTGGACTCGACGGCGTGGCCACCGAACTGGTTGCGCAGCGCGGCGATCATCTTCATCTGCGGGGAGTCGTCCTGGCGCGAGGCGAACCGGGCGAAGAGCGAGGCCGTGATCGCGGGCAGCGGCACGGCGTTGTCGATGGCGGCTTCCACCGTCCACCGGCCCTCACCGGAGTCCTGCGCGAAGCCGCGCAGCTTCGCCAGGTGCTCGTCGTCGTCCAGGGCGTTGACCGCGAGGTCGAGCAGCCAGGAACGGATGACCGTGCCCTCCTGCCAGGAGCGGAAGACCTCGCGCACGTCCGTGACGGAGTCGACCTTCTCCAGGAGCTCCCAGCCCTCGGCGTAGGCCTGCATCATGGCGTACTCGATGCCGTTGTGGACCATCTTCGAGAAGTGGCCGGCGCCGATCTTGCCCGCGTGGACCGAACCGAAGTCACCCTCGGGCTTGAGGGCGTCGAAGATCGGCTGGACCTTCGCGATGTTCTCGGTGTCGCCGCCGTACATCAGGGCGTAGCCGTTCTGCAGGCCCCAGACGCCGCCGGAGACGCCGCAGTCGACGAAGCCGATGCCCTTGGCGGCGAGCTCCTCGCCGTGCTTCTCGTCGTCCGTCCAGCGGGAGTTCCCGCCGTCCACGACGACGTCACCGGGCTGGAGCAGCTCGGCGAGCTCGTCGACGGTGGACTGGGTCGCGGCTCCGGCCGGGACCATCACCCATACGACGCGCGGGCCCTTGAGCTTGCCCACAAGCTCTTCGAGGCTGTGGACGTCCGCGACGTCCGCGTTCCGGTCGTATCCGATGACGGTGTGGCCTGCGCGGCGGATGCGCTCGCGCATGTTGCCGCCCATCTTGCCGAGGCCGACGAGACCGAGCTCCATCAGTGGTTCCTTAAGTCGCGATGTGGCGTGGAGGCACCTTCGTACCCGCGTCCGAGCCTACGCCCGGACGCCCGCTCACACCTGTGGGCTCAGCCGCTCAGACGTACCGGCATGATCAGGTACTTGTAGGCCTCATCGGCCTCCGCGTCCACGGCCGGCCTGCCGCTCAGGAGTGCCGGCTTCGTCGAGGTCGTGAACGACAGCTGGGCGACCGGGGAGTCGATCGCGCTCAGGCCGTCGAGCAGGAACGTCGGGTTGAAGGCGATCGAGACGTCGTCGCCCTCGAGCTGGGCGTCGACCCTCTCCACAGCCTGTGCGTCGTCGCTGGAGCCGGCCTCCAGGATCAGCACGCCCTGCTCGAAGCTGAGCCGGACCGGGGTGTTCCGCTCGGCCACCAGGGCCACGCGCTTCACGGCCTCGACGAACGGGGCGGTCTCGATGACCGCGATCGAGTTGAACTCCGTGGGGAAGAGCGTCTTGTACTTCGGCAGGTCGCCCTCGAGGAGCCGCGTGGTCGTACGCCGGCCCGCGCCCTCGAAACCGATCAGGCCCTCACCGGCACCCGAGCCGGACAGCGCCAGGGTGACCGTGTCGCCGCTCGTGAGCGCCTTGGCGGTGTCCAGGAGCGTCTTGGCGGGCACCAGGGCGACCGCGGACGCCTCGGGGTTCTCCGGCTTCCACAGGAACTCGCGGACCGCGAAGCGGTAGCGGTCGGTGGAGGCCAGCGTGACGGTGTCGCCCTCGATCTCGATGCGCACGCCGGTCAGGACGGGCAGCGTGTCGTCGCGGCCCGCGGCGATGGCCACTTGGGCTGCGGCGGAGGCGAAGACCTCACCGGGGACCGTGCCGGTCGCGGTGGGCATCTGCGGCAGCGCGGGGTACTCCTCCACAGGAAGCGTGTGGAGTGTGAATCGCGAGGAGCCGCAGACCACCGTGGCCCGCACACCGTCTGTGGAGATCTCCACCGGACGGTTGGGAAGGGCGCGGCAGATGTCGGCGAGCAGCCGGCCGGAGACGAGGACCGTGCCCTCGTCGTCGATCTCGGCGTCCACGGAGACACGCGCCGAGACCTCGTAGTCGAAGCTGGAGAGGCTGAGTGCGCCTTCCTCGGCCTTCAGCAGCAGTCCCGCCAGGACAGGTGCCGGTGGCCGGGCCGGGAGACTGCGCGCCGCCCACGCCACCGCCTCTGCGAGTACGTCGCGTTCCACCCGGATCTTCACTTAGCCGCCCTCCTGCTGTTGCTGGCACTGGGGACCAGTCTGACGCACCGCACTGACAGCGGGTGCCCGTCGGGGTCAAGTCGTGACGAGCGGCGTCGGAGGTCCGGAGGGCGAGTTGTGCACAGGCCCCTCTTCCAAGCGAATTTCCCGGTAACTCTAAGTGGGAGTAGTAGTAGGGCCTGTGGAAACCGTGGATAACCCCGTTTTCGCAGGTCAGTGCCGGTTTTTTATCCACTGAGCCTGTGGGCGGAGGCGGTGGACAACCGGTGGTTTCTGTGGACGGGCGAAAGTTCTGCACACCCGATGCACAGGCAGGGGCTACTTCTCCCCAGCGCTGTCCCCAGCTTTACCCACCTTCCCCACAGGCCAACCGACCACCTTGGTGTGACGCCTTTCACTCGGCACGGTGACGGGGCGCGTTGCGTTGCCGAACAGTGGACAGGCGTGTGGAGAAGCTGGGGAAAGCTGGGGACAACCGGCTCGAGCCTGTGGGTTGCCGGTGGACAAGTTCGTGCACACCCTGTGGACGAGATTTTCCTCCACAGGCTGTGGAGGACCGTCGTCCACCAATCCACAACCACCTGACCTGGCTT
Source organism: Streptomyces sp. NPDC032198 (assembly GCF_040636975.1). Lineage (NCBI taxonomy): Bacteria > Bacillati > Actinomycetota > Actinomycetes > Kitasatosporales > Streptomycetaceae > Streptomyces > Streptomyces sp. NPDC032198. The sequence goes on along the minus strand of NZ_JBEZVL010000002.1, from coordinate 267,251 downwards.
GATGATCCTTCAGCAGGGTCCCCTGTGGACATCATCTGGACAACTTCCCGGTCCCCAGGGTGTGGAAGGAAAAAAGGACCCACATCTGTGGAGAACAGGCCTCTCAGCTGGGGAAATCGAACAGCGGCGGGGGACGAAGGGGCTCCACGCGCGCGTGCGCAACAGCAAAAGGCGCCCCGGAAGTTGTCCCGGGGCGCCTTTCAGAGACGTACGAACGATGCGTCGGCGTCGTGTGCCGGTGGCTCTCAGCGCTTCTGACAGAAGCCGCGCAGAGGCCGTCAGCCGTTCTTGATGCGGTTGGTGAGCTCAGTGACCTGGTTGTAGATGGAGCGCCGCTCGGCCATCAGGGCACGGATCTTGCGGTCCGCGTGCATGACCGTCGTGTGGTCGCGGCCGCCGAACTGCGCGCCGATCTTGGGCAGCGAGAGGTCCGTGAGCTCGCGGCAGAGGTACATCGCGATCTGCCGCGCCGTCACCAGGACGCGGCTGCGGGAGGATCCGCAGAGGTCGTCCACGGTCAGCCCGAAGTAGTCCGCGGTCGCGGCCATGATGGCCGGCGCGGTGAGCTCCGGAGCGGCGTCCTCGCCGCCGGGGATCAGGTCCTTGAGGACGATCTCCGCCAGGCCCAGGTCCACCGGCTGCCGATTGAGCGAGGCGAAGGCCGTGACCCGGATCAGCGCGCCCTCGAGCTCACGGATGTTGCGTGAGATGCGGGACGCGATGAACTCCAGGACCTCGGGCGGGGCGTTGAGCTGCTCCTGCACCGCCTTCTTACGAAGGATGGCGATACGCGTTTCCAGCTCGGGCGGCTGGACGTCGGTGATCAGTCCCCACTCGAAGCGGTTGCGCAGCCGGTCCTCCAGGGTGACCAGCTGCTTGGGCGGCCGGTCACTGGAGAGCACGATCTGCTTGTTCGCGTTGTGGAGCGTATTGAAGGTGTGGAAGAACTCCTCCTGCGTCGACTCCTTGCTCGCGAGGAACTGGATGTCGTCGACGAGCAGGATGTCCATCTCGCGGTACCGCTTGCGGAAGGTGTCGCCCTTGCCGTCGCGGATGGAGTTGATGAACTCGTTCGTGAACTCCTCGGAGCTCACGTAGCGCACACGCGTGCCGGGGTAGAGGCTGCGGGCGTAGTGCCCGATCGCGTGCAGAAGATGCGTTTTGCCGAGCCCGGACTCCCCGTAGATGAAGAGGGGGTTGTAGGCCTTGGCGGGCGCTTCGGCGACGGCGACCGCGGCCGCGTGCGCGAAGCGGTTCGAGGCACCGATGACGAAGGTGTCGAAGAGGTACTTGGGGTTCAGGCGTGCGGTGGGTTCGCCGGGGGCCGACGCGGGCGCGGGCTGCGCGGCCAGTGGGCCGGGGGTGCCGCTGCCGTGGACGCCGTGGCCGTTTCCGTGGCCGCCGCCCCTGGGGTCGTGGCCGCCGGAGGCCGTGGACTGGTCGTGACGCTCGCGTCTGTCGTGCCGGTCGTGGCGGTCCTGCTGGTCCTGCCGGTCCTGGCGCTCTTGCCGGTCCTGCCGGTCCTGGCGGTGCTGGTCGTACGGGGAGTGCCCCTGCGGCTGCGAGCGGTAGTCGTGCTGCGGCTGCTGGGGGCTCGCGTACGGGTCCCGCTCGGGGAAGCCGAGCCGCGGCTGCTGCCAGCCGTAGTCGTCCTGCTGCTGGGGCTGCTGCGGCTGGTGCTGCGGCCAGGCGCCGGGCCCGGGGCGCTGGTAGTCGGGGTACGCCGGGCGGGCGGTGGGCAGCTGCTCGGGTCCGCGGCCCGGGGAGTGCTCGTCCGGGGTGCGGCGGCCGTAATTGTCGTACGGCTCGTGGCCCTGACCGGGGCCCGGGTGCTGCTCCGGCTCCTCGTAGCGCTGCTGCTGTTGCTGGCCGGACTGATGCTGACCGGGCTGATGCTGGAGCGGCGGCGCCGGCGGGGTGGGCCTGTCCATGGGGTCGCCGACCGAGTCGTCCACCGTGATGGCGATACGGATCGGGCGGCCGCACTCGCGGCTCAGCGATTCACTGACGATGGGTGCGAGGCGTCCTTCGAGTACGCCCTTGGCGAATTCGTTCGGTACGGCCAGCAGAGCGGTATCGGCGACCAGCGCCAGCGGCTGGCAGCGCTTGATCCAGCGCTCGTCCTTCGCGTCTACACCGTGCCCCCGCCCCTCACCCAGCAGCTGCTCCAGAACTCGTGGCCACACTGCGGCAAGATCGGCAGGTACATCAGCCACAAGGCACGCTCTCTCACGGGGTCCCACGAAGGTGTGGTTCTTGGGACGGAAATCGGGATGGGCAGGGAGAAGGGAATGAATCGGAGTTTGGCCACGGTAGTCAGGGCAATGGCTGCGGTTCAAGTTGTTGTCCACAGGCTGTGCACAGTGTCTCGCCCTGACGGGCGGTTTGACCGGATGGCGTAGCCCCGCGTACCGTGACCAGGTCGAGTTGTCGATGGCTGCTGCCGCCTGCCTCCGATGGGCAAAGATCACGATCTGTGATTGTGAAGCGGTGCACTCGGTGCGTATTCGCGAGCTTCTCGTGGGCGCACGGTGACAGCCAGGCGATGTCCCGCCTCCACACAATCATTTCTGGAGCCCCCGAGTGAGCAAGCGCACCTTCCAGCCGAACAACCGCCGTCGTGCCAAGACCCACGGCTTCCGCCTGCGGATGCGCACCCGTGCCGGCCGCGCGATTCTCGCGAACCGTCGTGGCAAGGGTCGCGCCAGCCTTTCCGCCTAATCGCATTAGGTCATGACGTCGTGCTGCCTACCGAGCATCGGCTGAGGCGGCGCGAAGACTTCGCGACCGCGGTACGCCGAGGACGACGGGCCGGACGCCCGCTTCTCGTCGTCCATCTACGTAGCGGTGCAACGGACCCGCACGCGCCTGGGGAGAGCGTTCCCCCGACGCGTGCGGGTTTCGTCGTGAGCAAGGCCGTTGGCGGAGCCGTCGTACGCAACAAGGTGAAGCGCAGGCTTCGCCATCTGATGCGTGACCGGGTGGCTCTGCTGCCCCCCGGTAGCCTGGTAGTCGTACGAGCGTTGCCCGGATCGGGCGACGCCGCCCATGCACAGCTGGCCCAAGACCTGGACGCCGCCCTTCAGCGGCTGCTGGGAGGGGGCGCTCGATGAAGTACCCACTGCTGGCTCTGATCAAGCTGTACCAGTGGACGATCAGTCCGCTGCTTGGTCCGGTGTGCAAGTACTACCCGTCGTGTTCCCGCTACGGCTATCTGGCCATCGACCGGCACGGTGCGATCAAGGGAACGGCGCTCACTGCCTGGCGCATCCTTCGGTGCAATCCGTGGTCGCTCGGTGGTGTCGACCATGTCCCGCCGCGCAAGCGACCGCGGTGGCACGAGATGCTGCGCACCATGTGGCGCGAACGCAAGGGCGGGCCCTCCGCCGCTGGCGTGCCCTCCGGGGAGATCGCCCCGGATACCCCGAGCCCGGCCGCCGAGACCCCGTCCCATGCTCAAGGAGCCTGATTAGTGGACACGATTGCCAGTCTGTTCAGCTTCATCACGACACCCGTTTCCTGGGTCATCGTCCAGTTCCACTCGTTGTACGGGGCGATCTTCGGTCCTGACACGGGCTGGGCCTGGGGCCTGTCCATCGTGTCCCTGGTGATCTTGATCCGTATCTGCCTGATCCCGCTCTTCGTGAAGCAGATCAAGGCGACCCGGGCGATGCAGACGCTGCAGCCCGAGATGAAGAAGATCCAGGAACGCTACAAGAGCGACAAGCAGCGTCAGTCCGAAGAGATGATGAAGCTGTACAAGGAGTCGGGTACCAACCCGCTCTCCTCGTGCCTTCCCATCCTGGCGCAGTCGCCGTTCTTCTTCGCGCTGTACCACGTGCTCTCCGGCATCGCGTCGAACGACACCATCGGCGTCATCGACAAGCCGCTCCTGGAGAGCGCCCAGAAGGCGCACATCTTCGGCGCCCCGCTGGCCGCGAAGTTCATGGACAGCGAGGAAAAGGTCGCGGCGCTGCACGCCTCGCTGACCGACGTCCGCGTCGTGACCGCGATCATGATCTGCCTGATGTCGTTCTCGCAGTTCTACACGCAGCGTCAGCTGATGACGAAGAACGTGGACACGACGGTCAAGACGCCGTTCATGCAGCAGCAGAAGATGCTGATGTACGTCTTCCCGATCATGTTCGCCGTGTTCGGCATCAACTTCCCCGTCGGTGTTCTCGTCTACTGGCTGACCACCAACGTGTGGACCATGGGCCAGCAGATGTTCGTGATCCGCCGGAACCCGACTCCGGGCTCCAAGGCCCAGGCCGCGTTCCTGGAGCGCCTGCAGAAGCAGCTCACGCACACCAAGAAGGTGCGGGGCCGTGGCAACGCGAACGTCATCAAGGCGATCGTCGCCAAGGGCCGTGACCGCAACGAGTTCGAGCGCAAGTTCATCAACGGTCTGAGCAAGGCGGGCCTCGTCGCCCAGGCCGACGGTTCCGTCGCGCAGAGCGATTCCGCTGTCGCCACGGAGACCGAGGACGGCACTCCCGCCGCCGCCGGCGGTGGTGCCCCGAAGCGGCAGCAGCCCAAGCGCCAGAGCAAGTCGCAGCGCCAGTCCGCCGCCGCACACGGCAAGGCGGAGAGCGACACGGAGACGGCTTCGGAGGCGAAGACGTCGCTGGAGAAGACTCAGGACGAGCCTGAGGACGCCGCTCCCCAGGGCAAGCCCGCGGGTGGCAAGTCCGGGTCAGGTAACGCACGCCAAGCCAAGTCGGGGCAGCGCAAGGGCCAGCAGCGGCCCAAGCACCCGTCCAAGAAGTAGAAGGAGTCCATCCCGTGACGGAAGGCACCACCGCCCCCGCCGAGGCCGAGGTCGAGGCCGGCGACACTCTCACCCGTCTTGAGCAGGAGGGTGAGATCGCGGCGGACTACCTCGAGGGTCTGCTGGACATCGCCGATCTCGACGGTGACATCGACATGGACGTCGAGGCCGACCGCGCCGCTGTCTCGATCATCAGCGACTCGAACAGCCGCGATCTGCAGAAGCTCGTCGGCCGTGACGGTGAGGTCCTGGAGGCGCTCCAGGAGCTGACGCGCCTCGCGGTGCACCGCGAGACCGGTGACCGCAGCCGCCTCATGCTGGACATCGCGGGTTACCGCGCGAAGAAGCGTGAGGAGCTCTCCGAGCTGGGCGCCAAGGCGGCGGCCGAGGTGAAGAGCTCCGGTGGGCCGGTGAACCTCAAGCCGATGACGCCCTTCGAGCGCAAGGTCGTGCATGATGCGGTCAAGGCCGCCGGTCTGCGCAGCGAGTCCGAGGGCGAGGAGCCGCAGCGCTTCGTCGTCGTCCTTCCTGCCTGATCGCACGTAGTTTCCCCGGCCCCGTCTGTTCGCAGGCGGGGCCGGTCTTTGTCAGCCTGATAGTCAGCCACCCCAGTGCGGTACGGAAGGACGGTCCCCGTGACGGAGGCAGCGGAGCTCCCCTCGGCGCCCGAGCAGGCCCGGGCGGTATTCGGTGAGCGCTTCTCGGACGCGGTCCGGTACGCGGAGTTGCTGGCCGACGCGGGAGTGCAGCGAGGCCTGATCGGCCCTCGCGAAGTGCCTCGGCTGTGGGAGCGGCATCTGCTGAACTGCGCGGTCCTCTCCGAGGTCGTGCCCGAGAACGTGATGGTGTGCGATGTCGGTTCGGGGGCGGGTCTGCCGGGCATTCCGCTGGCTCTCGTCCGCCCGGACCTGAAGATCACGCTGCTTGAACCCCTGCTGCGGCGGACGACCTTCCTCACCGAAGTGGTCGAGCTGCTCGGACTCGACCATGTGACCGTCGTGCGGGGGCGCGCCGAGGAGGTCCTTGGGAAGCTGCCTCCCGTCCACGTGGTGACCGCGCGGGCTGTTGCGCCACTGGACCGGCTCGCGGCCTGGGGAGTGCCGCTCCTGCGTCCCTACGGGGAGATGCTTCTCCTCAAGGGCGACACGGCCGAGGAAGAGGTCAAGGGTGCGGGGGCCGCACTGAGCAAGCTCGGTGCGGTGACCACCTCGGTGCTGCATGTCGGCGAGGGCGTGGTGGACCCGCTGTCCACGGTCGTGCGGGTCGAGGTCGGGGAGAGCCCCGGCGGTGTGCGCTTCGCAGCCAAGCGTGCGAAGGCTGCTCGTACGAACCGAACCCGGCGTCGTCGCTGAGTCGTCCGGGCCGCGTCGTTCATCCGTCCTGACGACGAGCCGTACTCCACAAAAGCTGCCAAACGTACGCATACCGGGGTGTCGCGCAAGCGGCACCCCGGCTGCCGTGCATCGTGTTTCACGTGAAACGTCGCTCACTGCTGCATGGCATCATCAGTCGCGGCCGCGCTGCGGAACCTCGCGAGCGTCGGCCACTCGGTTCCCTCGATAAGGGAACGGAGTTGTCCACAGAGGTGGATTCGTCCACAGAAGACCGGGCCTCGCTGGTTCACGACCCTCAAAGCATGGGAGGCTCTGTTCATTGCGAGCCTGAAGTCGAGGAGAGTGAATCCTTGCGGTCCGACGCCAACATCGCGGGACCGATGACCGATCCGGTCCCCGGTCCCCGTACCGAGTCGGCGGGGGAGGATGTTTCACGTGAAACACCGCCCCCGATGGACGACACCCCTATCGGTCGTGCTGCCCAACTGGCGGTGGAAGCCTTGGGCCGTGCAGGCGAAGGCCTGCCACGACCCGAGCAGACCAGAGTCATGGTGGTCGCCAATCAGAAGGGTGGAGTGGGCAAGACGACGACAACCGTCAACCTCGCCGCTTCGCTCGCTCTGCACGGCGCGCGTGTCCTGGTCATCGACCTCGACCCGCAGGGCAACGCCTCCACGGCTCTGGGTATCGACCACCACGCCGAAGTGCCGTCCATCTACGACGTGTTGATCGACAGCAAGCCGCTCTCCGAAGTCGTGCAGCCGGTCCCTGATGTCGAAGGACTCTTCTGTGCCCCGGCCACTATCGATCTCGCCGGTGCGGAGATCGAGCTGGTGTCACTGGTGGCACGGGAGAGCCGACTGCAACGGGCGATCCAGGCGTACGAGCAGCCGCTGGACTACATCCTCATCGACTGCCCACCGTCCCTCGGCCTGCTGACGGTCAACGCCCTGGTGGCCGGCGCGGAGGTGCTGATCCCCATCCAGTGCGAGTACTACGCGCTGGAGGGCCTCGGTCAGCTTCTGCGCAACGTCGACCTGGTGCGCGGGCACCTCAACCCGCATCTGCACGTCTCGACGATCCTGCTCACCATGTACGACGGCCGCACCCGGCTTGCTTCACAGGTGGCGGACGAGGTGCGCACCCACTTCGGCGAAGAGGTCCTGCGGACGAGCATTCCCCGCTCGGTCCGCATCTCCGAGGCGCCGAGCTACGGGCAGACCGTGCTCACCTACGATCCGGGATCGAGTGGCGCCCTCTCGTATTTCGAGGCGGCACGGGAGATCGCGCTTCGCGGCGTCGGCATTCGCTACGACGTACAGCATGCCCACATGGGCGCTCAGAATGATCAGCACAGCACGACGGAGGGGATGCAGTGAGCGAGCGACGGAGAGGGCTGGGTCGTGGCCTCGGTGCCCTGATCCCTGCGGCCCCGACGGAGAAGTCGACCGCCCAGGCCATGAGCGGAGCTGCGGCCTCGCCCAGTGCTGCACCGGTACTCACCGCCGAGCGGGGCGTGGCTGCCGCGAAGGTGACGGCGCTCCCGCAGAGCCCCGTTTCACGTGAAACGGAACGGTCGGCGAGCGAAGCGGTGGAGACCGAGGAGAGTCCGGTCGGCGCGCACTTCGCCGAGCTGCCTCTCGACTTCATCACGCCCAACCCGAGGCAGCCCCGTGAGGTCTTCGACGAGGATGCCCTCGCCGAGCTGGTGACCTCCATCAAGGAGGTCGGGCTTCTCCAGCCTGTCGTGGTACGACAGGTCGGAGACTCGCGCTACGAGCTCATCATGGGTGAGCGGCGCTGGCGCGCTTGCCGTGAGGCAGGACTCGAGCGCATCCCCTCGATCGTCCGAGCCACGGACGACGAGAAGCTCCTCTTGGACGCCCTCCTGGAGAACCTGCACCGTGCGCAGCTGAATCCGCTGGAAGAGGCTGCCGCCTACGATCAGCTGCTCAGGGACTTCAACTGCACACACGACCAGCTGGCGGACCGGATCGGCCGTTCCCGCCCGCAGGTCTCGAACACGCTGCGGCTGCTGAAGCTGTCGCCGGCGGTTCAGCGCAGGGTCGCCGCCGGGGTGCTCTCCGCGGGCCATGCTCGTGCTCTGCTGTCCGTCGAGGACTCGGAGGAGCAGGACCGTCTTGCGCACCGGATCGTGGCCGAGGGGCTCTCGGTGCGGGCCGTCGAGGAGATCGTGACCCTCATGGGTTCGCGGCCGCAGAGCACCCCGCGGGCCAAGGGGCCGCGTGCGGGCGCTCGGGTTTCGCCGTCGCTGACCAGCCTTGCCACGCGTCTCTCCGACCGGTTCGAAACCCGGGTGAGGGTGGACCTGGGGCAGAAGAAGGGCAAGATCGTCGTTGACTTCGCCTCGCTGGAGGACCTGGAGCGCATCCTCGCGACGCTCGCTCCGGGTGAGGGGCCGGTCCTGAAGAACGGACTCGCCGAGGGCTCCGAAGAGGACTCCGACGACGCCGCCGACAGGGACTCCGTCGAGGGCGACTCCTCCGAGGGCAAAGAGGCCTGAGCCTCATCACGTAGTCCGACGAGAGCGGGCCGTGTCCGGTGTGTACCGGAACACGGCCCGCTCTTTGCTTTCTTACGGTATCGGTGCAATCGCATCGTGGATACGATGCGATTGGGTATGGCACATCCAGCTGGCGACACCTCATTGGGGAGGGGGAGGGCCATGCGATCGGTGAGCCGCACCGGACTGATGACTGCGGGCCTTGGGCTGGGAGCCGTCGGCGGATTCGTCGGCAGCCTGCTGAAGGAACGGAGCGCTCTGACTGCCGCCCGTGATGCGGCGGGCGAAGGAAGTGAGGAACAGCCTTCATGGGGCGTCGGCTCGTACCGCTCACGCTGGACAACCTTCCGGACCTTCCCCAGCGTTGCCGGACGTGTGTCTTCTGGGAGCTGGACCCGGTCAGCGGCCAGGCCGCAGTAAAGGCCGGTACGCCGGAGCACGAGAAGGAAGCGTGGATCTCCGCCGTCCTGCTGGAGTGGGGCTCCTGCGGTCGCGTCGTCTACGTCGATGATGTCCCGGTGGGCTTCGTGCTGTACGCCCCGCCCGCGTACGTGCCACGGGCCACCGCCTTCCCGACGAGCCCCGTGTCCCCCGATGCCGTGCAGCTGATGACCGCCTGGATCAGGCCGGGATATCAGAGCCAGGGGATCGGCCGTGTCATCGTCCAGACCGTCGCGAAGGATCTGCTGCGCCGGGGGTTCAAGGCGATCGAGGCCTTTGGGGATGCCCGATGGGAGAAGCCCGCCTGTGTGCTGCCCGCCGATCATCTGTTGGCGGTGGGCTTCAAGACGGTCCGTCCACATCCCTCATATCCACGGCTGAGGCTTGAACTGCGTACGACGCTCTCTTGGAAGGAGGACGTCGAGTTGGCGCTCGACCGACTCCTCGGAGCGGTACAGAAGGAGCCGGTGCTCCGGCCGCTCTGACTCGCCCGTCGCAGGCTCGCCGCTGTCATGCGAATGGGCCAGCCCCTGAGGGCTGGCCCATTCGTGTTTCACGTGAAACAACGCGTCGCTTGGTGCGGCGCCGCTCGTTACTCGGCGATGAAGTCCGCGAGGTCGCGCTCAAGAGCAGCCTTCGGCTTGGCGCCGACGATCGTCTTGGCCACCTCGCCGCCCTGGTACACGTTCAGGGTCGGGATGGACATGACGCCGTACTTGGCGGCGATGCCCGGGTTCTCGTCGATGTTGAGCTTGACGATCTCGATCTTGTCGCCGTGCTCGGCCGCGATCGCCTCGAGGGACGGCGCGATCTGGCGGCACGGTCCGCACCAGGCGGCCCAGAAGTCCACCAGGACGGGCTTGTCGTTCTTCAGGACGTCTTCCTCGAAGGAGGCGTCGGTCACGTTCTTCAGAGTGCCGGCCACGGCGGGCTCCTTAACTCGGTGATGCGGTGGGGAGGATGGGATGTCAGACGGTGGCTGCGGCCGTCGCGTTGTCCACGAGGGCAGCGAGGAACCGCTCGGAGTCGAGGGCGGCGGAGCAGCCGGTGCCGGCCGCCGTGATCGCCTGGCGGTACGTGTGGTCGACGACGTCACCGGCGGCGAAGACACCGGGCACGTTAGTCCGGGTCGAGGGAGCGTCGACCTTCAGGTAGCCCTCGTCGTCCAGGGTGAGCTGGCCCTTGAAGAGCTCCGTGCGCGGGTCGTGGCCGATCGCGATGAACAGGCCGGTCACGGGCAGCTCGGAGGTCTCGCCCGTCTTCAGGTTCCGCAGCGTCAGACCGGAGAGCTTCTGCTCGCCCTTGATCTCAGCGACCTCGCTGTCCCAGACGAAGCTGATCTTCGGGTCGGCCAGCGCGCGCTCCTGCATCGCCTTGGAGGCGCGCAGGCTGTCGCGGCGGTGCACGATCGTCACGGACTTGGCGAAGCGCGAGAGGAAGGTCGCTTCTTCCATCGCGGTGTCGCCGCCGCCGATCACGGCGATGTCCTGGTCCTTGAAGAAGAAGCCGTCACAGGTCGCGCACCAGGAGACGCCGCGGCCGGAGAGCGCGTCCTCGTTCGGGAGGCCGAGCTTGCGGTGCTGGGAGCCCGTCGTCACGATCACGGACTTCGCTCGGTGCACGGTGCCCGCCGTGTCCGTCACGGTCTTGATCTCGCCGGTGAGATCCACGGAGACCACATCGTCCGGCACCAGCTCGGCGCCGAAGCGCTCGGCCTGGGCGCGCATGTTGTCCATGAGGTCGGGGCCCATGACGCCGTCCTGGAAGCCCGGGAAGTTCTCCACCTCGGTGGTGTTCATCAGCGCACCGCCTGCGGTGACGGCGCCCTCGAACACCAGGGGCTTCAGCGACGCTCGCGCGGTGTAGAGCGCCGCCGTGTAGCCGGCGGGCCCGGAGCCGATGATGATCACGTTACGGACGTCGGTCACGGCTTGATTCCTCGTCTCTGGAGACTGCTGCGTAGTGCTGGTGGGTGCCTGTCTCAGGTCTCTCACCCCACCCAACGGATCCTACGGGGCATGCATTCCCGACGTGTCCGAGCGCACGGAAGCATGTCAGGGACGCCAGGATGCCACGCTGAGCCGAGTCTCCCGCCGCAGCGGTGAAACGGTCAGGGCCGCGCGTAGGAGTTGGTCAGCAGTACCTTGCCCGCGGCGTTGGCCGACGAGGTCTTGTCCACGCACGTCGCGTCGATGACGAACGCCGCGACCTTCGTGGTGTCGGAGTCATGGGACGCCACGACGAGGTAGGCGTCCTTCCCCTTATAGGTGCCCTCTTCGGCGGCGAGCGGTGTCCTGTCGCCGATGCCGAGCTGGATGCACTTCGGGACGGTGACCGTGGACTCGCGCATCTTCTGGTCCTTCGGGGACTCCGGGCTGGACCGCACGTCGAAGGACGGCTTGGTGCTCCCGGACTCGGGTCCCGTGGTGGGGGCCTTGGCGAGCAGGTCCGTCACCTGGCCCTTGAGGTTGCCCTCCGAGAAGGCGTGCGCGGAGTCGGTGTGGCCCGAAGCCGTGTCGTTCTTACCGCCCGAGTCGCCGCCCACGTTCTGTATCAACAAGGAACCCAGACCGATGGCGGCCGCCGTGAAGACGGCACCGAGGACCACGTTGCGCCGACGGCCGCCCCGGAATCGGCTGCGGCGTCCAGGGCCCGTGGAGGCGCGGGAGTGGCCCGCGGGCCGGTCCGCGGGTGTGCTGGAGGCAGGGGAGGGAGAGGACCCAGAGGGGTTGGCGAGCGTGGAGGGTTCAGAGTGCTCGGAGGGTTCAGCGGAGACGCGCGATGTTTCACGTGAAACGCGTACGGCGGCCGCGGGCTCGAGCAGCGGGTCCGGATCGATCGACTCGGCGGAACCGGGTGCGATGGAGTCAAGGAGCGCCTCCGCAGCCAGCGCCGCGTCGATGCGCCCGGCGACATCGGCAGGCATCCGTGGCGGACCCGGCAGCGTACCGAGCAGGCCGCGGATCTCCTCCAGGGAGTCATGGACATCGGCACAGAGCGCGCAGTCATCCAGATGCCGCCGTACATCGACGGTTCGGGACGGGGTGAGCAGCCCCTCCGTGAGGTCGGAGATCTCAGCGACTTCCGGGTGCTCGGCCGAGTCGGTCGTGGTTGTCACGCTCGCCCACCTCCGCCCTTCACAGCAGCTGAATCGCTTGGTCCCGCATCCCGTGGTCCCGCTGCAGGTGGGACGGATGCCCCCTGCGTCCGGTTCCTTCCCGGGCTCGACTTCTTGTCTTTGTCGCCGCCGTCTCCGCTCGGTGTACGGGGCTCCGTACGCAGGTGGGTGAGCAGCGGCAGCAGTCTGGCTCTGCCGCGTGCGCAGCGGCTCTTCACGGTGCCGGTGGGCACCTCGAGCACGAGGGCCGCCTCGGCCACGGGATAGCCCTGCATGTCCACCAGGACGAGAGCGGCGCGCTGGTCGTGCGGCAGGGTGCCCAGCGCCTCGGCGACCTCGCGGCGCAGGTCGCCGCGCTCGACGGGTGCCGCCGCCGACTCGTGCGGCTCGAGGAGCTGCTCCAGCCGTTCGGTGTCGTCGATGGGAGAGGTCTTCCGGGACTTCGCCTTGCGTGCCCGGTCGAGGCAGGCGTTCACGGTGATCCGGTGCAACCAGGTCGTGACGGCCGACTGCCCGCGGAAGGTGTGCGCGGCGCGGTAGGCCGAGACCAGGGCGTCCTGGACGGCGTCAGCGGCTTCCTCGCGGTCGCCCAGCGTGCGCAGGGCCACGGCCCAGAGGCGGTCGCGATGACGCCGGACGAGCTCGCCGAAGGCGTCCTTGTCCCCTGCCACGTGGCGGGCCAGGAGGTCCTGGTCGCTCATCTCGCCGTGCGTGGTGTCGTCCACCGTCGAACCCCCTCCCCCGGTGAGCCTCAGCCTCAGCCTGCGAACTTCACATCCGTGATGGCCTGCTTGTACCCCGCGCCGCTGTACTCATCACGCGGAGACTTGGGAACATCGGTGAGCCAGACCAGCACGTACCGTGTCGTGACCGGCTTCTTCGCCTTGATCTTCGCGCTCTGACCTGTGGTCGTCACGGTCCCGATCTTCTTCATCGAGCTCGGAGGCGTCGACGAGGACATCGAGTCCGCGGCGTACAGCTCGACCTTCGTGTGGTCGCCGCCGTAGCGGAGCCCGAGCGACGCGGCCGACACGTCATGCTCCTTGCCGAGGTCGTAGACGATGCCGACGCCCGGCTTGTACGGGGCCAGCTTCGGGCCCCCTATGAAGCTGTTGCTCCGCCAGTACGTCGAGTCGTCGCCGTCGTACGTGTTGGGGACGCCCTGAAGATCCTGCGCGTCGCCCTTGAGGACGTACTCCTCGGCGGCCGCGATCTTGATCGGCTCTGTGGGCTTCGGCTTGTTCTTGTCGCCGTCCTCGGAGGTGTCCGCGCTACCGGGGTCGTCCGTCTTCCCCCGCTCCATCAGCGCGTCCGCGAGCTGCCAGCTGCCGAGTCCCAGGGCCGCGATGAGCAGCGCGGACACGGCCCACTTGAGGGCCTTGCCCGTACGGCTCTGCAGCGGGGGCGGCGGGGTCGGGACCGGCTGCGTGGCACCGGGACGGGGCGCGGTGCGGCCGTAGGTGCCCTGCTGATAGGTCGTGCGCTGGTACTCGGGGGGCGCGGTGAACGCGGGCTCCGGCGGGCGGATGCGGGGCATCTCACCGATCGCCTTCACCAGCTCCTCCGGCGTGGTGCACGGCGGCTCCTGGCGGGAGGCCGTCGCACCCTCGTTCACGAGCGCCCGCATGGCGAGCTCGGAGAGGCCCCTGTGGACGCCTGCGCGCACCTGGTCTGGGGCGATCAGACCGACGCCCTTGGGCAGCCCTGAGAGGCCGTACGCGTCGTCCTCGTACGGCCAGCGCTGGGTCAGCGAGGCGTACAGGAGCGCGCCGATCGCTTCGGTGTCCGTGCGCTGCGGGGTGTCGGAACTGATGCCGCGGAGTGCCGCGTTCACGGCGAGGCCGCGGATGCGGTACTGGCCGGAGGATGTCCGAAGCACCGCGCTCGGGGTCAGCCGCAGGTGCGCGAGCCCCTCGCGGTGGGCGGCAGCCATGGCCTGGGCGACCTGGCTGACGAGCTGATACGCGTCGTGCGCCTCAAGAGGGCCCGCGGCGAGCAGCGCCGTCAGTTCCGTGGCGTCGGGCAGCCACTCGTGCACCACGTAGACGAGGTCGTTCTCCTCGACCGCGTCCAGGACGTGGACGAAGCGGGGGTCGCCAAGCAGCGCCGACGAGCGGGCCGCGGCGAGTACCGATCGTGCCCGCGGATGGTCGGCGGGAAGCAGATGCACGCCGACTGCTCGGCGCAGCTTCTCGTCCACCGCACGCCAACTGCTGAAACCGTCCAGACGGGTGACGCATTCTTCGAGTCGGTAGCGTCTGGCGAGCTTGTGACCGCTGTGCAGCTCGGGAGGTGATGCCGCCCCCGTGCCCGTGGGCTCATCGGTCTCCGCTGCGCCTTCTTCTGCCGTTTCCCGCTCCCGGGTCTGGGCCACCCCGTCGGCCGTGGCCTCGTCCGCCTTCGCGGTCAGCGGCTCATCGCCGCTGTTGTCTGCCACGTCGACGGCAGCCGTGCTCCGTTCCGCCACCGTCGTTCCTGCCTCCCCATCCATCGCGCTTTGTCAGACGCCAAAGCCAATTGTGCCCACAGTCCGGCGCTATGCACGACACGCGGTGGCCGGTGATGGTTGTGCGAACCCCTACATCTCACCGTCCGAGACGGCCGCGCACCATCCCGACCAACGAATTGAGCTCTGCAATCCGCATTTTTCGGGCAGCCACGAAGAAGACGCCACCGAGAATGATTCCACCGACCACCAGAGCGATCAGAGAACCGCCGGCGCCGTCGCCCAGAGTCTTGAGGATTCCGTAACCGGCGGCGCCGCCGAGGATCGCCGCCGGGATGCACGCCATGGAGAGCCGGGCGTACGTACGAAGGACGTGGGTGCCGTCCAGATCGCCGCCGAGGCGGTTGCGCAGCCTGCGCCAGGCGACACCGACGCCGACCGCGTAGGCGAGGCCGTACGAGGCGGCCATGCCGATCACGGCCCACTGGGCGGGCAGGAGGACGTAGGCGATGGCGCTGGCCGCCGCGTTGACGGCCGCCACGATCACCGTGTTGTAGAAGGGCGTCCGGGTGTCCTCGTAGGCGTAGAAGCCGCGCAGGACGACGTACTGCACCGAGTACGGGATCAGCCCCAGGCCGAACGCCATCAGGACGAAGCCCATGGACTGGGCGGCCTGGCTGCCGCTGGAGGCGAAGAGCAGGGTGCACATCGGGACGCCGAGGGCGACGAACGCGAAGGCGACCGGGACGATCGCCACCGCGGAGGTGCGCAGCCCCTGCGAGATGTCGTCACGGACCGCGCCCGGGTCGTTGTCGTGGGCCGCGCGCGAGATGCGCGGCAGCATGGCCGCCATGACGGAGACGGTGATGATGGCCTGCGGCATGCCCCAGATCAGCTGGGCGTTGGAGTAGGCCATGATGCCCGTGCCGTCCTTGCCGGAGGCTTTGCCCGCGGCGGTGGCCAGCTGGGTGACGACGAGCACGCCGGCCTGGTTGGCGAGGACGAAGAGCACCGTCCACTTGGCGAGCTTGACCGCCTTGCCGAGACCGTGGCCCTTCCAGTCGAAGCGCGGCCGGAACCGGAAGCCCGTCTCCCGCAGATACGGAATCATCGCCAGGGCCTGGACGACGAGACCGAGCAGGGTGCCGATGCCCAGGAGGCGGACGCCGTCCGCGGGGATCGACTCGACCCTCATGCCCGAGTCACCGGACGTTCCGTAGACCCAGATGAACAGGCCGAACGTGAAGATCATGACGATGTTGTTGAGGACCGGGGTCCACATCATCGCGCCGAACTTCCCGCGGGCGTTGAGGATCTGCCCCATCACCACGTGCACGCCCATGAAGAAGATGGTGGGCAGGCAGTAGCGGGCGAAGGTGACCGCGACGTTGTTGGCCGGCGGGTTGTTCGCGATGGGGGTCGACATCAGCTTGATCAGCAGCGGCGCCGCGAACACGGCCAGGGCGACGATGAGGCCGAGAGCGACCATGACGAGGGTCAGCAGGCGGTTGGCGTAGGCCTCGCCGCCGTCCTTGTCGTCCTTCATGGCGCGCACCAGCTGCGGCACGAAGACCGAGTTGAGGCCACCGCCGACGGTCAGGATGTAGATCATCGTCGGCAGCGTGTACGCGACGGTCCAGGCGTCACCGAGTGTCGCGGCGCCGAGGGCCGCGGTGATCACCATCGTGCGTACGAAGCCGGTGAGCCGGGAGACCATCGTGCCCGCGGCCATCACCGCGCTCGACTTCAGGACGCTCGCCGCGCGTCCGCCGCCGCCCGACTTCGGGGCGGGTGCGGGGGCCGGGGGAGCTGCCGGGGCCGGGACCATGGGCGGCTCGGGAGGCTGGTAGCCGCTCTGCTGCTGGTAGTCGTCGCCCTGGGAATAGCCGTCGCCCTGCGGGTAGCCGTTGACTTGGGGGTAGCCGTCCTGCTGGTATCCCTGCTGGTAGCCACCGGGCTGTTCGCGGTAGCCGCCCGGCTGCTGGTCCCGGAAGAGGTGCGCGAAGGCGTCCGGCTCGTGGCGCTCCTCGCCGGAGTGGGTGACCAGGTCGTCGACGCCCACGAACTGCGTCGTACGGGCGTCGTCGCCGTACGGCAGGTGTCGGGTCGGGCCTTCGGGTTCCGGGGCCGGGGTCTGCGCCCACACGCGGGGGTCCGGGGCGTGCTGGGGGGAGGGCGGCTGGGCGTAGAGCGGCTGCGTGTCCTGGTAGTAGCCGGGCGGGGGCGGAGGGTGCGCGGCGCGGTCGTACAGCGCCTCGGTCACCGGGTCCTGGGCGGCGAGGTCCTGTGCCCGGTAGGGGTCCTGGTCGTAGGCATCCTGGAGGTACACGTCCGGGGCGGGCTGGGGTGGCACCTGCCCGTCCTCAGGGGGACCGGAACCGCCCGCGCCCTGGCCACGGTCACCGTCGTACGGCGCGTTCATGGATTACCCCACCTCATCGTCCCCGGGCCCACCGGCCACGACATCGCTCAACGGTCCACTCTCTCACCCGTGTCCGACGGGTCGGTGCTTTCCGGAGCGGTGTCCGGTGTCGGGTCACTCGGCTGCTCGGGGTCGTCCTCCCCCGGCTCCGTGCCGGACTCGCCGTCGGGTCCGTCCTCCGGACCCTCCTCGGCCTGCTGCCGGGCGGCCCGCTTGCGCTGGGTGTACATCCGGAATCCGGCGAGCACGAGGAGCAGCACGCCGCCGGCGATGACCAGCATCACCGTGAGGGTGATCTCGGTGACGTTCACGTCGAACTGCACCGCCTCGCCGTACGGCTGGCCGTCCTCCGTGTAGAGCTGGGCGTAGACCGGGACCGGGCCGTTGGCATTGGCCGTGGTGGTGAACTTCACCGACTGCGCGTGCCCGCCCGCGACCTTCACCGGCTGTTCGTAGTAGGCCTTGCCGCCGATCTTCAGACGCGTGGGGTTCTCCGATGTCAGGCGCAGAACCATGTGGTCGACGCCCTGGACCAGGTTGTTCTGCACCGTCACGGGGATCGTCGCGCTGCGTCCCGAGAGCTTCGCGTCGGACTTCTTGATCAGCGCCACTTGTTCGACGAGCGTGGTCAGGTAGTGCTCGACTCCCTGGCGGAATGTCGCCGCCTCGGCGGGCCTGCCCCGCCAGGACGTCGACATCTCACGGTCTATGGCCCGCCCGAAGGGCGTGATGACGCGGTCGGGCTCGCTGAGGATCGTCTGGAAGCGCTTGAGCTTGTTCTGGGTGTTCTGAATCGACTTGAAGGCCGACTTCGGCAGCTCCTGCTTGCGCAGCGACGTGGGGTAGGACCTGGCCGACGGCACCTGGGTCGTAGCCGCCGGGTCCGGCTTCGCCTTCGCCGCCGCCGACAGGTCCTGCGGCTGCGACCAGCGCTCGTCGGAGAGGGCGGTCAGCGCCTTCGCCATCGACTGGGCCTGGCTGGCGGACGGCATGCGCTGTGGGGCGACGACGATGCTGCGCTGCTTGTCCGGATCCTGCAGCGTGACCATGAGGCTCTGGGCGAGGAACTCCTGCACGGCGAGCGTGGAGCTCTCGGCCCCCGTCATGTCGCCCTGGAAGGCCGTGGAGAGGCGTGCGTCGGCCACCACGGCCGTCGTGCCGCCGCCGATGGGCCGGGCGGCGTTGGGCGTGTACGGCAGCGCGCTCCCGTCACGCAGGCTGTCGCTCCTGGCGATCACCGAGTGGGCGCCCGCCGAGGTGGAGACGTCGACGATCGACGGGTCGAGGGCACCGTTCACGGGCCACGCGAAGTCCGACTGGGGCTTGACGTGGAGGATGGACTCCACGGCCAGCGCTCCCGCATCGGTGGCGTCCTTGAGCTGGCTCAGGGAACCGGTGAAGGTCCTGCCGTTGTGGGCGAGCGAGGCCAGGTCGGGATCGGCGAAGGGCAGTGCGACGACCTTCTTGTCCTTCTCGGCCTTCACGGTCTGCTCGAGCTTGTTGAGCCAGTCCTTGGCGACCGCCTGGTTCTTGCCCGCCGTGGTGCTCTTGCCGTCGGCGGTCTGTACCCGGTAGCTCCGCGTCATGTGGTCGACCGAGGCCAGCAGGTCGGGGTCGATGACCCAGGTGACATCGAGCTGGCGGCCCAGGGACAGCATCTGCTCCAGGCGGCCGCCCGGGGCGAGCTCCTTGCCCAGGTCGTCGTCCGTGAAGACGGGCGTCTGCTGCTCGTCCGAGCCGGTCTCCGCCGTGAGGTGTGAGGTGGAGATGAGCGGCCACAGGTAGGTCGTCTTGGTCTTCGTGCCGGTGGCGCCCGACTGCCAGGGCAGGAAGGTCCGCTCGAAGCCGAGCACCTGGGACCACGGCTGGGCGGCGGTCCGGCCCGTGAGCGAGACGCCCAGCTGGTAGACGCCGTCGGCGCCGAGGTCCAGGGCCTTGACCGGGACGGAGATGCTGAAGTCCTGGCGGATGCCGGGGGCGAGCTTGGAGAACTTCTTGACGTACTTGCCGCCGACCTCCGTGCCGTCGGCTCCCGGCCGGTAGCCGGTGCGCTTGGCGGCGGAGTCGATCTGGCTCCGGCCGTTCAGGACCGGGCCCAGGCGCAGCCCGACCTGGGCCCCTGTCACCGTCTGCTTGCCCTCGTTGGTGACTGTGCCGGAGACCGTGAGCGTGTCTCCGTCCGTCGGGGCGGTCGGTGTGAGTTTGTTGAGCGAGACGTCGACGGTGTTCGAACCGGTGGCGTCTGCCGGCGCGCTCGGCGCCGCGGCGTGCGCTGTCGGCTCGGCCGACAGCTGCAGCATGCCGGCCAGCAAGGGGGCTCCAGCCAGCAACGCTGCCGTACGCCGCAGCCACCGGCGGGCAGGTGAGGGACTGGTCCCCGGGAAGTCTGCCGCCTCGGCCACGCGTTGCCCGTCCTCGTTGTCGTCAGTGGTCGTCGGTTGTGCGTCCACGCATGGTAACGAGGTGCGCTGTGGCGAAGTGCCGCGGACTGCTCCACATGATCGGAAGGCCTGGCCGGGGAGGGGCGCGCGGCCTCGGAGGCCCGCCGAAAACGGGGCGGCTGGGGGCGTCCGGGGCACGTACCCTTTTCTGTTGTGCCGAACGCCAATGAAGAAAATCCCAGCGCACTGAGCCAGGTGCAGCGCCGCGCGGTCAGTGAACTGCTGCGGGTGTCCCCTGTCGCGGACGACCTTGCCCGCCGTTTCCAGGAGGCCGGGTTCTCCCTCGCCCTGGTCGGTGGGTCGGTCAGAGACGCGCTCCTTGGCCGGCTCGGCAATGACCTGGACTTCACGACCGATGCCCGCCCCGAGGACGTACTGAAGATCGTCAGGCCGTGGGCGGACTCGGTGTGGGAGGTCGGGATCGCCTTCGGGACGGTCGGTAGCCAGAAGGACGGCTATCAGATCGAAGTCACGACATATCGGTCCGAGGCGTACGACAGGACCTCGCGCAAGCCCGAGGTGTCGTACGGCGACTCCATCGAGGAAGACCTCGTACGCCGTGACTTCACCGTCAACGCGATGGCCGTCGCTCTCCCGGAGAAGGAGTTCGTCGACCCGCACGGAGGGCTCGATGACCTCGCGGAGCGTGTCCTGCGTACCCCTGGGGCCCCGGAGGACTCCTTCTCCGACGACCCGCTGCGGATGATGCGGGCCGCGCGGTTCGCCGCGCAGCTGGACTTCGAGGTGGCTCCGGAGGTCGTCGCCGCGATGAAGTCGATGGCCGAGCGCATCGACATCGTCTCCGCGGAGCGTGTCCGTGACGAACTGAACAAGCTGATCCTCTCGCCGTACCCGGCGAAGGGACTGGCTCTACTTGTCGACACAGGCATCGCCGAGCACGTTCTGCCCGAGCTCCCGGCCCTGCGTCTGGAGAGTGACGAGCACCACCGTCACAAGGACGTCTACGACCACTCGCTGATCGTCCTGGAACAGGCGATGGCGCTGGAGGAGGACGGCCCGGATCTGACGCTGCGGCTCGCGGCGCTCCTGCACGACATCGGGAAGCCGCGGACGCGGCGCTTCGAGGACGACGGCCGGGTCTCCTTCCACCACCACGAGGTGGTGGGCGCCAAGATGACCAAGAAGCGCATGGTGGAGCTCAAGTACTCGAACGAGCTCGTGAAGGACGTCTCGCGCCTGGTGGAGCTGCACCTGCGCTTCCACGGCTACGGGACGGGCGAGTGGACGGATTCGGCCGTACGCCGTTACGTCCGCGACGCGGGCCCGCTCCTCAGCAGGCTGCACAAGCTGACCCGGTCCGACTGCACGACGCGCAACAAGCGCAAGGCGAATGCGCTGTCGCGTGCGTACGACGGTCTTGAGGAGCGCATCGAGCGGCTTCAGGAGCAGGAGGAGCTGGACTCGATCCGCCCCGACCTGGACGGCAACGAGATCATGGAGATCCTGGACGTGCGGCCGGGCCCGGTGATCGGCCAGGCCTACAAGTTCCTGCTGGAGCTGCGCCTGGAGAACGGGCCGATGGAGCGGGACGCGGCGATCGCGGCGCTCAAGGAGTGGTGGGCGGCGCAGGAGTGAGGTGGGGTTCGGTGCGACGTTTCACGTGAAACATCGCTCGGCGCCGGACAGACGAAGACATGCGAAGGGGCACTGTTTCACGTGAAACAGTGCCCCTTCGTGTACGTCGTTTTACTT
Organism: Streptomyces sp. NPDC032198; assembly: GCF_040636975.1. Classification (NCBI taxonomy): domain Bacteria; kingdom Bacillati; phylum Actinomycetota; class Actinomycetes; order Kitasatosporales; family Streptomycetaceae; genus Streptomyces; species Streptomyces sp. NPDC032198. Next base: position 246,041 of record NZ_JBEZVL010000002.1, on the reverse strand, counting down.
GGCGCTCTTCAGGCAGAGCACCACGTCGTGGCTGCCGCCGGTCTGGTAGTAGGAGACCTGGGTCCCCTTGACCGTTTCGCACTTGCTGACGCTGCTCGTGCCGTCGAACTTCTCGATGACCTTGAACTCGGCGTCGCTCGAAGAGCAGTCGGTGTTCTTCAGATCCGGCTGCGACTGCGTGCCCTTGTTGTGCAGGCAGTCGCCCACAGCGGTGGTCTCAGCGTCACTCTTACCCAAGTACCACTTGCCGACGGCGATCAGGATGCCGACGACGATGACGACGCCGATCCGCAGGACCAGCTTGCTGACCTTCCGGCCGCCGCTCGGAGCAGCCGGAGGAATCGGCGCCCCCTGGTTGTACGGCGGGTAGGGCTGCTGCGGAACGCCGGGCTGGCCGGGCTGTCCCGGCTGGCCGGGGTACGGCTGCATGCCCTGGCCGTACGGATTCTGGCCCTGGGGCGGAGTAGTCACTTTGGGGGTCCCCCTCGAACGGAAGCGCGATGGCGCGGATACGACGTCCGTAAGTTATAGGGACGCGGTGACATCTCTGAAGCCCAGAGAGGCTCTGTGGCGTTGATGTGACACTTACTGCGCGTCAAACCTGGCCATAGCGGCAGCAATTGCTGCGTAGATAACGGCCACCGTGACCACCAGCGGCACCGATCGGCCGTCGGGCGGCAGCATCAGCGCTGCTACTCCCGCCGCGCCGACGAAGGCGACGTTGAACAGGACGTCGTAAACGGAGAAGATCCGGCCACGGAAGCGGTCGTCCACCGAGGACTGCACCACGGTGTCCGTGGCGATCTTCGCCCCCTGCGTCGTCAGGCCCAGCAGGAACGCGGCGATGAGCAGCGGGGCAGGGGTGAAGGGGAGGGCGAGCGCCGGTTCCAGGACCGCGGCAGCGCCCGCGCAGACGACGATCCAGCCGCCGGGCGTCAGCTGGTTCACCGCCCAGGGCGTCACCACGGCCGCCGCGAAGAAGCCCGCTCCCGAGACCCCCACGGCCAGCCCGAGCAGGGCGAGCCCGTCGGACTCCGACGATGACCAGGCGTACCGGCAGAGCATCAGGACCATCACCGACAGGGCGCCGTAACAGAACCGCATGAGCGTCATCGCCAGGAGCGCGCGGGCGGCGGGCCGGCGCTGCGACAGGTGCCGCACCCCGGCCATCAGGTCCCGGGCCGTACCGGAAAGCGCCGCGACGAGGCGCGGCTGCACCACTTCCGGTTCCGGGCCGAGGAGTTCACGTTCCATCCGCAGCGAGGCGAGCGCCGCGCAGAGGTACAGGGCGGCGCCGATCAGAACCACCACCGCGTCCGAGTCGGAGCCCGCCAGGCGCACGGCGAACGCGAGGCCACCGCCCGCGGTGGCGGCCAGTGTCCCCGCGGTCGGCGAGAGGGAGTTGGCCATGACCAGACGATCGGTGTCGACGACGCGGGGCAGCGCCGCGGAGAGTCCGGCGAGGACGAAGCGGTTGACGGCCGTGACGCAGAGCGCGGAGGCGTAGAAGAGCCAGTCCGGCACGCCGCCCAGGATGAGCAGCGCGGTCACGGAGGCAAGAGAGGCCCGCAGCAGATTGCCGTACAGAAAAACCTGACGGCGCGGCCAGCGGTCGAGGAGCACGCCGGCGAAGGGCCCGATCAGTGAATACGGCAGGAGCAGCACCGCCATCGCGGAGGCGATCGCGGCCGGTGAGGTCTGCTTCTCCGGCGAGAAGACGACGTACGTGGCGAGGGCCACCTGATAGACGCCGTCCGCGCCCTGGGAGATCAGCCGCACGGCGAGCAGGCGCCGGAAGTCTCGCAGGCGCAGCAGTATGCGCAGGTCACCGACGACAGCCATGATCCCCAGCCTCACATACGAGGAGGGTCCCCGGGCGGATTGCCCGGGGACCCTCAACAGCCGTTCAAGGGACGAGCTTTAGCGCTCGACCTCGCCCTTGATGAACTTCTCGACGTTGGCGTACGCCTCGTCGTCGAAGTACTGCACCGGCGGGGACTTCATGAAGTACGAGGACGCGGAGAGGATCGGGCCGCCGATGCCGCGGTCCTTGGCGATCTTCGCGGCGCGCAGAGCGTCGATGATGACACCGGCCGAGTTCGGTGAGTCCCAGACCTCGAGCTTGTACTCCAGGTTCAGCGGGACGTCGCCGAAGGCGCGGCCCTCAAGGCGGACGTACGCCCACTTGCGGTCGTCGAGCCACGCGACGTAGTCCGACGGGCCGATGTGGACGTTGTCCTCGCCCAGCTCGCGGTCACGGATCTGCGAGGTGACGGCCTGCGTCTTCGAGATCTTCTTCGACTCGAGGCGGTCGCGCTCGAGCATGTTCTTGAAGTCCATGTTGCCGCCGACGTTGAGCTGCATCGTGCGCTCGAGACGGACACCGCGGTCCTCGAACAGCTTCGCCATCACGCGGTGCGTGATGGTGGCGCCGACCTGCGACTTGATGTCGTCGCCGACGATCGGGACGCCCGCCTCGGTGAACTTGTCGGCCCACTCCTTGGTGCCGGCGATGAAGACCGGGAGGGCGTTGACGAAGGCGACCTTGGCGTCGATGGCGCACTGCGCGTAGAACTTCGCCGCGTCCTCGGAACCCACGGGCAGGTAGCAGATGAGAACGTCGACCTGCTTGTCCTTGAGGATCTGGACGACGTCGACGGGGGCCTCGGCGGACTCCTCGATGGTCTGGCGGTAGTACTTGCCCAGGCCGTCGTGGGTGTGGCCGCGCTGGACGGTGACGCCCTTGTTCGGCACGTCGCAGATCTTGATGGTGTTGTTCTCGCTGGCGCCGATGGCGTCAGAAAGGTCGAGGCCGACCTTCTTGGCGTCGACGTCGAACGCGGCGACGAACTCGACATCGCCGACGTGGTACTCGCCGAACTGGACGTGCATCAGGCCCGGGACCTTGGCGTCCGGGTCTGCGTCCTTGTAGTACTCGACGCCCTGGACCAGCGAGGCGGCGCAGTTGCCTACGCCGACGATGGCTACGCGAACCGAACCCATTCCGGTTGCTCCCTGTGTGATCTGTGTATTCCGGATGAGACCCTGCGGACCGCGGGGCCTCATTTGGCGGTGTCATCGGACGGATCCGGCGGCGGGTTGTCGTCCCGCCGCCGGGGCAGGCCGCCCGACTCCCCAGATGTGCTGTCGTGCTGAGCGGAGCCGTCCGGGGCGGACCGTTGCTGGTCCCGCCCCGCGCGCTCGCTCTCGATGAGCTCGTTCAGCCAGCGCACTTCGCGCTCCACGGACTCCATTCCGTGCCGCTGCAGCTCAAGCGTGTAGTCGTCCAGGCGCTCCCGGGTACGGGCCAGGGAGGCGCGCATCTTCTCCAGACGCTCCTCGAGGCGGCTGCGACGCCCCTCGAGCACCCGCATGCGTACGTCCCGCGAGGTCTGCCCGAAGAAGGCGAAGCGGGCGGCGAAGTGTTCGTCCTCGTACGCGTCGGGGCCGGTCTGGGAGAGCAGCTCCTCGAAGTGCTCCTTACCTTCCGCCGTCAGCCGATAGACGATCTTGGCGCGGCGCCCGGAGAGGGGAGCCGCGAGGGCTTCCTCGGGGGTGCCGCCCGATTCCTCGATCAACCAGCCGTTGACGACCAGCGTCTTGAGGCACGGGTAGAGCGTCCCGTAGCTGAAGGCGCGGAAGACTCCCAGCGATGTATTGAGTCGTTTCCGCAGCTCATAGCCGTGCATCGGGGACTCGCGCAGCAGGCCGAGCACGGCGAACTCGAGGATGCCGGAGCGTCTGCTCATCTTCGCCTCCCGTCTGCCAGCGTCTGTCGGCACGGTCTTTATGCCGAGCTGATGTATCGACTCGATACATCGAGACGATAGAACGGCCCGACTGTTGAGACAAGAGGGGAAACGGTGAACGGCGTCACATCACCGATTCGTAGGAAGTAACTTGCCTGATTTGGGGTGAACTTCGGTCCTAAGAGGGTTTTGACGGTGCGTAGTCTGTGCGCCATGCAGACCGCCGGGAACCAAGTGACGCGTGAGGGCGTCGTTGACCCTGGTGTAGTGCGGGTGAGCGCGGGGATGGGCGCATCCGTACTTCGGGGGGACCGGAAACCAGCCGCCGTTTCCAGGCGCGGATACCTGCGCCTGCCCGAGGAGTAATCGTTCGATGAGCGAGCACCGTCGCAAACCGCCGCAGCCGCAGGGCGGCGGACGCGCCGCGGCCAGACGCGGCGTCCCAGGCCCGTCGTCGGGCCGCCGCGCGGCACCGCGTGGAGCCACTGGATCGCCCACTTCCTCAACCGGCTCGCACGGAGCGGGGGCCCCTGATGACGGGGACCGTTCCTACGGCGGCCGTGCCGAAGCCCGGCGTGCCGCGCAGCGCAGTGGTGCTGCCGGCGCGGGCGGAGGCCGCCGCAGAGCGGCCGACGGGGCCGGAGCCGGGCGCGGAGGCGCCGGTGGCGGCGGTCGTCGCGGTGGCGGTGGCCCGAACGGGCCCGGCCGTGGACGAGGCCGTGGCGGCCATGAGCCCCGGAAGAAGAGGTTCATCGACTACCCGCGCGCGGACAAGGACGGCCTGCGGCGCTGGGTGCCGTCGTGGCGCCTTGTCACCGGCCTGTTCGTCGGGTTCCTCGGCAGCCTGATGGCGGTCACGGGGATCGCGTACGCCCTGGTGGAGGTGCCGAAGGTCGACGAAGCGGCCAAGGCGCAGAACAACGTCTATTACTGGGCCAACGGCAAGCAGATGGTCGCGACCGGTGGTGAGACGAACCGCCAGATCATCGACTACGACAAGATCCCCGAGGAGATGCGCACCGCCGTCATCTCGGCCGAGAACAAGTCGTTCGAGGACGACAAGGGCGTCGACCCCATGGGCATCACGCGTGCTCTGGTCAACATGGCCAAGGGCGGCGAGACCCAGGGTGGCTCGACCATCACTCAGCAGTACGTGAAGAACGCGCGCCTGGGCGACCAGTCGCAGACGTTCACGCGTAAGTTCAAAGAGCTCTTCATCTCCATAAAGGTCGGCCGGACCGAGTCCAAAGAGAAGATCATGGCGGGGTACCTCAACACCGCCTACTACGGACGTGGGGCCTATGGAATCCAGGCCGCCGCCCGCGCCTACTTCGGCGAGGACGCCAAGGACCTGGACCCGAGCCAGTGCGCGCTCCTGGCGACGGTGCTCAAGGGCGCCACGTACTACGACCCGGCGGGATCCCCTGAGGTCGACCCTGCGGCCACTCGTGATGCCAACACCGCGAGGGCCAAGAAGCGCTGGAACTGGATCCTCGACGAAGAGGTCAAGGACGGTCACCTGACCGCCGAGGTTCGGGACAAGTACAGGAAGTTCCCGACGTTGGAGAACCCCCGTTCCAACGCCCAGCTGGGTGGTCAGGTCGGTTATCTGGTCGACCTGGCCAAGGCGTATGTGATCAACAACAGCAACGGCCAGATCACGGCCAACGACCTTCAGCAGGGCGGCTACGAGATTCACACGACCTTCGACAAGAGCAAGGTCATGAAGCTCGAGAAGTCCGTGGAGAAGGTCCGCAAGGCGAAGATCAAGCCCAAGCAGCGGCCGGACAAGGACACACACGTCCAGTTCGGTGGCGCGTCCGTCAATCCCAAGGACGGCGCGATCGAGGCCATTTACGGCGGCGAGGACGCGACCAAGCACTTCACCAATAACGCGGACCAGACCGGTGCGCAGGTCGGTTCGACGTTCAAGCCCTTCGTGCTGGCAGCGGCGTTCAAGGACGGAACGCGCGACCCTGACGGGTTGGCGGACCAGGGCGAGGACCAGCGGACGATCGTCAACCCCAAGAGTCTCTACAGCGGCAAGAACAAGCTCAAGATCCAGAACTACGACGGCACGGTCTGGAAGGACCGAGAGGGCAAGGAGTGGCTGCAGACCAACGACGGTGACCAGGACTACAACCCGCCGACCTACCAGATCGACCTGCGTGAAGCGATGCGGGAGTCCGTCAACTCGGCCTATGTGCAGCTCGGTATGGATGTTGGCCTGGACAAGGTGAAGGAGGCGGCCATCGCCTCCGGCATCAAGGAGAAGAGCCTGGCCAGTGCCAACTACCCGTCCTTCTCCCTCGGTACGTCCTCTCCGAGCGCGATCCGCATGGCCGGCGCGTACTCCACCTTCGCGGCCAGCGGCAAGCAGAACGATCCGTACTCGGTGAAGGAAGTCGAGTACAAGGGCAACACCGTCTACCAGCACAAGGTGCCCCCGAAGCGGGCCTTCGACAAGGAGGTCGCCGACAACGTCACCGACGTGCTCAGGACCGTCGTCGAGAAGGGCACAGGTACCTCGGCCCAGCTGAGTGGTCGCCAGGTGGCGGGCAAGACCGGTACGACCGACGGCAACAAGTCCGCCTGGTTCGTCGGGTACACCCCGCAGTTGTCGACCGCGATCAGCATGTACCGCCTCGATGACAACGAGGGGAGCAAGAAGCGCGAGTTCCTGGAGATGTTCGGCACGGGTGGCGAGGAGAAGATCCACGGCGCCTCGTTCCCCGCGCAGATCTGGAAGGACTACATGCAGCAAGCCCTGAAGGGCCAGCGTGTGATCAACTTCCCGGTCCCGGCGCCGATCGGTTCGGTTGTGGGTGAGACTCCGCCGCCTGCCCCGAGCCCGACTCCGTCCAAGACTGAGGAGCCGGAGAAGTCTCCTTCGCCAACCCCCTCGGACACCGGGCCTTCACCGAGTCCGTCGGATACCCCTGACCCCGGTGAGTCCTGTGCCGACTGGGACTGGCAGTGCAACAACAACGGCGGCCAGGCGGACGGTGGCGCCACCGACGGAAGCACCGGCGGGGAGTCGCCACCGGCCACGGACGAGCCGACCGGTGGTGGAGGAAATAACGGCAACGGCAATGGCGGGATCTTCGGAGGCCCGTCAGGCTGACCGCGTTCCCCGTGAGTGTGTTTCACGTGAAACGCACTGTTTCACGTGAAACATGCGCCGCCGAGCGCTGACGAGGGCCGCCACACCGGACCGGTGTGGCGGCCCTCGCCGCGTTCTCAGGTGCGTACGGCAGGATGTGCGGCATGCCCAGTGCAGAGACGACGCGCACGAGCGTGCACAAGACCACTAGTGCGCAGCAGCCCGAGCCCGTACGGCCGACCAAGGAGGATGAGGTCGCCGCGGCTGGCAGCGAGCTGATCGGCGGACCCATCGGCCGCAGAGTGCTGTACGCGGCGACATGGTGGACTCCCGTGCGCGTCATCGCGCTCGTGGCCATCGGGATGTTCGCGCTCGGCATGGTGCAGAAGATGCCGTGTTACGACGGCGCCTGGTTCCAGGGTGCGAGCTCGCAGTACACGCACGCCTGCTACTCCGACATCCCGCACCTCTACCAGGGGCGTGGCTTCGCCGACGGGCTCGTGCCCTACTTCGACAAGCTGCCCGGCGACATGGAGTACCTCGAATACCCGGTGCTGACCGGTGTGTTCATGGAGGTGGCCTCCTGGCTGACGCCGGGTAGCGGCAGCATCCAGCACCAGGAGAAGTTCTACTGGATGGTCAATGCCGGGATGCTGATGGCCTGTACGGCGGTCATCGCCGTCTGCGTCGCCCGCACCCACAGGCGCCGCCCCTGGGACGGCCTGATGGTCGCCCTGGCGCCCGCCTTCGCGTTGACCGCCACCATCAACTGGGACCTCTTCGCCGTCGCTCTCACAGCCGCCGCGATGCTGATGTGGGCGCGCGGGGGGAAGTTCGCCGCCGGTGTCCTGCTGGGCCTGGCGACCGCCGCGAAGCTCTATCCGGCGCTGCTCCTGGGCCCGCTGCTCATCCTGTGCTGGCGGGCGGGGCGCTGGCGGGCCTTCTGCGTGACGGCCGGGGCCGCGGTCGGCGCCTGGCTCGTGGTGAACCTGCCCGTGATGATCACGCACGACGCGACGGGCTTCCACATCCGCGAGGGCTGGGCGAAGTTCTACACCTTCAGCCAGGAGCGGGGCGTCGACTTCGGGTCGTTCTGGCTGGTCCTCTCGCAGCGCATGGACGACCCGCTGTCCACGGACACGGTCAACACCCTGGCGACGGCGCTGATGCTCCTCGCCTGCCTCGGTGTCGGCGCGCTGGGCCTGACCGCGCCGCGCCGCCCGCGCTTCGCGCAGCTGGCCTTCCTGGTGGTCGCCGCGTTCATCCTCACCAACAAGGTCTACTCGCCGCAGTACGTACTGTGGCTGATCCCCCTCGCCGCGCTGGCCCGGCCGCGCTGGCGTGACTTCTTGATCTGGCAGGCGTGCGAGGTCGCGTATTTCCTGGGGATCTGGCTGTACCTCGCGTACACGACAAGCGGAGAGGCCCACAAGGGACTGCCGACCGAGGGGTATCAACTCGCCATCGTGGTGCACCTGCTGGGGACGCTGTACCTGTGCGCCGTGGTCGTACGCGACATCCTGATGCCGGAGAGGGACCCGGTACGGCGGTCCGGTGACGATGACCCCTCAGGAGGCGTCCTGGACGGCGCGGAGGACGTCTTCGTCCTCGGCCAGGCGGCTCATCCGCCCCGGCATGCGGTGCACGCGACAGAGAGGCCTCAGGTGCGGTGGGGCTCGACCTCTACTGACGTTTCACCCTGAGCGAACAGGCCTGGTCGCGGGGGCGGCAAGGAACGACTGAAGGGCCGGGAGCGACAAGCGTCGCTCCCGGCCCTTCAGTCTGTGGCCGTGCCTGAGTCGGACCCGCTGCGATCAGCGGTCGACGATGCGGTCGAACTGCGTGGTGGTGTGCCGCAGATGGGCCACCAGTTCCTCGCCCACCTTCGGCTCGGGTGCGTCCGAGGGCACGAAGAGGATGGAGACCTGCATGTGCGGCGGCTCCGCGAACCAGCGCTGCTTGCCGCCCCAGACGAACGGCGAGAGGTTGCGGTTGACGGTCGCGAGGCCCGCGCGGGCCACGCCCTTCGCCCGCGGCACCATGCCGTGCAGTGCCTTCGGGGCCTCCAGGCCGACGCCGTGCGAGGTGCCGCCCGCGACGACGACCAGCCAGCCGTCGGACGCGACCTTCTGCTGGCGGTAGCCGAAGCGGTCGCCCTTGGCCACCTGCGTGACGTCCAGGACGGCGCCGCGGTACTCGGTGGCCTCATGGTCACCCAGCCACAGATGCGTGCCGATGCGGGCGCGGAAGCGCGTCTGCGGGAACTGCTGCTGCAGGCGGGCGAGTTCGTTGGCCTTGAGGTGGCTGACGAACATCGTGTGCAGCGGAAGACGGGCGGCACGCAGCCGGTCCATCCAGCCGATGACCTCCTCGACGGCATCCGAGCCGTCGGTGCGGTCCAGCGGCAGGTGGATGGCGAAGCCCTCGAGCCGTACGTCCTCGATGGCCGCGTGCAGCTGTGAGAGCTCCTGCTCGCTCACGCCGTGCCGCTTCATCGAGGACATGACCTCGATGACGACGCGGGCGCCCACGAGGCCGTGTACGCCGTCCAGGGACGATACGGAGCGGATGACGCGGTCGGGCAGCGGCACGGGCTCCTCGCCCCGCCGGAACGGGGTCAGGACCAGCAGATCACCGCTGAACCAGTCCTTGATCCGGGCGGCTTCGTACGTGGTGCCGACGGCGAGGACGTCGGAGCCGAAGCGGGTCGCTTCTTCCGCGAGGCGCTCATGACCGAAGCCATAGCCGTTGCCCTTGCAGACCGGGACGATTCCCGGGAACTGCTCCAGCACGTGCTTGTGGTGTGCCCGCCAGCGCGCGGTGTCGACATAGAGCGTGAGCGCCATGGCCGGATCCCGGAACCTTTCTAGTGGCTGCGGTGTATCAGAGGTATGAAGACTATTTGCGGTGGTGCGAATTGTGCCGGGGCAGCGCGGTCAGCGGCGCGACATGTAGATGTCGAGCGCCTTGTGGAGCAGCTTGTTGAGCGGGAAGTCCCACTCGCCGATGTACTCGACAGCCTCTCCACCCGTGCCCACCTTGAACTGAATCAGTCCGAAGAGGTGGTCCGTCTCGTCCAGAGAGTCGGAGATGCCCCGCAGGTCATAGACGGTGGCGCCGAGCGCGTAGGCGTCCCGGAGCATCCGCCACTGCATCGCGTTCGAGGGCCTGACCTCACGTCCGATGTTGTCCGAAGCGCCGTAGGAGTACCAGACATGCCCGCCCACGACGAGCATGGTGGCCGCGGACAGGTTCACGCCGTTGTGCCGCGCGAAGTACAGCCGCATGCGGTTGGGGTCCTCGGAGTTGAGGGCCCGCCACATCTGCTGGAAGTAACCCAGCGGCCTCGGACGGAACTTGTCGCGGATCGCGGTGATCTCGTAAAGGCGCTGCCATTCGGCGAGGTCCTCGTAACCGCCCTGGACGACTTCGACGCCGGCCTTTTCGGCCTTCTTGATATTGCGTCGCCACAGCTGGTTGAAGCCCTTGAGGACTTCGTCCAGGGAGCGGTTGGCCAGCGGAACCTGGAAGACATAACGCGGCTGTACGTCACCGAAGCCGGCGCCGCCGTCCTCGCCCTGCTGCCAGCCCATCTTCCGCAGCCGGTCGGAGACCTCGAAGGCACGCGGCTCGATGTGCGAGGCCTCGACGTCCCGCAGTCGCTTCACGTCGGGGTTCTGGATGCCCGACTTGATCGCGGGAGCGTCCCAGCGCCGGATGACGACCGGCGGGCCCATCTTCACGGAGAAGGCACCCTGCCGCTTCAGATGCGCGAGCATCGGCTGCAGCCAGTCGTCCAGATTGGGTGCGTACCAATTGATGACCGGGCCCTCGGGAAGGTAGGCGAGGTAGCGCTTCACCTTGGGCAGCTGTCGGTAGAGCACCAGGCCCGCACCGACGAGTTCGCCGGTCCGGTCGTCGAACCAGCCCAGGTTCTCCGAACGCCATTCACTCTTCACATCCGCCCATGCGGGGACCTGGCAATGACTTGCCGACGGCAGGCTCTGGATATACGCCAGATGCTGCTCGCGACTGATGGTCCTCAGGGTCAGACTCATTCGGGGCGCTCCTCGGGCTGGTGTGTCCCCATGGGTACAAGGGCTCCGGCTCTCGCGCCGAAGCCTACTGTGCCCCGAGAGCGCCCCGTCTGGGCGTACGGAACCTTGGCCCCCGGCCTATGCGCGCCGGGGGCGTCAAGGGGCGGCTACCAGAGCCCGCCGAAGAGTCCTCCGTGGGCCATACCCAGGAAGAATCCGACCGCCGATGCACCGAGGCCGAGGATCAGGCCGAAGCGTTCGCGGGTCGTCTCGGAGATGAACTGTCCCCACGCACCCGTGGCGATCCCCGCCAGGCCGGCCCAGGAGCTGAGCAGGTGGAGGTTGTGGAACATCGCCGTGACGAAGGCGATCGCACCCAGGACGAGGGTCAGGCCGAGAAGCGTGTCCTGCATGGGATGGGCCTTGCCGTCCGTGGCGAAGAGAGAACCAGCGGTGTTCGGTCGCAATACCTGTGCCATAAGGCACCTCCTGCGGAAGGCGGCGCATCGTAGCGCCATACACACCCGATGTGTACAGATTCTGCCCGTCGCCCGCCGGATTTCAACCGGAAGCCCAGGTGCGGGTAGTGTGTACCGTCTGCACCGGTGTCTGCCCATGCCATGGCAGGGCTTCCCGATCGGTCCAACGGCCGGGACGCCCGATTGTCAGTGGCTGCCGATACCGTTGCGTACGCATCACGACCCTCCTGCCACGGAACGACCGTGGCCGCTGAGTCCAAAGGAGGTGGGTTCCACATGCGTCACTACGAAGTGATGGTCATCCTCGACCCCGATCTCGAGGAGCGCGCTGTCTCCCCGTTGATCGAGAACTTCCTCTCCGTCGTCCGTGAGGGCAACGGAAAGGTCGAGAAGGTCGACACCTGGGGCCGTCGTCGTCTCTCGTACGAGATCAAGAAGAAGCCCGAGGGCATCTACTCGGTCATCGACCTGCAGGCCGAGCCTGCGGTCGTCAAGGAGCTCGACCGCCAGATGAACCTGAACGAGTCGGTCCTCCGGACCAAGGTCCTCCGTCCCGAGACCCACTGAGCTTCCTAGCTCAGCGGTACTCGGGATCCGAGTAGCAGCAGCAAAAGCAGCCAGCAGCAAACCCGCCGAGAGGTTCCCCCATGGCAGGCGAGACCGTCATCACGGTCGTCGGCAATCTTGTCGACGACCCCGAGCTGCGCTTCACCCCCTCCGGTGCGGCGGTCGCGAAGTTCCGTGTCGCGTCCACTCCCCGCACCTTCGACCGCCAGACCAATGAGTGGAAGGACGGCGAAAGCCTCTTCCTCACCTGCTCGGTCTGGCGTCAGGCGGCGGAGAACGTCGCGGAGTCGCTTCAGCGAGGCATGCGCGTCGTCGTGCAGGGCCGGTTGAAGCAGCGGTCCTACGAGGACCGTGAGGGCATCAAGCGCACGGTCTACGAGCTGGACGTCGAGGAAGTCGGCGCCAGCTTGAAGAACGCCACGGCCAAGGTCACCAAGACCACCGGTCGCGGTGGCCAGGGCGGCGGCGGATTCGGCGGCGGTGGCGGCGGCCAGCAGGGCGGCGGCAACTGGGGCGGCGGCTCCGGTGGCGGTCAGCCTCAGGGTGGCGGCGGTGCCCCCGCCGACGACCCCTGGGCGACCAGTGCGCCGGCCGGCGGCGGCCAGCAGCAGGGCGGCGGCGGTGGCTGGGGCGGAAGCTCCGGCGGCTCCGGCGGCTCCGGCGGCGGCTACTCGGACGAGCCTCCCTTCTAGGCCTCAGGCCAAGGGTGGGCCGTTCCCACACTTCTTGATCAAACAGGAGAGAACACATGGCGAAGCCGCCTGTGCGCAAGCCTAAGAAGAAGGTCTGCGCATTCTGCAAGGACAAGGTCACGTACGTGGACTACAAGGACACGAACATGCTGCGGAAGTTCATTTCCGACCGCGGCAAGATCCGTGCCCGCCGCGTGACCGGCAACTGCACGCAGCACCAGCGTGACGTCGCCACGGCCGTGAAGAACAGCCGTGAGATGGCGCTGCTGCCCTACACGTCCACCGCGCGATAAGGGAAGGGTGACCGACAAATGAAGATCATCCTCACCCACGAGGTCTCCGGCCTCGGTGCCGCCGGCGAGGTCGTAGACGTCAAGGACGGCTACGCCCGCAACTACCTGATCCCGCGGAGCTTTGCGATCCGCTGGACCAAGGGTGGCGAGAAGGACGTCGAGCAGATCCGTCGTGCTCGCAAGATCCACGAGATCGCGACCATCGAGCAGGCCAACGAGGTCAAGGCCAAGCTCGAGGGCGTCAAGGTCCGTCTGGCCGTCCGCTCCGGCGACGCCGGTCGTCTCTTCGGTTCCGTCACCCCGGCTGACGTCGCTTCGGCGATCGAGGCCGCTGGTGGTCCGAAGATCGACAAGCGTCGTGTCGAGCTGGGCTCGCCGATCAAGACGCTGGGCGCCCACGCGACGTCCGTGCGTCTGCACCCCGAGGTTGCCGCTCAGGTCAACATCGAGGTCGTCTCCGCCTAAGCACTGCGCTTGGCAGAGCTGAAGCAACCGTTGGGCCGCACCCTCAGGGTGCGGCCCAACGTGTTTCTCGGACGCTGTTTCACGGCCGCTGTTTCACGTGAAACACGTGGGGCGGTGTTCAGCTCGTCAGGGTCAGCGGGTGGCGCCGGTGACGATCCAGTGGCCGGAGCGTGTGCGCAGCCAGAGAGTCACCATGCGGACCGCCATCATCAGGGCCATCGCTGCCCAGACGGCGGTCAGTCCGCCCCCGAGGGTGGGCACGAGGAGCGCCACCGGAGCGAAGACCGCCAGTGTGGCCAGCATCGCCCAGGCCAGATACGGGCCGTCTCCCGCTCCCATCAGGACGCCGTCGAGGACATAGACGATGCCGCAGATCGGCTGGGAGATGGCCACCACCACAAGTGCGGGCAGGGCCGCGTCCTGGACGACGGAGTCGCTGGAGAAGAGCGGGATGAACAGCGGCCGGGCCAGGACCACCAGTACGCCGAGCGCGACCCCCGACGCGATGCCCCACTGCACCATGCGGCGGCAGACGTCGCGGGCGCCCTGGGGATCGTTCGCGCCCAGGTAGCGGCCGATGATCGCCTGGCCGGCGATGGCGATGGCGTCGAGTGCGAAGGCCAGCAGGCTCCACAGGGACAGGATGATCTGGTGGGCGGCCACATCGGCGTCGCCGAGGCGGGCCGCCACCGCGGTCGCGATCATCAGGATGGCCCGCAGCGAGAGCGTACGGACGAGGAGCGGGGCGCCGGCTTGGGCGCAGGCCCTGATGCCGGCGGCGTCGGGGCGCAGGGAGGCGCCATGGCGCTTGGCTCCGCGGACGACGACGAAGAGGTACACGGCGGCCATCGCGCACTGGGCGATGACGGTGCCCCAGGCAGAACCGGCGATGCCCAGACCGGCGCCGTAGACGAGGGCAACGTTCAGGACGCCGTTGGCGACGAAGCCGCCGATCGCCACGTACAGCGGGGTCTTCGTGTCCTGCAGTCCGCGCAGGACACCGGTGGAGGCGAGCACGACGAGCATGGCGGGGATGCCGAGCGAGGAGATGCGCAGATACGTGATCGCGTACGGGGCCGCGGTGTCCGAGGCGCCGAAGAGCTCCACGATCGAGGGTGCGGCGGGCAGGACGACGGCGATGACGGCGGCGCCGAGCAGGAGGGCCAGCCAGATGCCGTCCATGCCCTGGCGGATAGCGGCCTGGAGATCTCCGGCGCCCACCCGGCGGGCGACGGCCGCCGTGGTCGCGTAGGCGAGGAAGACGAAGACGCTCACGGCGGTGGTGAGGAGCGCCGAGGCCACTCCGAGTCCGGCCAGTTGTGCGGTGCCGAGGTGGCCCACGATGGCGCTGTCGGCCATCACGAAGAGAGGCTCGGCGACGAGTGCGCCGAAGGCGGGAACGGCGAGGGCGATGATCTCTCGGTCATGCTGTCGCCGAGCGGCCTTGGTCGCCGCGGGAGCCTGTGTCATGCACACCAATCTAATCTTCCACAGGTAAGAGATGCAATGCCTCTAGGACCCTTACCGGGTCTCGAGTCGGACACTCTTCGAGGCGCTGTTCGGCACGATCTTGGGCCGACTGGGGAAGTTTTTCTTCTGCACAGCCGGTGGATGCGAAAGCTGCAGGTCAGGGTGGGTTTCTGGCGTAGGTTGAGTGCTTGTTCACAGGCCTGTCCACCGAGCCGTGCACAGGTTTGGCGGGGTTCTCCACAGCAACGCGCCCGTCATCCACACCGCCTGTGGATAACCAGATTGGCTGACGGTGGCCGCGGGCCTACCGTGGTGCGGCGCCCCCCTCGTGATCCTGCCTCGGAAAGCCCGAAAATCCGACGCGTCGGAACCGGAGTTGGGTCGCTTATTTGTCAGTGTCGTGCCGTAAGAAAGAGGGGCACGGCTAGGTCCGCGCGGCGGACGTGAGGGAGGTGGCCCGGTGAGTATTTCCGAGCCCTTGGACGACCCCTGGGCCGACAGCGGTCCCAGTGACCGTCTGCCCGCCTCCCGACAGCGTCGTGACGGAGGCAGAGGCCGCGACGAGCAGCACGACCGCGGCCGTGAAGGCGGTGGCTGGGACGGTGGTGGTACGGCCTTCGAGCGCGTACCGCCGCAGGATCTCGACGCCGAGCAGTCGGTGCTCGGCGGCATGCTGCTCTCCAAGGACGCCATCGCCGATGTCGTCGAGGTGCTCAAGGGCCACGATTTCTACCGGCCCGCGCACGAGACGATCTACACGGCGATCCTCGACCTGTACGCCAAGGGGGAGCCGGCCGACCCGATCACCGCGGCGGCCGAGCTCACCAAGCGCGGCGAGATCACCAAAGTCGGCGGGGCCTCGTATCTGCACACGCTGGTGCAGACGGTGCCGACGGCGGCGAACGCCGAGTACTACGCGGAGATCGTTCACGAGCGGGCGGTCCTGCGTCGCCTCGTGGAGGCGGGCACGCGCATCACCCAGATGGGATACGCGGCGGACGGCGACGTCGACGAGATCGTCAACAGCGCCCAGGCCGAGATCTACGCGGTCACCGAGCAGCGCACCAGCGAGGACTATCTGCCGCTCGGCGACATCATGGAGGGCGCACTCGACGAGATCGAGGCGATCGGTTCGCGCAGCGGTGAGATGACCGGTGTGCCGACGGGCTTCACCGACTTCGACTCGCTGACGAACGGCCTCCACCCGGGCCAGATGATCGTCATCGCTGCCCGTCCCGCCATGGGTAAGTCCACCCTGGCGCTCGACTTCGCGCGCGCGGCGTCCATCAAGCACAACCTGCCCAGCGTCATCTTCTCCCTGGAAATGGGGCGCAACGAGATCGCGATGCGTCTGCTGTCCGCGGAGGCCCGGGTGGCGCTGCACCACATGCGCTCCGGCACGATGACGGACGAGGACTGGACGCGGCTCGCGCGCCGGATGCCCGAGGTCTCGGCGGCCCCGCTCTACATCGACGACTCCCCGAACCTGTCGATGATGGAGATCCGCGCGAAGTGCCGGCGCCTCAAGCAGCGCGCCGACATCAAGATGGTGATCATCGACTATCTGCAGCTGATGCAGTCCGGTGGTTCCAAGCGCGCCGAGAGCCGTCAGCAGGAGGTCTCGGACATGTCACGAAACTTGAAGCTGCTGGCCAAGGAGCTCGAGGTTCCGGTCATCGCGCTCTCGCAGCTGAACCGTGGTCCCGAGCAGCGCACCGACAAGAAGCCCCAGGTCTCCGACCTGCGTGAATCCGGCTCGATCGAGCAGGACGCGGACATGGTGATCCTTCTGCACCGCGAGGACGCGTATGAGAAGGAGTCACCGCGCGCGGGCGAGGCGGACATCATCGTGGGCAAGCACCGTAACGGCCCGACGGCGACGATCACGGTCGCCTTCCAGGGGCACTACTCGCGTTTCGTGGACATGGCGCAGACGTAGCCGACGTGCGGACATCCCTGGCGCGTGGGGTGCTGCTGCTCAGCGCCTCGTCTCGTACGTCGTCAGGACCACGCCGCCGGGAAGCGTCCGCGTCTCCACCAGGTTCAGGTTCACCCAGCTGTCCAGCGCGGTGAAGAACGGCGTGCCGCCGCCCACCAGGACCGGATGAGTGGCGATCACGTACTCGTCGATCAGCCCGGCGCGCATGGCCGCCCCGGCGAGCGTTGCGCCGCCGATGTTCATGGGGCCGCCGTCCTCCGCCTTGAGCCGGGTGATCTCGGCGATCGCGTCGCCGGTGACCAGGCGGGTGTTCCAGTCGACCTTGTCGATCGTCGAGGAGAACACCACCTTCGGCGTGTCCCGCCAGTTCCGCGCGAACTCGATCTCCGCCGGGGTGGCGTCGGGCTGCTGGTCGCCGGTCGGCCAGTAGGAGCTCATCGTCTCCCAGAGCTTGCGCCCGTACAGCGTCAGGCCACTCGCCTGCTCGTGCTCGAGCCACCACTGGAACAGCTCCTGGCTCGGCGGCCCGCCCCAGCCGATGTCGTCGCCGGCCGCGGCGATGTAGCCGTCCAGGGTCAGGTTCATGCCGTAGATCAGTTTCCGCATGGCCCAGCCTTCCGTCCGTGGATGTCCGGCATACAGACCAGCGTGACGCGGAAGACTCATCGGTGCGCGATCTGGCCTCGGTGGTAGTCCTCGTGCTCGGGGCTCAGCGTGGTGTTACGAGCGGCGAGACCCCGCAGGCGGCTTCGAGGATTTCGTCATCATGGGCTGATGACGACGTGGATGCGCTGCTACTGGGACGAGGAAGACATCTGGTTCTACTTCGAGGTCGACGCCGAAGGCTGGGTGACCCGGCAGATCGAGCTGCAGGGCTCTGCGCTGACCCCGATCGCCGCGGCCGCCCTCGACGAATGGCAGCGGGCCCAAGATGCGGGCCGCCTCGATGAGTACGACAGCAGGTTCGGACTCACGGCCGAACTGCCCGTCTCGGAGTGGGAAGGCCACGACCCCGAGGAGCTGACCTCCGACCAGTTCGAGGAGGTCTGGGGAATGGCCCGACGCCACATCGCAGCCCTGCCACGACGCGGGACAGCCTGAAGGCTGCTGGTCAGCAAAGACTGCTGGTCGGCGTAATGCTCTAGGCGGTCACGGGATATCGAGCAGGACCCTCCCCACCACGCCCTGTTCGAGTGCCGTGTGGGCTTCGGCTGTGTGTTTCAGGGGGAAGCGGTGCAGTGGCATTCCGGCCTTCTCGCCCACGCGCAGCGCGCCCGCGTCCACGGCTGCCGTGACGTCGGTGAGTGCCTGCTGCTTCGCGGGGGGCGGGACGGTGTAGACGAAGACGCTCTGCCAGCGCAGGTTCGCCGCCAGCGAGGAGAGCACCGGGACGGAGAGCTGTTCGCCCTCGCCTCCCGCGTAGTAGGCCACCACAGCACCCTGGGCGGCCACCGCGATGTCGAGAGCCGTGTTGGCGCCCGGTGCGACCTCCACGATGATGTCGACGCCGTTGGGGGCGAAGGCCAGGATCTCCGCTGCCGCGTCCTGCGTGCGGTAGTCGACCACGCGGTGGGCACCGGCCGCGCGGGCCAGCGCTGCCTTGGCGGGGCCGCTGACCGTGGTGATGACACGCGCCCCGGCCCAGCGGGCGAGTTGGACGGCCGCGTTGCCGACCGCGCCCGCGCCGCCTGCCACCAGGACCGTCATGCCTTGCAGGGTGCCGGGCGCGATGCGCTGCGGCCCGCCGTCATGAACGGTCAGTGCGCGGTGGGCGGTCAGGGCCGGAATGCCCAGGGCCGCACCGAGCTCGAACGGGGCATGGTCGGGCAGGGCGACGGCATGCCGGTCGGGCACGAGCGTGTACTGCTGTGCCGTTCCCCAGGGCCGCTCCCACGCGGCCTCCCAGATCCACACCCGCTGCCCGACCCGTGCCGGGTCGATCTGTGAACCGACGGCATCGATCACCCCGGCACCGTCCTGGTGGGGCACCTGTTCCTTCATGCCCGGCGGCAGCGCGCGCCTGCGGCTGCGCCAGTCGGTGGGGTTGACGCCCGAGACGTGCACCCGGACCCGTACTTCGTCCGGGCCGGGCTCGGGCACCGGACGTTCGACGAGCTGCAGGACCTCGGGTCCGCCGGCAGCCGTCCGGATGACGGACTTCATCTCGTGCCCCTCTTTCGCTCGCCTCGTCGCCCCACCGTCTCTGGGAGCCGACGTCCGGAAAGAGCGCTGCTCTGTGTGGGGCATCGTTTGAACTGCTTGGTGGGGGCAGGTATTCCGGGGGCCCGGTGAAACCCTGCTGCACCTGCCCTTATGCGGGTGGCCCGCGTAACGCCCGTGGCGGAATTCGCTCGACGGGCGGCCCCCGCGAAGGTGGACTGGGGGCATGACATCACCGCGTGAAGAGTTGTTGCCCACCACTCGTCGAGCCCTGCTGCACCGCGTCGCCACCGCACAGGCGGAGGGGAGGGCGCCCTCGCTCGTCGCCTCGGTGTTCAGGGACGGCGAGTTGGTGTGGACCGAGGGGCGCACCTGCGTCGAGGGGCACGCACCGGACGAGGACGTCCAGTACCGCATCGGCTCGATCACCAAGACCTTCACCGCCGTGCTGGTGATGCGGCTGCGCGACGAGGGCGCCCTCGACCTTTCCGACCCCCTGGAGAAGCACCTTCCTGGGACCGCCGCGGGTGACGTCACCATCGCGGAACTCCTTGCGCACACCAGTGGGTTGGCGGCGGAGACCCCCGGTGAGTGGTGGGAGCGTACGCCTGCCTCGCAGCGCCCCGAGCTCGGGGACGTACTTGGCGAGCAGCCCTTCAAGCACCCCACCGGGCGCCGGTTCCACTACTCCAACCCGGGCTATACGTTGCTCGGTTCGCTGATCGAGGCGCTGCGGGGAGACTCCTGGGAAGCCGTGCTGCGGCGCGAGATCCTCGAGCCCCTGGGCCTGGACCGTACGAGTGCGCAGCCGCAGGCCCCGCATGCGGGTGGCTGGGCCGTCCACCCGTGGGCGGACGTGATGATGCCCGAGCCCGCCGAGGACCTGGGCCTCATGGCTCCGGCCGGGCAGCTGTGGTCCACGACGGCGGATCTGGGGCGCTTCGCCGCCTTCCTCCTGGCGGGCGACGACCGGGTCCTGTCCGCCGACACGGTGCGGGAGATGCGGGCGCCCGCGTCGCCTCTGGGCCCGGGGGACTGGGACGTGACGTACGGCCTGGGGACGCAGCTGATCCGTGGGGACGGGCGCACCCTGGTCGGGCACGGGGGCTCGCTGCCGGGCTTCATGGCCGGGCTGTGGGCGAGTGAGGCGGACGGTCTGGTGGCGATCACGCTGACCAACTGCACCTCCGGCCCCGCCGTGACGGCATTGGCCTTCGACCTGCTGAAGATCGTCGCCGATGCCGAGCCCCGTATCCCCGAGCCCTGGCGCCCCCTGCCCGAGCTGGACGAGGGTCTGCTGGAGCTGGCGGGGCCCTGGTACTGGGGGACGAGCACCTTCGTGCTGCGACCGCAGGCCGACGGAGCGCTCGAGTTGGCGCCCCTCACGGGCTATGGCCGGGGTTCAGGGTTCCGGCCGGACGGGAAGGGCGCCTGGATCGGGCTCGACGGCTACTTCGCCGGGGAGCGGCTGCAGGCAGTGCGGCGGCCCGACGGGTCGGTGAGCCATCTCGACCTGGGGTCGTTCTTCTTCACCCGGGAGCCGTACGACGCCGGGACTCCCGTGCCGGGCGGAGTGGACCCGGAGGGGTGGCGCGGGCTTCCCTCGTAGTGGCGCGGGCTCCCTTGTGGGAGTCTGCCACCGCTGGTGAGTGTCGGGTGGGGGGGGGGGGGGGGGGGGGGGGTTTGGGTGGTTATAAAGCACCCCCCCCCCCCGGCGCTCCACAACAGACTAAACAGTGGCGGGGTTGGCAACAAGAAGTGACCGGTGCCCACCGCCCCCGGAACACA
>NZ_JBEZVL010000002.1:0-225289 GCF_040636975.1 Streptomyces sp. NPDC032198 | reverse complement strand
GGGGGGGGGGGGGTTTTGCGTTTTTGGGGGGGGGGGTTGTTTTGGGGGTGTCCGCCCCGGGTTTTGTTGGGGGGGGGGGGTTTTTTTTATCAAACCCCCCCCCCCCACCCGTGCGACGCATCAACAACAGCTTCAGAGCTGCAGCTTGAAGCCCACATGCGATGCCGTGAACCCGAGCCGCTCGTAGAAGCGGCGGGCATCGGTACGGGTGGCATCCGAGGTCAGCTGCACCAACTGGCAGCCCTGTCGCCGGGATTCATCGACGGCCCATTCGATGAAGCGGGTGCCGAGACCGCTGCCACGTTCGTCGGCGTGCACGCGCACGCCCTCGATGATCGACCGAAGCGCTCCCTTGCGGGACAGGCCCGGAACGATGGTGAGCTGGAGCGTGCCGACGACACGGCCCTCACGCACGGCGACGACCTGGTGCTGGTTCGGATCTCCGGCAAGGCGTTCGAACGCGGCGAGGTACGGAGTGAGGTCGTCCGGCGACTCGCGCGTGCTGCCCAGGGGGTCGTCGGCGAGCATCTCCACGATGGCGGGGATGTCGTCGGCGACTGCGGGGCGTATCTCAAGATCTCCCATGAGACGCAGCCTATGCAGCCACCGGCCTGCCGGACAGGGCAGGCCGCCGCTCGACTTCCACAGCCCCTACGCGGGGACCCGCACCGCTTCCACGGCCCTGACCAGCGGCGTGAGCTCCGGGTTCAGCGCCGCCTCGTCGAGCGCCTCGCGCAGTGCGGCGTCATTCGTGGGGCGTGCCTCGGCGAGGAGTGCGGTGCCCGCCTCGCTGACGTCCGTGTAGATGCCGCGGCGGTCGGTGGGGCACAGGTAGCGGGACAGCAGCCCGCGGTCCTCGAGCCGGGTGACCAGGCGCGTGGTGGCGCTCTGGCTGAGCACGACCGCGTCGGCGACCTGCTTCATCTGCAGGTGGCCGCCCTCCCCGTCGTGCTGGCGGCTGAGGACGTCCAGCAGGGAGTACTCGCGCACGCTCAGGTCGTGCTTGGCCTGCAGGGCGCGCTCGATGTGGGTCTCGATCTTCCCGTGGAGCAGGGAGAGCGCGCACCAGCCCTGCGCAAGGGCGGTGAGTGCGGGGTCCGTCGCTGTCATGGCTCTTGTTCCTCCGTCCCGGAGCTGCTGAGACCAGGATAGTCCACCGCTGCAATATCCAGCGGTTGCAAGTAACCCGCGTGTGCAACTATTGTGGACGCAAGCTAAGCGCACCTGCAATCGTCTTGGAAGGTAGAACCATGCCTCTCGCGCTACTGGCCCTCGCGATCGGGGCCTTCGGAATCGGGACCACAGAGTTCGTGATCATGGGACTCCTCCCTGAGGTCGCGGGTGACTTCGGCGTTTCCATCCCCACGGCCGGTCTTCTCGTCACCGGCTACGCACTCGGCGTCGTACTCGGCGCTCCCCTGATGACGGTCCTCGGCACCCGCATCTCGCGCAAACGCATGCTGATGCTGCTCATGGGCCTGTTCATCGCGGGCAACCTGCTCTCCGCGGTAGCCCCGGTCTTCGGCGTCATGCTGGCGGGCCGCGTCGTCGCCTCGCTCGCCCACGGTGCCTTCTTCGGCATCGGCTCGGTCGTCGCGGCCGAACTGGTCGCACCGCAGAAGAAGGCCGGAGCCATCGCCATGATGTTCACGGGCCTGACCGTGGCCAACGTGGTCGGAGTGCCGCTCGGCACGCTCGTCGGGCAGACCCTCGGCTGGCGCGTCACCTTCTCCATCGTGGCGGGACTCGGCGTCATCGGCCTCGTCGGGATCGCCAAGCTCGTTCCTGAACTGCCCAAGCCCGAGGGCGTACGGCTGCGCCACGAGCTGGCCGCGTTCCGCAACGTCCAGGTGCTGCTCGCCATGGCGATGACCATCCTCGGCTTCGGCGGAGTCTTCGCGGCCGTCACCTACCTGGCGCCCATGATGACGGACGTCGCCGGCTACGCGGACTCCTCCGTGACCTGGCTCCTCGTCCTCTTCGGCCTCGGCATGGTCGCGGGCAACCTGGTCGGCGGGAAGTTCGCGGACCGGGCCCTGATGCCGCTGCTCTACATCTCGCTGAGCTCGCTGGCCGTCGTGCTCGCCCTCTTCACCCTCACCGCCCACAACAAGATCGCGGCAGCCGTGACCATCACGCTCATCGGCGCGCTGGGCTTCGCCACCGTGCCGCCGCTGCAGAAGCGGGTGCTCGACCAGGCCTCCGGCGCCCCGACCCTCGCCTCGGCCATGAACATCGGCGCCTTCAACCTCGGCAACGCGCTCTCGGCCTGGCTCGGCGGCCTCGTGATCTCCGCGGGCCTCGGCTACACCGCCCCGAACTGGGTGGGCGCGGCCCTCGCGGGCTCCGCGCTCCTCCTCGCCGTCGTCTCGGCCGCGCTCGAGCGTCGCTCGGCCGCTCCCAGCCTGGTCGTGGCGGGCGTGACCCCTGTCGAGCAGCCGACGCCCGTCCACCACTGACCCCATCACCCCCACTAGCCCTCTCATGAGCACCACCGCACAAGGAGAAACCCCATGAGCACCGCCACCCCCGCCGTCGCCCCGCTGACCACGCAGGACGCCGAGGCCCTCGTCACCGCGGCCCGTCGCGCGGCCGAGGCGGCCGATGTCACGGTCAGCGTCACCGTCCTCGACGCGGGCGGCCATCTGCTCGCCTTCCGGCGCGACGACCGGGCCGTACTGATCTCCGGCGAGACCAGCACGCGCAAGGCGTACACGGCGCTCCAGCTCAACGCCCCGACCGCCGACCTCGTCGACCTGGTGAAGCCCGACGGCCCCTTCCACACCCTGCCCACCGCCCTCGACCGGCCGCTGCTCTTCATCGCCGGTGGCGTCCCCGTCCACCGTGACGGCCGTCTGATCGGTTCCGTCGGCGTCGGCGGTGGAGCTCCCGAGCAGGATCACGGGTTCGCCACGGCGGCCGTGCAGACCCTCGCGTAGTACGACACCGCGGGTACGACACCGCGCGAGGACATGACGAAGGCCCGCCCCCAAGTACCGGGAACCATCCGGCGTTTGGGGGCGGGCCTTTGCGTTCGGTCAGTGGGGTTCCGTACAACGGTCAGCGCGGTTCAGTACTGCCGTCAGCCGGCCGCGACCGTCAGCGGCGCGAAGCGACGGGTCCAGTCGCCGGGCAACTCGGGGACGCCGTACGTCATCACGGCATTGAAGGCGGTCGGCGCGAGGCCCCGCTCCTTCACCCAGGTGAGCAACTCTTCGTGGCGTACGTCGATGTCGGTGCGCAGCGGTCGGTCCGAGCCCTCGGCGAGTGAGGCGATCAAGGCCTTCGCCGTCTCCGTGTCGGGTGCGATCAGAGGGCCGATGACATGGGTCTCCATGTTCGGCCAGGCACCCGCGTAGCCCGTGATCGTGCCGTCCGACTCCGCGACCCGCAGCTGGTCGACGAAGGCGGGGAGCCGGGTGAGCACGTGAGTGCGGTCGAGGCCGAAGACCTCGGTGTCGAGACGGACGATCGCCGGCAGGTCCTCCGCGGTCGCCGGCCGGGTGGCGACTTCCGGCAGCGGGCCGCCGGGGGTGAACCGGCCGCGGACCATCTCGGCGCGCCCGGTGGTCTTGAAGCCGAGCTGCTCGTAGAGGGGCTGGCCGGTCGGCGTCGCGTGGAGGGTGAGCGGGGTGGTGCCCGCGCCCTCGACGACGTACCGCATCAGGCGGCGGCCGAGGCCCTTGCGTGCGTGCCGCTCGGCGACGAGGACCATGCCGATCGCTCCGAGGCCGGGGCGCTCGTGTGGTCCGTACTCGGTCACCACACAGGCGGCCACGAGGCCGTCACCGTCGGGGTCGTCGATGCCGTAGCCCGTACCGGCCGAGAGCAGCAGCCCCCATTTATGGTCCTCGCGTGGCCAGCCTCGATCCTGCGACAGGTCGGCGCAGGCGGTGAGATCACGGAGGGTCAGCCGGCGGATGGGCAGGGCGGAGAGGGTAGGTGTCGACACTCGGCTCAGGCTGTCTGACGCATGACCTTGGCGTCCACCGGTTTGCGGGCAGAAGCACGTTGGTTTTGGTCACGTTGCTTCCGGCCACGGCGGGTCAGGCCCCAGGGCTTGAGCACCGAGATGACCGTCATGAAGAGATAGGCGCTCAGGGAGACGACGGGGCCCGCGATCAAGTCGGTCGGATCCGTCACCGGGGCGCCCGCGGACACGATGGCGACCGTGTCGTTGATGCCCGGACGCAGCGCGAACGCCGACGCGGCGGTGGTGGCCAGGGTCAGCCAGAACTTCGTGTAGACCCAGCGGTGCCTGGCAAGGCCCCAGGGAGTCCCGAGGGACAGCAGCAGACCGCTCAACAGCGTGAGCAGCGCGAGCGGCAGCACCAGCCAGTCCGTGAACAGTTTCATGGAGCGGGCGGCGGCCTCGGTGACCGCGGCGGAATCCGTGGTGATGGCCGCGAAGGCCAGCGCGAGCAGGCCGAGCGTGAGCCCGAGCCAGCCTGCGGCGGCGATGACATGGACGACGAGGGTGGCCCGGCGAGCGGGGCGGCGTAGTTTCACGTGAAACACGGTGCCGGGATCGGCGGCCGAAGGCGTCTGACGGCGGGAGTAACCGCGGGTACTAGCCTCGGCGTACATGGCACGCCTTCACCTCTTCGA
This sequence comes from Streptomyces sp. NPDC032198, assembly GCF_040636975.1. Lineage (NCBI taxonomy): Bacteria > Bacillati > Actinomycetota > Actinomycetes > Kitasatosporales > Streptomycetaceae > Streptomyces > Streptomyces sp. NPDC032198. The sequence goes on along the minus strand of NZ_JBEZVL010000002.1, from coordinate 220,681 downwards.
CCTGGACGGAACGCTGCTGCACGGCACGGCGGCTCCCGTGGAGATCTCGCGCCAGCTCGGCCTCGACGCGGAAATCGCGGAGCTGGAACGGGACTTCGTGGCGCAGCGAATCGACTCGCCGCAGTACGCGGCCCGTGTGCACGCCCTGTGGGCGGACCTCACGGACGCGCAGGTCACCGCCGCCTTCGACGGTGCGCCGTGGCTGACGGGGATCCGTGAGACCTGGGCGGAGATCCGGGAGGGCGGCGATTACTGCGCGGTGATCTCGCTGTCACCGTCGTTCTTCGTGGAGCGGCTGCTCGGCTGGGGCGCGCATGCCGCGCACGGCTCGATTTTCCCCGCCGTGCCGTTCACCGAGCCGGTGAATCCGACGGGCATTCTCAACGCCGCGGCCAAGGTGAAGATCGCGAACCGGCTCTGTGAAGAGTTCGGGGTGGGGCGGTCCGATTGCGTCGCTTATGGAGACTCGCTCTCCGACCTGGAGCTGTTCGGAGCGGTGCCCGTCTCGGTCGCCGTCAATGCGGATCAGCGGCTGGTCGGGCTCGCGACCCACTCTTATGTCGGGCGTGATCTGCGTAAGGCGTATGAATTGGTGCGCGACGCCCGGTAATTGGAGCAATTGGCGGGCGCCGGTCGCTTAATTCCTGGTTAAGGGCGGTGGGACTTGTGTGCCGGACGGCTGCCGGTATGGTCGAGTCCGGTTCGGGCCGGGTGCTCTTTGGGCACCCCTGGGGGGCACGGCGGAGGGCAACGAAGCCTAACGGGGCGAAGTGATCGAAGACCTGAACTTTCCGTTATGCGACCGGCGTGACGGCGAGGGATGGGACGCTGCCGTGAGAGGACTGCGGGCAATGTCACATTTGACACCTACTTGTCCGTAGGGTCCGGTGATTCGAGGTTCAATGTGGCCACATTGGCTGCCGAGGCGGAGCGGGGAAAGTAAGCGGCTTCCTTCAGGGAAGTGCACGGACCGACTGAGAGATGTTCGAGGCGAGGCACAGCATGGACGCTCCGACCACCACGTCGGCGGGCAACGGCACTTCTGGTGACAGCGGCGGTGGAGGCGGCTGGTTCACCCCACGGAAGGCGCCGAAGCCGTCGGAGGGCGGCGAGCAGCAGACCCAGGCCGAAGGTGGCGAGCCCGAGGCGACCGAGGGCCGTCGGGTCTCCGCCATACGTCCCGTGGGCAGGCCCGGCACGGCTGCACCCGGCCCGGAGGCCGGCCCCGCGCCCCAACCCGGCGACGCGGCAGCGGAGCGAATACCGGCCGCCCGGGAAGCAGCCGCACTGACGCCCGCATCGGCTCCCGCACAGGCGCCCGCTCCCTTCGCGCGGCAGAACGCGCCGCAGAACGCGCCGCAGAGCGCTCCCCAGAGCGCACCTCAGGCCCCGGCGCCCCAGGCCGAGCCGCCGCGCTCCGAGCGCGTACCGGAACCACGGAAGCCCTCCCCCACGGGTTCCCCCGACGCGATCCGCGTCCAGCGCACCATGGCCGAAATAGCCCCCGTCGCCGACAAGGTGACCTCGTACTTCTACGCGCTGCTCTTCACCCGGCACCCCGACCTGCGCCCCTTGTTCCCCGCCGCGATGGACACCCAGCGCGACCGGCTGCTCAAGGCGCTGCTGACCGCCGCCGAGAACATCGACCACGCCGACGCGCTCGCCGCGTATCTGAAGAACCTCGGGCGTGGACACCGCAAGTACGGCACCCGGCCCGAGCACTACCCGGCCGTCGGCGAATGCCTGATCGGCTCGCTCAGCCGGTACGCGAGCGCGATCTGGGACGAGGAGACCGAGGCCGCCTGGGTCCGGACGTACACGACGATCTCCCAGATCATGATCGACGCGGCCGCCGCGGATGAACTGCGCGCCCCTGCCTGGTGGCTCGCCGAGGTCGTCTCGCATGACCTCAGGACGCCTGACATCGCTGTCGTCACCGTCCGCCCCGACCAGCCCTACCCCTTCCTGGCAGGCCAGTACACGAGCCTGGAGACGCCTTGGTGGCCGCGGATCTGGCGGCACTACTCCTTCGCGTCGGCGCCGCGCTCCGACGGACTGCTCTCGTTCCATGTGAAGGCCGTCCCCGCGGGCTGGGTCTCCAACGCCCTGGTGCACCACGCCCGCCCCGGTGATGTCCTGCGCCTCGGCGCGCCCGCGGGGTCGATGACCGTCGACCATTCCACCGACAGCGGCCTGCTCTGTCTGGGCGGGGGCACCGGCATCGCCCCCATCAAGGCGCTCGTCGAGGACGTCGCCGAGCACGGCGAGCGGCGGCCGGTCGAGGTCTTCTACGGAGCCCGCACCGACCACGACCTGTACGACATCGACACGATGCTGCGCCTCCAGCAGACCCATCCCTGGCTCTCGGTCCGCCCCGTCGTCGACGGGCACGCCCACTTCCCGGACGCCGTGCGCGAGTACGGCCCCTGGAACGAGTACGACGCGTACCTCTCGGGCCCGCCCGGCATGATCCGTAGTGGGGTGGACGCGCTGCGCGACGTCGGCATCCCGGCCGGCCGCATCCGCCACGACTCCGTCGAGGAACTGGTCACCACGGGCGATTAGTCCCGATCAGGCAGCCCCGATCAGGTCCCATGGTCAGGTCCCCTGGTCAGTGATGTGCAGCCAGCTGGGCAGAATCAGCCCAGGTCAGGGGCGTGCATCGCTCGTACGCCCTCGATGTTGCCGTCCAGGTAGTGCCGCAGCGACAGCGGTACGAGGTGGACCGAGGCGATACCGACCCGGGTGAAGGGCACATGGACGATCTCGTACTCGCCGCACGGCTCCTCGATCTCCGGGCCGTGCCGCAGCGAGACGTCCATGGACTCCAGGCGGCAGACGAAGAAGTGCTGGACCTTGACGCCGGTCGCGCCACCGTCCTCGCCGATGTGCTCGACGGTGTCCACGAAGCAGGGCACCACGTCGGAGATCTTGGCGCCGAGCTCCTCGTGAACCTCACGATGGAGCGCGTCGACGACGGTCGCGTCCTCCGGCTCCACGCCGCCACCGGGGGTGAGCCAGTAGGGATCGACGCCGGGTTTGGTCCGCTTGATCAGGATCAGGTCGTCGCCATCGAGCAGGACGGCGCGTGCGGTGCGCTTGACCACGGGTCGGACGGTCATGGGAGGAATGTGGCCCGGACTGTTCCACGTGAAACATCGTGAACCAGCCGGAGTCCTCCTCAAGTCCAGTCGACGGCAGCGCGCAGCAGCCACTCGTGCGCCCGCGCGATGTGCGTCATGGCGAGCGTGCCGGTGCGTACGACCAGGAAATACGTGCGCAGGGGCGGCACCGCCGGGTCAAGCAGGGCCACGACCTCGCCACTCTTCAAGGCGGGCGCACAGAGATAGCGCGGCAGCACGGCAAGACCCGCCCCGCTGGCGACACAGGAGAGCACCGCCCGTAGGTCCGGCACGATGACGGCGCCCGATGCGGCCGGACGGGTGTCGAAGACGGCGGACCAGTAGCGGGCGACCAGCGGCAGCGACTCGTGCACCTCCACCACGGGCAGGTTCTCCAGCGCCGAAGCGCCCTTGCGGCGCACCGTGCCGGGTCCGATGCGCGCCGCCCAGTGCGGTCCCGCGACCAGGACGTGCTCCTCGTCGCACAGCGGCGTCGCGGTGAGCAGTGAGCCGCGCGGTCTGGCGGTGGTGATGGCCAGGTCGTGATGCCCGGCCGAGAGCCCCTCGATGACTTCCTCCGCGTTGCCGAACGAGGTACGCAGTGCGTAGCCCTGTCCGTCCTGCCCGGTCAGCGAAGTGAGGGCGGGTAACGCGCGGGCCGCGGTGAACTCCGGGGGCCCCGCGAGGTGGAGGGTGCGGACCGAGGAGTCTTCTTCGAGGCCTGTCTCGGCGATCTCCACCAGGGCGTCGAGATGCGGCGCGGCCTTGTGGGCGAGCTCGTCCCCGATGGTCGTGGGCGTGACGCCGCGCGCCTGGCGCAGGAACAGAGGGCGGCCGAGCTGCTGCTCAAGGGTGCGTATCTGCGAGGTGACGGCCGGCTGGGACAGGCCGAGCAGGGCAGCCGCGCGCGTGAAGGAACCGGCCCGGTGCACGGTCACGAACGTGCGCAACAAGGCCAGATCCACGGCGACGCCCTCCCCTCTCGGCCCTCGGACCGCGCCCAACTATAAATATGTCGATAGGTGTCTGCCGCTACTGTGATTGGACACTGACACAGAGTCAACTAGCCTGGTTCGCGCGGTTCTTCGCGCGCGGAACCGGAACGGTCCGAGCCACGAGGGGGGAGGCTCGGGCCGTTCGTTGTGCGTACTCCAGTACTAGTTCTGCGTGCTCCAGCAGTAGCCGCGAGGGGCCCGCACGCAGTCGGGGCCGTCAGCCCGCCGACTCGTCCAGCGCGCGCAGCACGTCCCCGACCAGGTCATCAGGGTCCTCGGACCCGGCGGAGAGGCGGATGAAGCCCTCCGCGACGGCGTCCCCTCCCCAGCGGCCACGCCGCTCCGCGGTGGAACGCACGCCGCCGAAGCTCGTCGCGTCGTCGACCAGACGCAGTGCGTCGAGGAAACGATCGGCACGGGCGCGTGAGGGCAACGTGAAGGAGACCACGCACCCGAAGCGCCGCATCTGCCGCGAAGCGATCTTGTACGAGGGGTCGTCGGGCAGCCCCGGGTAGCGGAGCCCCGTCACCTCACCGCGGGCGCGCAGCGCCTCGGCCAGGGCAAGGGCGTTGGCGTTCTGGCGCTCGGCGCGCAGCTGGAGCGTGGCGAGCGAGCGATGCGCCAGCCAGGCCTCCATCGGCCCCGGGATGGCCCCGACGATCTTGCGCCAGCGCCGCACTGAAGCGGTCAGCTCCGCGTCGCGGCAGGCGACGTACCCAAGGAGGATGTCGCCGTGGCCGGTGAGCATCTTGGTGCCGCTGGCCACGGAGAAGTCCGCGCCGAGGTCCAGGGGACGCTGACCGAGCGGCGTGGCCAGGGTGTTGTCGACCGCCACGAGGGCTCCACGCGCGTGTGCCGCGTCGGCGAGGCGCCGTACGTCGCACACGTCGAGACCCGGGTTCGACGGCGTCTCGATCCACAGCAGCTTGGCGCCGTCCAGGACGTCGAGCTGGGCGTCGCCGCCGGTCGGGGCGGTGCGCACCTCGATGCCGTACGCCGTGAGCTGCTCTTTGACGAGAGGCAGCACCTGATAGCCGTCGTCCGGCAGGACGACTACATCACCGGCGCGCAGCTGGGAGAAGAGCACGGCCGAGATGGCGGCCATCCCGGAGGCGAAGACCAGGGTCTCGACGTCCGTGCCGGCGGCTCCGTCACTGCCGTCGCCCGGTGCCTCGAGCTCGCCGATGGCCTGTTCGAGCAGCGTCCAGGTCGGGTTGTCGTCCCGGCCGTAGGTGTACGGCCCGGTGGGATCACCCGGCAGGTGGAAGTGCGCGGCGAACACCGGCCCCGGGAGGGTCGGCTCGTGCTTCACCGGCTCGGGGAGGCCGGCCCGCACCGCTCTCGTGCCGTCGCCCATCGCGGCGCGTGTTCCCACGCCTGTGCCTGCGGCCGTTCCCTCGCCGGTACCTGCGGATATCGCTGCGGAGTCCGTCATGCCGCCCGCCCTTCCCTTGCTTCGCGTACGGCGTCGAGCAGACCTTCGCTCGCCGCCTCCACCATTCTCAGGCACGCGTCGAACCCGTCGTCGTCCCCGTAGTACGGGTCGGGGACGTCCAGGTCGCCGAGGCCGGCCGCCACGGGATCGTACGAGCGCAGCAGCCGCACCTTGTCCGCGTCGGCCGGCGTGGGCGCGAGGCGGCGCAGGGCTCGGTGATGGCCGGAGTCCAGGGCGATCACCAGGTCGATCCGGGGGAACCAGGAGACCTGGAAACGGCGCGCCACGTGATCGCTCTCGTAGCCGGCCGCCGTCAGGACGGAGACGGCGCGCGGATCGGCGCCGTCCCCCTCGTGCCAGCCGTCGGTGCCCGCACTGTCCACCTGGACGAGGCCGCCGAGTCCGGCCTCGTCCACCCGGGCACGGAAGACGGCGGCGGCCATGGGGGACCGGCAGATGTTGCCGGTACACACGAAGCACACGGAGAAGGGCATGGGGTGGACTCAGTCCTTGTCGTCGGGCAGGACGACGTTCATCGCCCAGGACACGATCGAGATGATCAGGCCGCCCAGGACGGCGGTCCAGAATCCCTCGACGTGGAAACTCACGTCGAACTTGTCGGCCAGCCACGACGTGAGCAGCAGCATCAGGGCGTTGACCACGAGCGTGATCAGGCCGAGCGTCAGGATGAACAGGGGGAAGGTGAGCACCTTCACGACCGGCTTGACCAGGAAGTTCACCAGGCCGAAGAGCAGTGCGACGACGATCAGCGTGAGCGTCTTCTTGCCCGTGCTGTCGCCGGTGAGCGTGATCTTGTCGAGGAGCCACACGGCGACGGCCAGGGCCGCCGCGTTGGCGATCGTCTTGACTACGAAATTCTTCATGTGTCTGATCGTTGCAGACGGACGGCCAGAGCGGTCGGTTCGCTGGCTGGGGCAAGGGGCGTACGAGGACGATGAAGGCATTCCGGCTGGATGAACTGGAGACGGAGCGCGCCGCGAACGACGGTGCGTACCTGCAGTTTCTGCGCGAGCGGAACATGTCGGTCGGGCTGTACGCGCTCGACGCCGGGGAGTCCGATCCCCAGCAGCCTCACCAGCAGGACGAGGTGTACATGATCGTCAGCGGACGGGCGTCGATCACGGTCGGCATGGAGACCACCCAAGTCGCGCGCGGCAGCGTGGTGTACGTGCCCGCCGGGGTGGCCCACAAGTTCCACCACATCAGCGAGGACCTGCGGGTGCTCGTCGTCTTCTCCCCGCCGGAGGGCTGATCCTCTACGCCGCAGGGCTGACTTCTCAGGGCTGCGACCTCGGGGTTCCCTAGGGGGCGGATCAGGGGAGGACAAGGGATGCGAGGCCCCCGTCGGGTCCTCCGCCCGCCTAGCATCGAATGCAAGAAGCAGGACGGATGCGGAGAGAGGTAAGGACGATGGCAGCGCAGGAGATCTTCTCGGGATTGCCGTGGTGGGTGAAGTGGATCGCGGTGCCTGTCATCGCGCTGGTCGTCTTCGGCGGTTTGATAGCGAGCGTCGTGGGATTCGTGGTCGGTCTGTTGTTCAAGGCACTGATTTTCGTCGCCTTGGTGGGTGGACTCATCTACGTCGTACGGAAGTTCATATCCGGCTCGACCTCTTCCCGCAGCGATTGGTGACTTCTGGCAACAGTTCGCTCGGGCGGGGGAAGTTTCCTGGTGCGGCGCCTTAGGTCGGCGGCCAACGGTTAGAGTCCGAAAACCGGCGCGGGGTGAGCCCCGCGCGTGGGCGCACTGCGCTCCCACCCGTGTATCCCCGGGCACGGGCGGAACCCCCACGCGTTTCGGGAGTGACCCTTGGCCACGGTTGACGCCACACCCGCCGACATCTCCTCCAACGACCCCCCGTTCGAGGCATCGCCGACCGTCACGGCCTCAACTGCGGCCGCGCCGACTCTCATTGGCTCGGTGCAGCGGGCGATGCACCTGCTGGAGGCCGCTTCAGCGCATCAGGAGGGGGCGCCCGCCAAACAGCTGGCCCGGGAGGCCGGGCTCGCACTCCCCACGGCGTATCACCTGCTGCGCACGCTGACGCACGAGGGCTATCTGCGCCGGGAGAAGGGCGTGTTCGTGCTCGGGGAGGCGGCCGAGAGGCTGAGTGCGAGCGGGGCGCAGCAGAATCGTCGCGGCATGATCGGTGAGGCTCTTGAGCACTGGCGGGACGCCATCGGCGTACCGGTGTACTTCGCCGTCTACCGGGAGGGCGAGATCGAGGTCGTGGCCGTCGCGGACACACCCGGGAACCCGGCGGTGGAGGAATGGGCCGACTTCCGCGAGACCGGACACGCCCATGCGATCGGGCAATGTCTGCTCGCTCAACTCGACGACGAACAGCGGCAGGACCACCTCTCCCGCTATCCGGTGCAGTCGATCACCCGGTACTCGGTCCGTGACCACCGGAGTTTCATCCGGCGCCTGGACGCTATGGGCCGGATGAAGCCCGTGGTGGAGCGGCAGGAGTACGCGCTGGGAACGGTCTGCGCCGCGATTCCGATCACTGCGGGTAACACCGCGGCCACCATGGCAATTTCCGTTCCGTCCTATCAGGCGGACCGGCTACTCCCTGCGGCTGAACGCTTGCAGAATGAGATCGGAAGGCTACTGGGGACACTTGCCTTCTCTATCAGCATCTGAAAACTCACTCCTTGTGATCTGATGTGTACGTTAAGCAAGATGCCATGAGTGTCAGGGAGTTGGTTCCTGGCCAGTCGAGCTTTAGCGACGGGGTAGGCGGACGATGCGCGAGTCGGTCCAGGCAGAGGTCATGATGAGCTTCCTCGTTTCCGAGGAGCTGTCGTTTCGCATCCCGGTGGAGCTGCGTTATGAGACCGGCGATCCCTACGCCGTCCGGCTGACCTTCCATCTCCCCGGAGACGCACCCGTGACCTGGGCCTTCGGGCGGGAGCTGCTGGTCGACGGGGTGGGCGGGGCGTGCGGTGACGGGGATGTGCACATCGCCCCCACCGATCCCGAGCTGCTCGACGATGTACTGATCCGGCTTCAGGTCGGTGCGGATCAGGCGCTGTTCCGGGCGGGGATCCCACCGCTCCTCGCCTTCTTGGACCGTACGGACAAGCTGGTTCCGCTGGGGCAGGAGCGGGCGCTCGCCGACTTCGAGACGCACCTGGACGAAGCGCTGGACCGGATCCTCGCCGAGGAGCAGAGCGCGGGCTGACTCCGCGAACCAAGGGGCGCAGCCGTACGGCAGATTGGTGCATTTCGTGGCATCGGCCGCGTAAGCCTTGCGGCGCCGGGCCGCGCGAGCCTCAGGCCTTGCGGCGTCGGCCTTTTCCGCCGCGGCTCTGCTTGGGTGCGGGCAGGACGGGGGTGGCGGGGGCGGCGGGAGTGGCACCGCCTCCGGGGTGGGCCGCGCCTCCAGCGTTGCTCGCGCCTCCCGGGTGGCTCGCGCCTCCCGGGCGGGCCGCGCTTCCCGTGTGGCCCGTGGGAGTCGAGCGGTCGGCCGAGACCACCAGGGCCGCGAGCGCGGTCGTCACCGGTACGGAGGCGACCAGGCCGATCGAGCCGACCAGGGTGCGCACGATCTCCTCGGCCACCAGCTCGCTGTTGGCCACCGTGCCCACGCTGCTCTGGGCGATCGAGAAGAGCAGCAGCAGGGGCAGCGCGGCACCCGCGTAGGCCAGGACCAGGGTGTTGACGACCGAGGCGATGTGGTCGCGGCCGATGCGGATGGCGGCGCCGTACAGACCGCGCCAGCCCATCGTGGGGTTGGCCTGGTGCAGTTCCCAGACCGCGGACGTCTGCGTCACCGTCACGTCGTCGAGTACGCCGAGCGAGCCGATGATGACGCCGGCGAGCAGCAGACCGCTCATGTCGATGGACGGATACAGGCCGTGGATCAGGCCGGTGTTGTCGTCCGTGTTGCCCGTCAGCGAGGCCCAGCCGATGAAGAGCGAGCCGAGGAGGCCGATGAGGAGCAGGGAGATCAGCGTGCCGAGGACCGCGACCGAGGTACGCGCCGTGAGGCCATGGCACAGATAGAGCGCGATCAGCATGATGGCGCTGGCCCCGATCACCGCCACGACCAGCGGGTTCGAGCCCTGCAGGATCGCGGGCAGGATGAAGAACGTCAGGACCAGGAAGCTCAACGCCAGCGCCACCAGGGCCATGACGCCGCGCATTCGTCCCACCACGACCACGGCGAGTGCGAAGATCCCGGCGAGCAGCGCCATGGGGAGCTTCCGGTTCACGTCGGTGACCGAGTACTGCAACGCCTCGGGGGCCGTGGGCTCGTAGGCGACCACCACCTCCTGGCCCTGGCGCAACTGCCGCGGTGAGTCCGGCTGGACGATCTCGGTGAACGTGCGGCCCTTGTCCTTTCCGCTGGTCACCTCGATCGTCGCCTTCTTGCAGACGCCCTTCGCGCGGGACTGCGCGGACTGCTCCTCGGCGGTGGAGGTGTCGCCGTTGGGCGGAGTCTGGGAGGCGTTCACCTCACTGCAGGGGAGCTCTTTCAGCTTCGCCACCGTGGCTGACTGGGTCTGCCGGTCGAAGCCGACTCCGGTGCGTTCGTGGGACGGTGCGCCCCCTGGCCAGAACACCGCGAGCCCCACGACCACCGCCGCGGCGAAAGGAATCAGCACGGCGGCGATGACCTTGCGCAGATGCTTGGAGACGGGGGCGGCCGGGCCATGGCTGTGGGAGTGCCCGTGCGAGTCGTGCGGCACGTTCGGGGCGGGCGGCTGGGACGGCGGCTGTGTGGTGGTCACTGCCCGATCATCGCAAGAACGGAGGGGGCCCTCTGTTCAGCGCGCCCGACGGGACGCTAGCGTGGAGGCACCTTTGCAAACGCGGGAGCTCGGAGCACCGGGCTGAGAGGGCGCTGACCTCCGTACGAAACGGTATGAACCGTACGGAATCCGCTGCGTCGACCGCCGAACCTGTTACCGGGTAATGCCGGCGTAGGGAGTAGGTCTCATGACCACAGCGGACGCACGCACGCCTGCCTCCAGCAGCGACGAGAACGGCGAGAACGGCGAGAACGTAGGAAACGCCGAGCACACCGTCGCGGCCGAGGCCGGGAAGTCCATCGGCTGGCACAAGGCGTATGTCGAGGGTTCACGCCCCGACCTGCGGGTGCCGGTCCGACAGGTGCACCTCACCAACGGCAAGGCCGTGACCTTGTACGACACTTCGGGGCCGTACACCGACGAGTCCATCGACACCGACGTCCGCAGGGGCCTCGCGCCCCTGCGCGAGAACTGGATCATCGCCCGCGGCGACACCGAGGAGTACGTGGGCCGCCCGCCCCGTCCCGAGGACGACGGCATCAAGCACACCTCGCCGCGCGGTGGCCTGAAGAACCTCGACGCGGTCTTCCCCGGCCGCCCGCGCCAGCCCCGCCGGGGCCGCGGCGGCCAGGCGGTGACGCAGCTCGCGTACGCCCGCCGTGGCGAGATCACGCCCGAGATGGAGTTCATCGGGATCCGCGAGAACCTCGACCCCGAGGTCGTGCGCGCGGAGGTCGCCGCGGGCCGCGCGGTGATCCCCGCCAACGTCAATCACCCGGAGATCGAGCCGATGATCATCGGCAAGAAGTTCCTGGTGAAGGTCAACGCCAACATCGGCAACTCCGCGGTCACCTCCTCCATCGAGGAGGAGGTGGACAAGATGACCTGGGCGACCAAGTGGGGCGCCGACACGGTCATGGACCTGTCCACCGGGCGCAACATCCACACGACCCGCGAGTGGGTCCTGCGCAACTCCCCCGTGCCCATCGGCACCGTGCCGCTCTACCAGGCCCTGGAGAAGGTCGACGGCCAGGCCGAGGCGCTGACCTGGGAGATCTACAAGGACACGGTCATCGAGCAGGCCGAACAGGGCGTGGACTACATGACGGTGCACGCGGGCGTGCGCCTTCCGTACGTCCCGCTGACCGCCAACCGCAAGACCGGCATCGTCTCGCGCGGCGGTTCGATCATGGCGGCCTGGTGCCTCGCGCACCACAAGGAGAGCTTCCTCTACGAGAACTTCGAGGAGCTCTGCGAGATTCTCGCGGCGTACGACGTGACGTACTCGCTCGGCGACGGTCTGCGCCCCGGGTCGATCGCGGACGCCAACGACGAGGCGCAGTTCGCCGAGCTGCGCACGCTCGGGGAACTCAACACGATCGCCAAGCGTCATCACGTACAGACCATGATCGAGGGCCCGGGCCACGTCCCGATGCACAAGATCAAGGAGAACATCGACCTTCAGCAGGAGATCTGCGAGGAGGCGCCGTTCTACACGCTCGGCCCGCTGACCACGGACATCGCGCCCGCGTACGACCACATCACCTCCGGCATCGGCGCCGCGATGATCGGCTGGTGGGGCACGGCGATGCTCTGCTACGTCACGCCCAAGGAGCACCTCGGCCTGCCCAACCGCGACGACGTGAAGACCGGCGTCATCACGTACAAGATCGCGGCCCACGCGGCGGACCTCGCCAAGGGGCACCCGGGCGCGCAGGACTGGGACGACGCGCTCTCGGACGCACGCTTCGAGTTCCGCTGGGAGGACCAGTTCAACCTGGCCCTCGACCCGGTCACGGCGCGGGAGTTCCACGACGAGACGCTGCCCGCGGAGCCCGCGAAGACGGCGCATTTCTGCTCGATGTGCGGTCCGAAGTTCTGCAGCATGAAGATTAGCCACAGCATCACAGAGCAGTTCGGCGGTACTGCGGCTGCGGACGCGACGGCTGAGGAGGTCGCGGCGGGGATGCTCCAGAAGTCGAAGGAGTTCGCCGCGAGCGGGAATCGGGTCTACCTGCCGCTGGCGGACTGACGCGCGGTTAAGCGCCGCTCCAGGAAACTTCGGCTTCTGGAGCGGCGCTTCCCCGTACGGCGAACCAGAGCGGATGGCTAGTGAGGGAGGACCGGATCGGCGACCCGCAGAGCGTTAAGGACGGCGTCCTCGGTGGAGTGCACCTCGGGGTAGAGCTTCTCCGGGTCGGTGTGAAGTCGGTAGTCCCACACGATGCCGTAGATCCCGAGCGTGACGAACGAGAGAAGGAAGTGCATCCCGAAGCTGCGGTTCAGCGTTTGGACGGGCTCGAAGGTCAGCGGATACCGGACAATCCCGAGCTTGGTCCAGGCGACACTGAGCTTGTCGTCGAAGTCCTGTTCAGTGAGCTGGATCTGCCACCAGAAGCGCATCAACCGATAGACCGCGATGCATCCGTAGATCCCTAGCGTGATGAAGGACAGGAAGACCGACAGTCCAGCCTTGATTGGTTTGTGCTCATCCTCGAAACGGCCCTTCACAAAGCGCTGCAGGTCGTCCAGCTCATCGTGACTGGCATCGTACTGGCCATGCTCCTCGGCGTACTGCTTTGAGGCATCGATGACCGCGTTGTAGTAGTGCACACGGCGACCTCTGAAGAGGTCAGCACGGTTGAGTCGGCGATAGAACAGCACAACTCCGTAGACGCCTAGCGTCACCCACGACAGGAGAAAGAAGTAGATGCCCCAACCGACGAATATCTGGTCCGTCGAGCGCCTCTCGTGCACGTAGCGGTCTACTTGCTGCACTGCTTGAAGCTGTTCCATGTGGGCCCCCAGTCGATCAGCCCTCGTCGGTGCCGGGTGTGATCTTCTTCTGGGGAGACATCAGCGGCTCAATCCCACGGAGACGGGTTGCCCGTCCTCAGTACGTCTAGCGATCGCACTCTCTTCACCCAGCGTATGCCTGGCTCAGTGCAAAAGCCCCTGCTCTGCAGCCTTTCCTTCAGGGACCTGCCCAAAGTGCTGAGCAATCCTGCTTGGCCGGCCTCGGACGAGCCGAGGGGTGTGATGCCTCTGGGCGCCTGCCAAGGATGACTGGGCAAAGCATCACCGGACGGACTTTGCGGCAGATGGGAGTGCCAGTTCGACGTGCGGATGGGCAACTAGAGCGAAGGCGACGGCCGCGTGGATCTGGATCTACCATCTAAGGGGGAGACAACTCCCAGGAGATCCGATGAAGTACCGAGTGATCACCGCGGGGATATTGACACTCCTCGGGGTGTTGCTGGTCGCATTTGGCACTGCTCTTGCCGTCCCGACCGTGTCGGCTCAGGCCCCACGACCGGCGCCGACGACCTCTTACGACGAGCTGACCGCACGGGAATGGGCTCTGATAGCCAAGGACCCTGACGCGCACGCCGGCGAGCGCTACGTCGTATACGGAGTGGTCACACAGTCCGACGCAGCAACTGGCACCGAGGCTCTCCGCGCGGACGTCGACGGAGTTCGGCACACCGACGCTTACGAGTACCCGACCAACACCGTTCTGACCGGGGACGCAAAAGCGTTCGCGAAGATCGTGACGGATGACAGCTTCACGGCGAAGGCCGAAGTAAGCGGATCCATCGAGTACGAGAATCAGATCGGCGGTGAGACGACCGCTCCGGAGCTGCAGGTGGATTCCATCAAGGTGACAACTCCTGCGCCGTAGGCGATTCTGCGTGGCCCAATCTTTGAGACGGCCCGACGCTGCTCAGGGTTGGCGCCCATCGAGAATGTGCCGGTTCCAGGCTGAAGTTGCCCAGCATGAAGATCTCGCACGACATCCGGCGTGAGCACGGTGGCTCGAAGGACGAGATCGAGGCGGGCATGGAGCAGAAGTCCAAGGAGTTCGCGGCAGCAGGAAACCGCGTGTACCTCCCCATCGCCGACTGAGCCGACCGAACCGGCCGCGCCGACCGAAACGGCTCAGCGATGGTCCGCGCCGCGCTTCGGGCGGGTGTGTCATGCCCGCCCGAAGCAGCGTCGCGTGCTACTCCGGCTTGTGGTCTGGACCTCCGAAGTCCGGGCTGCTGAAGTCCGGGCTGGAAAAGCTCGGTCGCGGTCCCGCCGCCGGGCCGCCGTCCGGGCTGCTGAACCCCGGCCTGTTGTAGCCGAGTTGAGGCATGCGGCTGGTCGGGTCCGTCGCCGGAGTGCGCGCCGCGTGCGCCGTCCCGGGATCCGCGAGCGCCTCCCGCAGGAACGGCAGGACGCCGCGCTCCATGAGTGCCTCGCCCCAGGCTTCCCTGGCGCGAACCACCTCCTCGTTCCGTTCTCCGTACGGACCGGCCTGGAGCGACGTGGCGCCGTTGCGCAGGGCGGTCAGGAGCAGGCCGATCGCGGCGATCAGGATGCCCCCTGCGGTGAGCGCGCCGAACAGCCACCCCGCGGTGAGCAGGGTTTCCGCGAAGGCGGGCTCGGGGTTGAGCATCTTCAGGATGTAGCCGACGAGCAGAAAGATCGCGGCGGCCGCCCCGGCGAGAACCGGTGCGAGCACCGCCACGACGGCGACGGCTCCCGCCCCTGAACCCTGGGCGGTGACCTCCCCCATCGTGGTGGCGAGACCGAGGCCCCCGGAGCCGGCTTCCGCCGGACCCTCGGGGCTCCGCTCCCGGATCGATGGTGCGGCAGATCCGCTTTCGCGCAGTTCCTCGCGGACCTTCACATAGTGCGTGTACTCGGTCGTGGCGGCGGCAGTGATCAACGCAGTGGCGTTCAGGGCCATGGTGCGCAGCTGCTCGGGATTGAGCCGCTCGCCCACTGCGGCGAGATCAGGACGATTCGGTGCCGTACGCAGCGCCTCATCGAGGATCCGCTCATATTCGGGGCGGTCCTCATTGAGCAGGTGTGGAGCGCTGTTCATGTGCATCCCCCGATGCTCCGTAGGGCTTGGGGCTCGCATGGGTGCGAGCCGTCGGGCAGAAACGGAGGGGAGCCTGCTACGGATAAGCCGATGGTAGAGCCGTGAAGGCACGCGGTGACAGGGGGTTTCCAGAAATAGGCCCCCTGGCCAGCGTGATCCTGTAGTGGTGCGCCTGCCCGGCGAACGTTCAGTTATCCAGGGGAAGTTGGCAGACCAGCAGTTTTCCGGCCATGGTCACGCCGCCGTCCATGGCGATGGCCAGGCCGCCTGCGTAGATGTGGGGTCCCTCGATGACGGGGCCGCCGCCGTCCGAGTCATCCTCGGAGCCGACATCGCCGAGCAGATACGGGATGGGGCTGTGGCCATGCACGATGCGGTGGCCGCCGTACATGTCGAGGAGTTCGCGTACGGCGGAGGGGCCGGACTCGTCGCGGAAGGCGAAGCGCTTGGTGAACTTCCGGAAGAGGTCCCAGCATTCGTCGGCGTCGTTGCGCGTGAGGGTCTCACGGACCGTGTCGTTCACGGCCTCGATCGAGTCGCCGTAATCCAGATAGGCGGTGGTGTCGGAGTGCATCAGGAGATGCCCGTCCTCCGCCTCGATCGCGTCGAGGCGGGCCATCCACTGCAGATGGTGGTCCTCCAGGCGCTCCATGTCGGTCTTCTGACCGCCGTTCAGGAGCCAGGCGGCCTGGAAGGTGGCCGTGCCCGCGCCCGAGTTGACCGGGGTGTCGCCGAACCGCTTCGCGCCAAGCAGGAGCAGTTCGTGGTTGCCCATCAGCGCCTTGCAGTAGCCACCGGCGGCCGCGGCCTGCGCGGACAGACGCATCACGAGGTCGATGACGCCGATGCCGTCCGGGCCGCGGTCGGTGAAGTCGCCGAGGAACCACAGGCGCGCGTTGCCCGCGGACCAGTCGCCCTCGGCGTCGATGAGGCCCTGCTCCTGGAGCGCCGCGAGCAGCTCGTCCAGATAGCCGTGCACATCGCCCACCACGTACAGCGGGCCGTGTTCGTCGGTCGCCGGCGCCTGCGGAGGCTCGGGCATGACCTGCACCTCCACTCGCACGGTGTCCCCGCGATTGATGACGGGGAGGTCGCGCTGAGTGGGGGTGTAGCCGTCGTCCGCGTCCGGCGCTCCGGGGATCACCCCCGGAGCGCCCGGAACCGCCACGCCCGCCGGGTCCCCCTGGACCGGACCGGTCTCATGGACGTACGCCGGAACGCGGAAGTCGCGCAACGTCGCCGTCCGCACATCGGGTCCCTGACCGGCCCCCTGAGTCATCGACCCCTCCACCACCATTGCGCCGCATCTGCACCGAGATCGGACTGCCTGGTCGCAGCGGCCCGCGGTGTCGTCCGCCCATCATAGGAATGCGGCTCGCGCTGTGTGGTGCACCAGGGGTGGTGAATCAGTGCTGAACCCCAGTTCACCGAGGTTTTCTCCCGAATTGGGTAGGGGTTTCCCCCCAGGCCACGACCGGGACGTGCCAGGCAGTGCCGGTTGTCGGCCGGTTGTCGGTCGGTTGTCGGCCGGTTGACGACCGGCTGACGGGGGTTCTCCCCGCCGGGCGGCCCGCTCAACCGGGTCCGGGTGAGCGGGGTGGGCTGACCGTCGTACGCGGGGGACGCCGCTCGGACGAGGTGCGCACGATCAGCTCCGTCGGTATCACCTGCTCGACGGGCCGGCCCGAATCCAGGCCTTCGATGGCGTCGATGAGGAGTTGGACCACGGCCGTGCCGATGCGCCGGGGTTTGAGCGAGAGCGTGGTGATGGGCGGTTCGGTCGTGGCGTAGACCGTGGACTCGCTGCAGCACACGAGCAGCAGGTCGTCCGGGACGCGCAGGCCGTACCGGCGGGCGGCCGCGAGGAGATCGGTGCCGTTCGGGTCGAAGAGGCCGTAGACGGCGTCGGGGCGGTCGGGCCGGGCGAGCAGCCGGTCGGCCGCGACGGCGCCCGCGCAGGGGTCGTGAGCCGGGTAGGACTCGTAGACCGGATCCTGCCCGACGCGCTCGCACCAGCGCAGATAGGCGGTGGTGGACAGATGGGTGTACGTGTCCGTGGTGGTCCCGGTGAGCAGCCCGATCCGGCGGGCTCCGGCCGCCGCGAGGTGGTCGAGGATCTCAAGGACCGCCGCTTCGTGGTCATTGTCGACCCAGGCGGTGACCGGGAGTGACCCGGCAGGACGGCCGTCGGACACTACGGGTAGGCCCTGGCGCACGAGTTCGCTGACGACGGGATCGTGGTCGGACGGATCGACGACGACGGTGCCGTCGAGCGCGACGTTCGACCACACGTCGACCGGGCTGCGCCGGGAGGTGGCGGGCAGGATGACGAGGGCGTAGCCGCGGGCCAGCGCGGCGGAGGTGGCGGCTCTGGCCATTTCCGCGAAGTACGCGAATTCGGTGAAGGTGAAAGGTTCATCCCCGTATGTCGTCACGGTCAGGCCGATGAGGCCCGACTTGCCGGTACGGAGGGTTCGGGCCGCCGCGGAGGGGCGATAGCCCAGCCGTTCGGCGACCTCGCGGACATGGCGACGGGTGGCGTCCGGAAGCCGCCCCTTGCCGTTAAGAGCGTCGGAGACAGTCGTGATGGAGACACCGGCGGCGGCGGCGACGTCTCTGATGCCCGCTCGGCTCTGCCGGTTGCCCCGGCGGGCGGTCTCCGCTCGGCTCACCTGATGGTTCCCTGCTGCTGTCATGGCGAGCCGATAGTAGGGCTCATGAGGGTGGGTAGTGCGGACGCATATTCACTTGTTGACAGGCACGTTTCTGCATGGTCGAGGCGGGTCAACTACCTTGGATTATAAGGGAGTTGCCGGGTTTCAGGGTGGACGGTCCCTTGTCGCCGCGCACAGGCCTGCCGAATGAGCGATGTTTCGAAGAGGTCTCAACTCACCTTCACGGGTGATGCGCGCCACGGAGTGAGCCACCGGCGCGCGCCATGAGGGGGAGCGCTCCCCCCTCGTTGTGCGCCTGGCGGAGCGGATCCCCCTGACCCATTCGCAGCAGCGCTGAATCCTCATAAGGTGAGGAGTATTGAAGTCAGGCCGTTCAGGTGTTCAGAGGAGGACTGCGGTGAGCGAGAAGAGCCCGAGGCTGCGTGCAGAGCTGGAGGGTATCCCCACCTACAAGCCGGGGAAGCCTGCCGCGGCCGATGGCCCGGTGGCCTACAAGCTGTCCTCGAACGAGAACCCCTACCCGCCTCTGCCGGGCGTCATGGAGAGCGCGCTCGCCGCCGCTGGTGTGTTCAACCGCTACCCCGACATGGCGTGCACGGGCCTGATGAACGAGCTCGCCGACCGCTTCGGGGTGCCGGTGTCGCACGTGGCGACCGGCACCGGTTCCGTCGGCGTCGCGCAGCAGCTGATCCAGGCCACGTCGGGCCCGGGGGACGAGGTCATCTACGCCTGGCGGTCCTTCGAGGCGTACCCGATCATCACGCAGGTGAGCGGGGCCACGTCGGTGAAGGTGCCGCTGACGCCGGGGGATGTCCACGACCTGGACGCGATGGCCGACGCCATCACCGACCGGACGCGGCTGATCTTCGTCTGCAACCCGAACAACCCGACCGGCACCGTGGTGCGCAGGGCCGAGCTCGAACGGTTCCTCGACCGGGTGCCGAGCGATGTCCTGGTGGTGCTCGACGAGGCCTACCGCGAGTTCATCCGTGACCCCGAGGTGCCGGACGGCGTCGAGATCTACCGTGACCGGCCGAATGTCGCCGTGCTGCGTACGTTCTCCAAGGCGTACGGCCTCGCGGGCCTGCGCGTCGGCTTCGCGATCGCCCATGAGCCGGTAGCGGCCGCGCTGCGCAAGACGGCGGTGCCGTTCGGCGTGAGCCAGCTCGCGCAGGACGCCGCGGTGGCCTCGCTGCGGGCCGAGGACGAACTGATGGGCCGCGTCGGGTCCCTGGTCGCCGAGCGCACGCGGGTGGTCGAGGCGCTGCGCGGGCAGGGCTGGACGGTGCCCGAGACGCAGGCGAACTTCGTGTGGCTGCGGCTCGGGGAGCGTACGAGCGACTTCGCGGCGGCCTGCGAGAAGGCCGGCGTGGTCGTACGGCCGTTCGCGGGCGAGGGGATGCGGGCCACGATCGGCGAGACCGAGGCCAACGACATCTTCCTGCAGGCGGCGGAGGCGTTCCGCAAGGAGCTCTAGCCTTCGGCCGCTGCGGAAGAGGAAGGCCGAAGAAGGACCAGAAGGCCCCGGGGTGCTGCCCCCCGGGGCCTTCTCGCGTTTCCCGGGGTGCGGCCTCTCGCGTTCCCCAGATGAGGGGGACCCCCCCTCCACGTGCCGACAGCCAGTACGACATAATGCTTGTGAATGTGAACGCGTTCACAAGCGTGTCCTGGTTGGTCCCAAGGTAAGTGGGATTAAAGGGGCAAACTGCCGATGTGATCACGGCCGTAAGGAGAAGTCGACGTGGATCTGGCTCTGGCGCCCGAGACTTTGGCGCGATGGCAGTTCGGCATCACCACCGTCTACCACTTCCTGTTCGTCCCGCTGACGATCTCCCTGGCCGCCCTTACGGCGATCCTGGAGACGGCGTGGGTGCGCACAGGCAAGGAGCACTACCTCAGGGCGACCAAGTTCTGGGGAAAGCTGTTCCTGATCAACATCGCGATGGGTGTCGTCACCGGCATCGTCCAGGAGTTCCAGTTCGGCATGAACTGGTCCGACTACTCGCGCTTCGTCGGTGACATCTTCGGGGCGCCGCTCGCCTTCGAGGCGCTCATCGCCTTCTTCTTCGAGTCGACCTTCATCGGCCTGTGGATCTTCGGCTGGGACAAGCTCCCGAAGAAGCTGCACTGCGCCACGATCTGGATCGTCTCCGCAGGCACCATCGCGTCGGCGTACTTCATCATCGCGGCCAACGCCTTCATGCAGCACCCGGTCGGCTACAAGATCGTGGAGCGGGACGGCACCAAGCGCGCGGAGCTCACCGACTTCTCGAAGGTGCTGTTCCAGGAGACGACGCTGGTCAACTTCGCCCACGTCATCTCCGCGGCTGTCCTGGTCGGCGGTGCCTTCATGACCGGCATCGCGATCTTCCACCTGCGCAAGAAGCAGCACATCCGCACCATGCGGATGTCGATGCGGCTCGGCCTGGTCACCGCGTTCGTCGGCACCCTGCTCACCGTGGTCAGCGCCGACACCCTCGGCAAGGTCATGTACGAGCAGCAGCCGATGAAGATGTCGGCCGCCGAGGCGCTGTGGGAGTCGGAGAAGCCGGCGCCGTTCTCGCTCTTCGCGTACGGCGATGTGTCCAAGGGGCACAACGACGTGGCCATCGAGATCCCCGGAATACTGTCCTTCCTCGCCAAGAACAACTTCAGCGCCGAGATCCCCGGCATCAACGACCTCAACAAGGAGGCGCAGGAGAAGTTCGGGCCCGGCGACTACCGGCCCAACATCCCCACCGCCTACTGGTCCTACCGCTGGATGATCGGCTTCGGCGGGGTCTCGATGGCCCTGTGCACCGCAGGCCTCTGGCTCACGCGCAAGAAGTTCTGGCTGGCCCCGGAGCACCGCACGGGCGCGGACGACGTGCCGAAGCTGATGCTCACCAAGAACAAGGAGCTGGCACCGAAGCTCGGCAAGTGGTGGTGGGTGCTCTCCCAGTGGACGCTGATCTTCCCCCTCATCGGCACCGCCTGGGGCTGGATCTTCACCGAGACCGGGCGACAGCCCTGGGTGGTCTACGGCGTCCTGAAGACCAGGGACGCGGTCTCACCGGGGGTTTCGCAGGGCGAAGTCATCACCTCGCTGGTCGTGTTCACCGCGATCTACGCGATCCTCGCCGTGATCGAGGTGAAGCTGCTGCTCAAGTACATCAAGCAGGGGCCGCCCGAGCTCACCGAGGCCGATCTCAACCCGCCCACCAAGATCGGCGGTCCCGGCTCGGGCTCGGGCTCGGGTTCCGATGACGATGCCGACGCCGACCGGCCCATGGCCTTCTCGTACTGAGGGAGTTGATCGACATGGAACTTCACGACGTCTGGTTCGTGCTGATCGCAGTCTTGTGGATCGGCTACTTCTTCCTGGAGGGCTTCGACTTCGGGATCGGCATCCTCACCAAGCTGCTCGCCCGTGACCGGACCGAGAAGCGGGTGCTCATCAACACCATCGGCCCCGTCTGGGACGGTAACGAGGTGTGGCTGCTCACGGCGGGCGGCGCGACCTTCGCCGCCTTCCCCGAGTGGTACGCGACGCTCTTCTCCGGCTTCTATCTGCCGCTCCTGATCATCCTGCTCTGCCTGATCGTGCGGGGTGTGGCCTTCGAGTACCGGGCCAAGCGGCCCGAGGAGAAGTGGCAGCGCAACTGGGAGCAGGCCATCTTCTGGACCTCGCTCATCCCGGCGGTGATGTGGGGCGTGGCCTTCGCCAACATCACGCGGGGCGTGAAGATCGACGCCCACAAGGAGTACGTGGGCAACTTCTGGGACCTGCTGAACCCGTACTCGATCCTGGGCGGCCTGGTCACGCTGACGCTGTTCACCTTCCACGGCGCGGTGTTCGCCTCGCTCAAGACGGTGGGTGACATCCGGATGCGGGCGCGGAAGCAGGCGCTCGTGCTCGGCCTGGTGGCCGCTGCCCTGGCGCTCGGGTTCCTGGTCTGGACGCAGGCGGACAACGGCGACGGCAAGAGCCTGGTCGCGATGATCGTGGCCGTGGTCGCGCTGGTCGGTGCCATCGGGGCGATCAAGATGGGGCGCGAGGGCTGGTCGTTCGCGCTGTCGGGCATCACGATCGCGGCGGCCGTCGCGATGCTCTTCCTGACGCTCTTCCCGAACGTCATGCCCTCGTCGCTGAACGAGGAGTGGAACCTCACGGTCACCAATGCCTCGTCGAGTCCCTACACCCTGAAGATCATGACCTGGTGTGCGGGCATCGCGACGCCGATCGTGCTGCTCTACCAGTCGTGGACCTACTGGGTGTTCCGCAAGCGGATCGGGACGCAGCACATCGCTGATGCGGCGCACTGAGTGCTCCGCGGATGCCGCGCACTGAGTCCTTCGTGGACGCCGTGCACTGAGTTCTCCGCTCGCTGATCTCTTCGGAGGGTGTGTTTCACGTGAAACCAATCGACCCGCGTCTGCTCCGGTACGCCCGCGCCACTCGGTTCTTCCTGGCCGCGGTGGTGGTCCTCGGCGTCGCCGGGGCGGGCCTGGTCGTCGCTCAGGCGATGCTCATCGCCGAGATCGTGGTCGGGGCCTTCCAGGAGGGGCTCGCCCTCGGTGACCTGGGGACGCCGCTCGTCCTGCTCGTGGTCGTCGCGGCGGGGCGGGCGCTGGTGGCCTGGCTGACCGAGCTCGCCGCCCACCGGGCGAGCGCGGCGGTGAAGTCGGAGCTGCGGGGGCGGTTGCTCGACCGGGCGGGGCAGCTGGGTCCCGGCTGGCTGAGCGGCCAGCGGACGGGTTCGCTGGTGTCGCTGGCCACGCGGGGCGTGGACGCGCTCGACGACTACTTCTCGCGTTACCTGCCGCAGCTGGGGCTCGCGGTGGTGGTCCCGGTGGCGGTGCTCGCGCGGATCGTCACCGAGGACTGGGTGTCCGCGGCGATCATCGTCGTGACGCTGCCGCTGATCCCGATCTTCATGATCCTGATCGGCATGGCGACCCAGAATCACATGGACCGTCAGTGGCGGCTCCTCTCCCGTCTGTCGGGGCACTTCCTGGACGTGGTGGCGGGGCTGCCGACGCTGAAGGTGTTCGGGCGCGCGAAGGCGCAGGCCGAGTCGATCCGGCAGATCACCGGCGAGTACCGGCAGGCGACGATGCGTACGTTGCGCATCGCCTTCCTGTCGTCGTTCGCGCTCGAACTCCTCGCGACGCTGTCGGTGGCGCTGGTCGCGGTGACGATCGGGATGCGGCTCGTCCACGGGGACATGGATCTGTACGTGGGTCTGGTCATCCTGATCCTGGCGCCCGAGGCCTATCTGCCGCTGCGTCAGGTCGGTGCGCAGTACCACGCGGCGGCCGAGGGGCTCTCGGCCGCCGAGGAGATCTTCGAGGTTCTGGAAGCTCCTGTGCGGGTCACCGGGGAGGCGGCGGCGCCTTCGGGGACGTTGAGCGTGGAGGGCGTGACGGTCCGGTACCCGGGGCGGGCGTCGGACGCGGTCTCCGGGGTGTCGTTCGCGGTGGAGCAGGGCGAGACCGTGGCGCTGGTCGGGCCGAGCGGTGTGGGCAAGTCGACGCTGCTCGACGTGATCCTCGGGTTCGTCGAGCCTGCCGAGGGGCGGGTGCGCGTCGGGGGCGCCGACCTGGCCGGGGTCGCGCCGGAGCGGTGGCGCGAGCGGATCGCCTGGGTCCCGCAGAGGCCGCACCTGTACGCCGGGTCCATCGCGGAGAACGTACGCCTGGCGCGGCCGGACGCGGACGACGCCGCCGTGCGGGACGCGTTGGAGGCGGCAGGGGCCTGGGAGTTCGTCTCCGTGCTGCCGGGTGGCGTGGAGACGCTGCTCGGGGAGGACGGGGCCGGTCTCTCCGCAGGGCAGCGGCAGCGGCTCGCCCTGGCGCGGGCGTTCCTGGCCGACCGGCCCGTGGTGCTCCTCGACGAGCCAACCGCGGCTCTGGACGGGGAGACCGAGGCAGGGGTCGTCGAGGCGGTCCGGCGGCTGGCCGTGGGGCGGACCGTGCTGCTTGTCGTGCACCGGCCGGCGCTGCTGGCGGTGGCGGACCGGGTCGTACGGCTCAGCGCCTCCCGGGAGCGTGCGCTGAACGGGGCGGCGCTCCCGCTCGCGGTGGCGGCTGACGCGCCCCTCGGTCACCCGGAGGCGCCGGACGCCCCGGTGGAGGCGTGGGAGAGCCCCCGGCCCCGGAGGGACGTGCTGGCCCGGGTGCGGGGTGCCGCGCAGGCACGGAAGGGCAAGCTCGTGCTCGCCCTGCTCCTCGGTGCCCTCGCGATCGGCAGTTCCGTGGGGCTGATGGCCACCTCGGGGTGGCTGATCAGCCGGGCGTCCGAGCAGCCGCCGGTGATGTACCTGATGGTCGCGGTGACGGCGACCCGCGCCTTCGGCATGGGCCGCGCCGTCTTCCGTTACGCGGAGCGCCTCGTCTCGCACGACGCCGTCCTACGGATGCTGGCCGACACCCGAGTGGCCGTCTACCGGCGCCTTGAGCGCCTCGCCCCGGCCGGGCTCGGGAAGACCCGCCGCGGCGACCTCCTCTCCCGCCTGGTCGCCGACGTGGACGCCCTGCAGGACTACTGGCTGCGCTGGCTCCTGCCCGCGTCGGCCGCCGCGGTCGTGGGCGCCGGAGCCGTCGGCTTCACCGCCTGGCTGCTGCCGGAAGCGGGCGCCGTACTCGCCGTGGGCCTGCTCATCGCCGGAGTCGGCGTACCGCTGCTCTCCGGAGCCGTCGCCCGCCGGGCCGAGCGCAAGCTCGCCCCCGCGCGCGGGGTGCTTGCCACCCGCGTGGCCGATCTGCTCACCGGCACCGCCGAGTTGACGGTCGCGGGCGCGTTGACCCGGCGTACCGCCAAGGCGAAGGAAGCCGATGCCGAGCTGACCCGCATCGCGTCGCGGACCGCCACGGCCACCGCGCTCGGCGACGGGCTCGGGGCGCTCGCCTCCGGTCTCACCGTGGCCGCGGCCGCCCTCGTCGGCGTACAGGCCGTGCATGACGGCCGGCTCGGCGGCGTCGCGCTCGCCGTCGTGGTGCTGACCCCGCTCGCCGCCTTCGAGGCGGTCCTCGGGCTGCCGCTCGCCGTGCAGTACCGCCAGCGGGTCAGGAAGAGCGCCGAGCGCGTCTACGAGGTCCTCGACGCCCCTGAACCCGTACCCGAGCCCGCCGTGCCCGCACAGGCCCCGCAGACGCCCTTCCCGCTCCGCGTGGAGGGGCTGCACGCCCGGTACGAGGGCCAGGACCGGGACGCGCTCGCGGGCGTCGGTCTGACGCTGGAGCGCGGACGGCGTATCGCGGTGGTCGGCCCTTCGGGCTCCGGCAAGACCACGCTCGCCCAGGTGCTGCTGCGCTTCCTGGGGACGAGCGAAGGAACGTACAGCCTGGGCGGCACGGACGCGGCCACGCTGGACGGCGACACCGTGCGCGAACTCGTCGGGCTCTGCGCGCAGGACGCGCACCTCTTCGACAGCTCCGTGCGCGAGAACCTGCTCATCGCGCGCAAGGGCGCCAGCGACGACGAACTGCGCCACGCCCTCGCACGGGCGCGGCTGCGGGAGTGGACCGACTCGCTGCCCGACGGACTCGACACCCTGGTCGGCGAGCACGGTGCCCGCCTCTCCGGCGGCCAGCGGCAGCGCATGGCCCTGGCCCGCGCGCTGCTCGCCGACTTCCCCGTCCTCGTCCTGGACGAGCCGGCCGAACATCTCGACCTGCCGACCGCCGACGCACTCACCGACGACCTCCTCGCCGCCACCGAGGGCCGTACGACGCTGCTCATCACGCACCGGCTCGCCGGGCTCGACGCGGTGGACGAGGTGATCGTCCTGGACGCGGGCCAGGTGGTGCAGCGCGGTGCGTACGCGGACCTCGTGCTGGTGGACGGGCCGCTGCGGCGGATGCGGGAGCGGGAGCGGGCGGCGGACCTGCTGGTGACGGCCGCCGGGTAGGACCGCGGGGCCCGTGCCCGGCCGGTGGCGGGGCCTGTGCCCATGGCTGGGGACGGGCCCCGACTTTCCTCGCCAAATAGGACTAACTACTCTCAAAGGCATGTCAGCCCCCTCGGCCTCCGCCGCCTCACCGCAACCCGACGGCCCACCGGACCCGGTAGAGGCGGCGAAGAAGGCGACCCGCAGCCTGCAGGGGCTCTCCCCCGAGCTGACCGCGCGCGTGCCGCAGCTCCTGGAGGCGATGCGCTCCGTAGGCGCCGGGCTCGAACTGCACACCACACTGGACCGCATCTGCGAGACCGCGGCCGAGCTCGCGGACGCCCACTACGCGGCGATCGGCGTCGTCTCCGAGGACGGCAAGGGGCTCTCCGACTTCGTCTACACCGGCATCGACGCGGTGACCGCCGAGCGCATCGGGCACTTGCCCGACGGGCACAAGGGGCTGCTCGGCGCGCTCATCCACCAGCCGGAGACCCTGCGCCTCGCGGATCTCTCGGCCGACCCGCGCTCGTGCGGCTTCCCGGCCTACCACCCGCCGATGCGTACCTTCCTCGGCGTCCCCATCCGCGTCCAGGGCGAGATCTTCGGCAACCTCTATCTGACCGAGAAGCGGGGCGGCGCCGACTTCAACGAGTACGACGTGCACATGGTCCGCGTGCTCGCGACGGAGGCGGGTATCGCCATCGGCAACGCCCGCCTCTACGAAGCCGCCATGCAGCGCGAACGCTGGATCGACGGCTCCGTGGCGGTCACCACGGCGCTCCTCTCGGGCAGCGACGCGGAGGAGGCGCTCGCCGTCGTCGCCGAACAGGCCCGCCATCTCGCCGACTCGGCCGCCGGAATCGTGCTCCTGCCCGACGAGGAGGGTGGCATGGAGATCGTCGCCGTCTCCTCGGACGAACCCTCCGGAGTGCTCGGTGTCGTCGTCCCTCCGGAGAGCCGGATCATCACCGATCTGCTCGCCGGGGACTCCGTGTTCCTCGACGACGCGGCCACGGACCCGCGCGTCATGACCGACCTCGCCCGCGGCTACGGCCCCGTCATGATGCTGCCGCTGCAGAGCGACGGCCGCGTCATGGGGACGCTCGTCACGCCACGCGCGCGTGGCGCACGGCCGTTCAGCGAGACCGAGCGGACCCTGGCCACCCAGTTCGCCTCCCAGGCCGCGCTCGCGCTGATGATGGCCGAGGCGCAGCGTGACCGTGAACGGCTCGCCGTCTACGAGGACCGCGACCGGATCGCACGGGACCTGCACGACCTCGTGATCCAGCGCCTGTTCGCCACCGGGATGATGCTGGAGAGCGCCCAGCGCAGGTCCATCGTGCCCGAGGTGCAGACGGGGGTGGGCAAGGCCGTCGACGAGCTGGACGTGACGATCCAGGAGATCCGGACGGCGATCTTCGCCTTGCAGCAGGGGCCGGCGGAGGCGCCTTCCGGGCTGCGTACGCGGGTCCTTCGCGAGATCAACATGGCTGCCGTTCCGCTCGGCTTCAAGCCCTCGCACCATTTCGTGGGGCCCGTCGACACCGTGGTCGGCGAGCTCAGCGGCAAGAACCTCATCGCGGCCCTGCGCGAGGCGCTGTCCAACGCGTTCCGGCACGCGCGGGCCGACCGTATCGATGTCGTCGTCGACGCTACGGTGATCCTGCCCGACGGGCAGCAGGGCGTACGCCTGACGGTCTCGGACGACGGCGTCGGCATCGCGGAGGGCGGTCGGCGCAGCGGCCTGAAGAACCTCAAGAGGCGGGCGGAGTCGCTCGGCGGGGACAGTTGGTACGGCCCGGGGATCGGGGAGGACGGCGGCGGCACGGCGGTGGTGTGGCAGGCGCCCTACTAGGCGCTCCTGCCAGGCCCCCTACCCGGCGCCTTACTAGTGGCTCTGTAGTCGTGACGACTGGGCATCGGGTCCCTGTTCGGGCGTACGGGAGTGGGCTGTTCGGGGCACCGGGTGCCCCGGGTGTACGAGTCGGGCAGGACCCGGGGACGGCGGCAGGTCAACGATCCCTGACATGCGCTTCAGCCACCGCGGTACCCGTCACCCGCTCGTCGCCGTGACGGTGCTGCTGTGCGCGCTCCTGTGCCCCATGCCCGCCGATGCCTCCGAAGGACCGGACACGAGCGCCGAAGTGGCACGCCTCTACGAGGAGGCTTCCGCGGCGACCGCGCGCTACGAAGAGGGCCGGTACGCCGCCAAGGCGCAACGCGCGAAGGTCCGGAAACTGGACCGGCTCCTCGCGAAGGAGCGGGCCGCGGTCGAGGTGCTGCACGCGGACCTCGGCCGGCTGGCCAGCGCCCAGTACCGCAACGGCGGTGACCTCCCCCAGGCCGCCCAACTCCTGCTCGCCGACAGCCCGGAAGAGCTGATCCGTGGTCAGCGGCTCCTGGGGCAGGCGGATCTCGCCGTCACCCACGCCGTCGGCAAGACCCAGCGGGCCGCCGCCAGGCTCGCGACCGCCAAGCGCACGGCGGACCGCGCCCGGCGCACGCTGGACCGGCGCAGTGCGGATCTCGCCGAGCTGAAGCGCGGCATCGAGAGCAAGCTGGCGTCGGCGCAGTGGACCCTGCAGGGCGAGGCCGACCGGTCGGTCGCGGCCGGGCAGTGCAGGGGTGCCGTACGCCTGGACCAGCCGGAAACGGACTCCACGCGCGCGTGGATGACGCCCGTGGAGACGTACGAACTGTCCGCGGGCTTCGACAGTGCCGGTGCGCGCTGGTCGCACCGGCACACCGGGCAGGACTTCGCGGTCGGCATCGGGGCGCCGGTGCGGGCGGTCGGCGCGGGCCGGGTGGTGTCCGTGACGTGTGGGGGCGGCTTCGGCATCGAGGTCGTGGTGGAGCACAAGGGCGGCTACTACACGCAGTACGCGCACCTGGCCGCCGTCACCGTCGACCAGGGGGAACGGGTGCACCCCGGGCAGTGGGTCGGGCAGGCGGGCACCACCGGCAACTCGACGGGGCCGCACCTGCACTTCGAGGTGCGGATCACGCCGGATCTGGGGTCGGCCGTGGACCCCGTCAAGTGGCTGGACGACCGGGGCGTGCGGCTTTGAGCGTGCCGCATGAACCGGGGCGTGCGGCTCTGGGCTTCCCGGGCGAGGCGGGGCCTACTGTCCCTGCTGCTCGCTCAGGATCCGCTCGATGACCACCGCGACACCGTCCTCGTTGTTGGCGACCGTGTGCCCCGAGGCGGCGGCGAGCACATCCGGGTGCGCGTTGCCCATCGCGTACGACGTGCCCGCCCAGCTGAGCATCTCGATGTCGTTCGGCATGTCCCCGAAGGCGACGACCTCCGCGGGCGTGATGCCGCGCTCGGCACAGCACAGCTCCAGGGTGCTGGCCTTGGAGACTCCCGGACCGCTGATCTCCAGGAGGGCGCTCGGGCTCGAGCGGGTGATCTCGACCTGGCCGCGCACGGCCTCGCGGGCCACGGCCAGGAAGTCGTCGGGCGCGATCTCGGGGTGGAAGGCGAGGACCTTCAGGATGGGCTGGGTCGCGTTCTCTGCGTTCTCGGGGTCCTCCCCGAGAAGCTTCTCCGCGGGGGCGATGCTCTCGCCGGGCTCCAGGTGCAGGGGCGGGTACGTCGGTTCGTGGTGCAGTCCGCCGGTCCGCTCGACCGCGAAGGACGTGCCGGGGGCCGCCGCGCGCAGCAGGCGGACGACGTCGAGGGCGTCCTCGCGCCGCAGCTCCCGCACCTTCACGAAGCGGTGGCCGCCCGATCCGTCGTGCAGGTCGACCACGGCGGCGCCGTTGCCGCAGATGGCGAGGCCGTGGCCGTGCACGTGAGCGCTGACGACGTCCATCCAGCGGGCCGGGCGGCCGGTCACGAAGAAGACCTCGATCCCGGCCCGCTCGGCGGCGGCGAGTGCGGCGACGGTGCGGTCGGACACGGACTTGTCGTCACGCAGGAGGGTGCCGTCCAGGTCCGTGGCGATCAGCCGTGCCGTGGGCCGGTGGGGGGCGGTTGCGGCCGGGGTCTTGGGCCGTGGGGTAGCTGAGGTCACGCCATCGATTGTCCCGCACATACGTGCACGGGCGTGCGCTGGGGCGCACATCTGAGTGCCTTTATGCCCCTGCCGTGCTGCCCCCGAGCTGGACCAGAGCCTCCGTGGCGATCCGCTCGAAGACCTTCTCGTCGGCCGCGAAATCCGTTCCGGGCAGCGGCCAGTGCAGCACGATCTCGTTGAAGCCCAGCTCAGCGTGGTTGCCGGCGAAGTCGACGAAGGCGTCGAAGGAGTCCAGAGGACGGTCCGGGGTGAACCCGGTGAGGAGGATCTTGTCGAGTTCGGCGACGTCCCGGCCGATCGCGTCGCAGGCCGCGGCGAGCTTGTCGGCCTGTCCGCGGATGGCTTGAATTGACTGTTCCGGAGTGCCGTTCGCGAAGAGCTTCGGGTCACCGGTGGTCACCCAGGCCTGCCCGTGGCGCGCGGCGAGCTTCAGGCCGCGCGGTCCGGTGGCGGCGACCGCGAAGGGCAGCCGGGGGCGCTGGACGCAGCCCGGGATGTTCCGTACCTCGGATGCCGAGTAGTGCTCGCCCTCGTACGAAACGACGTCTTCAGTAAGAAGGCGGTCGAGCAGCGGCAGGAACTCGCCGAAGTGATCGGCCCGTTCGCGCGGGGTCCAGGGCTCCTCGCCGGGCTTGAGCAGCGCGGTGGCGTCGAAGCCGTTGCCGCCCGCGCCGATGCCGAGGGTGATCCGGCCGTCGGACACGTCGTCCAGGGTGATCAGGTCCTTGGCGAGGGTCACCGGGTGCCGGAAGTTCGGCGAGGTGACCAGGGTGCCCAGGCGCAGCCGGTCGGTGGCCGCCGCGGCGGCGGTCAGGGTCGGCACCGCGCCGAACCAGGGCCCGTCGCGGAAGGTCCGCCAGGAGAGGTGGTCATAGGTGTACGCGGTGTGGAAGCCCAGCTCCTCGGCCCGCTGCCAGCGCTCCTTGCCCCCCTCGTGCCAGCGGCGGACGGGCAGGATCACGGTGCTCAGACGCAAACTCATGTATCAGAGCGTATGTCCTGCGGGCCTCGGGCTTTCACCGGAATCTGCTGCTCAGCCAGGGGGTGAGGACGACCATGGGGATGTACTCCTTGTGCGTCCTGTCGCCCGGCATCGGCACGATCAGGTGGTAGCCGGGCGGGAAGCGCCGCCCCTTCACATGGGCCAGACCGCCGAGGACCGAGCGCAGGAACGCGGGTACGTCGTCGCGCGGTATGTCGGCGCACTCGACGCCCTCGACGGTGATCAGCGCGTCGTCGTCGGGATAGAGCCGCACCGAGAGCCGGGGCGAGCCGCCGAATTCCACGAAGGCCTCATGGGGCAGCGATCCGTCGGGGTCGGTGGTCACGCCGATGCCCGCGGAACTGCGGCGCGACGTCTGGTCGGCGCCGATGTCGTGCGAGATCTCCATCTCGAGGCCGTACTCGTGCGCGATCTCACGGAGTGCGGCGAGCGCGGCCTCGGTGCTGTGCAAATGTTCCATGGCCATCGATCATGCCTGGTCAGTGCTTCTCCGGGAAGCGGAGACAGCCGGGCGGTACGGCGGCGGTGAGCCAGACTCCGTTGGCGCTGACCTGGAAGACGTGTCCGTCGCGATGCATCGCGCCCGCGTCGACGGAGAGCACGACGGGCCGTCCGCGGCGGGCGCCGACGCGGGTGGCGGTCTCACGGTCGGGCGAGAGGTGCACGGCATGGCGGTTCATGGGCCGCAGGCCTTCGGCGCGGATCGCGGGGATATTGCGGGCCACCGTGCCGTGGAAGAGATACGCGGGCGGGGTCGCCGGGGGCAGATCGAGGTCGACGTCGACGGAGTGGCCCTGACTGGCGCGGATCCGGCCGTGCTCCACGGCGAAGCGCTGTTTGTCGTTCACGGCCACGACGTGCTCCAGCTCGGCACGGGTGAAGCGGAAACCGTGTGCGGCGGCTGCCGCGATGAGGGCGTCGATCTCCACCCAGCCGCTCTCGTCGAGCGTGAGCCCGATTCTCTCCGGCTGATGTCGCAGGTGCTTGGAAAGGTATTTCGACACCTTCACGGTGCGCCGCTCGCCCGCCGCTTCGCCGGAGGGGGCTTCTGAGGGGGCTTCTCTATTCATCCATTCAGCCTCGCTCCGAAGCGTTCTCCCCGCACTTGATTTTCGTCCACCGACTTTTCATCCGCCACTTTTCGTCCACAGGTTTGATCCACAGCCAAGTCCAGTTATCCACAGGGGAATTGGCGATTCTGTGGACAACGCCCAAACAATTTAGGTGTTTTGGCTAATAGATCCTGTATTAAGGTGACTTGCCGCGAGTGTGTCCAATGTCCGGGCCTGAACCTCGCGTTCAGTGGCGGCTGCGATGAACGCGGCAGCGTTCTCTCGTCCAACAAGCCCTTCCACCGCCTGCATTGTCGAGGCCGGAAGGGCCACGGGGAGCGGCTCATTCATACGCTGGGCGGGCTGCCCCGAGGCGAGGTGGTGCTGGAGGTGGCGGGTGGCGAACAGGCGCATGGCCCGCGCCAGTTCGGCGTCGACGGACTGCTGAGCGAGCGGCCTCAGGCGCCGGACGAGAGCCGCCGCCTCGGCCGCGTCCGCCTCACTCGGCGGGTGGTGGCCGAGATAGCGCGCAAAGACATGCTCGGTCGTGAACTCCAGGAAACGGGCCGCTATGTGCTCGACCTGCCCCCTCAACTCCCGCAGATGGCCCGAGATGGCGGACAGCGGTACTCCTGCGGCATGCAACTCGACCGCTACGGCGAGCTCTTGAGGACTCGGCACCAGGAATTCGTCATCCCGCCCCGGCATGGGCTCCAGCACACCGAGGGCAATCGCGTCGGCCAACGCGGCCTCGTCCGGCTCGCCCCCGAACGCCGCGTCCAGCTCCGCCCGGGTCATCCGGTCGGCCTTCTCGTCCGTCCATGGACCGCCGACCTCGGCGGCGAGTCCCAGGACGCCGCCGAGCCCCCGGCCCGCGTCCCAGGCCTCCAGCAGTTCCTTGATGGAGGCCAGGGTGTAGCCCCTGTCCAGCAGATCGGCGATCTGCCGCAGCCGGGCCAGATGCGCGTCGACGTAGACATTGGCCCGGCCGCGCCGCTCGGGCCGGGGGAGCAGGCCGCGGTCCTGGTAGGCGCGGATCGTGCGGACCGTGGCCCCGCTGTGGTGCGCCAGATCCTCGATGCGGTACTCCACCGGCCTGTGCTCGGTACCGTGCTGATCCACGGACCTGAGCTCGGCGGCGTGCTGATCCACCGGCCCCTGCCCGGCGCCCGACTTCTCGTCCACGCTCCCCGCCTCCGTAAACCCTCGTGCTAGGCGATGGCCGCTCGGCCGACCGCAGCGGCCGCGGCCCGTGCCGCGGGTGACACCGCCAGATATTCGACGGCCTTGCGCAACGAGCCTTCCTGCGAGGGATGGTACGACCGCCGCAGGTAGCGGGGTATGGCCGCTCCGAGCTCCCGCCACGTGGGCAGCAGGCCCTTCCTGACGGCCCTGTTGTGCTCGGCCAGTGAGTAGCGGAGGCGGCCCGCGAGCTGGGGGTCCCTGCGCATCAGATACGCGGTGCCCCAGACCCACAGGTACAGCATCACGGGTGCGGTGACCGTCATGCCCGCGATCCGGCGGGCATAGCGGGCCAGGCCCTCGCCGCCGCAGTGCTGATACATGTCGAAGGCGACCGAGCGGTGCTCGACTTCCTCCGCGCCGTGCCAGCGCAGCAGGTCGAGCATGACCTCGTCGGCGTCCGCCTGGTCCAGGCCCTCGGCGTGCAGCACCCAGTTCCCCAGGACCGCCGTGAACTGCTCGATCGCCGCGACGACCGCGAGGCGGAAGCGCAGCCACTCCTGCGTTGGTATCGGAGCACTCAACGGCGGGTTCTCGCCGAGGAGTTTCTCGAAGAGCAGGTCGACGTACTTGGTGAACGCGGCGGTGTCGAGCCGCTGCGCCGCCAGGTGATCGAGCACGTGCGCGTGCTGCACGCTGTGCGTGGCCTCCTGGCCCATGAACCCCTTGACGTCCTTGAGCAGCACGGGATCGGTGACCAGGGGCAGGCCTTCCTTGAAGACCTTCACGAACCACCGCTCCCCGGCGGGGAGAAGCAGATGCAGCACGTTGATCACGTGGGTGGCGGTGGGCTCGTCCGGTATCCAGTGCAGCGGCGTCCGTTCCCAGTCGAACGAGACCCGGCGCGGAACGATCGTGTAGTGCTCCTCGGAGTTCGTCTCGGTGCTCTTCTCCGTGCTCACAGCGGCGGCTCCAATCGGGCTATCGCACGCAGCGCCTTGGGCGTGAAGCGGGACATGAGGTGGGCGCCACGGGCCTCCGGGGTGACCGGGACCACGGCCTGGTTCTTGACGACCGCGCGCAGGATCGCGTCGGCGACCTTCTCCGGCGGATAGTTCCGCAGGCCGTACAGGCGCGAGGTCTTCTTCTGGCGGCGCTTCTCCTCCTCGGCGTCGACGCCGGCGAAGCGTGTGGTCGCCGTGATGTTCGTGTTCACGAAGCCCGGGCATATCGCCGAGACGCCGATGCCCTGGCCCGCCAGCTCCGCGCGCAGGCACTCGCTGAGCATCAGGACGGCCGCCTTGGAGGTGCTGTAGGCGGGCAGGGCCTTGGACGGCTGATATGCCGCCGCGGAAGCGGTGTTGACGATGTGGCCGCCCTGTCCGCGCTCGGCCATCTGCTTGCCGAAGAGCCGGCAGCCGTGGATCACGCCCCACAGATTGACGTCCAGGACCTTCTTCCAGTCCTCGGGGCTCGTGTCGAGGAAGGATCCGGTGATGCCTATCCCCGCGTTGTTCACGAGGACGTCGACGATGCCGTACTCCCTGGCGACCTTCTCGGCGAGCTTCTCCATGGCCTGCTCGTCGGTGACGTCAACCGTCTCGCCCCAG
This sequence comes from Streptomyces sp. NPDC032198, assembly GCF_040636975.1. Lineage (NCBI taxonomy): Bacteria > Bacillati > Actinomycetota > Actinomycetes > Kitasatosporales > Streptomycetaceae > Streptomyces > Streptomyces sp. NPDC032198. The sequence continues at coordinate 186,057 of NZ_JBEZVL010000002.1, read as the reverse complement.
GCCTCGGGGGCCCCGATCAGACGCGACATCTCCGCCGTGCGCGCCGCGCTCTCCGCGTCCCGGTCGACGGCCACGACGCGCGCGCCCGACTCGGCGAACGCGAAGGCGGTGGCCCGGCCGATGCCGCTGCCCGCACCCGTGACCAGGACCAGCTGGCCGCCGAAGCGATCGGCGTGCTTCCCCGTGGCCACACTGGCGTTGACGGGCACGCCGTCCTCGTTCCTGGTGACGAAGTCCGTGATCCACGCCGACAGTTGGTCGGGCCGGGTGCGGGGCACCCAGTGCTTGGCCGGGATGCTGCGGCGCACCAGCTCCGGCGCCCACAGTTCCAGTTCGTCGTAGAGCCGCTCCGAAAGGAAGATGTCGCCGGACGGCGTGATGAGCTGCACGGGGGCGTGGGCGTAGGCGTCGGCGCGGGGCCTGCGCATCCGAGCGCGGACGTTGTCGCGGTAGAGCCATGCTCCGTGCGCGGCGTCCGAAGGCAGCGACGACGTCGGATAGTCACCCGACGGGACCTTCTCCACGCGCTCGAGGATCTTCGGCCACCGCTTGCCGAGCGGCCCGCGCCAGGCGAGCTCGGGGAGCACCGGCGTGTGCAGCATGTACACGTACCAGGACTTGGCGCCCTGGCCGAGGAGCTGCCCGACCTTGCGGGGCGTGGGCCGGGTCATCCGCTTCTTGATCCAGTGCCCGAAGTGGTCGAGCGAGGGTCCCGACATCGAGGTGAAGGACGCGATGCGCCCTTCGGTGCGCTTGACCGTCACGAACTCCCAGGCCTGCACCGAACCCCAGTCGTGGCCGACCAGATGCACCGGCTTGTCCGGGCTGACCGCGTCCGCGACGGCCACGAAGTCATCGGTCAGCTTCTCCAGCGTGAAGCCGCCGCGCAGCGGCTGCGGAGCCGTCGACCTGCCATGGCCGCGCACGTCGTAGAGCACGACGTGGAAGCGGTCGGCCAGGCGCTCGGCGACCTCCGACCAGACCTCCTTGGAGTCCGGATAGCCGTGGACGAGCAGCACCGTGGGCTGCGTCGGGTCGCCCAGCTCGGCGACGCACAGCTCCACCCCGCCCGTACGCACCCAGCGCTCGCGGGCGCCCTTGATCCCCTTGGTGATTCCTCCCGTGGTCATGCGGCGGCCCTCTCCTCAGCCCAGCGCCGCACATGCGGCAGATCGTCATCCAGCCAGAACGCGCTCTGCTCGGGATCCTTGGAGTCGGTGACGACCAGGATCTCCTCGAACTTCGCGCCCGTACCCCTGAATCCGAGGTGCGGTTCGACCGCCCAGAGTCCCTTCTGGGGTGGGTGGTCGGAGAATTTGTACGGCGACCAGAGTGGCGACCAGCCGTCCCGATGGCCATGGATCGCGTCGCTCGCGAGCCCCTTCAGGGACTGGGTGCCGAAGCCGAAGACGTTCGGCGACAGCCGGCGCTCCTTGACCCGGTCGACCTTGTGCGCGATGACCCCGAAGGGATAGGCGCGATGGCGGTTGGCATAGCCCTGGCGGACCATGAGCCGCTCCACGTCCTCATAGATCTCGCGCAGCGGGCGGCGCTCGCGCACCTCGCGCAGGAGCAGCTCGCGGTGCGCCTCCAGGTCGGCGAGCAGCTTGTCGTGCACGGGATTGAGGCCGAGGCAGCCCGAATAGCCGATGTCCGCCGTGTATCCCTTGTAGACCGGGGCCATGTCGAGGATGAAGGGCATCCCCGGCTCGAGGCGGCGGTTGGTGGGGAAGAACTGGAGCGGTATCCGGAAGTTCACGAACGCCGTGCGGTCCCCGAACCAGGCGAACGGCAGGTGGAACCAGTCCCGCACACCCCGCTCGCGCAGCCACTCACGCTGCATCCGCGCCGCCTCGCGCTCGGTCACACCCGGCTTGAGCTGCGCCGCGACCGCCTCCGCGCATTCATACGCGAGGGTCTGCACTTCCCTGAACCCCCGCAGTTCCGCGGAGAGTTCACCTGCCACTGCTGAGGTCATGCCACCGTCCGTCCGTGTCCGGTCCATCGCAGTACGCGTCCGTAACTTGACACTGATGAATGTGACAATGCTCAGCGGCTACGTCAATAGCTGAGCCCGAGCCGGTCCTGACTCCGGGGAAAGCTGCGGGGTATCCCCCAGGGGGCGACCTCAGGACGACCCCTACGGGCCCGTAATACCCGAGAGTGATGCGAGGACAGCACCCTGGTCTGACGCCCGATGTGGTCTGCGCCACTACCTTCGAAATGTGACTGTGATCGCGACCGAAAGCCTGAGCAAGCGGTTCCCGAGGGTGACCGCGCTTGACCGGCTCTCCATGGACATCGGGCCCGGTGTGACCGGACTCGTCGGAGCCAATGGAGCCGGCAAGTCCACTCTGATCAAGATCCTGCTGGGTCTGTCCCCCGCCACGGAGGGCACCGCCGCCGTGCTCGGCCTCGACGTCGCCACCAGTGGCGGCCAGATCCGTGAGCGCGTCGGCTACATGCCGGAGCACGACTGCCTGCCGCCCGACGTCTCGGCCACCGAGTTCGTCGTCCACATGGCGCGCATGTCGGGGCTGCCGCCCACGGCGGCCCGTGAGCGAACCGCGGACACCCTGCGGCACGTGGGTCTGTACGAGGAGCGCTACCGCCCCATCGGGGGCTACTCCACCGGCATGAAGCAGCGCGTAAAGCTCGCGCAGGCCCTCGTCCATGACCCCGACCTGGTCTTCCTGGACGAACCGACCAACGGCCTAGACCCCGTGGGCCGCGACGAGATGCTCGGCCTCATCCGCCGCATCCACACGGACTTCGGCATCTCCGTCCTGGTCACCTCGCACCTGCTCGGCGAGCTGGAGCGCACCTGCGACCACGTCGTCGTCATCGACGGCGGCAAGCTCCTGCGGTCCAGCTCCACCACCGACTTCACCCAGACCACCACGACGCTGGCCGTCGAGGTGACCGACACCGACGAACACTCCGACGGCACCAAGGCGTTCCGCGAGGCCCTGCAGGGCCGGGGGGTCGCCACCCACGAGGGAAGCGGACTGCCCGGTGCCGGGCACACCGTGCTGCTCGAGGCGGCCGGTGACGAGACGTACGACCTGGTCCGTGACCTCGTCGCGGAGCTCGGCCTCGGCCTGGTCCGGATGGAACAGCGCAGGCACCACATCGCAGAGGTCTTCCAGTCCGAACAGACCGCACAGCCCGAGCCGTCCGGACTGCCTCAGCGGTCCGGCAAGGAAGAGCGGAAGGAGGCGGTCCGTCATGGCGGTTGAGCAGCCCCCGGCACACGCCGGCGAACAGACCCAGATCCACAACATCGGCTATCGCAACTACGACGGCCCGCGCCTGGGCCGCGCCTATGCCCGCCGTTCCCTCTTCTCACAGAGCCTGCGCGGTGCGTACGGACTCGGCCGCTCGGCCAAGTCCAAGGTCCTCCCCATGATCCTCTTCGCGGTGATGTGCGTACCCGCCGCGATCATGGTGGCCGTCGCCGTGACCACCAAGGCGAACGAACTCCCCCTCGACTACACCCGCTACGCGATCGTTCTGCAGGCCCTCATCAGTCTCTATCTCGCCGCCCAGGCCCCCCAGACGGTCTCGCGCGACCTGCGCTTCAAGACCGTCCCCCTCTACTTCTCCCGCCCCATCGAGCACAGCGACTACGTGTGGGCCAAGTTCGCGGCGATGGCATCGGCGCTCTTCGTCCTCACGGCCGCACCGCTGCTCGTCCTCTACGTAGGGGCGCTGCTCGCCAAGCTCGACTTCGCGGACCAGACCAAGGGCTTCGCCCAGGGGCTCGTGTCCGTGGCGCTGCTCTCGCTCCTCTTCTCCGGCATCGCGCTGATCGTCTCGGCGATCACACCCCGCCGCGGCTTCGGGATCGCCGCGGTCATCGCCGTGCTGACCATCAGCTACGGAGCGGTGTCCACGGTCCAGGCCATCGCCTACGAACAGGGCAGCACCGACGCCATCGCCTGGCTCGGTCTCTTCTCGCCGATCACGCTCATCGACGGCGTACAGACCGCCTTCCTCGGCGCGACCTCCGCCTTCCCCGGAGGGGAAGGCCCCTCGTCCGGCACGGGCGCGGTCTACGTGATCGTCGTCCTCGCCCTCATCGCGGGCTGCTACGGCGCACTGATGCGCCGCTACCGAAAGGTCGGGCTGTGAGCACCCTCAACATCGACCACGCCAGCCGGTGGTTCGGCAACGTGGTGGCGGTCAACGACATCACGATGACCGTGGGCCCGGGCGTCACCGGCCTCCTCGGCCCGAACGGCGCGGGGAAGTCCACCCTCATCAACATGATGGGCGGCTTCCTCGCCCCCTCCACCGGCAGTGTCACCCTCGACGCCAAGCCGATCTGGCGGAACGAACAGATCTACAAGGACATCGGCATCGTCCCCGAGCGCGAGGCGATGTACGACTTCCTCACCGGACTCGAATTCGTCGTCGCCAACGCCGAACTGCACGGCCTGGACAAGCGGGCCGCGCAGAAGGCCCTCGCCACGGTCGAGATGGAGTACGCGCAGGACCGCAAGATCTCGACGTACAGCAAGGGCATGCGCCAGCGCGTGAAGATGGCGTCCGCCCTCGTCCACGAGCCGTCCGTGCTCCTGCTGGACGAGCCGTTCAACGGCATGGACCCCCGTCAGCGCATGCAGCTGATGGACCTGCTGCGGCGCATGGGCGACGAGGGCCGCACGGTCCTGTTCTCCTCGCACATCCTCGAAGAGGTCGAGCAACTCGCCTCGCACATCGAGGTGATCGTGGCCGGCCGGCACGCGGCGAGCGGCGACTTCCGTAAGATCCGTCGCCTGATGACCGACCGCCCGCACCGCTACCTCGTGCGTTCCAGCGACGACCGCGCACTGGCCGCCGCCCTGATCGCAGACCCGTCGACGGCAGGAATCGAAGTCGACCTCAAGGAAGGCGCCCTGCGCATCCAAGCCATCGACTTCGGGCGCTTCACCGCCCTGTTGCCACGCATCGCCCGCGATCACGACATCCGGCTCCTCACGGTCTCGCCCTCGGACGAGTCCCTCGAGTCGGTCTTCTCCTATCTCGTCGCGGCCTGAAGGGAGCCATCGTGTACGACCCCACTGTCGCCCGGCTCACCTACCGGGCCCTGCTCGGCCGCCGCCGGGCTCTGATCCTCATGGCCCTGCCCGTCCTGCTGATCGTCATCTCCGCCGCGGTCCGCGGATTCAGCGGCGCCGACGATCAGGTCGCCTCCGACCTTCTCGGCGGCTTCGCGCTCGCCACGATGGTGCCGATCATCGGTGTCATCGCGGGCACCGGGGCCATCGGCCCGGAGATCGACGACGGCTCCGTCGTCTATCTGCTCTCCAAGCCGATCAAGCGGCCCACGATCATCCTCACCAAGCTCACCGTCGCCATCGCCGTGACCATGGCCTTCTCCGCGGTCCCGACGTTCATCGCGGGCATGATCCTGAACGGCAACGGCCAACAGATCGCCGTCGCCTACACGATCGCCGCCCTGGTCGCCTCCATCGCGTACGCCGCGCTCTTCCTGCTCCTGGGCACCATCACCCGGCACGCGGTGGTCTTCGGGCTCGTCTACGCCCTCGTATGGGAGGCGCTCTTCGGGACCCTGGTCCCCGGGGCGCGCACGCTCAGCGTCCAGCAGTGGTCGCTCGCCATCGCCCAGAAGACCGCGGGCGGCGACCTGGTCACCTCGGACGTCGGACTGCCGGTCGCCACGGTGCTCCTCATCGGCGTCACGGTCCTGGCCACCTGGTATGCGGGGCAGAAGCTCCGGTCGCTGACGCTGGCCGGGGAGGAGTAATTAATTCGGTGGCGGGAGCACCGGGGGCGCGGGCACAGTAGTTCGTGTCACCGCGCCACGACCCTGGCGCCCACTTACCGGGAGAGGAGCCGACGTGTCCTGCACCAGTCCGTCGAGTTCCCGGCAGGGCAGCCCGCGGCAGGCTTCGGAGTAGTTACTCACTCCGTCGAGCCCCGCCCACGGGATGGCCCGGGGCGGCCGCTTCGAGCGCGCACTTCGCTGCGCGGGCCGCCCACCCGACGTCGCACTGAGCCGGGCACCGCATGTCGGTGCCCGGCTCAGTGCGTGCGGGGCGTGGCGCCCGCACGAAGGTCAGCCGAGGAGCTTCTCCAGGACGACCGCGATGCCGTCGTCCTCGTTCGACGCCGTCACCTCGTCGGCGACCGTCTTGAGCTCCTCATGGGCGTTGGCCATCGCCACGCCGTGCGCCGCCCAGCCGAACATCGGGATGTCGTTGGGCATGTCCCCGAAGGCGATCGTGTCGGCGGCCTTCGCGCCCAGGCGGCGGGCCGCGAGGGACAGGCCGGTCGCCTTGGAGAGGCCGAGGGGGAGCAGCTCGACGATGCCCTCGCCGGCCATCGTCACGCCGACAAGCCCGCCCGCCACCTCACGCGCCACCGCGGCGAGCGCGTCGTCGCTCAGGCCCGGGTGCTGGACGTACACCTTGTTCAGCGGAGCCGCCCACAGCTCGGCGACATCGGTGAACGGGACGGCGGGCAGCGGGCCGTCCTGGACCACGTACCCAGGTCCTACGATCACCTCGCCGTCGAGGCCGTCACGGCTCGCGGCCAGCGCCAGCGGGCCGATCTCCGCCTCCATCTTGGCGAGGGCGATACCGGCCAGCTGCCGGTCGAGCGTGACCGACGTGAGCAGCCGGTGCTCGCCCGCGTGGTAGACCTGCGCGCCCTGCCCGCACACCGCCAGGCCGTCATAGCCCAGGTCGTCGAGGATGTGCCGGGTCCAGGGCACGGCGCGACCGGTGACGATGATGTGCGCGGCGCCCGCCGCGGTGGCCGCGGTGAGCGCGTCGCGCGTACGCGCCGAGACCGTGTCGTCGGAGCGCAGCAACGTTCCGTCGAGATCGGTCGCGACGAGCTTGTACGGGAAGGACGGGGTGACGGGAGCAGGGTGGCTCACTTGTTGATGGGCTCCAGGATCTCTCGTCCCCCGAGGTACGGACGCAGCACCTCGGGCACCCATACGGAGCCGTCGGCCTGCTGGTGGTTCTCCAGGAGGGCGACGATCGTGCGCGGAACGGCGCAGAGCGTGCCGTTCAGCGTCGCGAGCGGCTGCGTCACCTTCTTGCCGTCGCTCTCCTCGCGCATCCGGATCGACAGACGGCGGGACTGGAAGGTGTTGCAGTTCGACGCGGACGTCAGCTCGCGGAACTTGCCCTGCGTCGGGATCCACGCCTCGCAGTCGAACTTCCGCGAGGCGGAGGAGCCCAGGTCGCCCGTCGCCACGTCGATCACCTGGAAGGGCAGACCGAGGCCCGTGAGCCACTGCTTCTCCCACTCCAGGAGCCGCTGGTGCTCGTTCTCCGCGTCCGCCGGGTCGACGTACGAGAACATCTCGACCTTGTCGAACTGGTGCACGCGGAAGATGCCGCGGGTGTCCTTGCCGTACGTGCCGGCCTCGCGGCGGAAGCAGGGCGAGAAGCCCGCGTACCGCAGGGGCAGCTTGTCGGCGTCGATGATCTCGTCCATGTGGTAACCGGCGAGCGCGACCTCGGAGGTGCCGACCAGGTAGTAGTCGTCCTTCTCCAGGTGGTAGACGTTCTCGGCGGCCTGGCCGAGGAAGCCCGTGCCCTCCATGGCGCGCGGGCGGACCAGGGCGGGCGTCAGCATCGGGATGAACCCGGCCTCCGTCGCCTGCGCGATCGCCGCGTTCACCAGGGCCAGTTCGAGCAGGGCACCGACACCGGTCAGGTAGTAGAAGCGCGAGCCCGAGACCTTCGCGCCGCGCTCGACGTCGATGGCGCCGAGTGCCTCGCCGAGCTCCAGGTGGTCCTTGGGCTCGAAGCCTTCGGCCGCGAAGTCGCGCGGGGTGCCGATCGTGTCGAGGACGACGAAGTCCTCCTCGCCGCCGACCGGGACGTCCGGGTGGACGAGGTTGCCCAGTTGCCCAAGGAGGCGCTTGGTCTCCTCGTCGGCCTCGTCCTGGGCGGCGTTGGCCGCCTTGACGGCGGCGGAGAGCTCGCCGGCCTTCTTCAGGAGCTCGGCCTTCTCGTCACCCGAGGCCTTGGGGATGAGCTTGCCGAGCGCCTTCTGCTCGGAACGCAGCTCGTCGAAGCGGAGCCCGGACGACCTGCGCCGCTCGTCGGCGGAGAGCAGGGCGTCGACGAGCGCGACGTCCTCTCCACGGGCGCGCTGGGAGGCGCGAACACGGTCGGGGTCCTCACGGAGCAGGCGAAGGTCAATCACCCCACCAGGCTACCGTCGAGCGGTTCCGGCTCTCGACTCGATATTCCACTCTGAAGCGTTATGACCGGTTTGCCGGAATAGGAATTCCCGAAAGAAGCCCGCCGGGAACTCGACGAAAAATCGACAGAAATGAGCCATCGGGCGATCACCAGCCGGTCGCCGCGCAACCGTCGAGGGGCTGCCGCACCCCGCTCCGGACCCTCGCGTGCGGGGTCAATGAAAGGGGTGCCATTCCCCGAAATGGGGCAGAGCGGGCCTGCCTCCTTGACTCGATCCCCTTGCGTGGGCCGGGACTTGGGGGCCCGGTTGTCCACAGGGATATCCCCTGTCGAAAAGTTATCCACAGGCTGTGCGAAAGATCTGTGGATGCCGGAAGGGATCGTTCCGAAAGCCGCATGCGCGACGAAGGATTCCCGTCCCAAACCACCCTCACACCCACTTTCGAGTGGAAATGGTTCGCTCCAAAGAGTTGATCAATGGAAAAGAGTGGACGAGGGGTGACGTGCGGGACTGTGGACGGACTTGTGGGGTGTAGGCCGATTTGTCGACCATGTCGTGCTTCGTTGTCGACTTGTCCCCAGGTCGAGAACGGGACCTGTGGATAACTTTGTGGATAACGTAAATCAGCAGGTAAGACCGCCCGCTGGACTCATCGGTCGGCTCGGACCCGGCAGTCCAGACCGCTCATACTCGGCAGTCCAGACCGTCCGGCCCGGCAGTCAGACCGCTCAGAACCGGCCGTCCTGGCACTGGGTCAGCCAGTCCGACGCCGCAAGGAACTCGCCATCGGTCGTCCCGGGTCGCGGCGCCCGCAGGTCGGCGGGCGACACGCCCGCACGCGGGTACGACCCGAGGAAGCGCACCTGAGGGCAGATCCGCTTGAGGCCCATCAGGGCCTCGCCCACGCGGCGGTCCGTGATGTGACCCTCGGCGTCCACCGAGAAGCAGTAGTTGCCGATGCGCTGGCCGGTGGGCCGCGACTCGATCCGCATCAGGTTGACGCCGCGCACGGCGAACTCCTGGAGCAGTTCGAGCAGGGCGCCGGGGTGGTCGTCGCCCAGCCAGATGACCACCGAGGTCTTGTCCGCGCCGGTCGGCGCCGCGGGGCGGGCCGGGCGGCCGACCAGGACGAAGCGGGTCTCGGCGGTCGCCGCGTCGTGGATCTCGCTGACCAGCGGTTCCAGGCCGTACGTCGCCGCCGCGAACTCGCCCGCGAAGGCCGCGTCGAAGCGTCCCTCCTGGACCAGGCGCGCGCCGTCCGCGTTCGAGGCCGCCGACTCCCACAGGGCGTCCGGCAGATTCGCGGCCAGCCAGTTGCGGACCTGGGGCTGGGCCACGGGGTGGCCGGTCACCGTCTTGATGTCCTTGAGCTGCGTGCCGGGCCGTACGAGCAGCGCGAAGGCGATCGGCAGGACGACCTCGCGGTAGATCATCAGGGGCTCGCCCTTGGCGAGTTCGTCGACGGTGGTGGTGACGCCGCCCTCGACGGAGTTCTCGATCGGCACCAGCGCCGCTGCCGCGTCGCCGCCGCGGACCGCGTCCAGCGCGGCCGGCACGGACACCATCGGGACGAGCTCCCTGGTGGCCGCTTCCGGGAGCGTGCGGAGGGCGGCCTCGGTGAAGGTGCCCTCGGGGCCGAGATAGGTGTAGCGCATCGCCGACATACCGTCACCCTAATGGCCCGTACGTGGCACGGCTCACGCGTCTCACGGAGCGGCGCCCGCCCCACGTACCCATGCTCGAACCCTCGTGCGGGAGGCCGGAAGAACCCTCGTGCGGGAGGGCGTAAGCACTACGCCTCCAGCAGCCGCTGCCCCACGTACTCGCCCTTCGCGGCCCCGCCCGGCACCGCGAAGAGCCCGCTCGCCTCGTGCCGGATGAACTCCGACAGCGCGTCCCCGCGGTCGAGCTTGCGCTGCACCGGCACGAAGCCGCGCAGCGGGTCCGCCTGCCAGCACACGAAGAGCAGGCCCGCGTCCGGCTCCCCGCCCTTGTCGAAGCCGTCGTGGTACGAGAACGGGCGGCGCAGCATCGCGGAGCCGCCGTTCTGGTCGGGCCGGGTGATGCGGGAGTGGGCGTTGAGGGCGATGACGTACTTGCCGTCCGGGCCCGCCTTCTCCAGCTTCGGCTCGGTGGTCTCCGTACCGCCGGTCAGCGGTGAGCCGTCCGACTTGTGACGGCCGATGACCGCCTCCTGATCCCCCACCCCGAGCTTCTCCCAGTCGTCCAGGAGCATCCGGATACGGCGTACGACGACATACGAGCCGCCGGCCATCCACGACGGGTCACCCTCGGCGGGCACGTAGATCCGCCGGTCGAAGTCGTCCTCCGACGGCTTCGGGTTGTTCGTGCCGTCGATCTGGCCCATCAGATTGCGCGTCGTCATGGGGTGCGCGGTCGCGCCCGGCGAGCGGTTGAAGCCGTTCATCTGCCAGCGCACCCGCGCCGCGTCGCCCGCCTCCTTCTGGAGCGCGCGCAGCGCGTGAAAGGCGACGAGCGGGTCGTTCGCGCCGATCTGCACCCACAGATCGCCGTCGCTGCGCGTCTTGTCGAGGTGGTCGGACGAGAAGTCCGGCAGCGGGTCGAGCGCCGACGGGCGCTGCTTCTCCAGGCCGGTGCGCCCGAAGAAGCTGTGACCGAAGCCGAAGGTGACGGTCAACGACGACGGGCCCGCGTCCCGGGCGACATCCGTGTCCTCGCCCGCAGCGGCCTTGCCCGCCATCAGCCGCTCGGCCGTCGCCGACCAGCGGCGCAGCAGGGCCGCCGCCTCCTTGCGGCCCGCGCCCGCCGACAGGTCGAAGGCGATCAGATGGCCGCGGGACTGGACGGGCGTGGTGATGCCGGGCTGATGTTTCCCGTGAAACATGACCGTGTCCGCGCCAAGGGACGCCAGCGACGCCGCCTTCTCGGGGGTGTCCGAGGGCGCCGCGGCATACCCGGCCGCACCGCCCGCCGCGCCGAGCGCGAGACCGGTGGCGCCCGCGGTGCCGAGCAGCCGCCGCCTCGAAATCCCGTTGTCCGCCATGGTGGTTCCGTTCAGCCGATCTGCACGTTCTTGTTCACGGTCACTTGGTCGATGTCGGAGGTGCGCACCGTCAGCGCGACCTTCCAGTTGCCCGCCATCGGGATCTGCACCCCGCTCGCGCTCCAGTGTCCGGTGGCGATGTGGTCGGGGGCGACGGGCAGCGGCCCGACGTCCTTCGACTTGAGGGTGAACGAGACCTTCACCTCGGGGATGTCGAACGCGCTGCCGTTCGGGCGCTTCACGAAGATGTGCATCTCGTTGCTGCCGGTGCGGCCCGGGTCCAGGTCGAGCTGCACGGTGCCCTTGCCGTCGTCGGAGCCCGTGTCGAAGGGGATCTTGAGGGTGAGCGGGCCGGACCGCTGTGCGGCGGCGGCCGTCTTCGAAGCCGCCGCTTCCTCCTCCGTGCGGCCGGGCTCGGTGGAGGTGAGGATCGTGGTGACGGCGAGCAGGACGACGGCGACGCCCGCCTCGGCGAGCACGGAGCGCCGCAGGCCGGACCGGTTCGGGTCGGCGTCGCGGATCCGCTTCTCGCGGGCGGTGCTCATGGCGGCCTGTTGGCGGGCGAGCTGGGCGGAACGCTTGGCGTCCGTTCCGGCGCCTCCGGCGGGCACCGTCACCGGCTTCTTCTCGACGCGCTTGGCCCCCGCGTGCTTCTCCGCACGCTTCTCGACGACGGCCGCCGCGGCGGCCTCCGGCGCCATGTCGCCCGCCTGGCCCGCGATCCGCCCCGTCCAGCGCCGGGAGATCCAGGCGATGCCGACGAGGACGGCCACCAGGCCGACCTTGATCAGGAGCAGCTGTCCGTACCGCGTACCGGTGAGCGCCGACCAGGAGCCGACCTGCCGCCACGACTGGTAGAGCCCGGTCGCGGCGAGGGCGACGACGCTGCAGAACGCCACGCGCGAGAAGCGCCGTACCGCCCCGGCCTCCATCGACGGCCCGAAGTAGAGGGCGACGACGAGCGCCGCGAGCCCGCCGAGCCAGGCGGCGACGGCGAGCAGGTGCACGACGTCCACGGGCATCGCGAGACCGGCCTGGATGCCGGTCGACGCGTGCTCGGCCATGGCCCAGGTCGCGCCGAGTCCGACGGCGACGACACCTCCGCCGACCGCGAGCCCGAAGGTGAGGTCCTTGCGCTCCTTGGGGTCGGTCCGCTTCTCGTACGCACCGAAGAGCACCGCGATGAAGAGCGCGGCGGCGGCGAGCAGCAGCAGCCGTGAGACCAGCGCGGCTCCCGTCTTCGTCTGGAGCACGTCGCCGAGCTTGGCCATGTCGAAGGCGTCGGCGATCTTGCCCGACCCGGTGTAGGGCGCGCGGAGCAGCAGCATCACGAGGGTGGATGCGGTGAGCGTGACCCAGCCGGACACCACGAGACGCTGCACGGGGCGTACGCCGGCGCCACGCGGCCAGCAGCCGAGCACGAAGGCGGCCCCTCCGACGACGAGAATGAAACCGGCGTACGAGAGGTAGCGGGCGAAGCCGTAGAGCCCGCCGACGAATCCGCCGCCCACTTCCTGGTCCGGCAGCGCGACCTTCGTGTCGGACGGCGCGCCCACGGAGAAGGTGTAGGCCCCGGAGATGGGGTGGCTGTCGGCGGAGACGACCTGGTAGGCGACGGTGAAGGTGCCGTCGGGCAGCCCCTTGTGCAGTGGCACGCCGTACGTGTTGGAGCCGAGGTCGGTGGTCTTGCCGGTATCGACGCGCTTGCCGGCCGGGTCGAGCACCCGTACGGAACCGTCGGACATGGCGACCTTCTCGGAGAAGGTCAGCGATACGCGGGCGGGCGCCGTGTCGACCACCGCCCCCTGCTTGGGGTCGCTGCCCGTCAGCGCGGCATGGGCGGAAACGGGTGCCGCCGTGGCCAGCAGGGCGCCGAGGAAGACGGCGACGACGAGCAGGAGCCGTCCGGCGCCGGGGGTTATCCCGAAGCGCGCGGCGGCCCCGGAGCGAGCTCCACAGCGGGGAGCGATGGTCTGCATCAGCGATCAGTCCCTCAGTGCGACGCGTGCTTGCCGGGCTTGGGGTTGTACGTGGCGGCCTTCACCGGAACCTCAATGTCGATCGGTTCCGACTTCTCGAAGTGCAGCGTCACGGCGACCTTGTCGCCCTGCTTCGGCTTGTGCTTGAGCTCCTCGAACATGAGGTGGTTGCCGCCCCGCGCGAAGTCGAGCTCGCCGTTCGCGGGTACGTCGAACGACTTCTGCTCCTTCATCGCGCTGCCCTTGGTGCTGTGCAGCGTGACCTTCTGCGCGAGGGAGCTGGTCACCGAGGTGAGCTTGTCGGCGCCGCCCTTGTTCGTGACGGTGAAGAACCCGGAGGCCATGGTGTCCATGACGGGCTCGGGCATGAAGGCGCCGGCGACCTTGAGTTCGGGCTTGTCCGATGCCTTGTCGGCCGACGCGTCCGAGCAGCCGGCGAGGGCGAGCCCCGCCGTCAGCGCCAGGGCGCCGCCGGTGAGAATGCGGCGGTTCACGGAGTCGCTCCCTTGACGATCTTGGGGAGGTCCTTGGTGTAGTCGTCCACGGTGGTGTCCTCGCCGTAGAGGACGTATCCGGCGTCGGTCTTCGGCGAGAACGCGATGACCTGCGTGCCGTGCATCGAGACGACCTTGCCCTTCTCCTTCTTGGAGGGCTCGATGCTGATGCCGAGGGTGCGGGCGCTGCCCTGGATGGTGTCGAAGTCACCGGTCAGACCGATGAAGTCGGTGTCCTGGGACTTGAGCCACTTGCCGAGGGCTTCGGGGGTGTCCCGCTTGGGGTCGGTGGTCACGAAGACGACCTGGAGCTTGTCCTGTTCGGCCTTGGGCAGCTGCTTCTTGGCGACGGCGATGTTGCTCATCGTCAGGGGGCAGACGTCGGGGCAGTTGGTGTAGCCGAAGTAGATGAGCGTCGGCTTGCCCTTGGTCTCGGCGCGCAGGTCGTACTTCTTGCCGTGCGTGTCCGTGAGGACGAGGTCCGGCTTCTCGAAGGGCTTGTCGAGGATGGTCGCGGCCTTGTCGCCGTTGGACTCGACGGAGACGTCCGCGACGGGCTTCTTGCCGTCGTCACCGCTGCCGCAGGCGGACAGGGTGAGGGTGGCCGCGGCCAGCATGGCGGCGGCGAGCAGCTTCTTCTTGCGCATACGAAAATGTCCCAGATGTGAGGGGGCCCGGGCGCATCGGGGGCGGTCGTAACGCCCCCGATGCGGCCCGAAGGGTGGCTCAGCTGTTGGCGCGCCGACGACCGGCGAGCACGCCGAACGCCACACCGGCGGCGCCGACGACGATGCCGACGATGCCGAGGACGCGGGCGGTGGAGTCGCTGCTGTCGGAGGAGGCGGCGGACTCGCTCTTGTCGTCCGACGTGGCGTCTTCCTTGGCGTCGTCGTGAGACGCGGCGGCGCCGTGGCCGTCCTCGGACGCGGCGGTCAGGGCGAGGGCGGGCGCCGGGTGCTCCGGCTCCTCCTGGCCCTTCTGCTGCGGCTCGATCCAGCGGACGACGTCCTTGTTGTCGTACGTCTGGACGGCCTTGAAGACGAGCTCGTCCGCGTCCTCGGGCAGCGCGCCGATGGAGAGCGGGAACTTCTGGAAGGTGCCCGGCCGGACACCCTTGCCGTCGGCGGTCCAGGTGACCTTGGAGACGGCCTCGTCGATCTTCTCGCCGTGCATCTCGAGCGGCTTGTCGAGCTTCGTCTTGGTGACCTTCGCGGTCCAGCCGGGGATGTCCTGCGTCATGACGGAGGCGAGCGGGTGGTCCTTGGGGAAGGAGACCTCGAGCTTGTTGGTCGAGGCGTCGTCCATCTCGTTCGGGACCTTGAAGTTGACCGTGGCGTAGCCGCCCTTGGCGGCCTGGCCCTCGGCCGTGACGCTGACGTGCGCGAAGGCGGGGACGGAGAGCAGCAGGACGGCGGAGGCGGCGACGCCACCGACGACGGAGACGCGGGAGGCCTTCACGGTGGACAGCGCAGACAGAACAGACATGGCGGAACACTCCACTTTCAGCGGTGGTGGTCAGCGGTGCCGACGAGATCGGCGGCGGTGACCGGGGAGAGTGCGCGCGGCAACGAACCGAGCGGGCACGCGCGCGTGGATGCCGCCGGGCGTGAGGCACCTCTCCGTAGTGCTGCGGTAGGAGTGCGTCGCGTCAGGCAGCGAGTGCGAGTGCGGCGGAGGCCGGCGGCCCTCGCCTGATCACCGTGTGCTGGAGCGCGGAGGTGTGCGGCTTCGGTGGTCCGAAGAAGGCCGTACGGGGCGCGCGGAGATCCGCGTCGGGCGCTCCGGGAAGTCCGGCGCGGAGGGCGCATACGAGGGCGAGCGCGCCGCGCAGGGAACGAATGAGAGCCCCCTCGGCGACTCCATACGCCCCGTGCGCCGAGAGCCGCACGAGTCGGAGCAGCGCGATGTCGCCGCGGCGCAGCAGCCATCCGGCGGTCACGGCGGCGAGTACGTGCCCCAGGAGCATGGGAAGCGACGGGAGCAGCGACATGGAGCCCATCGCCGAGTCCGCCGCCGTGGTGGCCGGGGAGCTGTGGTGGAGGGCGTGGCCGGTGGCCCCGCCGCCCGGCTCCACGCCGGCCGTCGTCAGGATCCGGTGGGCCTGGGCGGGGCTGATGCTGGCGGCGCCGGCCCCGCACACGATGCGCGCGGCCCGCTCCATCAGGGAGGGGTCAGTGGACGCCACCGCCGTGCTCCCGTGCTGCCCGGCTCCGAAGAGCGCGTGCAGTCCCACCTGCCCGGCAGCGAGCAGGGCGGCGATGCCCGGCAGTGACCGCTCACGCCCGGCGAGCGGTGCCGCGAGGGCGAAAACGGCGAGGAATCCGACGCCGAGCGTCCACAGCGGGACGGCGGCGCAGGAAGCGAGCACATGGCCCCCGGCGGACAGCACGACGCAGAGCACGGCGAACACCGCGGCTCTCAGCAGCCGGAGGTCTACTCCGGTGCGCGTTTCGTGCGGGTGGGGGGCAGTCATGGCCGGAACATCATTGCACTGGGCTTACCCGCCTCATACGGCAGGTCCGCAAGCTCCCATGGATGCCGATGAGTGCCGATGAGTGCCGATCGGTGTCCGTCGGCCACGAATGGGCGCCTTTGGGCGGGGGCCCGAAAGTGGCTCGTGAGAGGCGTGTCTACACCGTCCCGAGCCATCCGCGCGTCCGCCGTATGGGCGGCATCACTTCAACTACGCGCTTACACACGGGCGCTTGCGGCAATACGTATCGGTATGTCGAGCCGCGGCCAGGAGGCTGGAGCATGAGCATGTGGTGGTCTCTCCATTTGCGGCGCGAAGCTGCGAGCGTCCCGCTGGCCCGCCGCTTGCTGATGGGCACGATGGAGACCGCGGGGGTGGATCCCGACGTCTCGTACGACCTGTCGGTGGCGCTCAGCGAGGCCTGTGCCAACGCGGTGGAGCACGGTGGAGCGGCGGTGCCTCCCGAGGGGGCGGCCGGGGCCTATCGGGTGACGGCGTACCTGGACGGCGAGAAGTGCCATATCGAAGTGGCCGACTCCGGCCCGGGATTCGTCCCCGTCGCGCAGCCCGCATCCGACAGCGCCGAACACGGACGCGGGCTGTACCTCATCCAGGAGCTCGCCGATCACGTCCACTTCGGCAACGAGCCGGGGGGCAGGGGCGGCGCGGTGATCAGCTTCGACAAGATCCTCAAGTGGCGCGAGGACGCACCGCTCGTCACGGCCTGAGCACCCTTCCAACGCTGTAGAAGCCCCATCTGGTCTCCCGGGGGTCTGCCGGGCCCTCTTCCCCGCTCAGCCGGGCGGCAGTGCCCTGCACAGGGCCTCCAGTGCCGCTCCGTAGGCGTGCTCCGGAGGCGTGGAGTAGCCGACGACCAGGCCGTCGGGCGCGGGCATCGTGGCCTCCGGGTGGCGGAAACCGGCGAGGCCCTCCAGTGCGAGGCCCTGCCAGGCGGCTGCCTTGGCCGTGGACTGTTCGGTGCCGGGCGGCAGCCGCAGGACGGCGTGCAGGCCGGCGGCGACGCCGGTCGGGCTGATGTGCGGGGCGTGCGTGGCGAGGGCGATGACGAGCTGGTCGCGGCGGTTGCGGTAGCGCTGACGCATGCGGCGGATGTGCCGGTCGTAGTGGCCCGACTCGATCAGATCGGCGAGCGTGAGCTGGTCGATGACACTGGCCCACGCCTCGCGTTCGCCCTTCGCCGCGAGCACTCCGTCGATGAGGTGTTCGGGCAGAACAAGCCACCCGAGGCGCACTCCCGGAGAGAGGCTCTTGCTGACCGAGCCCATGTAGACGACGCGTTCGGGATCCAGGCCCTGTACGGCGCCCACCGGCTCCCTGTCGTAGCGGAACTCGCCGTCGTAGTCGTCCTCCAGGACGAGGCCGTCGCGGGCGCGCGCCCAGTCGATCACCGCCGTGCGCCGGGTCGGGTGCAGCGGGCCGCCGGTCGGGAACTGGTGTGCGGGCGTGAGCAGTACACCCCGGACTCGCTGACTTTCGGTCAACTCCTCGATCCGGGCGCCCTTTTCGTCGAGGCCGAGCGGAACCGTCCGTACGCCCGCGGTCGCGAGGATCGACCGATGAAAGCCGAGGCCGTACGACTCCACGGCCAGCGGCCCGCGCAGCATTCCGCCGCCCCCGGCCCCGAACAGCAGCCGCAGGGCGTGCGCGAAGCCGGAGCAGACCACGATCCGCTCCGGGTCGGTGCGCACTCCGCGGGCGCGCCCCAGGTATCCGGCGAGCGCCCGGCGCAGCTCGACGCGCCCCTGTGGGTCACCCGGCCCGAAGGCCTCGTTCGGCGCGGAGTTGAGGGCACGCCGGGCCGCGGCGAGCCAGGCGGTACGCGGGAAGGAGGCGGCGTCCGGCTGGCCCTGGCGCAGGTCGTACGCGGGCGGGGCGGGTGTCGCGGGCCGGGTGGGGGCCCGCTTGGGGACGCGGGTGCGCGCGGGAGGCGCCGCCCGGTCGGCCACCCGGGTGCCGGAACCCTGCCGTGCGGTCAGCCAGCCCTCGGCGACCAGCTCGGCGTACGCGTCGGCGACGGTGTTGCGGGCGATGCCCAGATCGGCGGCGAGGGAGCGGTAGGGCGGAAGCCGTGTCCCCGGAGCGAGCCGCCCCTCGCGCACGGCGTCCCGCAGCGCACGGATGAGGACGGCACGGCGGCCACCCGCTCCGGAGAGCTCCAGGTGTAGGTCACTCCCGATGCGCTCGGCCAAATTGACCCATGATTCCGCCATGGGAATGCACCCTATCGAAGGTCTATCCCACCCGTAGATTCATGGTCATGACGAACAACGAGAACGCCACGCAGACCACCGCCCAGGCCGCCGCACGGACCCTCGCCCCCGCCCCCACCCCCGCTCCCCGCCTCAACTTCGCCAAGGCCGCCCCCAAGGCCTTCAAGGCCGTGATCGGACTCGACGCCGCCGCCCGAGACGGTCTCGACCCGGCCCTGGTCGAGCTGATCCAGATCCGCGCCTCCCTGCTCAACGGCTGCGCGTACTGCCTCCACATGCACACCTCCGACGCGCGCAAGGCGGGCGAGGACGAGGCGCGGCTGCACATGGTCGGCGTATGGCGCGAGGCCAGGAACTTCTTCACGGAGAAGGAGCAGGCGGCCCTCGACCTGACCGAGGCCGTCACGCTCGTCCACCGGGGCGGCATCCCGGACGACGTCTACGCCCGCGCGGCGGCGCACTTCGACGAGACGGAGCTGGGCCACGTCCTGGCCCTGATCTTCACCATCAACACCTGGAACCGCATAGCCCTGAGCACCGCCAAGGTGGCGGGCGAGGACGAGCGCTAGGTCCCTGGGAGACGACCGCATGGCCCCGGAAACGCGAAACCGGGCCCCTTCCTAAAGAAGAGGCCCGGTCCGGCAGGTCGCGGCAGATCAGATCACGGACGATCAGCCCTTGAGCTCGGCCATCCACGCCTCGACGTCATCGGCACGCCGCGGCAGCGAAGCCGACAGGTTCTTGTTGCCGTCGGCCGTCACGAGGATGTCGTCCTCGATCCGCACGCCGATGCCGCGGTACTCCTCCGGCACCGTCAGGTCGTCCGCCTGGAAGTACAGACCGGGCTCGACGGTCAGGCACATGCCGGGCTCCAGGACACCGTCGGCGTACGTCTCTCGGCGCGCGGCCGCGCAGTCGTGGACATCCATGCCGAGCATGTGGCCGGTGCCGTGCAGGGTCCAGCGGCGCTGGAGGCCCAGCTCCAGGACACGCTCGACCGGGCCCTCGACGAGGCCCCACTCCACGAGCTTCTCGGCGAGCACACGCTGCGCGGCGTCGTGGAAGTCGCGGTACTTGGCGCCGGGCCGCACGGCCGCGATACCGGCCTCCTGGGCCTCGTACACGGCGTCGTAGATCTTCCGCTGGAGCTCGTTGAAGCGGCCGTTGATCGGCAGTGTCCGCGTCACGTCGGCGGTGTAGTACGTGTGCGTCTCCACACCGGCGTCGAGGAGCAGCAGCTCCCCGGAGCGCACGGCGCCGTCGTTGCGCACCCAGTGCAGCGTCGTGGCGTGCGGGCCTGCGGCACAGATGGAGCCGTAGCCGATGTCGTTGCCGTCGACGCGGGCGCGCAGGAAGAACGTGCCCTCGATGTAGCGCTCGCTGGTCGCCTCGGCCTTGTCCAGGACCCGTACGACGTCCTCGAAGCCGCGCGCCGTCGCGTCGCACGCCTTCTGCAGCTCGCCGACTTCAAACTCGTCCTTGACCAGACGGGCCTCGGAGAGGAAGACGCGCAGCTCCTCGTCGCGCTCGGCGGTGACCTTGTCGGTCAGCGCGGCCTCGATGCCGGCGTCGTAGCCGCGGACGGCACGGACGGAACCGGTCGCCTCGCGCAGGTGTTCGGCCAGCTCGCGCACGTCGGACGCGGGGATGCCGTACAGCGTCTCGGCCTCGGTGAGGGAGTGCCGGCGGCCGACCCACAGCTCACCCTGGCCGTCCAGCCAGAACTCGCCGTTCTCGCGGTTGGAGCGCGGCAGCAGGTAGATGGTGGCCTCGTGGCCGCTCGTGCCGTCCGCGAAGTCCGTCGGCTCCAGGACGAGGACGCCGTCCTCGGTCTGGTTGCCGGTCAGGTACGCGTACTCGACGGAGGCGCGGAAGGCGTACTCCGTGTCGTTCGAGCGGGTCTTGAGGTTGCCCGCGGGGATCACGAGACGCTCGCCCGGGAAGCGCGCGGAGAGCGCGGCACGGCGGGCGGCGGTGTGCGCGGTCTGGGCGATCGGCTGCAGGTCGTGCAGCTCCGTGTCGGCCCAGCCGGACTTCATGTTCTCGGCGAGCTCGTCGGAGACTCCCGGGTACAGGCCGTTCTTGCGCTGCTTGATCGGCTCTTCCTCGGACTCGATCTCCAGGTCTTCCGGGATCTCCGGGTTCTCCGGATTGAGCTCCTCCGACACGATCTGCCTCCTATGTACGACACTGGGCCCCCTCCATCGTACGGGCGTACGGAAGGGGTCCCAGAGCCAGAAGGCCCATTACATGGCGTATCGCGGGAGTCACTCGAAACGGGCCGCGAGGAGAACCACGTCCTCGTCGCTGTCGGCCGTGTCGAGCCCGTCCGGCAGCACCGTCCGCAGGATGTGATCGACGAGCGCGTCCGGATCGTCGCGCACCGTCTTCGGCACCCCGGCCGCCGCCGCGTGCAGCCGCGCGAAGGCCCGGTCCATCGGGTCACCGGTGCGGTGCAGCAGGCCGTCCGTATAGAGAAGCACCGTTTCTCCCGGCTCCGTCCTGAACTCCACGCTGGGTGCCTCCCAGCACGCGAGCATCCCCAGCGGCGCCGACAGCGACGTCTCCACGAACTCCGTGCGCCGCTCGCCGATCACCAGCGGCGGGCTGTGTCCGGCACCGGCCAGGATGATCTTGCGCTGGGCCGGCTCGCAGTACGCGAAGAGAGCCGTCGCCGAACGGGCCGGTTCGGTGAGCCGCAGCAGCAGCTCCAGATCGGACAGTACGGCGACGGGGTCCTCGCCCTCCATGACGGCATACGCCCGCAAGGAGGCCCGCAGGCGCCCCATCGCGGCCACGGCGCTCGGCCCGGACCCGGTGACGGACCCGGCCGCGAGACCGAGCGCGACGTCGGGCAGCGGCAGCGCGTCGAACCAGTCGCCGCCTCCGAGCGCGCAGGTGCGGTGCCGCGCGGCGAGCTGCACCCCGGCGACCCGCGGCAGACGCGAGGGCAGCAGCTCCTCGCGCAGGGTGGTCTCCGTCGTGCGGGCACGGTCCAGTTCGAGCAGCCGCGCCAGGTGCTCGGCGGCCTGGCGCACGTAGAGGCCGACGAGGTGGCGCTGACGCTCGCCGGGCTCCGCGGGCTCGTCGTACAGCCAGACTGCGGCGCCGATCCGGCCCGCGGCCTCGCTGGACAGGGGCAGCGCGTACGTCGCGGCGTAACCGAGCCGGACGGCGACCTCGCGGTGACGGGGGTCGAGGCTGCTGTCGGCGAGCAGGTCGGCGTTGACGATCTCGGTCCCGGCGCCCGGGGGCGTGGGCGGCGCGTCGAGCAGCCGCCCGAAGGCGGTGGCGGCGCGGGGGACCGTCTCGATGTGGCCGAGGTCGGCACGGGTGACGCCCAGGCCGACGGTGGTGTCGGGGCCGATCCCGTCCGCGGGCTCGAGGACGAGCAGGCCGCGGCGCGCGCCGACGAGGGCGGCTCCGGCGTGCAGCAGTTCGTGCAGGGCTTCGTCGAGGGTGGCCGTGCGCGCCAGGCGTTCGGTGAGCTCCTGCAGGGTGGTCAGATCGGAGATCCAGCCCGCGAGCCGGTCCTGGATCATGAGGGTCGGTGCGGCCTTGGCCTGTGGGGCTGGCGCGACAGTGTGGGCTGGTGGCGGAACAGTTGAATCGATTCCGGCCACTTTCGGGAGGTGCGGAGCGTTCATGGCTGACGGCTTTCCGGCCGGTGCGTATTGCTCAATAGCATCGCAAACCCCCATGTCATTCTGCGCCGCTAGCAATGTTCTCCACATCTACACGCACTGGTTAGGGGATGTCCAGCATTGTCCAGCTGGGATTCCTGGTGTCCGTGGGAATTCTGTGACGTATCGCGATCTTGGTAACTTGGCTCAAAAGTGCCTGAGGCGACGGCCTATTGCGATCGACTGGGATTGTTCAACAAGGGGTACTCCCGAGCCCTCAGGCACGGGAGGCGCGTCACAGCGGCCGTGATGGGTACGTACTCGGTGATGACCAGGGGCAGTTGAGATCAGCCCGGAACCTGGTGACGGACCCGGGCGTCTTAACTCACGACGACCGTGCCCCATCCTCCCGTGGGGGAGGCGGCGAGAAGCACGCGGGACAGCAAACGCCAGGCACCGCCACCCCACGCCACGCTAACGCTCGGCCCTTCGGGGTTCCCCATGCCGCAGGCTGGGGTGTGATGCGCCAGTTCTACGCACAGCGAAGTGATCCACACATGGTGTGATGTGGCCCGCCGTGTTCCTCGGCGTGTAAACGGAAAGGAACGAGCGCTCATGCGCGAGATCCTCGGAAGGCGAAGCAGGCTCCTGTCCAGGCTCACCGGCAGGAAGTCTGACCGGAGTCCCGGCCTGAAGGGCGCGGCCCTGACCTTTGCGACGGCATGGAAGTGGCCCGTGGTGCCCGGCGTCGGCCTCGACCGGCGAGACGGCACCCGCTGCGCCTGCCCCGACCCCGACTGCACGGTGCCAGGAGCCCACCCCCTCGACCCAGGTCTGCTGACCGCGACGACCGACGAGCGCATGGTGAGCTGGTGGTGGACGAACCGCCCGGACGCTCCCATCGTGCTCGCGACCGGCGTCGGCGCCCCGTGCGCCGTCAGCCTGCCCGCCATCGCGGGTGCGCGCGCGCTGGCCGCGCTCGACGAGATGGGCATCAGGCTCGGCCCGGTCGTGGCGACCCCCGCCCGCGTCTTCCTGCTCGTAGCGCCGTACTCCATGGAGCAGTTGGGCGAGCTGCTGTACGCCAAGGACTACGTACCGGGCTCACTGCGCTTCCACGGAGAGGGCGGATACATCGCCCTGCCGCCCTCGGAGACGGGTCAGGGTCCGGTGGGCTGGGAGCGGGCTCCGCTGCCCGGCTCGGCAGCCCCGTGGGTGCCCGATGTCGAGGCCGTGGTGGACGCGGTGGTCGACGCGCTCACTCGTACGGGTGTGAGCGCGCCCGAGTTGTAGGGGAAATGGGCGCGCGGCGAGCCGGGCGCCCAGCAAACGTCGTTACTGTCAGGCCTTATGAACCCCCGCCTGATCGCGCTCATGGGCGTCGTGGCCATTACGGTTTTCCTGCCGCTCGCCGGCGCGTCCGCGGGGCCTGTGGGTGACGGCGACGCCGACGCCAAGCCGTCGGAGCGACCGGCGGACGCGGCACCGGGAACGGCGCCGGATCCGGACGCGAAACAGCCCTCCACGGAGAAGCCGACTTCGAAACGGCCTTCTACGGAGGGCTCGTCTTCGTCTGCGTCCTCGTCCGGGGACGGCTCGTCGCTCCTCACGGGGCTCGGCCTCGACACTTCCGCACAGTGCGGCCCCGAAGTGACCTCCCCCAAGGGCATCGAGGCCCAGACGTGCGTCCTGACCCAGGGGCAGGACACCTGGGGGCGCACGTACTACCGCAACACGACCGGTGATGAGCTGAGCGCCGTACTGACCGTTATGGGCCCCCGCGGACGCACCGTCCAAGTGCATTGCGCGGTCGGCGCGGCGGACGAGCCGGGGGCGTGCGAGACGCCCCGGGAGCGAACGGTGGGGAATGCCGGGGCGTATGCGGCGGTGGTGGAGTTCGCCGACGGGAGTGGCGGACCGTTGCTGCTGCGCTCCGGGAGCAACTCCGCTCGACCGAAGGCCAGTTGAGACAGCAGGTCAGGCCGGACAGCGGGCCGGACATGAAAGCGCCCGGTTGCTGGCGACGGGGGATGCACCAGCAACCGGGCTACCTGAACGGTAACAAGAGATCTGCTCTGGGCAAATTCGATCTCGGATATCCAGACAGGGATTTACCTGCGACGACGGGGAGTTGTGACAGGAGTCACGCTCCCCGTCCGACTGACTGGTGGGTCAGCTCAGCGTCACCTGGCGGTTGGTGAGACCGCCGCGCGCCCGGCGCTCCTCCGGCGTGAGCGGGGCATCGCTGCCCAGCGCCGTCGCGAGCCGCTCGGCGAACTCCGCGGCGGGCTTCTCGATGTCCTCGGCGCTCATTCCGGTCGGCAGGTCCCACACCGGGACCGTCAGACCGTGCGCCCGGAAGGAGCCGACGAGACGGGTGCCGTCGCCGAGGCTCGACGTACCGGCCGCGTGCAGCCGCGCGAGCGCGTCGAGGAGCTGCTCCTCGGGGTGCGGCATGACCCAGCGCAGGTGGTTCTTCTCCGGCGTCTCGCACCAGTATGCGGAGTCCACGCCGGAGAGCCGCACGGTCGGGATGGCGGCGGCGTTCGCCCGCTCCAGGGACGCGGAGACCTCCGTGGACGCGTTCTCCGAGTCCGGCACCCAGAACTCGAAGCCGGCGTGCACGATCGGCTCGAATGCGCCCTCGGGGTCCAGGAGGTCCTGCAGGCGCGGCCCGTCGGCGGGGGCGCGGCGGGCCTGGACCGGAGAGCCGGGCTCGGCGGTCAGGGCGCGCTGGAGGGTGTCGGCGAGGTCGCGGCTGATGTCGCCGGACGCGGTGTCGTTCTGCAGGCCGAGCAGGACCGAGCCGTCGTCGCGGCGCAGCGCGGGCCAGGCCATCGGCAGGACGGTCGCCAGGGAGACGGAGGGCACGCCGTCCGGCAGTCCGTCCTTGAGGGGCAGTTCGACGGTCGCCGCCGGGACGAGCTCGCGCAGGGCCACCCAGTCGCCCTCGCCGGGCAGGCCTTCGAAGGGGCGGTGCACCAGCTCGGTCGCCGCGTGCGCGGCGGCCCGGCCGTGACAGGCCTTGTAACGGCGGCCCGAACCGCAGGGGCAGGGTTCGCGGGCACCGACGACAGGGACCTGTCCGTCCGTCAGCTGCGGCTGCTTGCCCTTGGTCTGAGGGCGCTTCTTGGCCATCTTGGGTGTCTCCCGGATGCGGCTTTACAGCGTGGCTCTTCGTACGCCTTGGGGCGTACGGGCGCGAGCCTAGCCGCTCGCCCAGGGGGCGCCGGGATTCAGCCTGGGGCGGTGGGAGCCGCCGGGCGGTCGCAGGTCGTGATCCTCGTCGGTGGCCGCCGCCCGCGGCGGTCGGTTGCGGCGGGCGGTCGCGGTCGTCGGACCACGGTCGTCAGTCGCGGTCGTCGAACGGGTCGGCGTACGCGAGGTCGGGTATCCCGGCGGCCGAGGGGGCCGCGACGCGCGTAGCGAAGTCCTCGTGACACTGCCCGGCATGGACGACCACCCAGACCGTGACCTCGCCGTGGGTGTCGTCGCGGACGCCCCAGGCCTCGGCGAGGGCCGTGATGATGTTGAGCCCGCGCCCGCCGTGCGCGGTGACCGAGGGCGTGGCCGGAACGGGGCGGGTCGGTCCACCGCCGTCCGTCACCTCGACCGTCAGCCGGCCTGTCGCGTCCACGCGCCAGGCGGCCCGGACATCACCGTCGCCGACCATTCCTTCGCCCAGCGGCCTGCCGTGCCGGCAGGCATTGCTGAGCAATTCCGAAAGGATCAGTACGGCATCGTCGACGACCGTTTCCGGCACCCCGTTCCCGCGCAACTGATCACGCATCCGGTGCCTTGCTTCTCCCACGCCCGCAGGGCCATGGGGTACGGCCATGCTCGACGACGCGGGCACCTCCCGTGCCACCACCAACGCCACCCCCGAGACCTCCTTCGCCCCACGCCACGGTGTGAATGCCCCAATGGACTGGACCGGAAACCGGCCAATCCTTGTGCGGTGACGCACTCGTAACGATCGAATACGGACCGAACGCGCCGGTGCACACCCCGTAACCGATGGGATGGCGGTTAGCGACGGCCCAACTGGGACAGCACCTGCTTGGGGCGATTGGTGATGATGGCGTCGACGCCGAGTTCGGCGCAGAGCTCCACGTCCTCGGGTTCGTTCACGGTCCACACGTGCACCTGGTGTCCCGCGCGTTTGAGTTTGGCCACGTAGGCGGGGTGGTTGCGGACGATCCGCATGCCGGGACCGGCGATCCGAACGCCCTCGGGGAGGCGGCCGTCGCGGTGGCGCGGCGAGACGAACTGCATCAGATAGACGGTCGGCAGGGTGGGGGACGCGGCCCGCACCCGGTGCAGGGAGCGCGCCGAGAAGCTCATGACGCGTACGGGAGAGGGGCCATCGGAGGGTGGGCAGTCCAAACCGAAGCGCTTCAATAGGAGGAGCAGCCTTTCCTCGACCTGCCCCGCCCAGCGGGTCGGGTGCTTGGTCTCGATGGCCAGCTGGACGTTGCGCCCCGAAGCGTTGCTTTCGGCCACCAGCTCCAGGAGCCGCTCCAGGGTGAGGACGGAGGTGTCCTCCCAGTCGGGCCCTTCGTCGGCCTCACCGTGGTTGTTCTTCCAGGAGCCGAAGTCGAGGGTGGCGAGGTCGGATAGCTCGAGGGCCGACACGGCGCCCCGGCCGTTCGACGTCCGGTTCACGCGACGGTCGTGGACGCAGACGAGGTGCCCGTCCGCAGTGAGGCGTACGTCGCATTCGAGAGCGTCGGCACCGTCCTCGACCGCTTTCTTGTACGCGGCCAGCGTGTGCTCGGGGGCGTCTTCGGAGGCTCCGCGGTGGGCGACGACCTGGATCTGTTGCTGTCGTGCGAGGGTCACCGCGTCATGGTGCCATCACGGGGTACCCGCAGGCTTGCCCACGGTGGTGCACACAGAGCCGGATCCACAGGATCGGCTTATGGTGCCCTGACAGCCCATGGGAAAAGCTGACTGCAGACACATGCACAGTTGGGCACAGCCAGGCCGTGACCGAGAACGACAGCGTGGACCGAGGAGAAGAGCTGTGAGCACCGAGAACGAGGGCAACGAGGTACCCCCGGCCCCGTCAGCGCCTCCTGTGCCGGTGGAATCTCCCGCAGCTTCCGCCGACCGCGCGGCGCCGCCCGCCGCGCCCGACCCCGCGACGCCCGCCCCCGCGGCGCAGTCCGCCGCGCCCGGCCAGGAACCGGCGGCGCACCAGGCTCCCCCGCACGCTGGTACCACCGCAGGCACGCCCCCGCACGCCTCCGGTGCCGGAGCCTGGCCGCCTCCGCCGCCGCCGCCCACCGTTCCTGCGTACGCCCAGGGCGGAGGCTCCGGCTGGGGCTCTTCGTACGCGGCGCAGCACCCGGAGGGGTCCAAGCCCGCGGGCCGTCGCGGCGGCCTGATCGCCGCGGTGCTCGTGGCCGCGCTCGTCGCGGGCGGCGTCGGCGGCGGCATCGGCTTCTGGGCGGCCGACCGGAACGACAACAGCACGGGCTCGACCACCGTCTCCGCGTCGAACACCCCGGCCGACCTCAAACGCGATCCCGGTACGGTCGCCGACATCGCGAGCACGGCGCTGCCCAGCGTCGTCACCATCGAGGCCCAGGGCGGCAACGGCGAGGGCGGCACGGGCACCGGCTTCGTGTACGACAAGCAGGGCCACATCCTTACGAACAACCACGTCGTGGCCTCCGCCGCCGACGGCGGGAAGCTCGCGGCGACGTTCTCGGACGGCAAGAAGTACGACGCCGAGGTGGTCGGCCGTGCCGAGGGCTATGACGTGGCGGTCATCAAGCTCAAGAACCCGCCGTCGAATCTGAAGCCCCTCCCCCTCGGCAACTCCGACAAGGTGGCCGTCGGCGACTCGACGATCGCCATCGGCGCCCCCTTCGGCCTCTCGAACACGGTCACCACCGGCATCGTCAGCGCCAAGGACCGCCCGGTGACCTCCAGCGACGGCGCGAGCAGCAAGAGCTCGTACATGAGCGCCCTGCAGACCGACGCCTCCATCAACCCCGGCAACTCCGGCGGTCCGCTGCTCGACGCGGGCGGCGCGGTCATCGGCATCAACTCCGCGATCAAGCCCGCGGAGAGCGGCGGCGGCCTCGGCGGCGGAGGCGGCCAGTCCGGCTCGATCGGCCTCGGCTTCGCGATCCCGGTCAACCAGGCCAAGTACGTCGCCCAGCAGCTGATCAAGAACGGCCAGGCCGTCTACCCCGTGATCGGTGCCTCGGTCGCCCTGCAGGAGAACACGGGCGGCGCCACGATCTCCCGGGAGGGCGCGAGCGGTTCGCAGGCGGTCACCCCGAACGGTCCCGCGGACAAGGCGGGCCTCAAGCCCGGCGACGTCATCACGAAGCTGGATGACACGGTGATCGACAGCGGCCCGACCCTGATCGGCCAGATCTGGACCCACAAGCCGGGCGACACCGTAGAGATCACGTACAAGCGCGACGGCAAGGAGCACACGACCGACGTGGTCCTGGGCCAGCGCAAGGGCGAGAGCTGACCCGCTACTCTTGTCCCCGCACCGCCCTGACCGGCGGTGCGGGGTGGGTTGCCCGAGCGGCCTAAGGGAACGGTCTTGAAAACCGTCGTGGCGAGAGTCACCGTGGGTTCAAATCCCACACCCACCGCAGCAGATCAGCGTGTGCGCTGGTCACAAGGGGTGCCCCAGTTCTGGGGCACCCCTTGTTGGCAACTGTTGTCTCACCTTGATCCGCGTCTGTAGCGCTGTTGATCAGTGCGTGTGGACCAGGCGTGGACCACGTCAGGGGCTACGAGTCACAGCCCCCGAGGCGAACCACTGCACCAGCGTGGCAGCGAGGTGGACAGCAGAACGTGCTGATTCGAGGGTCTCCGGTACGGTCACGGTCTGCTTGCCATGCCGCGATGTCTGCCCGTCCCACAACGCGCGCATCATGGCCTCTACCGGTGCGATGGGATCTTTCCCTGTGGGAGTGGAAAGCGTGGTTACGAACTTCCCCTGGGCATTGCCTATCTCACCCAGCATCGTGCCGAGCGTCGCTCGGGCGTGGTTGGGCTGGATGACTCCGTGTGCGGCGGACTCCACGGCTTTGATGGCCTCGCTGTAAGCCCGGACGGGATCGGGGTGCAGCCCGTAGGACGCCTGCCAAGCTGCGGCGAGGTGCTCCGCTCCAGAGCCGGTGGAAGGGTTGCTCTGGGCGTCTGAGACTGCCTGACCAACCGACTCACGCACGGCTGGATCGACCCTCAACTCCAGGCCGTCTCCAGCTTCATTGACCCGGTAGGCGGAACCAGCGACGTTGAGCATCCGGGCGAGGGTGTCTTCGTAATCTCCTCCCAGGTCGGGGTCCTCCGAGCCCAGGATGGCGTCAACCACATCCAGCGTGGTCGTCTCATCGGCATTCATGAGTGCCTCACGGGAAAACTCGCCCTGCCGGAGGGCGATCCGGAGCTGCATGCAGATTTCGTCAGCTTGTGGATCGACGTTGCTGAAGTGGCTCCTGATCCACCTACGCAACGGATCCTTCAGATGCGCCGGTACGCCTTCGTAGGGGGCGTGGTCGAGGGACTCTCGGATGCCCAGACGTACAGAAAGCCGTTCGCGAGGCGTACTGGTCATATGCGGATAGTACAGATCCAACTACCCATCCGTGGAGGAATTCTTTGCGCAGCCAAGTACGACAGCCCCCCTCGCGTGAGTGAGCGAGAGGGGCTGAGCTGAGGGGCCCTATTCAGCGGACGGAGGTAGTCGGATCAGTTACTCGTCATCTGACTCTGCGGCGTGTAGCGCCGCCTCAATCTGGCGATTCGACCGATCCTGGCTGCGGTGAATGGCCTTCGCGTAGAAGCGAAAGAGGACAGCGATGCTGTGGCCCGCGCGGCGGGCGACCTCTGCCGGGGAGACCCCCGACTCAAGCCAGAGCGACACGCCCGCATGCCGCAGCGAGTAGGGCACCTCCGCCAGGGGCGAGGCCGCTTCGGAGTCCGACAGCACTGCGAGTCGAGCCGCCTTCCAGAGCTCCCCGTACTCCTTGGACAGGAGATGCCCGCCTTGGACCGCACGGAACATACGGCCGTCATCGGGGGTACCGAACTCCTTGACGTGCTCGCGGATCATGCGGACCAGGACGGGCGGAATGGGGACGGGTCGAGTCGCCTTCCGGGCGCGCTTCTTCAAGCCGCGTGAGTCGAACGACTCGCCCGTGTCCGTCCACCCAGAGCCGACGCGGGGCGTGCTGATCGACAGGAGTACCTCTCCCCAGCCCTCTTCGGGCAGGGTGAAGTCCGACTCACAGAGATTGGACGCCTCACCGGGGCGATTGGCCGCGTAGTACAGGCAGCCGAAGAATGCCCTCAGGTGTCGGCCGCGCTCCCCCTGGGCTCCCACAGCCTCGATCAGCTTCCGTGCCAGCTTTGGGCCGGGCACGAAGCGGAAATCGATCTCGCCATCGGATTCCGGGGGCGTCCAGTCCACCTTGTCGAGGGGGAGCGTTGTCATCAACTCCCGCTCCACGGCGTACCGCAGGCAGTTGCTGAACACGGTCCGCTTGCGGTTCACCGTGTTGTCGGCGGCGGCCGTGCCGTCCATCTTCTGTGAGAGCGCGTCGAGGGCGGAGCGCACCACGGAGGGGGTGTTGAGGTCGGTGATGTCCACGGACTTGCGGGCGATCCAGTCGAGCGCCGCCGCGATGTCCTCAGGTGGCGTCACCACATCCGCACGGCGGTTCCACTTCCCGTCGTCGTCCAGGACGAAGCGGAAGGCCCAGGAGTAGAGCGCGGCCCGGAGTACCTTCGTCGACGGGGCCCCACGGCTGTCCTTGATCAGCCGAGGTGTGACCGTGGCCAACGCATCAGCGATGCCCGCACGGTGCTTGGCCGAGACACCGGGCCACTTCATGTCCGTGTACGCGAGGGTGTGCGCGTACCAGGTGGGTGGCTTGGGAGCCTGGATCTCGGAGGAAGGCAGACCAGTTTCCGAATCGAACTGCTCGCGGTTGCGCAGGGCGGACAGCAGCTCTGAACGGCGGCCGTCAGCTTGGGCCTTGATCTTGTAGCTCTTGGAGAAGGGACGGGGCCCGACACGCCAGCGAAGTTGGTAGGCCGCAGCGCGGTTGGCCCGCTTCCGGATGCTCCAGACCTGAACGTCGTACGTCAGCATGTGGAGACCTCACAGGTGGCGAACCAGGCATCGAGATCTGAACGGCGTATGCGAATCTGGCCGTTGGGGAGCTTCAAGCACTTCGGGGCGTAGCCGCGAGCCCGCATGCGATAGAACGCTGCCCGCGAAAGCCCGATCTCGTCGAGCACTTCGGCCAGGGTGAGCTTCTGGTCACGGTGGGCGGTCACAGCCAGGGGGCTCCTTCGGTCTTCGCGCGTTCCTTGAGGTCGCGGGTAGCGGCTAGTTCATGGCGGACTTGGGCGGCGAGGAGTTCTTCGCCGGAGCGGTAGCCGCTGCTGAGGTAGGTCCAGGAGGAGGCGGTGACGAGGGTGGTGTTCTCGTCACTGACGGGGAGGCCAGCGGAGGCGCGGGCGGCTTCGGCCTGGGCGAGGCGCCAGGCTCTGCGTACGTCGCGCAGTGCGCGGAGGGTGGTGGAGTAGGCGCGGGATTTGCTGGAGAAGTGGCCGCGGAAGCCGAGCATGTGGGCCCACTTCCAGAGCTTGAGGTGGGCGAACTCCGGGAGGTGGCCCAGCGCCCAAGCCGTGCGGATCATCTGCCGGGCGTGCTGCTGAACGGGGAGGGCCTTGATGGGTTCGGCTTGTCCGCTGCCCTCGCAGTCGGGGCACAGGTCGTGGAAGCTGTCGGGCCCGCGTACGTATCCACGTCCCTGGCAGGGGCGGCACATGAGGGTGCGGTCTACGGTGCCCGCGCCTTCGGCGTTCTTGGTGGCGTACTTGGCGACGTATCCGGCGACCTTGGCGTCTGTGTACTCGGCAACCCTGGCATCGGTAAGTTCGCCGTCGCCCAGAGCAGTGATGGGGTCCACCTTGAACTCGCGGCCCCAGACAATGATGCGTTCGCCGATGGCGTCGGACTCGACGGTGAGCCGGGCGCGCTCGACGGCCAGGCCCACGGCGGCTTTGAGAGCGTCGTAGGTGGCCCAGGAAGGGGGCGGGCTCGTGTGGCCATCGGGGCCGTCGAAGCGGATCACGGCGTGGAAGTGGACCAGGCCGCGCATCTGGTACTCGGCGACCTTGGCGAAGGAGACGCGCAGGGCAGCGTTCAGTGCCTTCTGGGTCATGCGGAGGTGTTCGGCCAGGGCGCGGCGCAGGTAGGTGGTGAAGCGTGCCCACAGCTGTCCGGCGTGAGCGTTCCAGAGCACGGCGCCCGTGTAGTCGTAGGTGGCCGGGGCTAGGGGGGTGCCCAACGCCGGGGCGTCTTCGGTGTGGCGGGTGCCGCAGGCGCAGGGGCGGGGCTTGCCCGCGTGGTCGGTCTTGCGGTTGTGGACGGGGCCGAAGGACGGGGCGGTGAGGGTGACGAAGGCGCGGGGGTGGTCGCGGACGTTTTCGGCGACGTTCTTGCCGCCGGACAGTCCGGCCTTGATGAGGTGGTACGTGTCGGCGGCGTACACCCGAGAGCAAGCAGGGCAACGGGAAGAGCGGCGGTTGCCGCAGGTGGTCAGCAGCCGTCCGGAGGGCTCGTCCTCGGAGCGGTACGAGCGGACCACTTGCTTGGTGGCCGGGTCGGTGGTGGCCGTCCAGCCGTGCAGGTTCACGGGGTGGGTGCAGCCGCGCAGGTCGCGGACCTGTTCGGCGACGCGGTCGAAGTCGCTGCCGTTCGCGAGGGCGAGAAGGTCGCTGACGGCGGGGCTGATCACGTGGTGCAGGCCGATTTCGCGGGCCATGGGGTGC
Organism: Streptomyces sp. NPDC032198; assembly: GCF_040636975.1. Lineage (NCBI taxonomy): Bacteria > Bacillati > Actinomycetota > Actinomycetes > Kitasatosporales > Streptomycetaceae > Streptomyces > Streptomyces sp. NPDC032198. Next base: position 153,212 of record NZ_JBEZVL010000002.1, on the reverse strand, counting down.
AGGTATCCCTTCTGGCGGGGCGGAGGCGGCCGGGCAGCAACAGAGGCGGTTTGCTGCTGCCCGGAGGCATGACGAACTGGGCCCGGTAGGGCAGGGGCGGGGGTGGGGCCGAAGTGCCGGCCGGAGGTCAGGCCGTCAGGGCGGCGTGCGCAGCCTTGGCCAGGGGGAGGCCGACGCCGAGCCGGGTCTTGAGTTGCGAGGCGGTGATGGGCTGGCCGTGTGTGGCGGTGTGGTCGGCGGCGATCTCGCGTGCGGCGTCCAGGAGGCCCGGGGGCACCGGAGCGGCGAGGGCCGGGGCGGAGGCGGGCTGCGGCGTGGGAGTCACCGCAGGGGCTGCGGGCTCGACAGCTGCGGCGGGCGCGAGCGGTGCCGGTTGGTCCGGGACCGGAGCTGTGTCGGTCAACGGTGCGGGGGATTCGGTCGGTGCATCGGCGGGGGTGCTGACCGCGTGGAAGTGGCGCAGGAGGGCGGGGCCGACCACGCCCCAGCCGAGGAGGAGCAGCGGAGCTACGGCGTCCACGCAGGCGCGGCCGTAGTGCCCGGCGATGATGGGTTCGGCCACGTTCAGGGCGAGGGTGAAGAAGCCGGAGACGTGCATGAGGCGGGTCGCCGCCGTGAGTTCACTGGCCGGTACTCCGCGCAGAGACAGGTACCGCAGGGCGACCAGGAGGCCGACCACGGACAGGTCCACCATCGGGGCGATGAGCGGAGCGACGGAGCCGGGGACGCCGAGGCGCAGGGCGAGGCTCCATACGTTGCCGAAGGAGAATACGAAGGCCAGGAGGGCGATGACAGCCATGACCACGGTGACCGTGCGTTGCGTGATCCGGTCTTCCGACATGAGGTTTCACCTCCTTTCGAGGGCGTAGGGGTAGGCGGTAGGGCCGTCAGGCTGCTTCGGACAGAGCCTTGGCCAGGTCCACGGGCTCTTGACCGGTGAGGCGTTCGAGGAGCTGCCCGGGGTCACGGGTGAGGTGCGCTGTCTCGGCAGCTATGCGGGCGGCGTGCTCGTCGGCCACGAACGGAGTGCGGATGCGGACGAAGCCCGGGCGACCGTGGGCGTTCATGACCGCCACTCCCACGTAGGCAGCATCTTGGAGCGTGACCGGGTTGGCCTCGGGCCACTGACGGATGTCGTCTCCGAGGGCGGCAACGGCGGCGTCGGCAGTCTTCTGGGCGAAGGACAGGCCGACCGGGCACACGTCCCTGATGAAGGTGGGGATGGCGTCGCCGGTGGTCTTCTGCGTGATGATCAGGGTCAGGAAGCCGAGGGCTCGCCCCTTCTTGGTGAGGTCCTCCACCAGGCGAGCGTTCTCGGCGGCCAGGGCGGCCAGTCGCTTTGTCTGCGCGTCAGTGCCCTTGTGATCGCGGAAGTACGTGTGAGCTTCATCGATGATGGTCACGATCAGCGGCCACTCTTCCGTGGGCCCGACGTGCCAGAAGTTCTTGACGCCCCGGATCTGCTTCTGGCAGGCCGAGCGGGCACGGCGAAGCTCGACCAGGCGCTTCAGCTCCTTGTTCGCTGCCTCCAGGTCGTCACCGACGAAGGCGAAGAGCCGCTCTACGAGATCGGCATAGTCGCCCTCATAGGCGTGCGACACCTTGCCGTCGAACACGTTGAACTGCACGGCTGCTGAGGGGGCCCAGTCACAGATCAGACGGTTGACCGCAGACGTCTTTCCGAAGCCGGGCAGGCCCGCCATCGTGATGCCGGGAACTTCCGACAGCGGCACGCTGACGGGCATGCCGAACTCGTCCACCCCCAGATCCCACAGGGCGACCTTCTCCGGCGGGTGTCCTGAGGGGGTGTGCGTGGTCGAGGTGATGAGCGGGTCGACCCGCACCCCACGGATGAGTACCTGACCTGGCTTGTCCGGCAGGACCGAAACCCGGGTCATGCGCCACGCGTCGGCCAGGTACGGGGCTGCTTTCTGGAATTCCTTCAGGCCCACTTGCGGCAGGCAGCTTGCCCGCACGATGACGCCGAACTCGTCCGGGACGACCTTGAGGGTCGGCACCAGGACGCGGGGCTTGACGACCTTGTCGCCGCTGGCGAGGGAGGCCACGGCAGTTGGCATCTTGTCGGTGACGGACAGGTTGACCATCGGCGCCAACCGCTTCCAGCCCCACCGGATGCGCACTGCCAGACGGATGCTGCGGCGCTTCATGGGCGTCGCCCGCAGGTAGCGGACCACCCACACCACCGCCCAGAGGGCGATCGCTATGAGGCCCAGCCAGGCAGCGCCACTGACCCAGCTGAAGGCTTCGTTGATTCCGGTCATCACTTCGTCCTTCTGTCTATGAGTTGGCCGCCAGGGCGGCAGCGTCCTGTCTCGCAAAGGAGAGAAAGCAAGCGCCGCCGCCCTGGGATGTCGCGGGGTACGGGACTTACGCCGCCGCAGACTCAGCGGCTTCCTGCGGGACCGCCGGGCCAGCGACCAGCTCCAGGGACGCGCAGCGGAAGGCAACGCCCTCCTGAAGGGAGTCGTTGAAGATCCGGGCCCACGGGATCGCGAACAGCTCGACCGGCTTTACGAAGCGACCGGGGTGAAGACCGTTCGGCAGGCCGCCCGCCGGAACGGTGATCTTCATTGCCTCGGCTCGGTCGTCCTCCATCAGGAAGAGCGTCACGACGAACATCGGCTGGCCGGTCTCCCGATCAACGGCGCGCACGCCGTTCTCCTGGTCCTTCCACTTCGGCACCGGAGGAGTGCCGACCATGAAGTTCGTGGAGTCGAGCAGACCGACGCGGATGAAGGTCATAGCCATGACAGATAGGGCCCTTCGGTTGGTTCTGCGGTCCGGGTCCGGCCGCACCAAGAGATAACCACGACAGCTAGGTGTACTGCAACACCTATGTGTTGGATGTTTGCTGCTACCCATGTGTTCCGTAGGTGAGGCAGGCGTAGCCGCCGTATTCTTGGGCCATGACGCTGCCCCTCGAAGACGACTCTCGACCGCCCTACGTGCAGGTGGCCGAGTACCTCCGCCGTCAGATCCAGAGCGGCGAGCTGAGTCCTGGGGACAAGGTGCCGTCCTCCCGCGAGCTCCAAGAGAAGTTCGGACTGGCCAGCGCGACCATCCAGAACGCCTTCCGACTACTGAAGAGCGAAGAGCTGATCTACAGCGTCCAGGGCAGGGGCAGTTTCATCCGCCGCCCCGCCGTCGGCCCCGGGCCGGAGGGCGGGACAGAGGGCCCGGAGTCGTTCGAGTCGGAGGGCGACGCCGCAGACTTGGGCTCTAGGGTCGCGTCCCTTTCCGCCGAGGTTGCCGATCTGCGCGGCCAGGTCGGCGAGATGCGCGAGACGATGCAGAGCCTGTTGGAGCTGATGCAGCAGCTGAAGAGCGAGAGTGAAGGCGCCTAGCCTCTGCTCGCACTTGCTCCAGGAGCGACGCCAGTTCGGCGATCTCCACAGCGAGACGCGTCACTTCTCCGTCAAGTGCCGCCATCTCCGACTCGTCCACCAGGTCCCGCCCTTCGTTGCGCTGATCTGACTCTTCACGCCACCACGGATCACTAGCCCGTGGGATGCCCCGTCCCGCAGGGCGGTAGAAGGCTTCACGTCCTCCCGCACCGTGGTGATGCGGCTGCTTTCGCGTCCCGTCACGCGCTCCCCCAGTAGGCCACTTCGGGCCTGACGCCGATGCTCGGTCCTTCACCTGCTACAGGTGTGGCGCGGCCTCGCCGTGTGACAGTCCGAACCGACGAGTTCAGGAAAACTTGGAACGCCTGTGGATAAGTTCTGGCGATCCGAAGCACATAGCGCCTCGGTAGATGCCGAAGTATCGATGAGTAGGCAGCGAGGAGCGGCCCGGGGAGCGAGCTGTCCAAAGTTTCTTTACTGGATCAAGGCGGCCCGCCTACGGCGGACCGCGCGCGCTGGCGGCGTGGGGCCGCCGCCGCTCCATGTCTCCGCCACCGCTGCGGCGGCCCCACGCCGCTCAGCGCGCAGCTTCGCCAAGGCGGACAGCAAGATCAGGAAGAAGCCAGACCGCATCGAGCTCCAGGGCCAGCCCGTCGTACCCGGCTCGACCACACCACTCAATCGCTCGCTGCTCCAGGCCGGACAGTTCACAGAGCCGCAGACCGAACCCAGTTGCCACGCCACGTCGGCAACGCCAAGGGCATACAACGGTGCAGTCCGTGACGCATAGAAGTAGCGTGGCTGAGGTCGGAGCGGGGTTGCTGGAGACATACGTGGCGGGTGCTCGTTCGCCCGCCCCGCCGTCGTGGCTGACTTTCGGTGGCTGAGGCCAGAACGGGGCCTACACCGGCTGCACCGCAACACTGATTCCCTCCAACTCGATAACTGGGAACGGGGATTGCAGTCGCACCCGCGTTCGAGCACGCCGACCGCCCCGGTACCATCGGCACCGGGGTCCTGATCAGGGCTTCCGCGACCGGACCACCCGGAATGCTGTCCAGGCTGAGGGGTGGTCCGGTCTCTTGCTGTTCGTGCCCGCCGCTCGCATCAAGGGCGGGGATCGGGTCTTCCGGTCAAGGCCGGATGCAGATGTGGAACCCGTCCCCACCGAGCCCGCAGAACGTGGGGGAACACGTCGATCGGCTTCAGTCGGTGGGGACGGGGGTTCAGAGGAGAGTCGAGCTAGACGCCAGAGTGAAGCCGATGACCAGGCCGCACGATCCGGAGATCATGATGATCAGCAGCGGGCCGGTGAACTGTCCCAACCAGGTGATCGCTTGGCGCATCAGGCTCGCCTCCAAGCCCGCCACGGGCGCGTGATGATCTCGCGGTAGGTGTGGTGTGACGGGTGCTTGCCGCAGTGTTCGAGGACCCAAGCCTGAGGCTCGGCGAAGTCCTCGCCAGCCGGTGACGTCTCGCCGTCAACCGCGCACTGCATGGCGTACGTTGCCGGTTCTGCGTCAGGTTCGCGATCGGGTTCGAGAGTCCACGTCTCGTACCGCAGTACAGCGCGTGGGCTCACCGTCCCCACCGCCCTTTGTCCACAGCCACTTTGGCGCTGAGCCCCTCGGACGAACTGGGATGACGGAGCGCATCGGGTGGGACGTCCCACTCCAGGCCCCCGCACAGCGGCCGGAGTTGTACATAGGGACCCTCATGCCCCATCACGACGCCCGCTTTGCCAGTGCGCTCATCCACCATGAGAACGCCGATAGTTGGGAAAGCCGCGTTGTCGGTCACTACTGCCTTCTCCTCGCCACGGGACGAACTGGCTCGGAACCAGACCGCCGCGTAACTCGGCAAGCAGTCGGCACCCGTCCGTACTCATGCGAAGAAGCATCAGGTGGACCGGCAGGACCTAGAAACCACCCTCAAACCCCACTTCGGGACGTCCCGCGTCGGGTAGAACGTCCCTAGTGCCGTCCCAAGACTCAGGGGGAGACTCGTGCAGAACGAGAGACTACGTGCCGTCATGACGGCCGGAGGTTGGACGTATGCCGCCCTCGCAAAGGCAGTTGAGGTCGACCCCAAGTCGGTCGAGCGATGGGTGAATTTGGGCCGTACGCCGCGCCGTGCCACAGCCTTACAGGCGGCTGAAGCCCTAGGAGAAGACGTGTACGCACTCTGGCCGGCACTTCGGCAGGCCCGCCCCGCCCGCGCGATCAGCCCGGAGCTCGTTGCCCTTTATGAGCAGCGTGCAGACGTCCCCGTGTCCACGTTCGTGGACATGATGACGCAGGCCCGCGAGCGCATCGACGTGTTGGTGTACGCGGCTGTCTTTCTGCACGAGGCGTACCCGCGGCTGAACAGTCTGCTTCGTGAACGCGCCGCCGAGGGCTGCACCGTACGCATCGCGGTAGGCGACGCCGAAAGCTCGAACGTTCAGGCACGCGGCCAGGAGGAGCGGTTCGGCCACGGCATCGAGTCCCGGTGTCGACTGGCCCTGATGCACTACCGCCCTCTGGTCGGGGTATCTGGCATCGAAATAAGGACCCACGAGACGACGCTCTACAACTCCTTGTACCGCGCGGACGACCAGATGTTGATCAACGCTCATGTCTGGGGAGTGAATGCGTACGGTGCCCCGGTGTGGCATCTCCGTCGCAACGGGGAAGGCGGCATGTTCGACACCTACGGCCAGAGCTTCGACGCGGTATGGGCGACGGCGGAGCCGGTACAGCAGGAGGAGTGACCATGGCGCGCACCGAGTACTACGACGACCCGAATGCACCGAAGCCGAACAGCATGGTTGTCGCGGCCTCAGCGGTCGTCACCGACGAGCAGGGACGCATCCTGCTCCAGCGCCGCAGGGACAACGACCTGTGGGCGCTGCCCGGGGGCGGAATGGACCTCACCGATTCCCTGCCCGGAACGGCGGTCCGCGAGGTCAAGGAAGAGACCGGTCTCGACGTCGAGATCACGGGCCTGGTCGGTACGTACACCGACCCGAAGCACATCATCGAGTACACGGACGGCGAGGTCCGGCGACAGTTCAATGTCTGCTTCACCGCGCGGGTCATCGGCGGTCGGCTCGCGATCTCCGACGAGTCGACTGAACTCCGGTTCGTCTGCTCTCAAGAGCTTGAACAGCTACCCATGCACCACACCCAGAGGCTCAGGCTTCGGCATTACTTGGAGCGCCGCGATCGTCCTTATCTAGGTTGATGGGCCACGTATAGTCAGCTCAGCCGTCCTTCGAACCTGAGTGCTATATCTATGCATTGAAGTGGCGGGTGAGGATCTGGGGCCTGCCCAGTGCGGGATTGATGATCCTGATGCTGCGACAGATAGATCAGTACTTGCGCCGGTACGTCAAACATCTATCGCGATCGCGATGTCCTCGGTACCGTCGAGCTTGATACTGGACATTGGGGGTGTGCAGTGGATCGCTTGAGCAGGATCAAAGCTAGATTCTTGAAGCGTCGCGTAGTGAATGTTGTGGATCTTCCAGCGGAGCCGGAACCGCCGAGTCTGGTGGAAAGCAAGGCAATGCTGTACGAGGCAGCCTCCCGTAATCTTCCCGAGCCGCCAGTTCGTGCTGACACCTTCGCCGAGCGGGCGGTTGTCTACCTCCTTTCCGCAGATGTTCGTGATGTGGAGTTCTCTCTACGCCAAGTCGCTCACGAATTGATGCCCAGGCGCCCCGAGGAACCTGCCCCTAAACCACTAAGTGATGAACGATCCCGAGAAATTACCGGCGGGCATCTCGGCAGAGATGAGTTGTTTGCTCTCGGTAATTCCTTCTACTATATGCGGGATATCAGTGCGCAGCCGTCAGGGCATCTAGCCACAGAGATTTCCATGCTTCAACATCAGTTGCGTGGAAGTCGCCCGCGCAGGCATTCTTCGGATTATCCCAGCACGTTTGCGCATGTAACCAGCGTGGGTGGCGAAGTCGAGATAGTTGCTCAGTATTCTCCGGAGGAACTGACGTGGGAGCAAAATGAAGATTTGGCCTCCACGTCAGGCCGAACGATTGATCATGCTTTGGCGCGGCTATTTTTGCGTCTTGGCCCGCCGCCTGAGGCTAGCCCCTTTGGGTGTGTGCCCGCTTCGACGGGTGATGGAGGCGCGGCGCAATGATTCCAGAGGAAGGCGAAGCCCTGCCTACGCCGACGAAACCTCTCAGCTCTGACGTAGACCCTGTGTTGTCGGCGGGCATAAGTATTGCCGTGCAATGGGGCGCCGCCTTAGGGCCAGATAGGCTTGATGTTGCCCTGAAAGCCCTTGAGCCTCAGTTGAAGCGTGACCATCAAGCTCTTATGAAGCGCCTAGAGATGCAACGCGAGGCGGCTGAGCGAGCCGACCTGGCGGCAGCCGAAGCAGCCGCTCGCGCAGATCTTGATAAGCGCAACAAGCGTAAGCATGTGCAACACATGAGTGGCCTTATCGTTGGCGCTGTGATAGCAGTTGCGATGTTAGCTGGTGGAGTTTACGCTGCTGCGGATACTTGGTGGCTTTCTGCTTTCCTGTGTGGCCCCAGTGTTTATGCTCTCGTTAAGGTGTTCGTGCTGCGCCGCAGCGATCCGGACGATATGCGCATCCTGGCTAAGGGGGCTCGTGGCGCCACTGAGGCCAAGGCTCAAACTTTGCCACCACCTTAAGATGTGACTTCCCAAGAGTTCCCGAGGTGATCATGTCTTGGAATTAACCTGTTTCGCCGGTCCCCTTCCCCTTTTGAGGTGCAAGGCTGTGAACATGCGAGCGTGCTTGGTGGAATGAGGGACGCACCCGTTGTAGTGGCGACTCGCTTCGAGGCTGACGGCAACGGCAGCACATAGAATCGCGCAGCCTCCTACATGAGAGAGCAGAGAAGGTAGCCGCCGCCCCTCCTCGCAGGGGGTGCCCGATCCTACGGGTCAGAAGGTTGCGAGGTTTTACGCTCTTGCCCCCTGAGCCATGTCTCGGTGCGCTGGGGGCCTGACTGTCCTTCTACAGGGGCGGGGACTGAGCTTCCCGATGCGGTTCTTAGGTCCGTGGGACCCAGTGCTGGAGTCGGTGCAGTGCATGCCGATGGACCCTGTGTGGACCATGCCCTCCGTGAAACGCCGCAGATCCGCAGTCTGGACCGCCTCCGCCCCAGGTGAGCGGGACGGAGGTGGGTTGCCCGAGCGGCCTAAGGGAACGGTCTTGAAAACCGTCGTGGCGAGAGTCACCGTGGGTTCAAATCCCACACCCACCGCACTTCTTGAGAGCCTCTGACCAGCGCATTCGGTCAGGGGCTCTCGTGTTTTCAGGTGGCTCGCAGCCGCTCGTGCGCGCATAGGTCACCTTGGATGAACCTGGTACTCCACGTGGCCGCTGCCCGGCGAGCCTGGGAGAAGGTGCGGGGCGATTGAGGTGTTGTCGCTGCCAAGGATCACTGGAATCACCCCAAAAGGAGATAACCGTGTTGCAGCGCATCGCAGCCGCCTTTGCCGTCGCCACCGTCGCCGGAGTCCTGGCCACCGGCACCGCCGTCGCTTCCGACGGTCCGAGCAGCACCATCAGCGAGGGCCGCTACGCGGGCCAGTCGTTCACCAACATGGGCGGCCCCTACGGGATCACCACGGCCGGCCAGGCGGACGGTGGCCACCGTGACGGTTCGTCGCTCGACGGTCTCTTCGGCTACAACGGCTGACGGCTTCTCCCGTCAGGCCGGGGGTGTCTCTCAGTGCTTCTCGCTGAGGGGCACCCCCTTTCCCTTCCTCCGGAGGATTTGGTTCCGTACGGGGGTGGTGTCAGCTACACCCCGGAGAGGCCGGGTCGCCGGATGTTCCGGGCCGCTCGGATTCGCGATCGTGGAGGACGTCAGCACGGCACGTCCCCAGCACGTCCCCACCGCGAAGATTCGAGGCCCGTCATGAGCATCAGCGCCCAGCCGTACGCAGCCGCTGCCGCCGCTCCTTCCGCTCCCTCCGGTCCTGCCGCTGAGCGCTCCGCGGGGGCCCCGGGCTTCTGGCGGGCGCCGTTCGCCGCCTCCACGTACCGGGAGATCGGCTACACGGTGGCGTCGCTGCCCATCGCCATCGTGGGGTTCACCTTCGCCGTGACGATGTTCTCGCTCGGTGTGGGTCTTTTCGTCACCGTGCTCGGCCTTCCGGTCCTCGCTGCCGCGCTGGCCGGGGCGCGGGGCCTTGGCGCCGCCGAGAGGGGGCGAGCCCGGTCGCAGCTGGGGCTCGACGTGGCCGGGCCAGCTGCCGTGCAGACGCCGCGGGATGCGGGTGCGTGGGCGGGGATGCGGGCACGGCTCTCGGACGGCGCGGGCTGGCGGGCGCTGCTCTTCCAGGTCGTGACGTTCCCGACGCGGGTCGTGTCCTTCGTCCTCAGCGTGACGTTCCTGGTCACCGGCTGGGTGGTCGCGCTCCTCCCGGTGTACTCCTGGGTGTTCCCGCGCTACCTCGACTGGCCCGGATACCGCGTGTTCGACTACACCTCCGGCGGCGAGCGCCACGAGTTCTACCTGGAGGCGCCGGTGCAGATCGCGGGGGCGTCCCTGCTCGGCCTCGTCATCGTCTTCCTCACCCCGAAGCTGGTCCGCGCCCTGACGAACATCGATCGTGCGGCGGTGCGGTCGATGCTCGGCAAGTGACCGGATGCGGCAGGCCGCATGCAGTACCGGATGCGGCAGTCCGCATGAAGTAAGGGGCGTCCGCCACTGCGGACGCCCCTTACTTCGTCATGTCTCGTCTGGCCTCCTCGTGCCCCGTCATGCCTGGGTCTCCGTCACGCGTGGCCCGTCAGTCGCGCCGCCGACGCGATCGTCGAGCGGGCCTCCCGTTCCGTGAGGCCGACCCGGAGCGCGGCAGCGGCGAGTTCATCGGCCAGGGTCTCGCCGATGCCGTTCTCGTAGGCGCGGCAGGCAGCCCAGAACAGCCGGGTGTTGCGCTGGCCCTCGTGTGCGGCGAGCACGAACTGCACCAGGCCCTGACCCCGTTGGACCGGGGCCGGCATCTGCGGGAGCGTCGGGTGGTGGACGCGGGGCGGAGGCGTCAACAGGCGCAGAAGGGCGGGCGGGCAGTTCGCCGGAGGGAGATGGGCGGTGCCTGCCACGGCGCTGTAGACGCCGTGCTCGGTGCGCGAGCCGGGGCCGACGAGATAGCCGCCCGCACCCCTGATGTCGATGCCGGGGGCGAGGCGCCCCGCGGAGTTGGGGACGACGGCGTCGGGCGGGCCCGCGAGCCAGATGTGCCGTCCGCCGCTCGGGGTCGCCACGACGACCGTGGGCGGGATCGTGAACAGGTGGCGCAGCGCCAGTTCCCGCAGGGCCGCCGGAGCGTCCGTACCGGACTTGGTGTCGAGGTCGATGCCGATCAGATGGTGCGGCGCCAGCCCGCACGCGATGCCGTAGCCGGTGGCCCAAGGGGCCGCGGTGAAGAGCTCGCGGATGCGCCACGGGTCGGTCGACGCGTCGTACACGCCGTGCCCGAGGCGGCCGCATTCGCCGTGACAGAGGGTCGGTTCGGGCTGCTCGTGGTGAGGGGAGCGGAGCGCCGGCAGCTTGGTGCGGGAGAGCGGGATGACGGCGAGGCCGCGTTCGGCGGCGGACAAGGCGTGGGCGAGTGCGAGTGCTGTGGCATGGCGGTCGATGGTGGCCATGCCTTCATTTTCGTACAAGCGTTCGAAGAAAGGAAGAGGGGGCGGTGCGACGCGCGGACGAAACGCGGGTGTGGTCATCGATCTTCATGAAGTGACGGAACGGTTCAGCGCTTGCGGCGCCTGGGTTTGGGTCGGGCTGTGGGCGCTGATCTGCGGCTATGGGGGTGCGAAGCGTGTTTATCGACTTGTACTCACGCTTGCGGGGGAATTGGGGCTTCCGGGGTGGTTCGCCGGGGATTCGGTGGGCAACTCTGGACTCGCGACGTCGTGCAGAACCCTCAAGGCGGTCGGCCAACCGCCTTGGAACAAGACGCACTTCAGGTACTCCCGGCACATCGCCGGTGCGTACCCCCGTAACGGAGGAATTGACATGGCAAGCATCCGTACCGCCCGCGTCATCGCTGCAGCCGCGGCCCTGCCCCTGGCTGCCGCACTCTTCTCGGGTGTCGCGATGGCTGACAACGGCGCCTTCGCGAACGACGGATCGAATGCGGGCGTGGCGACTGTCAACGGCAGCGGCGTCGGCGGCAACAACAGCGGCAACTCGAACACGTCGCAGCAGCAGGCTGTCGGCTCGGGCGCCTCGAACCAGAACAACACCGCCCAGGTGAACGGCTCGGCGTTCACGGCGATCGACCAGTCGAACGAGAACATCGCCGTCAACTTCACCCACCTCTGGTGAGGTGACGGCCCTCCGGGGTAGCTCCTGAGGTCTGCTCGATGGGGTGTGTGGCGTTTCTGCGCGGCGGTGCAACTGCACCGCCGCGCAGGCGTGTTCGGGGGCCGGTCTCGTCTGGCTTCGCTCTGCGAGGTGCTGGGCGTCCGCTTCCCGGTCGGCCCGCATGCGTATGGAGCGTGATCTCTTGACACCGCCACAGTTTCTGACGGACAGTCAGAAATCATTGTCGGTGCGACGCCCTTACGTGAAGGAGAGGCCGCCGCCGTGCACCTCGCCCCCACCGAACGCCAACAGCAGCTGCGTGCCGAACTGCGCGCCTACTTCCGCGAGCTCATGCCGGCGGGCCCGCCCGAAGGGGGCGATCTGGAGGGGCAGCGCCGGCTGCTGCGGCGCATCGGGGCCGACGGCATGCTCGGCCTGGGCTGGCCGGTCGAGTACGGCGGGCAAGGGCGTGGGCCCGACGAGCAGTTCGTCTTCTTCGACGAGGCGTACCGCGCGGGCGCGCCCGTATCGATGGTCACCCTGAACACCGTCGGGCCGACCCTCATGAAGTACGGCACCGAGGAGCAGAAGGCCGCCTTCCTGCCGCGGATCCTCAGCGGCGACCTGGTCTTCGCGATCGGATACAGCGAGCCGTCGGCGGGCACGGACCTGGCCTCGCTGCGGACGCGGGCGGTGCGTGAGGTCGGGGCTTCCGGCGAGGTCGGGGCTCCTGGGGCCGGGGCTCTCGGAGGCGGTGCTCCCGAGGCCGGGGTTCCCGGCGCCGAAGGGTCCGAGGGCACGTGGGTCATCGACGGGCAGAAGATCTTCACGTCGAACGCCCAGAACGCCGACTGGATCTGGCTTGCCTGCCGCACCGACCCCGAAGCCCCCAAGCACCAAGGCATCTCGATCATCCTCGTGCCGACCGACGCGCCCGGTTTCTCGTGGACGCCGATCGAGACGGTGGGCGGGCTGACGACGACGGCGACGTACTACGACGGAATCCGCGTGCCCGCCACGAACCTCGTCGGCGAGGAGAACGGCGGCTGGGGGCTCATCACCAACCAGCTCAACCACGAGCGGGTGGCGCTCGCCGCGATCGGAATGCAGGCCGAGGATTTCTACGCCGCAGCCCTCGCCTTCGCCCGTACACCCGATCCGGTGACGGGCGAGCGTCGGATTGACGCTCCGTGGGTCCGTTCCAGGCTGGCCGAAGCACAGGCGCGGCTGGCGGCAACGCGCCTGCTCAACTGGCGTTTGGTGGGGGATGTCGGGGCGGGTGCGCTGGCGCCGGGAGATGCCAGCGGCGTGAAATTCGTGGGAACCGAATCGGCGGTGGAGGTGTACCGAATATGTCAGGAAGTCACGGGCGAGGCGGGGCTGGTCCGGGCCGGTTCACCCGGGTCCCTGACGCTCGGCACGGCCGGTGAGGGGGAGTTGGAGCGGATGAACAGAGCGGCGCAGATCAATACGTTCGGGGGCGGGGTGAGCGAGGTGCAGCGGGAGATCGTGGCGACGATGCGCCTCGGGATGCGGAGGGGACGGCGGTGACCGATCTTTCGCACGAGACGCTGAAGGCGTTCGAGGGGCGGGCGGCCGCCACGTCGGGCCTGGGCAAGGACCCGGTGAACGAGCCGATGATCCGGCACTGGTGCGAGGCCATGGGCGACACGAACTCGGCGTATGCGGGGGCGGATCCGATCGCGCCACCGACCATGCTCCAGGCGTGGACCATGGGTGGACTGTCCGGGCACGACGGGCGTTCGGCGGCGTACGACGAGCTGTTCGCGCTCCTGGACGGCGCGGGGTACACCTCCGTCGTGGCCACGGACTGCGAGCAGGAGTATCTGCGGGCGCTGCGACCGGGGGACGAGATCACCTTCGACGCGGTCATCGAGTCGGTGTCGGAGCGCAAGACGACCAAGCTGGGCACGGGCCATTTCGTCACGACCCGGATGGACGTCAGAGCGGGCGGCGAGCTGGCGGGGACCCATCGCTTCCGGATCCTGAAGTACGCGCCCGCGCAGCGGAAGCCCCAGGGCAAGCGGCCCCGCCCGGTGATCAATCGGGACAACGCGGGGTTCTGGGAAGGAGTGGCCCGGCATCAGCTCCTGATCCAGCGCTGCGGTGGCTGCCAGGCCCTGCGCTTCCCGTGGCTGCCCGGCTGCAATGCCTGCGGATCGCTCGAATGGGACACGGTCGAGGCGAGCGGCGAGGGCACGGTCTATTCGTACGTCGTCATGCACCATCCACCCTTCCCCGCCTTCGATCCCCCGTACGCGGTCGGGCTCATCGAGCTGGCGGAGGGGGTCCGCATGGTCAGCAATGTGGTGGGGGTGCCCAGCGACAAGGTGCGGATCGGGCAGCCGGTTCGGCTCGAATTCCGGCAGATGGACGCGGAGTTGGAGCTGCCGGTGTTCCGGGCCGTCGAGAGCATGGCGGGGGGCGGGCTCTGACATGGACTTCACACCTACGGAGGAGCAGGCCGCCGCACGTGATCTCGCCGGTGAGATCTTCGGGGACCTGGCCACGCCCGAGCGGCTCACGGCGGCGGGGACAGGGTCGGATGCCGAGCTGTGGAAGGCGCTGTGCGCCGCGGGGCTGCCGGGCGCGGTGGAGGACGTAGGGCTGCTCGGCCTCGTGCTGCTGCTCGAGGAGCAGGGGAGGGTGACGGCACAGGTGCCGTTCGCGGCGAGCTGTGTCTATGGGCTGCTGGCGGTGGCGGCACATGGCACGGAGGAGCAGCGGGGGCGGCTGCTGCCGGGGCTGCGGGACGGGACGGCGGTCGCGACGGGGGCTTTCCCGGCGCGGGGCGGCGTGGTGGCTGTCGTGGACGGGGCGCAGGGCGGTGAATCGACCGGAGCGGTGCTTGGCGCGGGGGCTGGGGCGGCACCCGATGCGGGGCCCGGAACGGCGCCCGGGGCGGCACCCGGTGTGGTGGTCGGGGCGCAGGCTGGGAAGGTGCCTGGCGCAGCGGCAGGGGGGAGGGCCGGGGCGGCGTTCGGAGCCGTGGCCGGGGCGCAGGCCGGAGCGGTGATCGGTGCAGCAACGGGAGCGCCTGCGGCAGGCAGGCTGACCGGGGTGGTGCCATGGGTGCCGTGGCTGCGGGACGCCACGGAGGTCCTGGTGGCGGTGCGCGAATCGGCGCCGCGGGCCGGCCACAGCCTGTGGAGAGTGCGGGTGGCCGACGCGGAGACCGAGCCCGTGGAGCTGACCGCGCCCTGGTCGGCGGGGCGGCTGGTCCTGGACGGAACCCCCGGGGAGCGGATCGGAGGGGACGGGGCGTACGAGGACGTCCTGGCGAGCGCACGGACCGCCTTCGCGGGGCTGCAGGCCGGGGTGTGTGCGGGGTCGTTGGCCCGCGCGGTGGCGCACACGAACGAGCGGGAGCAGTTCGGGCGGCCACTCGCGGCCAAGCAGGGGGTCCAACTTCGGGCGGCGGATGCCCATATGGACACCGAGGCGATACGGGTCACGGCGTACGAGGCGGCCTGGCGGCGCGACGCGGGCCTGCTGTACGGCACGCATGCGCTGACCGCCGCGTGGTGGGCGTCGGAGGGCGGAATGCGTGTCGTGCACGCCGGTCAGCATCTGCACGGCGGCATGGGGGCCGACCTCGACCACCCCGTTCACCGGCACTTCCTGTGGGGCCGGCAGCTGGACGCGTACCTGGGGTGTGGGAGTGAAGTCCTGCAGGAAATGGGCGACTTGATCGCTGAAAGCCCAGAGGAGCCGGAGCAACACCCGGAGAAACAGCAACAGCAGGAGCAACAGCAGGAGGGGGCGGCATGACGGGGGGACGGTATGCCGGAGGAGGAAGCGGCGGAGACGGTGTGCGGGTCGGGGACGAGTTGCCGGAGCTCACCATCCCGGTGACCCGGACGCTGATCGTCTCCGGTGCGATCGCTTCGCGGGACTACCAGGACGTGCACCACGACGCGACGGCGGCACAGGAGAAGGGCTCCCCCGACATCTTCATGAACATCCTGACCACGAACGGCCTGGTCGGCCGCTACATCACGGACCACTTCGGCCCCGAGGCGATCCTCCGCAAGGTGGCGATCCGGCTGGGAGCCCCCAATTACCCGGGGGACACCATGGTGCTGACCGGTTCCGTGGAGGGGGTCGACGGTGACACGGCCACGGTCAAGGTCGTCGGGGCGAACGGCATCGGCAAGCACGTCACCGGCACGGTCACGGTCACCGTCCCCGCCGGAGCACCGGCGGGGGGCGCGGCATGAGTGTACGTACACGCGACCTCCTCGGCGGGAAGGCCGCCGTGGTCGGGATCGGGGCCACCGAGTTCTCCAAGGACTCGGGGCGCAGTGAGCTCAGGCTCGCCGTGGAGGCGGTGGGGCTCGCGCTCGACGATGCCGGACTCGGCCCCGAGGACGTCGACGGCATGGTCACGTTCACCATGGACACGAACCCGGAGATCACCGTCGCGCAGGCGGCCGGGATAGGGGAGCTGTCGTTCTTCTCGCGCGTCCACTACGGCGGAGGCGCGGCCTGTGCGACCGTCCAGCAGGCGGCGCTCGCGGTGGCGAGCGGGGTGGCCGAAGTCGTCGTCTGCTACCGCGCGTTCAACGAGCGCTCGGGACGGCGCTTCGGTTCAGGTGTGCAGCACCGGGAGCCGTCGGCGGAGGGCGCGGCGCTCGGCTGGTCCCTGCCGTTCGGGTTGCTGACCCCCGCCTCCTGGGTGGCGATGGCGGCCCAGCGGTATCTGCACACCTACGGCCTCACCCCCGATGCGTTCGGCCATGTGGCGGTCACCGACCGGAAGTACGCGGCGACCAACCCGGCGGCGTATTTCCACGGGAAGCCGATCACGCTCGCCGAGCATGCCGCCTCGCGCTGGATCGTCGAGCCGCTGCGGCTCCTGGACTGCTGTCAGGAGACCGACGGTGGGCAGGCGATCGTCGTGACGAGCGTGGAGCGGGCCCGCGACCTGCCGAAGCCACCGGCAGTGATCACGGCGGCGGCCCAGGGGGCGGGCCGGGCACAGGAGCAGATGACCAGCTTCTACCGCGACGACCTGAGCGGCCTGCCGGAAATGAGCGTGGTGGCGAAGCAGTTGTGGCGCAGCTCCGGGCTCGCGCCCGGCGACATCGACGTGGGCATCCTCTATGACCACTTCACTCCGTTCGTGCTGATGCAGCTGGAGGAGTTCGGCTTCTGCGGGCCGGGGGAGGCGGCGGACTTCGTGGCCGAGGAGAGGCTGCCGCTGAACACGCACGGGGGACAGCTCGGGGAGGCGTATCTGCACGGGATGAACGGCATAGCGGAGGCGGTCCGGCAGGTGCGCGGCACATCCGTGAACCAGATACCGGGCGCGGCGCGCACGCTGGTGACCGCGGGGACCGGAGTGCCCACATCAGGGTTGATTCTGGCGGCGGACGGCTGAACGCGGCGCGTGTCCCGGGCATGGCGGGCTCCCTGGGCCCTTCACTCGGCGTATGCGCTACAGAAAGCTGATGATGGGACTTCTCCTCGCCGTCGCCCTGACCACTCTGGCCGTGGGCGCGCCACCGACCGGCGCCGTGAGCAGACCCGAGGCCGCGGGTTCCCGGCCGGGGAGCTCCGCGGCCGGGTGGGCCGCGGGCGTCTCGGTCTTCCGGGGCTGGGCGTTCGACACCTGCCTCGCCCCGTCCGTCGAGACGATGCGCCGCTGGAAGGCCTCCGACTACCAGGCGGTGGGCGTCTATTACGCGGGCCGCGGCCGGGCGTGCGCGCGTCAGCCGGAGCTGAGCCGCCGGTGGATGCGCGCGGTGCGGGGGCAGGGGTGGAAGGTGCTGCCGGTGTACGTCGGTTCGCAGTCGCCCTGTGTCATCGCCAAGAACAAGAGGGACGTACGTATGGGACGACACCCCTGGAGGCAGGGGACGAAGGAGGGACGTCACGCGGTGCGCACGGCGAAGGCGCTGGGGATGCGGCGGCTCAGCCCGCTCTATCTGGACATGGAGGCGTACAGCTACCGGAAGAAGAAGTGCGCCGCCACCACCCTGTCCTTCGTGCGGGCCTGGGACCGCGAGGTGCGCAGGTTCGGGTACGTCCCGGGGTTCTACAGCAGCGCGAATTCCGGCGTACGGCACATGGAGATCGCGCGGCGGGCAGGAGTGCGGGATCTGCCGGCGGTGATGTGGTTCGCGCGCTGGCACACGCGGCCGCACCTGTACCGCGAGCCGGTGCTGCGGCGCGACGCGTGGAGTCCTGAGCGGCGCATTCATCAGTACACGGGGAACGTGGAGGAGCGGCACGGCGGGCGCAAGCTCGTGATCGACCGGAACCTCGTGGACGCGCCGGTGGCCCGGATCGGCTAGGCCGGGAGCGAGGCCCTCTCGGGGACGAACCCTCAGGGGTGTGCTCCGCCTCCTCCACCTTCAGGAGGTGGGGCTACCACCCCACGTACAACCTGAGGCGGACACCGCTTCGGGACCTGCGGCCGATCCGCTGAAGTAGGGGGCGCTTCTAGCGTGGAGCCATGACCGTATCCATGGTGCCCATGTGCACCAGCGCATCGAAGGCCGCGACGCGGACAGCGAGTCCTTCGGCGTATCCGTCGTTCGCGTCGTACGTACGGGCACGTCAGCCCGTGTTGCTGCGCACCGCGCGCTCGCTGACCGCGAATCCGAGCGATGCCGAGGATCTGCTGCAGACCGCCCTCACCAAGACCTATGTCGCGTGGGACCGTATCGAGGACCATCGGGCGCTCGACGGCTATGTGCGCCGGGCCCTGCTGAACACCCGGACCTCGCAGTGGCGCAAGCGCAAGGTCGACGAGTTCGCGTGCGACGAGCTTCCCGAGCCCGAGGTGACGCCGGTCGCGGACCCGGCCGAGCAGCAGGTGCTCAGGGACGCGATGTGGCGCGCGATCATGAAACTGCCCGCACGGCAGCGGGCGATGGTCGTCCTGCGGTACTACGAGGATCTCAGCGAGGCCCAGACGGCCGAGGTGCTCGGGGTGTCCATCGGCACCGTCAAGAGCGCGGTGTCGCGTGCGCTCGGCAAGCTGCGCGAGGACCCGGAGCTCACGCCGGTCCGGTGATGCCGGTCAGATGACGCCGACCCGGGCATGCCGGTTCGATGATGCCGACCCGGTGATCGATCGCCGCCGGTCCGCCGGACCTTTCTTCTCCCGGCCTAGTGACATACCGTGCGGTATGCGGCAAGAATCTGGCGAGCCCTACTGCCAGGTAGGTCATTCGGGAGCCGCCCCGGATGAATGCCGCGCGCCCACCGGGAGGACGCCGTGCTGAGCACGATGCAGGACGTACCACTGACCGTCACCCGCATCCTCCGGCACGGGACGACCGTGCACGGGTCGTCGCAGGTCACCACGTGGACCGGCGAGTCCACGCCACAGCGCCGCAGCTTCCGCGAGATCGGTGAACGCTCGGCCCAGCTGGCGCACGCGCTGCGCGAGGACCTCGGGGTCGACGGCGACGAACGCGTCGCGACCTTCATGTGGAACAACGCCGAGCACGTCGAGGCCTACTTCGCGGTCCCCTGTATGGGCGCCGTCCTGCACACCCTCAATCTCCGGCTGCCCGCCGCCCAGTTGACGTGGATCGTGAACCACGCGGCCGACCGCGTCATCATCGTCAACGGCTCCCTCATCCCGCTGCTCGCGCCCCTGCTTCCGCAGCTGCCGACGGTCGAGCACCTCGTGGTCTCGGGGCCGGGCGACCGTTCGCCGCTGGCCGGAATCCAGGCGCAGGTACACGAGTACGAGGACCTGATCGCCGCCAAGCCCACGGTCTACGACTGGCCCGAGCTGGACGAGCGTACGGCCGCCGCCATGTGCTACACCTCCGGGACCACCGGTGACCCCAAGGGCGTCGTCTACTCCCACCGTTCCATCTACCTGCACTCCATGCAGGTCAACATGAGCGAGTCCATGGGTCTGACGGACGCGGACACCTCCCTCGTCGTCGTCCCGCAGTTCCACGTCAACGCCTGGGGCCTGCCGCACGCGACCCTGATGACCGGCGTGAACATGCTGATGCCGGACCGTTTCCTGCAGCCCGCCCCGCTCGCCGAGATGATCGAGACGGAGCGGCCCACGCACGCGGCCGCCGTCCCCACCATCTGGCAGGGCCTGCTCGCCGAACTCAGCGCGAAGCCCCGTGACGTCAGCTCGCTCGGCCAGGTCACCATCGGCGGCTCGGCCTGCCCGCCCTCGCTGATGGAGGCGTTCGACAAGCTGGGCATGCGGGTCTGTCACGCCTGGGGCATGACGGAGACGTCCCCGCTCGGCACGGTCGCCCGCCCGCCGGCCAAGTCCCTCGGCACCGAGGACGAGTTCGCCTACCGCCTCACCCAGGGCCGTTTCCCGACCGGTGTCGAGGCCCGCCTGGTCGGCCCCGGCGGCGAGCACCTGCCGTGGGACGGCGAGTCCGCGGGCGAGCTCGAGGTGCGCGGGCCGTGGATCGCGGGCGCGTACTACGGCGGCGCCGGCGGCGAGCAGCTCAAGCCGGAGGACAAGTTCAGCGCGGACGGCTGGCTGAAGACCGGCGACGTCGGTGTGATCAGCTCCGACGGCTTCCTGACGCTCACCGACCGCGCGAAGGACGTCATCAAGTCGGGCGGCGAGTGGATCTCCAGCGTCGAGCTGGAGAACGCGATCATGGCTCACCCGGATGTCGCGGAGGCGGCGGTCGTCGCCGTGCCCGACGAGAAGTGGGGCGAACGCCCGCTCGCCACCGTCGTGCTGAAGGAGGGCGCGAGCCTCGAGTACGCCGCCCTGCGCGACTTCCTCGCGGGCAGCATCGCCAAGTGGCAGCTGCCCGAGCGCTGGGCGATCGTGCCCGCCGTGCCCAAGACGAGCGTCGGCAAGTTCGACAAGAAGGTGCTGCGCAGGCAGTACGCGGACGGGGACCTGGACGTCACCAAGCTCTGAACCGGGCGCTGAACCGAGCCCCCATGGTCGTACGGCAACGGCGATGCGCCGCTCCCCCGCGAGGGAGCGGCGCATCGCCGTACTCGCACTCAGAGGCCTGAAGCCTAGTTCGTGCCGATCTTCGCGAGCAGATCCACGATGCGGCCCTGCACCTCGGTGCTCGTCGACCGCTCCGCGAGGAACAGCACCGTCTCCCCCGCCGCGAGCCGCGGTAGCTCCGTCTGGTCGACGGCGGCGGTGTAGACGACGAGCGGGGTGCGGTTCAACTGGCCGTTCGCGCGCAGCCAGTCGATGATCCCGGCCCTGCGGCGACGCACCTGCATCAGGTCCATCACCACCAGGTTCGGCCGCATCTGCGCCGCGAGGGTCACCGCGTCCGCGTCGCTCTCGGCCCGCGCGACCTGCATGCCACGCCGTTCGAGCGTCGCGGTCAGGGCGAGCGCGATCTCCTCGTGCTCCTCGATGAGCAGGACGCGCGGCGGGTGCTGCTCGCTGTCGCGGGGCGCGAGGGCCTTCAGGAGTACGGCGGGGTCGGCGCCGTACGCGGCCTCGCGCGTCGCCTGGCCGAGTCCCGCCGTGACGAGCACGGGGACCTCGGCGGCCACGGCGGCGGTGCGCAGCGACTGCAGGGCCGTACGTGTGATCGGTCCGGTCAGCGGGTCCACGAAGAGCGCCGCGGGGAAGGCCGCGATCTGGGCGTCGACCTCTTCGCGGGAGTTCACGATGACGGGACGGTAGCCGCGGTCGCTCAGCGCTTGCTGCGTGGTGACGTCGGGCGCGGGCCAGACGAGGAGGCGGCGCGGGTTGTCCAGCGGCTCGGGCGGCAGTTCGTCGTCCATGGGCTGCGGCTGGGGCCGGTTGGCGACCTCGACGGCACCGCCGGGGCCGTCCAGCGGCTCCGGTCCCTCGTCGGCGTCCTCGTCCGGGGCGCCGATCGCGTACGAGCGTCCTGTGCCCTCCGAGGAGGACGCGATCCGGGACTGCGGGTGGCCCGGCGCCTGGGGGTGCGGGCGGGCCGCGGCCTCGGAGCGGTCGTCGCCCGCGGGGGCGGGGGGAGTGGAGAGCCTGCGGCGCCGTCCCGAGCCGCCGACGGAACCGCCGAGGGTGGACTGCCCTTGCCCTTGCCCTTGCCCTTGCCCCTGCCCCTGCCCCTGAGCCGCGGGCTGCGCGGGCGCCTGCTCCGGGAGCGGGCCCGCAGTGGGCTGCTGCGGGGCGTCCGGGGCGGGAGCGGAGGGCTGGGCCTTGGCCGGTGCCTGCGGCTGCTGAGGAGCCTGCTGGGCCGGGGGCGCCTGCGGGGGCAGCGGAGGCTGCGGTGCCTGCGGTGCCGCCCCTGGGGCAGCCGACGCGGCCGGAGTGGCCGGAGTGGCCGGAGCGGATGGGGCCTGGCCCTGCTGCAGCCCGAGACGACGCTGCTGCTGCTCGGCGATCTGCTGGCCGAACGGCACGCCCTGCCCGAGCGTGCGCACGCTGATCGCGCGCCCCTGCGTCGAGTTGGGGTCACCGGGCGCGGCCTCGGCGGGCAGCGGCTGCGAGGCTCGCCCACCCTGGGTCCCGCGCTCGGGCGGCAGTGCGACACCCCTGCCGGGCGTGTGGACGCCCCGCGCCGGAGTGCCTTCGGCGTACGTGGTGGGCTGCGAGGGAACACCGGCGGGCGGGGTGCCCTGCACGTCCCCCGCCGCCCCTGCGGCAGCGGACACCGAAGCCGGCGCGTGGCCCTGCCCGGGAGCCTGGCCCTGCCCGGGAGCCTGCCCCGGTCCGGGAACCTGGCCGGGTCCGGGAACCTGGCCGGGTCCGGAAACCTGCCCCGGCCCGGAAACCTGCCCTGGCCCGGCAGCCTGCCCCGGTACCTGCCCCTGCGCCGGACGCGACCGGCGGCGGCCCGTAGGCGCCTCCGCGGGGTGCGGCTGCGGCGGGGTGTGGTCGTCAGCCGGGTGGTGCAGGGCTGCTTCGTGCTGCCCCGTGTCGTCCTGATCGGCGGACGCGGGCGGCAGTGCGAAGACGCGCCCGCTGGGAGCCTCCTCGGCAGCGGCCCGCTCCTTGGCCGCGGCCAGCGCACGGCGACGCCGCCCCGTCGGACGGGGCGAGGCCTCGCCCGCATCCCCGGCGAAGCCACCCGGCCCGGCAACAGCCACAGCCGTCCCGACCCCGGAACCTCCGACCCCGGAGCCCGGACCTCCGACC
Source organism: Streptomyces sp. NPDC032198 (assembly GCF_040636975.1). Classification (NCBI taxonomy): domain Bacteria; kingdom Bacillati; phylum Actinomycetota; class Actinomycetes; order Kitasatosporales; family Streptomycetaceae; genus Streptomyces; species Streptomyces sp. NPDC032198. The sequence goes on along the minus strand of NZ_JBEZVL010000002.1, from coordinate 130,468 downwards.
CCGGACCCCGGACCCCCGACCCCGGAGCCCCCGGCGGCAACACCCTCCTGCCCGCCACCACCCGAAGGCAGAGCGGGCGGCAACGCCAACTGCTCGTCGTTCCGTCGCGCCCGCTGGCCGGAAGCGGCAGGAGCCACCCCACCGGCAGGAACCGGCACGCCCTGCGGCGGTACCGCCTGCCCCAGCGCCGCGGACCCGGCGGCATGCTCGGCCGCGGTCACCACGGAGCCGACGGACCCGACGGACCCAACGGACCCAACAGACCCAGCGGACCCCGCGGAATCCTCGGCGGCGCTGGGCCGCCCACGCCGCCGCCCGGTACCACCGGAAGGCACAGCAGAAGGCACACCAGAAGGCACAGCAGAAGGCACAGCAGAAGGCACGGCAGAGGGCTGCGCACCCTCGCTCCGCACTGGCGCGTCCGGAGTAACGGACGCCGCGGCCTCGGCGACCTGAGCCGCCGCAGCCTCCGCCGCGTCGGCCTCCGCCGCACGCCGTCCACGCCGCCGCCCGGTCCCGCTGGGCGAAGCCCCGGCAGCACCCGCGGAGGTCCCGCCTCCAGAAGTCCCGCCCCCCGAAGTCGCACCCTCGGCAGTCGAGCTCTCCAGGAACGAGTCGACTGAGGGACCGGCAGCCCGCCGGGCCCGTCGCCGCCCGCCACCCGTGGCAGGCGAAGCCTGCGCCGGCACCACGACCGAAGACCCGACAGAACCGGCGGCGTCGCCAGAACCGTCCGTGCCGTCCGAGCCGCCCACCACCTCGGGCGCAACAGAAACCGTGCCGCCCCCCGCACCGATCGGCACCTCAAGAACGTACGCATTGCCGCTCATCCCCGGCACCTCATGCGTCTGCAGCACGCCGCCGTGCGCCCGCACGATGCCCCGGACGATCGGTTCGTGCACCGGGTCTCCCCCGGCATACGGACCCCGCACCTCGATGCGTACGACCTCACCCCGCTGAGCCGCGGCGACGACCACGGTCGAGTCCACGTACCCACCGGGGGCCACGGCCGAGGGGGCCGCACCGGCACGCGCGTTGCCCGTGGCGTCGATCCCGGCCACGTCGGCGACCAGGTGGGCGAGCGCCGTGGCGAGCCGCCCCGGGTCCACCTCGACCTCGATCGGCGGCGCGTGCACCGCGAACTGCGCGCGTCCGGGCCCGATCAGCTCGACCGCACCCTCCACGCCGCTCGCGACGACCGCGTCGAGCATGACCTTCACGCGGGAGAGCTGTTCCGAGCCCGAGTCGAGCAACTGGAAACCCAGCACATTGTCGACAAGCGTGGTGATGCGCGCGTACCCGGCGGAAAGATGATGAAGGACCTGGTTCGCCTCGGGCCACAACTGCCCGGCGTCATCGGCCGCGAGGGCCGACAGCTCGCGCCGCAGCTCGTCGAGCGGACCCCGCAACGACGAACCGAGCACGGCGAGCAGCTGCTCGTGCCGCGCGGCCAGCGCGTCGTACCGCGCCTTCTCGCGCTCGGCGAGCTCCTCGAACCGGTCCTTCTCGCGCTCGGCGAGTGCCGCGTACCGCTCCTGCTCGGCGGCGATCTCCTCCGCGCGTTGCTCGGCGGCGGCGGCCAGTTCGGCGGCATGCCGCTCGGTGGCGGCCCGCAGCTCCTCCGTGCGCCGCTCGGTCGCGGCCTGCATCTCCGCCGCGTGCTGCGCGATCGCGGCCTCGTGCTCCTCGGCCAGCGCGTCGTAGGGGCGCCGGTCGGTGAACGTCATGACCGCGCCGACGAGCTGATCGCCGTCCCGTACGGGGGCCGTCGTCAGGTCGACCGCGACCCGGTCGCCGCTCTTGGACCACAGGACCTGCCCGCGCACCCGGTGCTTGCGCCCCGAACGGAGCGTGTCGGCGAGCGGGGACTCCTCGTAGGGGAAGGGCTCGCCGTCGGCGCGCGAGTGGAGCACCAGGTGGTGCAGTTCCTGGCCGCCGAGGTCGCTGGCCCGGAAGCCCAGTATCTGAGCGGCGGCCGGATTGACGAGGACGACGCGTCCGTCGGTGTCCGTGCCGACGACGCCTTCGGCCGCGGCGCGCAGGATCATCTCGGTCTGCCGCTGGGAACGCGCGAGTTCGGCCTCGGTGTCCACGGCGCCCGAAAGGTCGCGTACGACGAGCATGAGCAACTCGTCGCCGGTGTAGCCGTAATTGTCGTACGCGTCCCGGATGTCCTCGAGGTTCGAGCTGGTGACCTCGACGGGGAACTCGCTGCCGTCCGTGCGCCGCGCGGTCATCCGCGTCGGCTTGGTCCGCCCGCGCTCGTCGACGGCCTCGGGCCTGCGCATCGATCCGGGAATGAGCCGGGAGTCGAACTCCGGCAACAGATCGAGGAGCCCGCGGCCCACGAGTGCGGTGCCGGGCGTCTCGAACGCCTCCAGCGCGATCGCGTTCGCGTTCACGACGGTCCCGTTCGCGTTCACGAGGACCAGCGCGTCCGGGAGCGCGTCGAGTATGGCTGCGAGGCGAGCAGCGCCTCGGGATGGCCTGCTGCTCACGACGACGCTTCCTCCCTGGTTACTGCTGCTTGCCGACTCGCTCAGGCCATCTTGCCCCGCGGCCCGCGGCGTGTCACGGGAGGGAGTCTACGGGGAGCGGTTGTGCGCGCGACGCCGGATGAGAGGGAGGTCGCACGCAGAAGATGTGAGGCTTCCGTACCGCCTGGTCACGAGGAGGTGGCGGCGAGCCGGATTCGACCGTGGCCGAAACCGGACCAAAGGGTGGCCAAAAACAGATCGGCCGGTGTCAGGCGCTGACGTCAGGCGTTCGCGTCGGGCAGCACCGGGACGAGCTTGTTCCACCGGGAGATCTCGCATCCGTTGCTGCGGTTGTACGTCGCGTCGACGGGCCGCCCGTGCCAGTGTCCGGTGATGTGCGCGGTGGCGGGGCCGCCGTACTGCATGGTGCAGTTCGCGCCGGGCGGCGTGGGCGCGAAGGTGTCGGTGCCCCAGGTGCCCTCGTCGAGCCTCGCGCACGCGTCCTCCGCCTGCGGGTGGGTGCCGCCCGTCGGGTGGCATTCCAGCTCAAACGTTCCGTCACGTCCGTCCCCGGCATCGGTGACCGTCACCGTGAGCCGGTCGGGGCTCGGCCCGGTGACCGGCGTCGGCAGGGGCAGGGGCCCCGTGTCGGCGTGGGCGACGACGGGGGCGGCGGACAGCGCGGCGACGGACGCGGCGGCGGTGAGGACGAGACGGCGCAGCATGACGGGGCTCCACTGGGTGCGGGATGCCGGGTACGCGAACACGTACGGGCTCTACCGCGTCTAACGCCGTTGACGCCGCGACGTTGCGGGCGCGGAAAGACGCTTTGCTCTGCGGGCCGCCCGACTAGTACCGTGGAAGCCGCGATTGGTGACACGCCGCCCGGCTGTGTCATCATCTGCACGCACCACCCGCGCTCGCGCAGGTGTGCAAGCTGGAGGCGTCGCCTAGTCCGGTCTATGGCGCCGCACTGCTAATGCGGTTTGGGACTTACATCCCATCGAGGGTTCAAATCCCTCCGCCTCCGCTGCAAGACCCGAAGCCCCGGTCCCCTGGACCGGGGCTTCGGCGTTCCTCCTTCGGGAGGCACGTTTCCGCAGGTCGCAAGCGGTGTGGCCAATGGATTTCACATGGCGGCGGCGGTCATGTAATGTTCTTCCTGTCGCCGCGAGCGGGCCGAAAGGCCGGGGAGCAAAGACAGAAAAAAGAAAAATCAAGCACTCGTAGCTTAACGGATAGAGCATCTGACTACGGATCAGAAGGTTGCAGGTTCGAATCCTGCCGAGTGCACAGCAGACCAGAGGCCCTGGCGGGTAACCGCCAGGGCCTCTGGCTTTTGCGTTGACGGCAGCATCGTCACGCGGATGGAGCTGTGCCCGAGGACTTCCATGATCGTCCGGGCGTCGGCACCCTGCTCGTGCAGGAGTGAGGCACAGGTGCGCCGAAGGTCGTGGAAGCGGACCTGACGTATGCCCGTCCGGTTGCTCAGGGGCTTGAAGGCGCGGTTCAGGTTCCGGGGCTCGATCGGGGTCCCGTTGCGCGTGGTGAACACGAGACCCGATGCCGTCCACTTCTCACCGGCCGCCAGCCGGTCGGCCCTCTGCTGAGCGCGGCGAGCCCGTAATACCGTCCGGCACTCCTCTGGCAGCGCGAGCCGACGTGTGGAGCGGCGGGTCTTCGTGGCCGTGAGCGGACACCGGCCAAAGCCGCTGCGGCCGGCCGCGTGGGCACGCGCGCGTCTACCCGAGCCGACGAGAATCGGGCAGGTCACGAGGCTGATGGGGGATTCGCTGCCGGGTCGGCCATGCTGGCGGTGAAGTGTTGCGACGCCGACAGTTCATAGCCGCCGTGCCCAGTGATCCCGGCGTGCTTGAGACACCACAGTTGGGCGTCGTCTCCCGCCGCCGTATCGACGCATTGCTCTGAGCAGGTGAGGCACTTGCCGACATGGCGCACGGCCGCTTCCGGTTCGGCTTTCAGCGTCCACTCGGCGAAGCGATAGATGCCGCGCGAGACCCCGGCCGCGCTCATCCGAATGCCTCAGCCGGAAGCTGTGGGCCGTCCCCGTCGTCGAGATCGTCCTCCTCCGCGTCGACCGGGCCAGGATCGTCATCGGGTACGGGCAGCCGTGTGCCCCTGCTGTCTGCGATCCGCTTCGTGTCACGCAGGGACTGGCTCATGCAGGACAGCGCGAACCGGAGCTGATCAGCAGTGGCCTTGCTGTCGTCTAGCAACTCGTCGACATGGCTCAGCAGGTCATCTGCCATGCCGAGCTGAACGGACTCGATGTTGTCTGCCACACGGGCCAGGTATCCGTTGCCGTCGCTGGACAGGTAGCACGGCTTGCCTTCGGGAGTCACCCAAGGAAGCAGCCGTGCCACGTGCGTCGTGACCGTCACGCCGTCACCTCCGTACCGTGCGGCAGGACCGGCATTCGAAGTCTCGCGCTAGCTTGAGTCATGTCGTCAACCTCCTGGGTTGATGGCCACGCCCCCCGGGCTGTCCACCACGGTCGCGGGGGTCCTTCTTCAGCAAGACCCTTGCGCCGAACACCTGTTGATCCCATCCCATGGCCCTATAGACCGGCCCTATATTGGAGATATGGGAGAAGCTCCCGAGAGCTTGTGGTCTCACCCGCAGCTGGCCACGGCGGTCACCAGCGAGGACTGGGGCGCCGTCTTTCGCACGTACCGCAAGCTCACCGGCCTGAGCCAGACGAAGCTCGGGGAACGGGTCGGTCTCGCCCAGTCCGATGTGTCCGACATCGAGCGGGAGCGCCGCCGCATCACCTCCGTCGAGGTGCGGCAACGCATCGTGGCCGGGCTCAGGATTCCGGCCGAGCTCCAGGCCGTAGCAGCAGAGGCAGGCCGGACAGAGACTCCGATTCCGGGGCTTTCGCTACCGGGAGCCGCGCAGGATGAGGATCTATTGGCCCGTGTGACGAGCGTGGTCGACTCCTCCCACCGGGTCGACGCAGCCACTCTCGATTGGCTGGACCGACTCCTCGCCGAGCACCGTCGCGCCGAGGACCACATGGGGTCACGGCCGCTGGTCGAGGTGATGCGTCAGCAACTCCGGACTGTCGTTGACCTTTACGCGGGGGCGCGTGGCCCGCTCGCAGACCGCGTCGTACGACTCGCCTCCGAACACGCGCAGTTCCTCGCGTGGATGGCCCAGGACCAGGCGCAGTCTGCCGCTGCCCTTGCTTGGTACGACCGCTCGCACGAGTGGGCGCTGGAGGCGGGAGACGCCAACATGGCCGCCACGACGCTCAGCATGAAGGCACACATGGCGTGGTCCGGCGGCCGGGGAACGAGGTGTGTCCGCCTGGCGGAAGCGGCGCGCTGGTCAGCGCCGGGCACTTCGCTCGGAGTGCAGGGCATGGCCGCACAGATGGCCGCCCGAGGGCACGCGCTCAACGGTGAGGCCGACGACGCGCACCGCCTGCTTGATGAAGCGCAGGGGCTCATCCGCCGGGCGTCCGAGCACCCCGAGGACGAGCCGGTCTGGATGTACTTCTACGACGAGACGTGGTTCACCCTGCAGCGTGGCATGGCGGCACTGCACTTGCGTGACTGGCGGGAGGCCGTGGATCGGATCACGGTTGGGCTCGCCGCACTGCCGGACGAGTACCGACGCGACAAGACTTGGTACCGCGCTTGCCTCGCGCACGCGCTCGCCGGGGTCGGTGAGTCTGCGCAAGCCGCGTCAGTGGCTGTGGCGAGCGTCCCCGACGCCGCCGACATCGGGCGTCCGCACTCGTGGAACGAGCTGCACACCACGGCCGCCGTGTTGAAGCGACGGGGAGCGAAAGAAGGCTCAGAGTTGGTGGCTGCCCTACGCGAATACGACTAGGTCTTCTCTTTCGGATCACTCTCACGGGCGTGCGATAGGTTGCCCGCCATGGCTGAACTCGGACCCGTCGCCTGGCCACCTGCCCTGATCAGGACCGACAGGCTCATGCTCCGCGAGTCCGAGGCCCGAGACCGTGAGGCGTTCATCGAACTGTTCGCATCGCCAGAGGTGCGCACTCACCTCGGTGGCCCTCGACCGCGCGATGAGCTCGAACGCGCGCTACCTGAGATACCCGGTCGGCGCCCTGGCCTTTTCGTGATCGATCTCGACGGAGCGATGATCGGCTCGATCACGCTCGATCGGCGCGATTCAGAGCGTCCGGGTCACCTCCGTCCGGAAGCCGGGGAGGCCGAGCTCGGTTACATGTTCCTGCCGGAAGCGTGGGGACGGGGGTACGCCGCCGAGGCATGTGCAGCAGCACTCGACTGGTTCTCTGATGCACTCCCCGGCGAGCCGGTGGTGCTCTGCACCCAGACCGCCAACGACCGCTCGATGCGCCTCGCGGAGAAGCTGGGGTTCACCGAGGTGGAACGGTTCGAGGAGTTCGGCGCCGAGCAGTGGTTCGGCGAGTGGTACTCGGTCACGCCGTCTGGTTGAGCCAGGTCGTTCCTTAGGATCATGACCCTGGCCAAATGATGATGCGGAGTGACGGCAGCGAGGGCAGACCCAGGCTGACGACCACGGCCCCCGGATCATCCGGGGGCCTTTTGCGTTGTCGGGTCAGGCCGTGGCCTTGGCCGGGGTGGTCGGGTGGGGCTGGGGCTGCGCTTGGGGGGTGATCGGGCGGGGGCGGGTTGGCATTCCTACCGTTGGGTGGGCGACGGCCCAGGCCGCGCCCTTGCAGATCAGTTCCTTGTAGAGGGCGGCGAGCCTGCCCGTCAGGGCCGCCTTGACCGAGCGGTCGTCGGCGGTGACGTACTGGATCAGTCCGTTCCTGCGGCCCAGCGAGATGCACTGGTTGAAGTAGCGGAGCGGCGTCTTCGGGATCTTTCCGCCGGTCAGGCGGGCCGCGATGGCGTCGGCGGCCTGCCAGGCCATGGGGGTGCCCGTGGCGCACGACATCCGCAGCGGCTTGTCGCCGGGGCCCATCGCCATGGCCGCGTCGCCGACCGCGTACACGTCCGGGTGCGAGACCGAGCGCATGGTCCGGTCCACCACGATCTGGCCGCTGTCGGTGACCTCCAGGGTGGTGGCCCGCGCGATTGGGTGCACCGCGAAGCCGGTGGTCCATACGGTGACCGCGGCCGGGATGGACCCGCCGTCGGCGGTGGTGACGTGGTCCGCCCGGACTCCGGTGACGGCGGCCTGCTCGTGTGCGGTGATGCCGAGCCCGGCGAAGACCTTCCGGACGTGGCCGCGGCCCTTGGGCGAGAGCCAGTCGCCGAGTTCGCCGCGGGCGGCGAGGGCGACGTCGAGGTCGGGGCGGGCCTCGGCGATCTCGGTCGCGGCCTCCAGGCCGGTGAGGCCGCCGCCGACGACGACCACGCTCTCCCCGGCGTCCAGGCCGGCCAGGCGCTCGCGCAGCCGGAGCGCTCCGGGGCGGCCCGCGATCTCATGGGCGTGCTCGGCGGTGCCGGGGACGCCCTGCGCGTTCCAGCCGCTGCCGAGGGCGTAGACCAGGGTGTCGTACGGAAGTTCCTCGGCCGCCTCACCGCTCGTGAACGTGACCGTCTTGCCGTCCACGTCGACGGCGGTGACCTTGGCGAGCTTCAGCTCGACGCCGGTGCCCGCGAACATCTCGCTGAAGGGGCGCGGCGCCAGGTCCTGGCCGACCGTCAGCTGGTGCATCCGGACGCGCTCGACGAAGTCGGGCTCGGCGTTGACGAGGGTGATGGCCACGTCCTCGCGGCGCAGCCGCTTGGCGAGGCGTCCGGCGGCGATGGCTCCGGAGTATCCGGCTCCGATGACGACGATGCGGTGCTGCCGCGTGGTCTGGTGCTGCTGCATGGTCTGGCTCCTGTCAGCTCTTCATCGGCTCTTCAGCGGGTTGCGCCCCTTGAACCGGGCAGCCCGCCGTTTCCTGACAGGAACGCGAAGTGAGCCACGTCACAGCCGCATCGCGCAGGTGTCACCCGTGGTCAGAAGGCCTCGCGCAGCGCGGGCTCACCGTGGTCGGTTTCCGCCCACCGCCGGGTCGCGCGTTCGAGCTTGTCGGGGTTGACCTGGTTGTGGAACGCCGCGATGCCGTCGGCGGTGATCTCCAGGCACATGATGCCGACGACCCGGCCGCCGATGACCGCCACGATGGCGGGGGCGCCGTTGGCGGTCGTGATGTGGGCCTCGGGGGAGCCGCCGACGTAGGCGCGCTTGGCCTCGCTCGGCTTGAACAGGCCCCGCATGAACTTCGCGACCGCGACGGCGCCCTCGAACGCCTTGGCGCGGGCCGGGATCTTCCCGCCGCCGTCGCCGATCGCGACGGCGTCCGCGGTGAGCAGCCGCACCAGCGGCTCGGTCCGGCCGCTGGTGGCGGCCGCGAGGAACTCCTCGACGATCCGCATGGCCGCGGCCTCGTCGAACTCGGTGGTACGGGTCTTGCCCTCCGCGACGCGCTTCTTGGCGCGGTGGAAAAGCTGCTGACCCGCGGACTCGGTGATGTCGAGAATCTCGGCGATCTCCCGGTGCCGGTAGCCGAAGGCCTCCCGCAGCACGTACACCACGCGCTCGTCGGGCGAGAGACTCTCCATGAGCCTGAGGACCGCGTACGACAGTGATTCGCGCTGCTCGGCGGTGTCCGCGGGGCCGAGCATCGGGTCCCCGGCGAGCAGCGGTTCGGGGAGCCACTCGCCCACGTAGGTCTCGCGGCGGGCGCGGGCCGAGGTGAGCTGGTTGAGGCACAGGTTGGTGAGGACCTTCGTCAGCCAGGCCTCGGGGACCTCGATGTGGTCGACGTCGGCGGCCTGCCAGCGCAGGAAGGTGTCCTGTACGGCGTCCTCGGCGTCGCTCGCCGAGCCGAGGAGGCGGTAGGCGATGGCCTCAAGGCGGGGCATGGCCGCCTCGAACCGGTCGACGTCCTGCACGGTCAGAGCCATGCCCCGGATCCTAGCCCGCGCGGGGCGCGCGGGCCCGGTCCGCTCATCGGGCGGGAGGGCGGCCGTAGTTCACCCCGGCCGGGTGCCCCCGCAGACGCCCCACGGCGCCCCGCACCCGGCCGGAGATGTGATCGTCGGCACAGCTGAAGCATTGGCCACCGGAGTCACATATTCCACACATAGCGTGATCAACGACCAAGTAGGTCCTGCTTAATTGGAGGATTGATGCGCAAGTTGTACACGGGGAAGCGCAAGCTCGCGGTCGTGGGGGCGCTGACGGCGATTGCCATCGGCGTGCCCACCGTGGGCGCGGTCGCGGGGGAGATCAGTGGAAGCAGGCTTCCGTTCTCCATAGCCACCGCGGGCAGCAAGGAAGACGGTGACCGCTGGAAGGGCAAGAGCAGCGGCCACGCCAAGGTCTGCGGCGATGTGCCGGTGAACGACACCAGGACGTTCAGCGCGTACATCTACCAGGACAAGAGCTTCCGCCCCGACCCGAAGATCACCAGCACGTCCCGCAGCTACAAGCAGGCGTACGGCTGTGGTGCGTACAAGGGCACCAGCACGGGTGGCAAGTACTACACCAAGGCCACCTGGGCCGGGATTCCCGGCAGCCGGGCCTACGGTTACGTGAACGCCCAGAACTGATTCGTGAACGCCCAGAACTGATCAGGAATCACGTGACCACCAGCAACAGCACCGCCGCGGCCGGCTCCCAGCCGGTCGCGGCGGTCGCGGCCGTGACCGCCGTGACCGTCAAGTACGGCTCCACGGTCGCCCTCGACGACGTATCGCTTGAGTTTCCCTCCGGGGTCACCGGGCTGCTCGGCCCCAACGGGGCGGGGAAGAGCACCCTGTTGTCCCTTCTGAGCACGGCACGCAGACCCAAGTCCGGGTCGGTCACCCTCCTCGGCGACGAGGCGCCCGGCCGGGCGCGGGTGCAGCGGATCCGGCAGCGGATCGGGGTGCTCCCGCAGTCCTTCGGGTTCTATCCCCGTTTCACCGTCCTGGAGTTCACCGAGTACGCGGCCTGGCTGCGCAAGGTGCCCGCCGCTCAGCGGCGCGAGCGGGCCCGCGACGCGCTGCGCCTCGTACAGATGGAGAAGCACGCCGACCGCAGGATGGGCGCACTGTCCGGCGGCATGCTGCGCCGCGTCGGGATCGCCCAGGCCATGGTCAACGAACCGTCCCTGGTGCTCCTCGACGAACCGACCGTCGGCCTCGACCCGGCCCAGCGCGTCGGATTCCGCGGTCTGATCCAGGAGTTGGGCGAACGGGCCGCCGTGGTGATGAGCACCCACCTCGCCGAGGACGTCGCCCACGTGTGCGACCGGGTCGCCGTACTCCTGGAAGGGTCGGTCCGCTTCACGGGGACGGTCGCCGAGCTGTGCGCGCTGCCGGGCGCGGGGGCGCCGGGGGCGGACGGCGAGGACGGCAAGGAGATCGACGGGGGAGCCGTGGAAGCCGGGTATCTGCACCTGGCGGGGACGGAAGCGGTGGCCATCTGATGCGCGTGCTGCTGACCGAGATGCGGCGCGGCGAGGCCAAGTGGGCCGCCGCGCTCATGGGCGCGATCGGGGTGTACTACTTCACCGCCGAGAGCCCCGACGAGAGCGACTGGATCGGCTGGTGGACGCAGACCAGCCTGCAGGTCCAGCTCTACTCCGTGATCGTGATGGGCTCGGTGATGAGCGCCGCGGCCGCCTGGGGAGCGGGCCGCGCCTTCCGGCACAGGACCAGGGTCTGGGCGGACACCGCGGCCCGGGGCGGCTGGTCGCAGTCGCTGCTCCTGTGGCTGGCGGTGTGGCTGTGGTCCCTGCTCGCGTACGCCGTCCTGGTGGCCGTCGCGTTCTCACGGACCGCGGGGGTCAGCGACGTCAGCGAGCCCGCGTGGACGCCGCTGCTGCTCGGGGCCGGGATGATGGGCCTGGAGATCGCCGTGGGGGTCGCGATCGGTTCGGCGCTGCCGTCCCGCGTGGTCGCGCCCTTCGCCGGGATCTTCTGGTACGGGCTCTTCGTCTTCGTCGCGTTCGTCCCCGACACCCCGCTGGACAAGCTGTTCCCGGCGATAGACGAGTTCTGGAGCTCGGAGTTCGAGCCCAACACGACGCGCATGCTGATCGCCGTCGCCTGGTGCCTGGCCTTCGGCCTGCTCCTGACCGCACTGCCCGCGCTGCGGCGCCGTGCGGCGCTCGCCCCGCGGCCCCTCGCCCTCGGGGCGCTCGTCGTGGCCGCCGTCGTCGCGGGCGGCACGCTGGTCGCCTTCCGCACGCCGAGGCCCGACTCGTACTGGGCGGTGCGCAAGGCCCAGCCCGCGCGGCAGCTCTGCGCCTCAAGCGGCCGTACGAAGGTGTGCCTCTGGCCGGAGGACCGCCATCTGCTGCCCAAGGCCCGCGCCGCCGTGAAGACCGTCGATGAGCGGCTCGGCGACCTGAAGGGACTCAACCGCGCCTTCTACGCGAGCGGCCTCGACCGGCCCGCGGGCCGCAGCGCCGAGCTGTCCCTGATGACGCCCGCGGAGACCGAGGCCGACCTGACCGACGCCCTGTTCGCGGCGGCCCTGCCCCAGCCCAAGTCCCCTGACTGCGCGCCCCACTTGCTCAAGGAGACCGGCGGCTACCCCGACACGTTCCTCTTCGAAGCCGTCATCCGCGCCCGCGCCGGAGCGCCCAGCGAGTACTACGGCGAGAAGTTCGGCCGCGTCCTCGCCCGCATCACCGGCGCCCCGGCCGCGAAGCAGGACGCGTGGATCGAGGCGGCGGCCGAGGACATCCGCGTCTGCCGCCCCGTTCCGGAGCCGCCGCGGTGAGCCCTGTGAAGGGCCGTGTCAGGGGCCTCCAAGCGGCCAGGAATCCCCAGGTGGGCGCCGCCATCGCGTTCGTACGCTGCCGTGGGCTGCCCCGGGCCACCGGTGTCGCGCTCCTTATCGCCCTGGCGGCGACCGCGTTCGCGGGGCAGCGCGTCGCGGTGCCCGAGTTCCGCTATCTCGTCGACTTCAGCGTGCCGGTGGCCGAGGTCGTGCCGCTGGCCCACGCCGTGGTCCTCGCCACCACGCTGTTCTCGCCGATGGCCGACCTGGAGCAGACCGCGGCCCAGCCGATGAGCCGTCTGCGGGGCGGCTATCTGCTGGTGCTGCTCGCCCTGGCGCTCGGTCTCAGCGCGCTGCCGCTGCTCTCCGGCGCCACCGCCGAGGTGTTCGGCTCGGCGGCCCGCAACGTCGTGGGCTATCTCGGCCTCGGCATGATCAGCGCACGCCTCTTCGGCAGCGGGCTCGCCTGGCTGCTGCCGCTCGGCATGTTCGGCCCCACGCTGCTGCTCGGCGTGGACAGCGACAACACCCCGGAGCCGTGGGCCTGGTCGCTGCACGCGTCGTCCAGTACGTCGGCCGTCGTCGTGGCCGTCCTCCTTTGGCTGACCGGCGCGGTCGCCGCCGCCACGGGGCGGCCCCGGCAGACGGAGCGGGCGGAGCAGTAGGCGGACCGGCGGCCGCGGTGGGGCGGCTGCGCGAGACTGGTCCCATGGAGTGGCGCAGTGCGGGGCTGAGCTGGGCGGACAGTGAACGGCCCGTGCTCGTGTGGGAGCGGGGGGACGTCAGCCCGCTGGTCGTGGGGCGGCGCGTGGGGTTCCGGGCCGTCGGCCGGCGGGAGTGCGTGGGTGCGCGGGGGAACCCCTGTCCGGTCGGCGCCGCCGTGCCGGGGCGGGCGACGCAAGCCCGGTGTGCGGAGTGCGCGCGGCTGGACCGGGCGCACTCGGTGGCCGCGGACACCATCGCCGACGATCCGCGGACCTACCGCGTCTACCTCGCGTGGTTCGGCGCCGGGATGGTGAAGGTCGGGATCACCCGCGAGGAGCGCGGCCCGGCCCGGCTCCTCGAACAGGGGGCGGTGGCCTTCGTCTGGCTGGGCCATGGACCCTTGATGGCCGCGCGGCGGGCCGAGGAGCTGCTGCGGGTCGCGCTCGGGGTGCCGGACCGGATCTCGTACGCCAGGAAGCGGGCCGTGCGGGCCACTCTGCCGGGTGCGGACGAGCGGCGGCTGGAGCTGGAGCGGATGCATGGCTTCGCCCTCGCGTTGGAGGGGTGGCCCGAGTCGCTGGAGCGGGTCGCGCTGGGGGGCCACGGTGTGGTGGACCAGGGTGTCGCGGACCACGGTGTGGTGGACCACGGTGAGGTCTTCGGGGTGGAGCGTCTCGCGGGTGCCGGCGGGTTCGCCGTGACCGAGCTCGTCGACGGCGGGGCGGTGCTGGGGGATCTCGTCGCCGTGGCCGGACCCGACGTCTACCTCGACGACGGCGGGCGGCTGATCGTCCTGGACAGCCGGCTGCTGCGGGGCTGGCGGCTCGACGGGGCGCGGGAGACGGCGCGTACGACCGTTCCTGTGCGGGAGGTGCCCGCTGTTCAGGGCGGGCTCTTCTGAATCCCGGGAATCCTGTGCATCCCGTAAAGCCCGCGGGCTCCGAGATGCCTCGTGGCGCCTCGTGGCGCCGAAGCTGACCGGAGGGTCAAGACTGGCTGCCCGTACGGCAATGAAGGCGGGGAGAGGGTGGACAGGCGGGCAGGGCACGACTGAGTCTGGGGACATGAGTGATCAGTCCGTCACGCCTGTCCCCCCGTTCGAACCCCCTTACTACGCCGTCGTGTTCACCTCACTGAGGACCGAGGCCGGAGACGGTCACCAAGGCGAGGAACAGCATCAAGCCCAAGCCCTGGACGACGACGGCTACGACGCGACCGGCGCCCGCATGGACGAGCTCGTCGCCTCCGTGCCCGGCTTCCTGGGGATGGACTCCGCGCGGACGCCCGGCGGTCTCGGCATCACCGTCGGGTACTTCCGGGACGAGGACGCGATCAAGCGGTGGCGCGGCGACGCCGAGCACCGCACGGCCCAGAAGCGCGGGCGCGGCGAGTGGTACGAGAAGTACGTCGTCCACGTGGCCAAGGTGGAGCGCAGCCATGGTTTCGAGCGGAGGGACGACCATGTGCGGGGGTGACGCCGAGACGGCCGCAGGCGGTGTCGGGGAACGGGAGGCCAGGGCCGTCCGTGACTTCTGGGAGCGGCTCGGGCTGCCCGGACTCATCGACGTGCACACGCACTTCATGCCCGAGCGCGTCCTCGCCAAGGTGTGGGACTACTTCGACTCCGCCGGTCCGCTGACCGGCGTGAAGTGGCCCATCGCCTACCGGCACGAGGAGGCGCAACGGCTCGCGCTGCTGCGGGAGTTCGGCGTCCTCGCCTTCACGTCGATGATCTACCCGCACAAGCCGGGCATGGCGGAGTGGCTCAACGGCTGGGCCGTCGGCTTCGCCCGCCGGACGGACGGCTGTCTGCACACGGCGACCTTCTTCCCCGAGCCGGGAGTCGAGGCGTATGTGCGCGACGCCGTCGATTCCGGGGCCCGGATCTTCAAGTCCCATGTCCAGGTGGGGGGTTACGACCCGAATGACCCCGCGCTGACGCCTGTATGGGGGCTGCTCGCCGAGGCCGGCATCCCGATCGTGGTGCACTGCGGGTCGGGGCCCGCGCCGGGCAAGCACACCGGGCCCGAGCCCATCGGGCGGCTGCTCGCGAGCCACCCCCGGCTGCGGCTCGTCGTGGCGCACATGGGGATGCCGGAGTACGCCGACTTTCTCGACATCGCCGAGCGGTACGGCGAGGTCAGGCTGGACACGACCCTGATGTTCACCGACTTCTCCGAGGGGCTCGCGCCGTTCCCGCGCGCCGAGCTGCCGCGGCTCGCCGATCTGGGGGACCGGATCCTGCTGGGATCGGACTTTCCCAACATCCCGTACGCGTACGTCCATCAGCTGCACGCCCTGGAGCGGCTCGGTCTGGGGGACGACTGGCTGCGCGCGGTCTGTCACGGGAACGCGGCCGGACTCTTCGGGCTGCCGGGTAGCCGCGACTAGCCGCGCCCGGACGGCGTTTCTCAGGGAATTCACAGGTTCCGGCAAGAGCACTCTCAGGGCCGCGGAGCACGCTGTCGGTCATGACTACGACCTCGCCCCAGGGGCGTACCGAACTGCTCAGGGCGGACGGTAGCCCCGTCCGCGTGCTCGTCGTCGACGACGAGGTGTCGCTCACGGAGCTGCTCTCCATGGCCCTGCGCTACGAGGGCTGGCAGATCCGCAGCGCGGGGGACGGCGCCGGTGCGGTGCGCGCCGCCCGTGCCTTCCGGCCCGACGCCGTGGTGCTCGACATGATGCTGCCCGACATGGACGGCCTCGCCGTGCTCGGACGGCTGCGCCGCGAGCTGCCCGACGTGCCGGTGCTGTTCCTGACGGCCAAGGACGCCGTCGAGGACCGGATCGCCGGGCTCACCGCCGGGGGCGACGACTACGTGACCAAGCCCTTCAGCCTGGAGGAAGTCGTCGCGCGCCTGCGCGGGCTCATCCGTAGGGCGGGCGCCTCCGACCGGCGCAGCGAATCCGTGCTCGCCGTCGGGGACCTCACCCTCGACGAGGACAGCCACGAGGTGACGCGCGGCGGGGACTCCATCCACCTCACCGCCACCGAGTTCGAGCTCCTGCGCTTCCTGATGCGCAACCCGCGGCGCGTGCTCAGCAAGGCGCAGATCCTGGACCGCGTGTGGAACTACGACTTCGGGGGCCAGGCCAACGTCGTCGAGCTCTACATCTCGTACCTCCGCAGGAAGATCGACGCGGGACGTGAGCCGATGATCCACACCCGGCGTGGCGCCGGATACCTGATCAAGGCCGCGCCCTCGACCGAGGTGGCCGCCGCCTCATGAAGCGGAGACGGCAGCCGCGGTCGCTGCGGACGCGGCTCGTCGTCTCGGCGGTGGCGCTGATCGCCGTCGTCTGCGCGGTGATCGGCACGGTGACGACCATCGCGCTGAGCTCGCACCTGTACCAACAGCTGGACGGCACGCTCGACACGGTGGCGATGCGGGCGAAAGGCGGGCCGCTGCCCAAGCCGGGTGAGGACGTCCCCGGCGGCATGACCGATGATGCGGGCGATCCGCTGCGGTTCGTCTCCAAGGGGCCGCAGGAGGTCGGCACCATCGGGGCCGTCGTCAAGGACGACGGCTCGGTCGGCCAGGCCCTGGTCAGCAACGAGCCCGAAAGCGGGACCTTCGAGCCGAAGACCGACCGGCTCGACGCGGCGCAGTCCGCCGCGCTCGGCTCCGTGCCGCGTGACGGGCACCCGCACAACGCCGACATCCCCGGCCGCGGCGAGTACCGCGTGGAGTACGCGACAGGGCCCCACGGCGACTTCCTCGTCGGCATCCCCACGGCCAAGGTGCGGAACACCCTCAGTACGTTGATCATCGTCGAGGTCAGCGTCACCGCCGCGGGCCTGGTCGCCGCCTCGCTCGCCGGCGCGGCCATGGTCGGCGTCGCGCTGCGCCCGCTGCGCCGGGTGGCGGCGACCGCGACGCGGGTATCCGAACTCCCTCTGCACAGCGGCGAGGTGACGCTGTACGAACGCGTCCCCGACACGGCGCCGAACACGGAGGTCGGGCAGGTGGGCGCCGCGCTCAACCGGATGCTCGACCATGTGCACTCCGCGCTGCACGCGCGCCAGGAGAGCGAGACGCGGGTACGCCAGTTCGTCGCGGACGCCAGCCATGAGCTGCGTACGCCGCTGGCGTCGATCCGCGGCTATGCCGAACTGACACGCCGGGGGCGGGAGTCGGCCGGTCCTGATACGCGCCACGCCCTCGGCCGGATCGAGTCCGAGGCGCAGCGCATGACGGGGCTCGTGGAGGACCTGCTGCTGCTCGCCCGTCTGGACGAGGGGCGCGACAGCCCCCGCCCCGGGGCCAGACCGCCGCTCTCGTATCGGAGCACTGATCTCTCACCGCTGGTCGTGGACACCGTGAGCGACGCGCGGGCCGCAGGACCGGAGCACCACTGGGCCCTGGAACTGCCGGACGAGCCCGCGCTCGTCCTCGCCGACGCGCCCCGCCTCCAGCAGGTCGTCGTCAACCTCCTCGCCAACGCGCGTACGCACACCCCACCGGGCACGAAGGTCACCGCCCGCGTGCGGCGGGCCGGTACCGGCGTCTGCCTGGAGGTCGAGGACAACGGCCCCGGCATCGCCCCCGCCCTCCTCCCCCACGTCTTCGAGCGCTTCGCCCGCGGCGACGCATCACGCTCCCGCAACGCCGGGTCCACCGGGCTCGGTCTCGCCCTCGTACAGGCCATCGTCACGGCACACGGCGGCGGTGTGACGGTGGACAGCGTGCCGGGCCGGACCGTGTTCACGGTGACGCTGCCCGCCGTGTCCGACGATGCGGCGGGCCAGGTCAGCGGCGCCGGAAGCGATGTCGGGAACGGCTCACAGGCGGGCCACAGGCTCACCACACAGCCCTGACAGACCACTTGGCGAATGTCGGTGTCATGCAAACCGACTCTTTCCCGGGCGGCGCTTGCTCGGTCCCTCTGCCGGCGCGGGCCCACCTCCCCGCCGGGCGGCGCGATGTGCCCGTCCTGGACATCGTGATCCCCGTCTACAACGAGGAGAAGGACCTTCAGCCGTGTGTGCGGCGCCTGCACGACCATCTCGTACGCACCTTCCCCTACCCCTTCCGCATCACCATCGCGGACAACGCGTCCACGGACCGCACCCCCGAGGTGGCGGCGCAGCTCGCCGTGGCGAGCGAAGAGGTCCACTACACACGCCTCGAGCAGAAGGGGCGCGGGCGGGCCCTGCGCGCCGTGTGGTCCGCCTCGGACGCCCCGGTCCTCGCCTATATGGACGTCGACCTGTCCACCGACCTCAACGCGCTGCTCCCGCTGGTGGCGCCGCTGATCTCCGGCCACTCGGACCTGGCGATCGGCTCCCGCCTCTCCCGCAGCTCGCGGGTGGTGCGCGGCCCCAAGCGGGAGTTCATCTCGCGCAGCTACAACCTCATCCTGCGCGGCTCCCTCCAGGCCCGCTTCTCGGACGCCCAGTGCGGGTTCAAGGCGATCAGGGGGGACGTGGCGGGGGTGCTGCTCCCGCTGGTCGAGGACACGGGGTGGTTCTTCGACACCGAGATGCTGGTGCTGGCCGAGCGCGCGGGCCTGCGCATCCACGAGGTGCCGGTCGACTGGGTCGACGACCCGGACTCCACGGTCCACCTGGTCAGGACGGCCACGGACGACCTCAAGGGGGTGTGGCGGGTCGGGCGCGCCCTCGCGATCGGCGCGCTCCCGCTCGACCGCCTCGCGCGCCCCTTCGGGGACGACCCGCGCGACCGGCAGCTGACCGGCGTACCGGGCGGCCTCGCCCGCCAGCTGGTCGGCTTCTGCGTGGTCGGCGCGCTCTCCACGCTCTTCTACCTGCTCCTGTACTCCGGCTTCCGTACGTTCTCGGGCTCGCAGGTGGCCAACGCGCTCGCCCTGCTCGTCTCGGCGGTCGCCAACACGGCGGCCAACCGGCGCCTGACCTTCGGGGTGCGCGGCCGGGACCGTGCGATGCGCCACCAGGCACAGGGACTCGTGGTGTTCGGCATCGGCCTCGCCCTGACCAGCGGCTCGCTGGCCGCACTCGGCGCGGCTTCCGGGGACCCGTCGCACTCCACGGAACTCGCCGTGCTGATAGCCGCCAACCTCGCGGCGACGGTCCTGCGGTTCCTGCTCCTGCGGGCCTGGGTCTTCCCCGAGCGGCGGGACGCCGCGGCGGCCCCCGTGCTCCGTTACGAGCAACTCCCGCACGAAGAACAGCAGTTCCGCGTCACCGCAGCCGCGGACACCCACGACCCGAGGAACGCGCGATGACGACCATTCACCCCGATCACCCGGCGCATCCGGCGTCCCCGCCACCGGCCGCACCGCCCCACGAGGGCGCGGGCCACCGACGGGCCGCGGCGGGCGGCTTGCCCGCCCGTGCCTGGCGCGGCCGCCCCGACGACCCGCGCTGGGCGCGACCCGCCTTCCTGGGCCTGCTGCTCGCGACCGCCGTCCTCTACCTCTGGAACCTCAGCGCCTCCGGCTACGCCAACTCCTTCTACTCCGCGGCCGTCCAGGCGGGCAGCCAGAGCTGGAAGGCGATGTTCTTCGGCTCGCTCGACGCGGGCAACGCGATCACCGTCGACAAGCCCCCGGCCGCGCTCTGGCCGATGGCCCTGTCCGTACGCGTCTTCGGGCTCAACTCGTGGGCGGTGCTCGTCCCGCAGGTGCTCATGGGCGTCGCGACGGTCGGTGTCCTGTACGCCGCCGTGCGCCGCCGCTTCAGCCCGGCGGCCGGGCTCATCGCGGGCGCGGTGCTCGCGCTGACACCCGTCGCGGCGCTGATGTTCCGGTTCAACAACCCGGACGCGCTGCTCGCGCTCCTGATGACCGTCACCGTGTACTGCGTCCTGCGCGCCCTGGAGCACGGCCGCACCAAGTGGCTGGTGTGGGCAGGCGTCGCGGTCGGTCTCGCCTTCCTGGCCAAGACGCTGCAGGCGTTCCTGATCCTGCCGCCGCTGGCGGTCCTGTACGCGGTGTGCGCACCGGTGCGGCTGCGCAAGCGCTTCGGCCAGCTCGCCCTCTCCGGGCTCGCGATGGTCGTCGCGGGCGGCTGGTGGGTCGCGATCGTGGAGCTGTGGCCCGCGTCCTCACGTCCGTACATCGGCGGCTCGCAGAACAACTCCTTCCTTGAGCTGACCTTCGGCTACAACGGTCTCGGCCGCATCAGCGGCGACGAGACCGGCAGTGTCGGCGGCGGGGGCGGCCCCGGTGGCGGCGGAGGCGGCAGCCAGTGGGGCGAGACCGGGCTCGGGCGGATGTTCAACTCCGAGGTCGGCAGCCAGATCTCCTGGCTGATCCCGGCCGCGCTGATCCTGCTCGTCGGCGGCATCGTCCTCACCGGGAAGGCCCGCAGGACGGACACCGTGCGTGCGGCGTTCGTGGCGTGGGGCAGCGCGCTCCTGATGACGGCGGCCGTCTTCAGCTTCATGGCGGGGATCTTCCACCAGTACTACACGATCGCCCTCGCCCCCTACATCGCGGCGCTGATCGGCATGGGTGCCACGGTCCTGTGGGAGGAGCGGGCCAAGTGGTGGGCGGGCGCGCTGCTGGGCGCGGCCGTCGCGGGCACGGCGTGGTGGGGGTACGTCCTGCTCGGCCGGACCCCCGACTACCTGCCGTGGCTGCGCTGGGCGGTGCTGATCGGCGGCCTCGTGGGCGCACTCGGGCTGCTGATTGCGGCCCGTCTCGGGCGGCAACTGGCGCTCGTGGCGGTGGGCCTGAGCTTCGCCGCGTCCGTGGCGGGGCCGGTCGCGTACACCCTCTCCACCGTGAACAGCGCGCACACCGGGTCGATCGTGACCGCGGGCCCGGCTTCGGCGGGGCGGATGGGCGGCGGTCCCGGCGGGGGCGGTGGCCCTGGCGGTGGCGGAGGCGGTGGGATGCAGCCGCCCGGCCAGAACGGCCAGCAGGGCGGCCAGAACGGCAGGCAGGGCGGCAACGCCATGCAGCCCCCGACCGGCGGCCAGAACGGCGGCGGCATGGGCCGGCCTCCGGGCCAGAACGGCCAGTCCCAGCTGGGGAAGCAGGGGAGGCAAGGCCAGCAGCAGGGTGCCCGTACCGGTGAGCGCGGCGGCATGGGCGGAGGCGGCGGCATGGGCGGCCTCCTCGACGGCGCCCAGGTCAGCGCCAAGGCGAAGAAGCTCCTGGAGACGGACGCCGGGGACTACACCTGGTCGGCGGCGGCCATCGGCTCGCAGAACGCCGCGAGCTACCAACTCGCCACCGGCGACCCAGTGATGGCCATCGGCGGCTTCAACGGCAGCGACCCGTCCCCGACCCTCGCGCAGTTCAAGCAGTACGTCGAGGACGGGAAGATCCACTACTTCATCTCGGGCGGTGTCATGGGAGGCGGCATGGGCGGCGACAGCGGCACCGGCTCCAAGATCAGTTCCTGGGTGCAGGACACCTTCAAGAAGGTCACGGTCGGCAGCGCGACCTTCTACGACCTGACCCAGCCGAAGAGCTGACGCACCCCGTCGTACGAGGGGCCGGCCGCACCCTGCGGCCGGCCCCTCACGCACGCCTGCCGAAAATCGTCTTGTACGGCGTACAGGAGATGCTCTACGGTGTACATCGCTGACCACTCGTACACCGTATAAGTAGTAGTAAGGAGAGGGTATGACGGCAACGACGACCGCCGGAACCCCCACCGCCCAGCAAGGGCACCCCCAGCGCTGGCTGATCCTCGGCGTCATCTGCCTCGCCCAGCTCACCGTCCTCCTGGACAACACCGTCCTGAACGTCGCCATCCCCTCCCTCACCAAGGAACTGGACGCGTCCACGGCCGACATCCAGTGGATGATCAACGCCTACTCGCTCGTCCAGTCCGGCCTGCTGCTCACCGCGGGCAGCGCGTCCGACCGCTACGGCCGCAAGAAGATGCTCACCGCGGGCCTCGCCCTCTTCGGTATCGGCTCGCTGGTCGCGGGCCTCGCCCAGTCCTCGGCGCAGCTCATCGCCGCGCGGGCCGGGATGGGCATCGGCGGCGCGCTCCTGATCACCACCACGCTCGCGGTGGTCGTGCAGATCTTCGACGACACCGAGCGGATGAGGGCGATCGGCCTCTGGTCGACCGTCAACTCCCTCGGCTTCGCGCTCGGCCCGCTGATGGGCGGCGTCATGCTCAACCACTTCTGGTGGGGCGCGATCTTCCTCATCAACATCCCCGTCGTGATCGTCGCGCTGGCCGCCGTGGTCAAGCTCGTCCCCGAGTCCAAGAACCCGCAGGGCGATCGCCCCGACCTGCTCGGCGCGCTGCTCTCCACCATCGGCATGGCCTCGGTCGTGTACGCGATCATCTCCGGCCCCGAACACGGCTGGACGTCGACGCAGGTGCTCGTCGCGGCCGCGGTGGGCGTGGTCGTCCTCGGCATCTTCGTCGTCTGGGAGCTGCGCATCCCGTATCCGATGCTGGACATGCACTTCTTCCGCAACCAGAAGTTCATCGGCGCCGTCGCGGGCGCCATCCTGGTCGCCTTCGGCATGGGCGGCTCGCTGTTCCTGCTCACCCAGCACCTCCAGTTCGTGCTCGGCTACGAGCCGTTGGAGGCGGGCCTGCGGACGGCGCCGCTCGCGGTCACCGTCGTCGCGCTCAACCTCACCGGCCTGGGCGCACGCCTCCTGAAGAGGACGAGCACCCCCGCGACGATCGCCATCGGCATGAGCCTGCTCTCCGCGGGCCTCGCCGCGATCGCCGTGCTCGGCGGTGACAACTACGCCGGGATGCTGGCCGGTCTCATCGTGATGGGCGCGGGCATCGCGCTCGCCATGCCCGCCATGGCCAACGCGATCATGAGCGCCATCCCGCCGGAGAAGGCGGGCGTGGGCGCGGGCGTCAACGGCACGCTCGCGGAGTTCGGCAACGGTCTGGGCGTCGCCGTCCTCGGCGCTGTCCTGAACTCACGGTTCGCCTCGCTCGTCACCGTCTCCGCGGTCTCGCTGCCCGCCGCGCTTGCCGCGGCGGGGTCGGACGCCGAACGCGCGAAGATCTCCGACGCCTTCTCCTCGGGTCTGGAGACCAGTCAGCTGGTGGGCGCGGTGGCCGTGCTGCTCGGGGGCATGCTGGCGGCCGCGTTGCTGAAGCGCGCGGAGAGGGCAGACTCTGCCAAGGCGGACCCGGCCGCGGCGTCCGCATAGCATCGGCGGGTGGGTGGCGGACTGGCCAATTCCGGTCTGTCGCCCGCCCCGGACGACCGGTATCGGTACAAGAGCTCAGGACCAGAAAGGTGCGCCATGGCGAAGGCAGCCGATCGCGCGAAGCGCCCCGCGCGGACCAGCGTCTGGCTGGAGGGCAAGGCCCCCCGGAACGGCGCGGGCCGCAGGAGCGATCAGCCGTCGGGCCTGGACCGTGAGCGCATCACCGAGGCCACGGTCCGCCTCCTGGACGAGGAGGGCCTCGCCAAGTTCTCCATGCGCCGCCTCGCCGCGGACCTGAACGTCACGGCGATGTCCGTGTACTGGTACGTCGACACCAAGGACGACCTCCTCGAACTGGCCCTGGACGCGGCCGCCGGGGAGATGGCCCTGCCGGACGCCGACGCGGTCACGGCCGAACGGTGGCGCGAGGTGCTGCGTGAACTGGCCGAGGAGTACCGGGGGCTGCTGGTCCGGCACGCCTGGGTGTCACCGCTGGTCGGCAACTTCCTCAACATCGGTCCGAACTGGCTCAAGTTCGCCCTGACCGTGCAGGAGGTGGTGCGCAGGACCGGCCTGCCGGCGGAGAAGCAGGCCGGGGCCATCGCCGCCGTCTTCCAGTTCGTCTACGGGTTCGGCACCGTGCAGGGCCACTACATCGCGCGGTGCGCGGCGGCGGGGCTCACTCCCGGGGAGTACTTCAAGGAGGCCATGGGCGCGGTCCATGACCACCCGGAGGTGGAGAAGACCCTGCACAGCGCCTCCGACATGCTGGAGGCGCGGGGCGGGACCACGGTCGAGGAGATGTGGGAGCTGGACTTCAAGGTCGCGCTCGACCTGCTTGTGGCGGGCATCGAGGCGATGCTCTAGCGGGCGGCTACGCCTTCGCCGCGGGGAAACCGCCCGTGGCCACCGGGCCCCACCGCTCCGGGGTGATCCGGATGATGGACTTGCCCTGCTTCACCATCGCCTCGCGGTACTCGTCCCAGTCCGGGTGCTCGCCCGAGATGTTCCGGAAGTACTCGACGAGGGGCTCCACCGACTCCGGGGAGTCGATGACCTCCGCCGTCCCGTCGATCTGCACCCAGGGCCCGTTCCACTCGTCGCTCAGCACCATGATGCTGACCTGCGGATTCCGCTTGGCGTTCCGCGTCTTGGCCCGCTCCGGGTAGGTGGACACCACGATCCGCCCGGAGTCGTCGACCCCGCAGGTCAGGGGGGATCCCTGCGGGGTTCCGTCGCCACGGGCGGTGAGCAGGACCGCGCGGTGGCGCGGGCGAACGAAGTCCAGCAACTCATCGAGGGACACGGTGGTGTTGGTCGCGATGTTCGGTGCCATGGCTCGCACCCTACGCCGGGGCGGCGCGAGGGAACGTGCCTCTCCCGCCCACCCGCCCGATTGCCCGCAGTCGGCAGCGAGACGCGAGGGGACGTGCCGGCGGACATACCGGCGCGGCCCCGCACCCACAGACGGACCAGCACCGCACCCGGCCCCGGCACCCGCCCCGCCCGGCCCCCTAGACCTGCGGCAGCGCATCCCCCTGGACCGTCTGGATGTCCAGTTCCACCCTGAGCGTCGTGCCGATGGCCGAGATGCCCGCCTGGACCACCTGGTTGTAGTTCATGGCGAAGTCCTCGCGGCGCAGTTCCGCCGTGGCGCGGAACGCCGCCCGGGTCCCGCCCCAGGGATCCGCGCCGGTGCCGAGGTAGCTCAGGTCCAGGTCGACCGGGCGTACGACACCGTGCATGCCCAGCTCGCCGTGGACCGTCCAGCGGTCAGGGCCGGCGGGCGTGAGGCCGGTGGAGCTGAAGGTGAGCTCCGGGTACTGGTCGACGTCCAGGAAGTCGGGCGACTTCAGGTGGCCGTCCCGCATGCCGTTGCCAGTGTCGATGGACGCCGACCTGATGACCGCCTCGACGCGCGACTTCTCCACGTCCTCGGCGATCTCCACCCGCCCGCCGAACTCGGTGAACCGGCCGTGCACGCTGGTGATCCCCAGGTGCTGCGCGGTCGCGCCCACGGTCGAGTGCGCCGGGTCGATGGTCCACGGCCCGGGCGGCGGCAGCTCCGTGCCGCCCTGCCGGGCGAGGACGATGTTGCCGACCTCGGCGCGGCCGCTCGCCGTGACGAGCGCGGTCGAGGCCACGGGGGCGTAGCCGACCGCGGTGACGATGACGGTGTACGGGCCCGGAGGCAGGGCCGTCGCGTCGCGCACGGCTCCCTCCCCGTCCGCCGCGGCCCGCAGCACCTGCGTACCGGTCATGTCGGTGAGGGTGACGACCGCGTGCGATACCGCCCACCCGTCACGTGTGCGGATCCGAGCGCTGAGTCCCATCCCGTTTTCTCCTTGCCAAGCTCAAAAAGAGTGCGGCCCCCGGCGGCGGTGACACGGCCGTCCCCTGCCGTGTACGTCACCGCCAACCCGGGGGCCCTTTCCACAACCGGCCCGTGCGCGCTCATCCGCTCGAAGCGCGCGCACGGGCCGGGGTCGACTACTCGCCCGGGTGGGCGAGTTCGATGTCGTGGTCGCCGACGCCCTCACCGGTGACGGTGAGGCCCGTCGCCACCGGCGGGTAACCGGTCGCGATGACCGTGTACTCGCCGCTGTCCAGGTCGGTGAAGGCGTACGCGCCGTCCGACCCGGTGGTGGCGGAGGCCACGACGTTGCCCGCCGCGTCCACCAGCGTGACGCGGGCGTCGTTCAGCGGACCGCCCTTGGCGCGCACGGTGCCGAGCACCTGCGAACCGGCGTTCAGCTCGACCTCGACCCGGGTGACGCCGACCGCGCCGACCTCGACGGGCAGCGCCATCGGGCGGTGCCCCGCGGCGTTCACCGCGATGGTGACCTGGCCGGGGACCAGCTCGGCGAAGGTGAACTCGCCCTGCTCACCGGTGATCCCGGTGGCCAGGACGTCGCCGCGCACGTCGGTCACGATGACCATCGCGCCCGAGACCGGCAGCTTGCCGTCGGAGGCCCGCACCACACCGCTGAGGCCGCTCGTGCCGCTCAGCAGGATGTCGTACGTGAGCGCCTCGTCGGAGACGACGACCGTGGAGGCCTGCGGCTGGAAAC
This sequence comes from Streptomyces sp. NPDC032198, assembly GCF_040636975.1. NCBI lineage: Bacteria > Bacillati > Actinomycetota > Actinomycetes > Kitasatosporales > Streptomycetaceae > Streptomyces > Streptomyces sp. NPDC032198. Next base: position 104,439 of record NZ_JBEZVL010000002.1, on the reverse strand, counting down.
CGTCGGCCGAAGCGATCAGCACGTACGAGCCCGCACCGGGAGCGTCGACCGCGTAGGAACCGTCGGCCTGCGCGACCGCACGGCCGAGCTGGCGTCCCCCGAGGGAGATCAGCGTGACCGCGGCCCGCGGGACCGGAGTGCTCTCGGCGCCGCGGACGAAGCCGTGGACCGGAGTGCCGCCGGTGATCTGCGGCGGGGCGTCACCGGTGGCCGACGAGGCCAGCGCGGCGAGCTTCTGCGTGCCGTCGGGACCCGCTTCGGTGTGCGCGCCGACGGAGGCGAGGACCGGCTGCTCCTCGGTGGCCGCGGTGGCCGCGGTGTTCGAGGGGGCGGCCACGGGGGAGTCCGAGGACTCGGCGGCCTGGGCCAGCGCACCGGACGTACGCAACGGGACCTCCTTGATGAAGATCGTGATCAGGAAAGCGAGGAAGGCCAGCGGGGCCGCGATCAGGAAGACGTCGGCGATGCCGTGCCCGTAGGCGCTCTCCATGACCGTGCGGAACGGGGCCGGGAGCTTGTCCAGGTCCGGGATGCCGCCGCCGCCCGTGCCGCCGTGACCCGCCTGCGCGGCCTTCGGGCCGAGGTCGGCCAGGCCGTCCTTCACATAGTCGGTGATGCGGGTCGCCATCACGGCGCCGAGCGCCGAGACGCCCATGGCGCCACCGAGGGAACGGAAGAAGGTGACGACCGAGCTCGCGGAGCCGAGGTCCTCGGGAGCGACCTGGTTCTGCGTGGCGAGCACGAGGTTCTGCATCATCATGCCGATGCCCAGACCCATCAGGGCCATGAAGATCGCGATGTGCCAGTACTCGGTGTCGTAGCGCATCGTGCCGAGCAGGCCGAGACCCGCGGTCAGGAGCGCACCGCCGGCGACCAGCCAGACCTTCCACTTGCCGGTCTTGGTGATGATCTGGCCCGACACCGTCGAGGAGATGAACAGGCCACCGATCATCGGGATCGTCATGACACCGGACATCGTCGGCGACTTGTCGCGCGCCAGCTGGAAGTACTGGCTGAAGAACACCGTGCCCGCGAACATGCCGACACCCACGAAGAGCGAGGCGAGGGAGGCGAGGGTGATGGTGCGGTTGCGGAAGAGCCGCAGCGGGATGATCGGCTCGCTCGCCTTGGACTCGACGAGCAGGAAGAGCAGGCCGAGGACGATCGAACCGCCGACCATGGCGCCGGTCTGCCAGGACATCCAGTCGTACTTGTCGCCCGCGAAGGTCACCCAGACCAGGAGCAGGCAGACGGCCGCCGTGATGAAGAAGGCGCCGCCCCAGTCGACCTTGACGTCCCGCTTCACGACGGGGAGCTTCAGGGTCTTCTGCAGGACGATCAGGGCGATGATCGCGAAGGGCACGCCGACGTAGAAGCACCAGCGCCAGCCGAGCCACGACGTGTCGGTGATGACACCGCCGAGCAGCGGACCGCCGACGGTGGCGACGGCGAAGGTCGCGCCGAGGTAGCCGGAGTAACGGCCGCGCTCGCGCGGCGAGATCATCGCGGCCATCACGATCTGCGCGAGGGCGGAGAGACCGCCCACGCCGATGCCCTGCACGACACGGCAGGCGATCAGCATCTCGGGGCTCTGCGAGAGACCCGCGACGATCGAACCGCCCACGTAGATGATCAGGGCTATCTGGACCAGGGCCTTCTTGCTGAAGAGGTCCGACAGCTTGCCCCACAGGGGCGTGGTCGCCGTCATCGCCAGGAGCGAAGCGGTGACGACCCAGGTGTAGGCGGACTGTCCGCCGCCCAGGTCGCCGATGATTTCGGGCAGGGCGTTGGAGACGATCGTCGACGACAGGATCGCGACGAACATGCCGAGCAGCAGGCCGGAAAGGGCCTCCATGATCTGCCGGTGTGTCATCGGGGCGTTCTCGTCGTGCGACGCTCCGTGCTTGGCGTGGCTGCCCCGCACACCGGATGGTGTGGTTGTTGCCATGGGCTTCCTCTTCGTTACGCGGGTGTACGGGTGGTCTCTTCGACGGGGAGCCGGGCCGAAGCCGCACGGCAGTCCCCGAAGCTGTCGCGCAGTCGCGCGAGCAGCGTGCTGAGCTGGACGACCTCGTCGTCTGACCAGTCATGCAAGTAGTGGGTGAGGGTCCTGATGGACAGGTCGGACAGCTCGTTGACCTTGGCCTTGCCCCCGGGGGTGAGGCGCAGGATCCGGGAGCGCTTGTCGGCGGGGTCGGGATCCCGCTGGATCCACTCCCTCTCGGCGACATGGGCCACGTGGCGACTTGTCACCGACATGTCCACGGCGAGCAGCTCGGCGAGCCTGCTCATCCGCATCTCTCCGTGCCGGTCGAGCAGGATGAGTACGGCGGCGGACCCTGCCGGGCAGTCGTGCGGAAGACCTCTTCCGAGGCCACGCTTCACGGCACCGATGGCGCTGAGCTGTCGGGCCAGCTCCTCGTAATGACGTTGCGCGGCCACGGCACCTCCTATGTTGTTGCTTAGGGCAACGATAGAGACAGTTGGTTGCCGCAGGCAAACTAAAACCGGACCAACGCCCTAAAGACTCGGTAAAGGTCTGGGACCCTGCTCGTAAAGTCCGTGGTCAGCGGGGGTTGGGCCGACCCCCGATGGTTCGCTAGGGTCCTGCGCTATGGCACACAACCCCCAGGGCCCCCAGAACCCCGACCCCGCCGGCAGCACGCAGATGTTCCGCGCGTTCGTCGACGAGTCCCCCCAGGGCCGAGCCCAGCAGCCGGCGGCGGCGCCCGCGGGCCCGCGCATCGGCCTGATCATCGGCGTCGTACTCGCGATCGTGGTGGTGGCGGGGGTGGCCTGGCTGGCGTTCAAGTAGCCTCCCGGCCGCCCCGCCGGGGGCGCGGACGCGGACGCGTCAGGGAATCCCTGGCGCGGGCGCGTCAGAGAACCCCTACTTCCACTTCACGGAGACGTCCCGCGTCTCCACATGCATCCCCAGCGGCACCCGCCACGCCTCGACGCATACGGTCCAGGTCTTCTGCACGGCCTTCCCCGCGTCGATGGGGGCGGGCAGCTTCTGGGTGGACTCGACCGTCGCCCAGTCCACGCCGAGGGCGCCGATGACGTGCGTGCCGAAGGTGACCGTGCCCGAGCGCACCGGTGATCCACCGGTGTTGCGGAAGGAGACGGTCACTTTCTCGCACCAGCGGTCGGCGGCGGGCTTGCGCCGCGGTTCGCCGACGCCGAGCTTCGCGGGACCGCTCGGCTGCGTGCTCGTACCGCCGCCGGGCGCGGAGGGGGTGCCGCTCGCCCCGCCCTCGGAGGGCCCTGTGGAGCCGCCTCCGGAGCTGCCTCCCGAACTTCCTCCCGAACCGCCGGTGCCGCCGTCGGAACTTCCCGCCGTACGGCCGGGCTTGGCGGCGTCGGTCGAGGGATCGCCGCCGACCGGGGTGTCCGAGGAACCCGAACCGGCCTTGCCGCCAGGGGACTTGCCGTCGGAGCCGTCGGAGCCGGGCTCCGCGGAATCGGAGCCGCCGCCGTCACCCTTGGCGTCGGCCGGCTCCCCGCTCCCGTCCAGCGGTACGAGCTCCACGTCGCCGGTGGGTGCAACTCCCTTGCCGGGCGCCCGCTCAGGCCTCGCGGCGGCCGGGCCGGTGGCCACATAGCCGTCGCCGTCCTCGCTGCCGCACGCGGCCAGCAGGCCGCCCAGACACAGGACCGCCGTGGAGGCGCCCAGTACGTTTCGCATGCCACGTCGCATCGCGCCAGTGTGGCTGACGGGTCGTCAATTAGGAACACCGTCAGCAACACCGGTCACTCCGCGCCCTGTTGAAGCCGGGCAGAGCCCGGATCAGTCGGCGATGAGCCCCTCGCGAAGCTGCGAAAGCGTCCGCGTCAGCAGGCGCGAGACGTGCATCTGTGAGATGCCGACCTCCTCGCCGATCTGCGACTGCGTCATGTTGGCGAAGAAGCGCAGCATGATGATGCGGCGCTCGCGCGGCGGCAGCTTGGCGAGCAGCGGCTTGAGGGACTCGCGGTACTCGACGCCCTCCAGGGCGCTGTCCTCGTACCCCAGGCGGTCCGCGAGGGAGCCCTCGCCGCCGTCGTCCTCGGGGGCCGGTGAGTCCAGTGACGAGGCCGTGTACGCGTTCCCGACGGCCAGGCCGTCGACCACGTCCTCCTCGGACACCCCGAGCGCCTTGGCGAGTTCGGGCACGGTCGGCGAGCGGTCCAGCCTCTGCGCCAGCTCGTCGCTCGTCTTCGTCAGCGCGAGCCGCAGCTCCTGGAGGCGGCGCGGGACGCGCACCGACCAACTCGTGTCGCGGAAGAAGCGCTTGATCTCACCGACGACCGTCGGCATCGCGAACGTCGGGAATTCCACGCCCCGTTCGCAGTCGAAGCGGTCGATCGCCTTGATCAGGCCGATCGTGCCGACCTGGACGATGTCCTCCATCGGTTCGTTACGGCTGCGGAAGCGCGCCGCCGCGTACCGGACGAGGGGGAGGTTGAGCTCGATCAGCGTGTCTCTCACATAGACACGCTCCGGGCTGTCCTGGTCGAGTGCGGCGAGCCGCAGGAACAGGGAGCGGGACAGGGTGCGGGTGTCGATGGCTCCGGAAGCCCCGGAAACTACTGGACTCACAAGCGCGTCGGGCGCTGATTCGCTCTTCGTGAGCGTGAGCACCTTCGAGCTGCCCTGGTCTGCGGACATGCCACCCCCTTGAGGTCGCGGACGGTCACGGCGGACGCTCCCGTCGGAGGAACGCAGCCTCCACCTGAATACCGGACGTGGGACTGCGGCAAACGCGGTTCCAGCAGAATGTCACATGTCGGCAACACGCTGTAGTTACATGTCGACAAAGAAGGGTGACATCGATGCAGGAAAGAGGGGGTCTGAGGCATTTCTGCCCGCGAGATCGTCGGGAACCGCCGTCAGGGCAGTCCACTCGATACGGTTACGCCTCGATACGATTTGCGGATCGAAGTCGCGCGAAGCTTCTGGCCAGCAGTCTTGACACATGCATCTGAGAAACGCCCAATTCGGCGCTGATCTGTGATTGCGTCAGATTGCTGTAGTAGCGCAGCAGCAGGATCCGCTGTTCGCGCTCGGGCAGTTGCACGAGGAGATGGCGGACGAGATCGCGGTGCTCGACGCCGTCGAGTGCCGGGTCCTCATAGCCGAGCCGGTCGAGCAGGCCGGGCAGCCCGTCGCCCTCCTGAGCCGCCTCCAACGACGTCGCGTGGTAAGAACGTCCGGCCTCGATACAGGCCAGGACCTCCTCCTCGGTGATCCGCAGCCGCTCGGCGATCTCCGCGGTCGTGGGTGAGCGCCCGTGCGTGGTGGTGAGGTCCTCGGTCGCCCCGGTCACCTGCACCCAGAGCTCGTGAAGACGGCGCGGCACATGGACCGTTCGTACGTTGTCGCGGAAGTACCGCTTGATCTCGCCGACCACGGTGGGCATCGCGAAGGTCGGGAACTGCACGCCGCGCTCGGGGTCGAAGCGGTCGATGGCGTTGATCAGGCCGATCGTGCCGACCTGGACGACGTCCTCCATCGGCTCGTTGCGGCTGCGGAAGCGGGCGGCGGCGTACCGCACCAGCGGCAGGTTGGCCTCGATGAGCGCACCGCGGACGCGGCCGTGCTCGGGGCTGCCCGGTTCGAGCTCCTTGAGCTCGCCGAAGAGCACCTGCGTCAGGGCCCGGGTGTCGGCGCCCCTGCTGCTGGGAGTGCGCGGGGCGGGGTGGGTGTCCTGCGGGTCGCGGGTGTCGTGTGTGTCGCGTGTGTCCAGGAGTCCCGGCGCGCTCGGTGGGCCGGGGCTGCTCGCCTGTGGGGTCACGGGTGGTGCTTCGGGCGCAGTACTGGCCGGCACGGTCAACGCCACCCCTTCTCGGTCAAGCCCAGTCAAGTCCTGTCGAGCTCAGTCAAGATCAGCCGACCCTGGTCAACTCATCCGTCAAAAGCGGTCATAGCATCACAAGACATGTGCACTGTGTGCAAGCACCCGATAACTACGTGTTGAGGGGCAAGTTGGGCCATAAGACGCAGAAAAGCCCCTCACCGTTCCGGTGAGGGGCCGCTTTGCGCGGGGTGGTCGGCGGCTGAGCCGGGTGGCTCAGAACTCGTAGTCGGCGATCACCCACGTGGCGAACTCCCGCCACAGGGCGACGCCCGCCTGGTGGGCGGGGTGCTCGATGTACCGCTTCAGCGCATCGGTGTCCTCGACCGCCGAGTTGATGGCGAAGTCGTACGCGATGGCCCGGTCGGTGATGTTCCAGTCGCACTCCCAGAACGTGAGCTCCGGGATCTGTCCGCCGAGCGTGCGGAAGGCCTTGACGCCCTCGACGACGCGCGGCTCGTCGCGCTCCACACCGTCGTTGAGCTTGAAGAGGACCAGATGGCGGATCATGCGCACTCCTGTGAAGCGGGGAGAGGAGGGTGAGGACGGCGGGCGACGCCGCTCAGTCCTTGCCCCCGTTGGCGACCCACGTCATGAAGTCGCCGATGCTCCGAGCGGCGTCGGAAACCGCCTCGAAGCCTATCTGGACGTAGTCCGCGGCCTTGGCGGGGTCAGTGATGATCACGTAGAGCATGAAGACCACGAGGGCGAAGAGCCCGATCTTTTTCCACTGCACCGCCATGCTCTCGGCCTCCCCTTACCCGCTGCGTCTGTGGCCCCTGTGACGGCGGTGAGTCTAACCCGGCCGGTGCTCACAAGGTCTTTAAGGACCAACGGCCCGGCAGCAGAGGCCCTTTGCCGCGCCGTTCCGAGTGGCGCGAGGCGCAGGATTGGTGATGTGCCCCAGCGGATCTGGCAGGAATCCGCGGGCAAGGGACTGGCCCCACTGCGGGGTCACGCGCCGTCGGCTTCCCCCCGTATGACGGCGCGGACCGGGGGTTCCAGTCCTCATCGGGGGGAGCGGCTTGTCCCCCCGATGCCGTTCCCCCCGTCCAATCGGGACGGAGCCCCGGTGCTTTCACGGCGCCGGGGCTCTCTCGCGTGCGCTCGGGTGCACTCGCCTGCGCAGCCCTTTCGGCCCGGCCCGGGAACGACGAAGGCCCCGTCCTCGCGGACGGGGCCTTCGTATCAAGAGCGGTAGCGGTGGGATTTGAACCCACGGTGAGTTTCCCCACACTCGCTTTCGAGGCGAGCTCCTTCGGCCGCTCGGACACGCTACCGAGAGGAACTCTAGCCCAAAGAAGGCCGTGGTCAGAAATCCGTTCTTCGGAGGGCCTTCGGAGGGCTTCTCAACGCCCGCGGAAGAAGCGGGTGAGCAGTCCGGCGGTCTCTTCAGCGAGGACGCCCCCGATGACTTCGGGGCGGTGGTTGAGCCTTCTGTCGCGCACGACGTCCCATACGGAGCCAGTGGCCCCCGCCTTCTCGTCCCGCGCTCCGTAGACGACCCGGTCGACCCGGGACTGGACGAGCGCGCCCGCACACATCGTGCAGGGCTCCAGGGTCACCACCAGCGTGCAGCCGGTCAGCCGCCACTCCCCGAGCACGGCCGCGGCCCGCCGCAGGGCGAGCACCTCCGCGTGCGCCGTCGGGTCGCCGGTCGCCTCGCGTTCGTTGTGGCCCGCCGCGAGCACCGTCGTGCCGTCCGGGGACAGCACGACGGCGCCGACGGGCACGTCGCCGCCCTGGACGGCCAGTTCGGCCTCGGCCAGGGCGAGCCGCATGGCGGCCCGCCAGCGGTCGCGTACGGGATCGGGTGGTGCTGGTGCTGGTTCGTTGAGGTGGTGGTGGTCGTCGTTCCGGTCGCTCACACGGGGAACCTAGCGGACGGCCTCGAGCACCTCCGCCGCCCCGAGGATCTCGGCGATGTCACTGAGCGCGTCACCGGGCTCAAGGCCGAGCAGCTCCTTCTCGGGCACGCCGAGGTCGATCATGAGCTCCGAGTCGCCGAGGGGCCCCGCGGGCAACGCTTCGCCCGAGGCTTCCCCCGTCTCCTCGTCGTCGGCCGTATCGGGGACGGCGTCGGAGCCGGCGGGTTCGCCGTCCTCCGTGCCGTCCAGGTCGAGGGCGTCCAGATCGACACCCGGATCGTCGGTGCCCGGCTCACGGCCGAGCATCTCGTCGGTGAGCAGGATCTCGCCGTACGAACTCCGGGCGGCCGCGGCCGCGTCCGAGACGTAGATACGAGGGTCCTCCTCACCGTCGACGCGGACGACGCCGAACCAGGCGCCCTCCTGTTCGATGAAGACGAGGACGGTGTCGTCCTCAGTGCTGTCGGCCGTGGCCTCGCGGGCCAGGTCGGTCAGATCCGACAGGGTCTCCACATCGTCGAGCTCCGTGTCGCTCGCTTCCCACCCGTCTTCGGTGCGCGCGAGCAGTGCGGCGAAGTACACCGTGACTCTCCCACTGGTCATAGACAGTGCCGGTTGACGGTTTGGGTGTCCCCCCGGCGAGTTCGGGGAGCGGGGGAGTTGCTGTTCCAAGCCCCGCCCACTCGGAATCGTGGCAGAAACCGCGGCCGGAGGAGAGGTCTTCCGCCCGCTGTGTCCGCGTCGCGTTTCCCGGACGGCTCCCGGATGCCTGCCTGAGAGGTGGCCGCTACCAGCGGAACGTGCGCATACGCATCTGCTGACGCATGCGTGCCGCCCGGGCGCGGCGCGGCTTCACACGGTCCCGGAGCTCGATGGCCTCGGCGCGTTCGCGCAGGAACTGGGCGCGTCGGCGCCGGCGCTCGGCTTCGGTCTCGCGGTCCGGCTCTCGGCCGCCGGGCTCTCTGTCCGGCATGGGCAACACCACCCCAGGTCGTACGTCCACTTTCCCCCGTACGGCGGGTTTGATGCGAGCGCGGAAGTTCCGGGGAGGTGGCGGAGGTGGCCGTAACGGGGGAGACCGGGTGGTCCCGGGCGCGGTTACCGTTGACGCATGCGTATCCACGTCGTCGACCACCCGCTGGTGGCGCACAAACTCACCACGCTGCGCGACAAGCGCACCGACTCTCCGACCTTCCGGCGCCTCGCCGACGAGCTGGTCACCCTGCTCGCGTACGAGGCCACCCGGGACGTGCGCACCGAGCAGGTCGACATCGAGACCCCGGTCACCCCGACGACCGGCGTCAAGCTGTCCTACCCGCGCCCCCTGGTCGTGCCGATCCTGCGCGCCGGGCTCGGCATGCTGGACGGCATGGTGCGGCTCCTGCCGACCGCCGAGGTGGGTTTCCTCGGGATGATCCGCGACGAGGAGACCCTGCAGGCGTCGACGTACGCGACCCGCATGCCGGAGGACCTCTCCGGGCGCCAGGTGTACGTCCTCGACCCGATGCTGGCCACCGGCGGCACGCTCGTCGCGGCCATCCAGGAACTGATCAAGCGCGGCGCGGACGACGTCACCGCCGTGGTGCTCCTCGCCGCGCCCGAGGGCGTCGAGGTCATGGAGCGCGAGCTGGCGGGCACGCCGGTGACGGTCGTGACGGCTTCGGTCGACGAGCGGCTGAACGAGAACGGCTACATCGTGCCGGGCCTCGGCGACGCCGGTGACCGGATGTACGGGACCGCGGAGTAGCGCTCAGCAGTCTTTCTGGCCGTTGGACGTCGAGGACGTCGGCTTGGGTTTGGCGAGTACCGCCAGAGCCTTGTCGGCGTCCTCTTTCTTTGCCAGATCCTTGAACTTCGCGCCCAGGATGAGGTCCACCTCGCCGCTCTTACGGGCGTCCGTGCGGCTCTCGGTGCCCGCGAGCTGCGTGCCGAGGACCGGCAGGGCGGTGTCCGTGGCGGACTTGGCGCCGAGCAGCATGCCGGTTCCCTTGACCTTTTTGTCGTACTCCTTCGGAGCGTTGTCCACCTTGCCGATGGTGAAGCCGCGCTTCTTCAGCTCGCCCGCGACGTCCTTGGCGAGGCCGGAGCGGGGCGTGGCGTTGTAGACGTTGACCTTGATCTGGCCCGGCTTGGGGAGCGCCTTGGGGGCGGGCGGCTCGGCCGAGGGGCCCTGCTTGGGCTTGCAGTCGCTGCGGGCGCTTGCCGCCGTGGCCTTGTCGCCGCCCGTGAAGACGTCGATGAGCTGCAGTGTTCCCCAGCCGATCAGGCCGGCCGCCACGACGGACGCGACCACCGCGAGCACGATCCTGCGGCGGCCACGGGGTCGGCGCATACGCGGATATTTGGCCCCCGTGATGCGGTACTTGCCGCCCATGCCGGGGGGAGTGAGCATGCTCATGGGCGCAGCGTAGTGCGACGACGCCGTGATGCCTACTAAATGATCATTGACTTGGGCTCAGTCCAACCCGAAAGGGTCAATGGCTGAACGGTCGATGAGGGCGATGGCCGCTGTCAGCCCAGTTCGAGGACGCGGGCGTGCAGTACCTGGCGCTGCTGGAGCGCGGCACGGACCGCGCGGTGCAGTCCGTCTTCCAGGTAGAGGTCGCCCTGCCACTTCACCACGTGCGCGAAGAGGTCGCCGTAGAACGTCGAGTCCTCCGCGAGGAGCGTCTCTAGGTCCAACTGACCCTTGGTCGTCACGAGCTGATCGAGGCGGACCGGGCGCGGCGCGACGTCCGCCCACTGCCGGGTGCTTTCCCGGCCGTGGTCGGGGTACGGCCGGCCGTTTCCGATGCGCTTGAAGATCACACGGAAAGCCTACCGGGCAAGGCTCTCCGGGCGCAGCCATGGAGACGGAGTGCGACTCTGGGAAATGACGCCGGAAAGCGGGGCAAAACGGGTACGGCCACGCCGGGAACAGGGGCAGAAGTGAGCGACAGCCAGCCGATGCCGTCCACGACGGAGGGCGCGAAACCCTCTAACGAGTCTTCGCCGGTCGCGGGGGTGACGACCGGAGGGGAGGGTTCCGGTGAGGCGCCGTCTCAGGGGGCGCTGCCTCAGGAGGCGATGGAGATCGTCTCCGGGTATGCCTTCGCGGGGCCCGCGCTGGACCTCGGGGCGCTCCTGTGGGACGGGCAGTGTCTGCCCGACGCCCAGATCCGCATTCCGCTGGCCATGCTCAACCGGCACGGGCTCGTCGCGGGGGCGACCGGTACGGGCAAGACGAAGACCCTCCAGCTCATCGCCGAGCAACTGGCCGCGCAGGGCGTGCCGGTGTTCCTCGCGGACATCAAGGGGGACGTCTCCGGGATCTCGGTGCCGGGGGAGAGCGGCGAGAAGGTCGCCGAGCGGGCGCGGGAGGTCGGCCAGACGTGGGAGGCGACGGGCTTCCCCAGCGAGTTCTACGCACTGGGCGGCATCGGCACCGGTATCCCCGTGCGGGCCACGATCACGAGCTTCGGCCCCGTGCTGCTCTCGAAGGTGCTCCAGCTGAATCAGACCCAGGAGCAGTCACTCGGCCTGATCTTCCATTACGCCGATCAAAAAGGGCTTGAACTGGTCGATCTGAAGGACCTGCGGGCCGTGGTGACGTTCCTGACGTCGGACGAGGGCAAGTCCGAGCTCAAGGGGATCGGCGGTCTCTCCACGGTCACCGCGGGCGTCATCCTGCGGGCGCTGACCGCCTTCGAGGCGCGGGGCATGGGGGACTTCTTCGGGGAGCCGGAGTTCGACACGAGCGAGTTCCTGCGGGCCGCGCCGGACGGGCGGGGCTTCGTGTCGGTGCTCGAACTGCCCGCCGTGCAGGACAAACCGCAGCTCTTCTCGACGTTCCTGATGTGGCTGCTGGCGGATCTCTACAACGACCTGCCCGAGGTGGGCGACGTGGAGAAGCCGAAGCTCGTCTTCTTCTTCGACGAGGCGCACCTGCTCTTCAACGGGGCGTCGAAGGCGTTCCTGGAGTCGATCACCCAGACCGTGCGGCTGATCCGGTCGAAGGGGGTCGGCGTCTTCTTCGTGACGCAGACGCCGAAGGACGTGCCCGGCGATGTCCTCGCCCAGCTGGGCAACCGGGTCCAGCACGCGTTGCGGGCGTTCACGCCGGATGACCAGAAGGCGTTGAAGGCGACGGTCCGGACGTTCCCGAACTCGGCGTACGACCTGGAGGAGACGCTGACCGCGCTCGGCACGGGCGAGGCGGTGATCACCGTACTGAGCGAGAAGGGCGCGCCCACGCCGGTGGCCGTCACGCGGTTGCGGGCGCCGGAGTCGTTGATGGGGCCGGTGGAGGCGGGGGCGCTGGAGGGGGCGGTGAAGGGGTCCTTGCTGTACGGGCGGTATGCGGAGGCGGTCGACCGGGAGTCGGCGTACGAGAAGTTGACTGCGCGTCAGGCGGAGGCGGAGGAGGCGGCTGCGGCGGTCGCCGCGGCGGCGGAGAAGGGTTCCGCGAAGGGCGCTGCGAAGGGGGGCGGCTCCGGGAGTGTGGTGGACCAGGTGGTGGGGAGCGGGATCTTCAAGTCGCTTGCGCGGTCGTTGGGGACGCAGATCGGGCGGGAGATCTCGCGGTCGGTGTTCGGGACGGCTCGGCGCAGACGCTGAGGCCGGGGGGGGGCGCCTGCGCCGGTTGGGGGTGGGTGCCGTCAGCGGTCGTGCTGCCCGGTCTTCTTCTCGGCGCCCTGGTCTTCTTCTTCGACCTGAGCCGGGGCGGCGGCCTCGGGGCTGGGGCCGGAGCTGCGGCTGGGGTGGGTGCTGGGTGAGTTGCGTACGGCTTCGGCGCGGAGGAGGGCGTGCAGGGCCGCGTAAGGGTCGATGGGCATGGGTGTCTGTCCTGTCCTCGGTTCGCTGCTGCTGTTGCTGGTGGTCGCGGTTGGCGATACCTGTCAGCAGCGGAGGACGACGGAACGTGGCGCGGGGACGTGGCTGAGGCCGCGGGTGGGGAGGGGGCGGCTTCGGCGGGGCTCGCGGGGGTGCGCGAGCGGGGTGGCGCCGAGGGCGGGGCGTCTCGTGGTGACGCGGAGTGCGCTGTCGGCGGTGTCCTGATGGGCCTCGCCGTTGGGCTCGGTGGATACGGCCGCGGGTGGGGCGAGGGCGGGGGCGGGGGTGGCTTCGGCGGGGGCGAGGACCGCGCCGAGGAGGACCAGCAGGATGAGGGCACTGCGAAGCCACGCGGGGCGGGGCGACGCGGCACGGCTCATGAGGGGTCATGTCCCCCACGGAACCCCGCTTGCTGTTCCCTGACGCCGAGATCCCCCCTCATGGGCTACGAACACGGCCCGGGGCTGACGCGGGTGCGGGTGCGGTGCGGTGTTGATGCGGGGAACGGGTGGCGGTGGGAGAGGGGGAGGGGCCGGGGTGGATGCGGAGGGCCCGAGGGCTACTTGCCGGTGGACTTGGCCGCTGCCTTGAGTTGTTGTTTGTGGGTGCGGACCCTTTGGAGGGACTCGGGGCCCGTGATGTCCGCCACCGAGCGGTACGCGTCCGGCTCTCCGTACGCCCCCGCCGCCTCCCGCCAGCCATCAGGACGTACGCCCAGCTGCTTGCCGAGCAGGGCCAGGAAGATCTGGGACTTCTGCTTGCCGAAGCCGGGGAGGTCGTTGAGGCGCTGCAGGAGTTCCTTGCCGGAGGGCGCGTTCTCCCACAGGGCGGTGGGGTCGCCCTCGTAGTGCTCCACCAGGTAGGCGCAGAGCTGCTGGATCCGCTTCGCCATCGATCCCGGATAGCGATGCACCGCCGGTTTCGTGGAGAGCAGCGCGGCGAACTCGTCGGGGTCGTACGCCGCGATCTCGTGCGCGTCGAGATCGTCCGCGTTCAACCGCCGCGCGATCGTATGCGGGCCCGCGAACGCCCACTCCATCGGAACCTGCTGGTCGAGCAGCATCCCGACGAGCGCGGCCAGCGGACTGCGGCCGAGGAGCTCATCGGCTTCCGGCTCCTGGGCCAGGTGCAGGGTGACGTCCATGGAGTCGATCATCCCGTGTGGGGGTTCCCTTCGCACCAGCACGAGGGCGGGAGGGGCGTCTGGGGGGAAATGGGAGTGCGGTCACCGGAACCGGCCCATTACCCTCGTCGCATGTCTACGCCCCGCATCTCCTAGCCAGGACACCGGTCTCCACGTCACCCGTGTGTCCATTCGCTACTGCGGAGCGTTACCTCATGATCACCGCCCGACGCATCGACGTCCGCGGCGGCGCCCGGCTACTGCTGGCCGGCGCCTCCTTCCACATCGCCCCCGGCGACCGCATCGGCCTCGTGGGCCGTAACGGCGCCGGCAAGACCACCCTGCTCAAGGCCCTCGCGGGGCAGGCCGCCCCGGCCGCGGGGACTCTCACCCGCACCGGCTCCGTGGGCTACCTCGCCCAGGACCCCGCCGCCGCCGACCCGCACAGCACCGTCACGGCCCGCATCCTCTCCGCCCGCGGCCTCGATCGTGCGGTGCAGGCCCTGCGCGGCGCCGAGAGCGCCATGGCCGGGGCCGAGAGCAGCGCGGAGCAGCAGCGGGCCATGGCCGCCTACGCCCGCGCGGACGACGCGTTCCAGGCGCGGGGCGGGTACGCCGCCGAGGCGGAGGCCGCTCGCGTGGCCGCCGGGCTCGGGCTCCCCGAGCGCGCGATGGACGCGCCGGTGGGCCACCTCTCCGGCGGCCAGCGGCGCCGCGTCGAGCTGGCCCGCATCCTCTTCTCGCGCCACGACACCCTCCTCCTCGACGAGCCGACCAACCACCTGGACGCCGATTCGGTCGGCTGGCTGCGGGGGTATCTGGGGACCTATCCCGGCGGGCTCGTCCTCATCAGCCATGACACCGGGCTGCTCGCGGACACCGTCAACCGCGTCTTCGCGCTCGACCCGGGCCGCGCGGCCGTCGACGTACACAACACCGGCTGGCACACCTACCTCGCCCAGCGGGCGGCGGACGAGCGGCGGCGCGGCCGTGAGCGGGCCAACGCGGAGCGGAAGGCCGCCTCGCTGCGCAGCCAGGCGGAGAAGATGCGCTCGCACGTCGCCACCGCCACCGCGGCGAAGAACATGGCCCGCCGCGCCGACCGGATGCTCGCCGACACCGAGCCCGTGCGGCGCGGCGAGCGGGTCGCGCGGATCCGGCTGCCCGAGCCCGCGCCCTGCGGTCGTACGCCGCTCGGCGCGGTCAGCCTGGTGAAGGCGTACGGGGGCCATCGGGTGCTCGGCGGCGTCGATCTGGCCGTCGACCGGGGCAGCCGGCTGGTCGTCCTGGGGTTCAACGGCGCCGGGAAGACCACCCTCCTGCGCCTCCTCGCCGGGGCCGAACTCCCGGACAGCGGGCGGGTGGTGCACGGTCACGGGGCCCGGCTCGGCTACTTCGCGCAGGAGCACGACACCCTCGACGGCGGGATGACGGTGCGGGAAAATCTCGCTGCCGCCGCGCCCGGTCTGACGGACGGTGAGGTGCGGGGCGTGCTCGGGTCCTTCCTGTTCCGCGGGGACGATGCCGACAAGCCCGCCGCCGTGCTCTCGGGCGGCGAGAAGACCCGGCTCGCGCTCGCCGGGCTCGTGCACTCGGGGGCGAACGTCCTGCTCCTCGACGAGCCGACCAACAACCTCGACCCGGCGTCGCGCGACGAGGTGCTCGGCGCGGTGGGCACGTATCCGGGCGCGATCGTGATGGTGACGCACGACGAAGGGGCCATCGACGCGCTGCGGCCCGACCGCGTGCTGCTCCTGCCGGACGGGACCGAGGACCTCTGGAGCCCGGACTACCGGGAGTTCGTCGCGCTCGCCTAGGGCCGAGACCTTGGCCGGGTCCCTAGCCGGGGCCCGCCCCTGTGGCGTCGAGGACGCGTGGCGAGCGTGCCCGCAGCCTCAGCGCCAGCAGCGGGAAGACGAGCACCGAGACCATCGCCGCCCCGACGAGCGCCGCGGCCTCACCCGCCGTCAGCGCCTTGTCGGCCAGGCCGATCGTGGTGATCGCGACGACGAGCGGCAGGGCCGTGGCGGAGTAGAGCGTGAGGGCCCGCCGGTCGCGTACGTCCAGGTCACGCGGGGCGAGGAAGTACACGGGCAGGCCGCGTACGACGAGGAAGAGGAGGAGGAAGGCGGGGAGCAGGACGAGGGGACGGCCGCCACCGAGCAGGGCGTCCAGGTCGAAATCGATGCCGGTGACGATGAAGAACACCGGCACCAGGAAGCCGAAGCCCATCGCCTCGATCTTCCCGAGGACCACCTCGCTGCTCTCCGGCGCCGCGCCCTGCAGCACGAGCCGGGTGAGCAGGCCCGCCGCGAACGCGCCCAGGAGCGTGTCGAGGCCGAAGGCGTACGAGAGGCCCAGCATCGCGGCGAGCAGCAGCATCACGAAGCGCACCGCGAACTGGCCGCTGTTGTGCAGGGTCTTGGCGATGACCTGCGAGAACCAGGGACGCCTCGGCCGCAGCGCCCAGAAGACCGCGGCGGCCGTGACGGCGGCGAAGGCGGCGAGGACTGCGGTCGACGTGCCGGGCGAGCGGCCGCTCAGGAGCAGGGACATCGCGATGATCGGGCCGAACTCACCGACCGCGCCGAACGCCATCATCACCGTCCCGAAGCGGCCCCGCAGGTCCCCGGAGTCGCGCAGGATCGGAAGCACCGTGCCGAGCGCGGTGCTGGTCAGGGCCGTGCCGATGACGAAGCTCTTGGTGACGGCGCCCCCGGACAGCGCGAACGCGACGCCGAGTCCGAGCGCCAGCGAGACCACCCACGCCCACACCGAACGGCGCAGGGTGTCCCCGCGGACGGCGCCGAACTGGATCTCGTACCCGGCGAGAAAGATCAGCATCGAGAGGCCGAGGTCCGAGAGCACGTCGATGACCTCGTCGTGGTGGGCCCACCCCAGTACGTCGGGGCCGATGAGGATGCCGAGCAGGATCTCGAAGATGACCAAGGGGACGGGCAGCCAGCGGCTGACGCCGTGGGTGAGGAGGGGCGCGAGCACGGCGACGGCCATGATCAGGATGAGCGTCCCCGGCTGCGACATAAGACGTATTTAACCTAGAGTCGGGCGAAACGGACAGTGGGCGTCAACGCATGATCCGAATGCTTCGAAGGGGGATCCCGTCAGATGACTCAGAGGTTGGACACGTCGGCGAGCCGGCCCCCGGGCCCGGACGGTGACAGCCCGGACGGAGGCCCCGCCCCGCAGATGCGCCCCGGTCTCTGGAAGCGCTGCCTCTGGGGTGGCCTCGCCCTCTGGCTGCTCACGGCCGTCATCACCTACGCTACGAAGAACACCAACCTCCTGCCCACCCTCATCCTCCTGGGCAGCTTCCTCGTCCCGGCCGTCTTCGTGCTCTGGGCCTACGAGCGGGACGGACGCGACCTCGGCCTCGGCGTGCTGCTCAACTGCTTCATCGTCGGCGGTGTGCTCGGGGTGCTCGGCGCGTCCGTCATGGAGTACTACCTCCTGCACCCCTCCCTGTGGATCTTCCTCGGCGTCGGTCTGATCGAGGAGGCCGTCAAGCTGGTCGCGCTGATGCTGGTCCTGCGCCGCTTCCGGCAGATCCGCGGCCTGCGCGCCGGTCTGGTGCTCGGCGCCGCCGTCGGGTTCGGCTTCGCGGCCTTCGAGAGTTCCGGGTACGCCTTCAACGCCGCCGTCACGATGCGCGGCCTCGACCTGCGTTCGCTCCTGGAGACCGAGATCCTGCGCGGGCTCCTCGCCCCCTTCGGGCACGGCCTGTGGACCGCGATCGCGGGCGGGGTGCTCCTCAAGTTCCGTGAGCCGGGCGGGCGGTTCCGCTTCACCGGACCGGTGATCGCCACGTATCTCGGTGTCTCACTGCTGCACGCACTGTGGGACTCGATGCACGGCATCGCCATCTGGCTCGTCGCGAGGATCACCAGCACCGGGCTCGACCCCGCGCTCTTCGCGCAGGGCTACATCCCCACCCCCACCGAGCAGCAGAAGCACCTGTTCACGCTCTTCTCCGACGGCGGGCTCGTCCTCGTCTCGCTCGCCGGCATCGGCTGGCTGCTCTCGCTCTCGCGTTCGGTGCGGGGCGGTGGTGGCGGTAGCGGTAGCGGTGGTGCGCGGGGCAGGGGGCGTCGTCCTACGTACGCGAGTGGCCCGCCACCGGGATGACGCCGCCGCGCGGCTGCTCCGGTGGTGGGCCGCCGTGCGCCGGGGCTACTGGATCTCCACGGGGCCGTCGCCCTTTCCGCTGTCCGCCTGACCGCGGGGGGCGGGAGCGCCCAAGTACCGCTTGATGTCGACGGGTTCGCGCTCACCCTGACCCGGCCCACGTCCCTGGCCCTGCCCCTGGGAGGCGGGCGTGGCGAGGTTGTTGCGCACCGAGTCCAGGATCGTCAGGCCCTGCCCGACCAGACCGGCCGCGATCTCGCCGAGCCCGTCCGCGCCGTTCAGGACGTTCACGTTGGCGCCGGAGAGGCCGGTCGCCGCCTCCTTCACGATCAGCGGCAACTGGTCGATCAGCATCCGGTCGAGCGCGACCCGGTCGTACGACGCCGCCGCCTCTGCCTGGATCTTCATCCGCTCGGCCTCGGCGAGGGCAAGGACCCGGATGCGCTCGGCGTCCGCCTCCGCGGGCTTGACCACTTCGGCGACCAGCTGCTGCTGGCGCAACTGGGCGGCGCGCTCGGCGAGTTCCGTACGGGCGCGCAGCACCTCCTGCTGCGCGTGCGCCTCCGCGAGCGGGCCCGCCTGGGAGGCCTTGGCCTGGGCCTGCTCGATCTCGGCGGAGTACTGGGCCTGCACGATGGCGGTCTGGCGCGCGTACTCGGCCTGGTTCCGCGCCGCCTCCTGCTCGGCCTCGGCCGACGCCTGGGTCGCCTGCGCCTGGGCGATCTGGGCCTGGCGCTGGATGGCGGCCTTGTGCGGGGCGGACATGGCGTCGATGTAGCCGGTGTCGCCGTCGTCGATCGACTGGATCTGCAGCGAGTCCACGTGCAGGCCGATCTTCGCCATCTCGGACTTCGACGTGTCGAGGACCTCGGTGGCGAGCTTCTGCCGCTCCGTGACGATCTCCTCGACGGTCATCGAGCCGATGATGGAACGCAGATGACCGGAGAAGATCCGGCCGGTCAGGAGCGACATCTGGTCCTGGTCGGAGAGGAAGCGCTGGCCCGCGTTGACGATGCTCTCCGTGTCGTTGCCGACCTTGAAGGCGATCACGGCCCGCACGGTCAGGGCGATGCCCTGCCGGGTCACGCAGGTCTCGGCGACCTCCGCCTCGCACATGGACAGCGTGAGGAAGCGGGTCTTGCGGAAGATGGGCAGCACGAACTTGCCGTGCCCCGTCACCACCCGGAAGGGGGCGCCGCCAAGTCCTCGCCTCCCGCCGGAGATCAGCATCGCCTCGTCGGGGGCGGGAACGCGGTAACCGAACATCGATCGACTCCTCAACCGGCGTCGCCGGCGCCGTCGCCGGTCAACGCGTCCAACGGATCGGCCCACTTGATGACATCGACCTGGCGGCTGCCGCGCGACTCGATGACGAGTACGGCGGCGCCATGCGGCAGCGGTTCGTCGGACCAGGCGAGAAACGTCTCGGAACCTCCTCGGATCCGCACCAGGACCTCACCCGGTCCCGCGGATCCGCGTGTACCGATGACGAGTTCACCGGTACAGCCGATCACAGCCTCATCCGGCGCCATCCGCGGCCGCCTCCCCCATGTCATGCAGGCTCTGTCTGATCCCGACCTTAGCGCGGGGGGCGCGGGGCGCCCATGTTCGGCGGGGGGTTGCTTGGGGGCGGGGGCCTTGCGGGGCGGCTCCGTGCTCCTCGCCCGGGTACGGGTCCTGCGGGTGCGGCGCCGCTTCCGCCCGTGCCGCCCGAGGCGAGGCTGACCTGTGCTTGCATACCGCAGTGAGCCAAGACCCCGCCCCGCGCACCCGTACCCGCATCTCCGCTCCCACCTCCATCCGCCCCCGCCAAGCCGCCGACCTCGCCGTCTGCGTGGAGGTCCTCGCTCAGGTGCACGCGGCTGACGGGTATCCCACCAACTGGCCCGACCGGCCCGCCGACTGGTTGGCCGGGAGCTCGTTCACGGGAGCGTGGGTCGCCGAGCTCGGAGGCCGCGTCGTGGGCCACGTCGCGCTCTGCCGCAGTACCGCGGACGACGTCGCCCCCGCGCTGTGGAGCGGACGCGAAGGCGTGGCCGTCGAAGAGACCGCCGTGGTCAGCCGGCTGTTCGTCGCGCCGGGGGCCCGCGGGCACGGGATCGGGGCGCGGCTGCTGGCGCGCGTCGCGGCCGAGGCCGGGGAACTGGGGGTGTACCCGGTCCTGGACGTCGTCGAGTCCGACACCTCGGCGACCGCCCTCTACGAACGTGCGGGCTGGCAGTTCCTCGGCACGGGCCGCCAGCGCTGGAGCCTCCAGCAGACCGTCACCGTACGGTGCTACGCCGCGCCGGAAGGGGCGGTCCCGCCGACCCCGAGCTGAGCCACCGCCCCCCGCAGCGCATCCAGCAGGCCCCCCACCGCCGGGCGGTCGGGCGCGGGGCCCCGTACCGCCGCGTAGATCGACCGGACCGGTACCGGATTGCGGACCTCGCGGACGACCACGCCGGAGTGGGGCGTGTCCAGGCCGAGTTCCGGGACGAGGCTGACGCCGAGGCCCGCGGCGACGAAGCCCTGCGCCGTGGCGTAGTCCCCGCTCTCCACCACGAAGTCCGGGCTGAAACCGGCCGCCCCGCACGCATCGAGGATGGGGTCGAGGCAGGGCCCCGGCGACTCGCTCGCGACCCACGGCTCGTCGGCCAGGTCCGTCATCTCCAGGAGGGGCTTCGAGGCGAGGGGATGCCCCATGGGGAGTACGGCGTGGTAGCGGTCGTCCAGGAGATGCTCGAACCGGACGCCGTCCACGCCCAGTTGGCCCGCCGGCCTGACCACCAGAGCGAGGTCGGCCTGCCGGTCCCGCACCGCGGGCATCGGATCGTCGGGATCCGACAGCTTCAACTCGACCTGCACACCCGGCTGCGCCCGCCGCAGCGCGGCAAGGGCCGGGGCGACGAGCAGCGCGCCCGCCGTCGTGAAGTACCGCATCGAGACCCGGCCCGTGCGCCCCGCCCGCAGCTCGGCGAGCGCGGTCTCCGCCTCGGCGATCTGCCGGCCGATCGCGACCGCGTACTCGGTGAGCAGCCGCCCGGCGTCCGTCGCCCGCACCCCGCGCCCGGTGCGCTCCAGGAGGGCGATGCCCGCCTCCTTCTCCAGGGCCGCCATCTGCTGGCTGACCGCGGAGGGCGTGTACCCGAGGTTGCGTGCCGCGGCGGTCACGGAGCCGCTGGTGACCACTGCCCGGAGGACCTGCATGCGCCGCGTATCAAGCATGCAGTCCAGCTTAACTCCGCCCCGGAATCATCAGGCACAACTAACAGGGGCGGCGGGTGGACGGTGGCTAAAGTCAGCACCCACGATCAAGCACCCACGATCAAGCACCTGTGAAGGAGCGGAACATGTCCTACCCGGAGCCCCGCTATCTCGGCGAGGGCGGCGAGATCAACGCGGTGTTCAGACCGGCCGACCAGGAGCCCGAGCTGGTCAGCCCGCACGGCAACCGCACGCACTATCTCGCGACGCACGCCTCCACCGGTGGCGAATTCGGCCTCTACCGGGTGGACATGGCCCCGAAGTCCCCGGGACCGAGCACCCACTTCCACAAGTCGATCTCCGAGTCCTTCTTCGTCCTGTCCGGCCAGGTCAAGCTCTACGACGGCGACCGCTGGATCACCGGCGGCCCTGGCGACTTCCTCTACGTCCCGGTGGGCGGCCTGCACGCCTTCAAGAACGACGGCGACGACCCCGCCTCCATGCTCCTGCTCTTCGCGCCGGGCGCCCCGCGCGAGGAGTACTTCGAGCAGGTGGCGGAGATGGCCCAGAAGGGCGGCAAGGAGTTCGGCGAGTTCCTCGTCAAGCACGACAGCTTCTTCGTCGACGAGCGCTGAGGACCCCTGGCCCCGTGAGAATCTCCCTGCTCGGCCCGGTCGAAGTCATAGCCGACGACGCGACGCCGGTCGCCCTGGGCGGCGTACGGCTGCGCATGCTGCTCGCCAGGCTCGCCCTCGAAGGCGGGCGTCCGGTCACCGTCGACGCGCTCGTCGACGGCCTGTGGGGCGAGCACCCACCGGCTGACGCGGGCAACGCCCTGCAAGCACTGGTGTCCCGGCTGCGCAGGGCCCTGCGCGGTGCCGGGACGGTGGACTCGGTCGCTGGCGGCTACCGGATCGCGGTGGCCACCGGCGCCGTGGACGCGCACCGCTTCGAGGAGCTGGCCGGGCAGGGCAGGCGCGAACTGGCCGCGGGCCGCCCGGGCGAGGCCTCGGCGACACTCGGCGACGCCCTCGCCCTGTGGCGTGGCGCGGCCCTCGCGGACGTCCTGGATGCCCCCTTCGCCCGCCCGGCCGCCAGCCGCCTCGACGATCTGCGGGCCACCGCTGCGGAGGACCGCTTCGACGCGGAACTGCGCCTGGGGCGGTACGCCGACATCCTCGCCGACCTTGAATCGGCGGGCGTGGAGCGTCCGTTGAGCGAGCGAGTCGCCGCCCTGCGGATGCGCGCGCTGTCAGCCGCGGGCCGCACCGCCGACGCGCTCGCCGTGTATGAGCGGGACGGCTGTCAGGTCTTGTCAGGTCCTGTCAGGTCCTCGTGTCAGCCGAGACCGGCGGCGCCGTGAATTGCGGGTCCGGCCCGATGGCGGGACGCTGGAGAGGTCAGCTCTGCGGCTGATGGGGGGCGCCAGGACGCCGGCGCACATCCGCTCACCGACGGCCCGACAGGGGGGAGGCCGGTTGCGTGCAGCGGTTCGCGTCTCGGCAAGGAGCCCGTCATGGACGGCACCACCCTCGAAGACATGAGAGCCGCGCTGCGCGGCCCGGTCATCGGCCCCGCGGATCCCGAGTACGACCGGGCCCGCGCGATCTACAACGCGATGATCGACAGACGTCCGGCCGCCCTCGTGCGGTGTGCGGACGCGGCGGACGTCATGGCCGCCGTCGATTTCGCCCGCGAACGGGGCCTGGAGGTCGCCGTCCGGGGCGGCGGCCACAGCGGCGCCGGGCTCTGCGAGGTCGACGACGCCGTCACCATCGACCTGTCGCCCATGCGCTGGGCCCGCGTCGACCCCGTGGCGCGCACGGCCCGGGTCGGTGGCGGCAGTCAGCTCGGCGACCTCGACCACGCGGCCCACGCCTTCGGTCTCGCCACCCCCGCCGGAATCATGTCGACGACGGGCGTCGGCGGCCTCACGCTCGGCGGCGGCCACGGCCACCTCACCCGCAAGTACGGCCTGACGATCGACAACCTCGTCGCCGCGGACGTCGTGCTCGCCGACGGCAGCTTCGTCACCGCGAGCGAGTCCCAGCACCCGGACCTGTTCTGGGCGCTGCGCGGCGGAGGCGGCAACTTCGGCGTCGTCACGTCGTTCCGCTTCCGGCTGCACCCGGTGGGGGACGTCGTCGCCGGGGCCACCGTGTGGCCGGTCGACCTGACCCGTGACGTACTGCGCTGGTACCGCGATTTCCTGCCGCAGGCGCCCGACGACCTGAACGGGTTCTTCGCCGCGCTCACCGTCCCGCCGGGCCCGCCGTTCCCGGAAGAGATCCACGGCCAGAAGATGTGCGGGGTCGTGTGGTGCTGGACCGGCGACCCGGATGACGCCGAGAAGGCCCTGGCCGCCGTGCGCGAACCGGGCCCGCCCGCCTTCCACTTCAGCGCGCCGATGCCGTACCCGGCGCTGCAGAGCATGTTCGACGAGCTGATCCCCACCGGCCTTCAGTGGTACTGGCGCGGCGACTTCTTCGACCGGATCACGGACGACGCGATCGACGTGCACGCGAAGTACGCCGAGAACCTCCCCACCGACCTGTCGACCATGCACCTCTACCCCGTCGACGGAGCCGCGGCCCGCGTCGACCAGGAGGACACCGCGTGGGGCTACCGCGACGCCGTCTGGTCCGGAGTCATCGGCGGCATAGACCCCGACCCGGCCAACGCGGCGGCGATCAGACAGTGGTGCGTCGACTACTGGGAGGAGCTGCACCCGCACTCCATGGGCGGCGCCTACGTGAACTTCATCGGCGAGGACGAGAGCCACAGCCGCGTGCGGGCCACCTACCGCGACCACTACGCCCGGCTCACCCGCATCAAGAACGCCTACGACCCGGCGAACTTCTTCCACGCCAACCAGAACATCGAGCCGACGCCTACGCCTACGCCTGCGCCTGCGCCGACGCCATGACCTGAGGACGGGGAGAGCCGCCATGCCCGCCGTCGCCGTGCACACGGTCCCCCTGCGGGAGGGGCCGCTCCTCCCGTACGCCGAGGCGGGCGACCCCACGGGCACACCCGTCGTCCTGGTCCACGGTTACGTGGACTCCTGGTGGACGTTCGAGCCGCTGCTGCGGTGCCTGCCCTCCTCGCTGCATGTCTACGCACCCACACAGCGAGGCCACGGGGACGCCGAGAAGCCCCCGGACGGCTATCTCCCCGAGGACTTCGCCACCGACCTCGTCGCCTTCATGGACGGCCTGGGGATCGAGCGTGCCGTGCTCGTCGGCGGCTCCAGCGGAGGGCTACAGGCACGCATCGTCGCGGGCCGCTATCCCGACAGGGTGGCGGGGCTGGTCCTCCTCGGCACCCCGGTCGCTCTCGCCGACAAGCCGGCCGCGGTAGAGATGTGGAAGGTCGTACAGAAGCTGGAGGACCCGCTGGACCGCTCGTTCGCGGACCGTTTCACAAAAGGCCTCATCGCAGAATCCGGCGCCGGATCCGCCGCCGGTTCCGTAGGGCGGGGCTTCCTGGAGACGGTCGTGGAGGAGAGCCTGAAGGCGCCCGCCCGCGTATGGCGGGAGACGCTGCGCGGTCTGCTGGAAACCGACCTGCGGGCGACGCTCTCCGGGATCCTCGTCCCCACGCTGGCGCTCTGGGGCGACCAGGACCCATTCGTGACGCGCGAGGAACAACAGACCGTCCTCGACACGGTCCTCGGCTCCCGCCTGATCGTCTACGAGGGGGTGGGACACGTCGTGCACTGGGAAACCCCGGAGCGCGTGGCACGGGACATCACCGAAGTCGCCACCACCACGGCCTGAGGCCCACCGACAACAGCTGACACCCGCCACCAACCCACCAACCCACCAACCCACCCTCCCCTCACCCCCCCTCACCGAACAAGGAGCAGTAGCCATGGCGATCTTCATGCACGCAGCAGTCCCGGGCATCACCACCGACCAGTACGACGCCCTCAACGCGAAGCTTCAGGAGACGCCCGAGATCTTCGACGGCTGCATCGCGCACGTGTGCGTGCCGAGCGGTGACGGCCTGGACATCTACGACGTCTGGGAGTCCGAGCGGCACATGAACGCCTTCGCCGAGAAGATGATGCCCGTGGCGGCCTCGCTCGGCTGGCCGACCAGCGGAGGCCAACAGCCGGAAACGTCCACCGTCCACAACTACTGGTTCCCCGGAGCCTGACGGCCGAGCACAGAGACCGAGCACAGAGACCGAGCACGGAGAAACGGCCCCACAACGTTGAAGGGCCCCACTGCGAACAGTGGGGCCCTTCAACGTTAGTGCCCGGTGAGGCACTGGCGGAGGATACGAGATTCGAACTCGTGAGGGGTTGCCCCCAACACGCTTTCCAAGCGTGCGCCCTAGGCCACTAGGCGAATCCTCCGCCGCAAACAATACAAGACGTTGAGGAGTGCTCGCGAACCAGATCGGCCTCGGGCTCGAGATCGATCCGAAGATCGCTCGCGAGATCGTCCCGAGGGGGATGCCGGGGCGGGACCGGCGTCGCTTCCGGCCCGGGGGATCCGCTAGGGTGGGTGCCAGCCCCTCACGTGGCGCTATCTGACTGAACTCCCCCAGGGCCGGAAGGCAGCAAGGGTAGGTTGGCTCTGGCGGGTGCGTGGGGGGCGCTTTGCGTTCGCGGTATGTGTTGTCAGTGGGCGCCTATAACCTCGTATGTGTGTCGTCTCTCGCGTTGTACCGCCGCTATCGCCCGGAGTCGTTCGCCGAGGTCATCGGGCAGGAGCATGTAACCGACCCGTTGCAGCAGGCGCTGCGCAACAACCGGGTCAATCACGCCTACCTGTTCAGTGGTCCGCGCGGCTGCGGCAAGACGACGAGCGCGCGCATCCTGGCCCGCTGTCTCAACTGTGAGCAAGGTCCCACCCCGACACCCTGCGGCGAGTGCCAGTCCTGCAAGGACCTGGCGAGGAACGGCCCGGGTTCGATCGACGTCATCGAGATCGACGCCGCTTCGCACGGTGGCGTGGACGATGCGCGTGATCTGCGCGAGAAGGCCTTCTTCGGGCCGGCGAGCAGTCGCTACAAGATCTACATCATCGACGAGGCCCACATGGTCACTTCGGCGGGCTTCAACGCCCTCCTGAAGGTCGTCGAGGAGCCGCCTGAGCATCTGAAGTTCATCTTCGCGACGACGGAGCCCGAGAAGGTCATCGGGACGATCCGGTCGCGTACGCATCACTATCCGTTCCGGCTCGTTCCGCCCGGCACGCTCCGGGAGTACCTGGCCGAGGTGTGCGGCCGGGAGCAGATGGCCGTCGAGGAAGGTGTGTTCCCGCTGGTCGTGCGGGCCGGTGCCGGGTCCGTGCGTGACTCGATGTCCGTCATGGACCAGCTCCTCGCGTCCGCGGCGACGGACGGTGTGACGTATGCCATGGCGACGTCCCTTCTCGGTTACACGGACGGGTCGTTGCTCGACTCCGTGGTGGAGGCCTTCGCCTCGGGGGACGGCGCGGCGGCCTTCGAGATCGTCGACCACGTCATCGAGGGCGGCAACGACCCGCGGCGCTTCGTCGCCGATCTGCTGGAGCGGCTGCGGGACCTGGTGATCCTCGCGGCGGTTCCGGACGCGGCCGAGAAGGGGCTCATCGACGCCCCGTCGGACGTCGTGGAGCGGATGCAGGCGCAGGCGGGCGTCTTCGGCGGTGCGGAGCTCAGCCGCGCGGCCGACATCGTGAACGAAGGCCTCACGGAGATGCGGGGCGCGACATCGCCCCGGCTGCAGCTGGAGCTGATCTGCGCCCGCGTGCTGCTTCCGGCGGCGTACGACGACGAGCGCTCGCTCATGGCCCGCCTCGACCGGCTGGAGCGTGGCGGCAACTTTGTGGCGGGGGCGCAGGTGGGGGGCGGGTCTGGTCCTGGTGCCGGTCCTGGTTCCGGTCCCGGTCCTGGTTCCGGTCCCGGTCCTGGTTCCGGTTCCGGTCCCGGTCCCGGTCCCGGTCCCGCGATGGGGTACGTCCCTGGGCCTGACGCCCATGTGGGCATGCAAGGGGGCGGGGCCGCGGCGGCTCGGGCGGCTGTGCGGGGTGGTGGCGGTGGGCAGGGTTCTGCTGCTCCGGTGCCTGAGGCTGGGGTTCCGGCGGGTGCGCCGCCGGTTGCTGCGCCCTTGCAGGCGGCACCTGCTCCTTCTCCTTCTCCGGCTCCTTCTCCGGCTCCGGCTCCGGCACCTGAGGCTCCGGCTGCCCCCGCGCCGTCCGGTGAGCGGCGTCCCGGTGGGTGGCCCACGGCTTCGGCTCCGGGCAGTGGCCCGAAGCAGGCCGAGCCCGCCGCTTCCGCTTCCGCTCCTTCGGAGGCCCCGCGTCCGGGTGGCTGGCCCACGGCTGCGGCGGCGGGCGGCGGTACTCCGGCTCCGGCTCCGGCCCAGGCTCCGCAGCAGTCCGCTCCGGCGGCCCCTGCCCCTGCCCCGGCGGCGGCTCCGGCCATGGCGGCGGCCCCGGTCGGCGGGCCCGACCCGCGGACCCTGTGGCCGAACATCCTCGAGGCGGTGAAGGGGCGCCGCCGCTTCACCTGGATCCTGCTGAGCCAGAACGCCCAGGTGGCGGGCTTCGACGGGACGACACTGCAGATCGGCTTCGTGAACGCGGGGGCGCGGGACAACTTCGCCAGCAGCGGCAGCGAGGAGGTGCTGCGGCAGGCGTTGTCCGAGCAGTTCGGGGTGCAGTGGAAGGTCGAGGCGATCGTCGACCCCTCGGGGGGCTCGGCGCCGCCGCCCGCGGCGGGCAACTTTGGGGGCGGCGCGACGCCTCCGCCTGCGCGGCCGGCTCCGCAGCAGCATCAGCAGTCGCCTCCGCCCGCGCCGTCCGCCGCGAGCCGGGCTGCTTCTGCCCCTGCGCCGGCCCCGGCTCCCGCTCCGGACCCGGCTCCGGCTTCGGAGCGACGTGTCCCGGACCACGTCTCCCCGGAGGACGACACCTGGGCCGACGACGACCCGGACCTGGTCGAGTCGGCCCTGTCGGGCCACGACCTGATCGTCCGCGAACTGGGCGCAACGATCGTCGAGGAATTCAACAACGAGCCCTGAGGCGGCGCTGCGCTGCCCTGGGGCGAGTGATCCACCCGGGCCTTGGCCCGCGCGCCCGATTACCTGGCAGCGTCCCCCGGCCGTGGGGGCAGGTGCGTCCGCCGGGCTCGGCGCCGCGCCTGTCGTGTGTCGCCGCTTCGCGGCGGATGTCGTCACCGCGTTGTGGGGACGGGTGTGTCGGTCGGCTTCGGCGCCGCGGCTGTCGTGTCGCCGCTCCGCGGCGGATTTTTCCCGCCCGCCCACCCGATTACCCCGCAGCCCCACCCCGACGTAGGGGTCACTGCGGCGTCGGGCTCTGCCCCGCCGCATCTCCTACGCCCAGAACGGCACCGCCGGGCAATCGGGCGGGTGGGCGGGAGAGATTCGCCGCGCCGCGGCGGCCTGGTCCGGACACGGCCCGCAGCCGAAGGCACAGCACCCGCAACTCGAAGGCACAGCACCCGCAAGCCGAAGGCGTGGCCCCGCAGCCCCGGCGAGCCAACGGGAGGCAGAGGTCCCGCAGCCCCAGCCGGCCCGCAGCCCCAGCCAGCCCCAGCCCCAGCCCGCCCGCACCCCCGCGAGCCCCAAAAGCCGCCGCAGCTGGAGGAACGTACAAGCAAGGGCGGGGGTCCCGATGGGGTGGCCGTACGAAGGTGGGGGGTGTGGCCGCTAGGCTGGCGGGCGTGAAGGTCCTTGTCATCGGCAGTGGTGCCCGCGAACACGCCCTGTGCCGCTCTCTGTCCCTCGACCCCGACGTCTCCGCCCTGTACTGCGCCCCCGGCAACGCCGGCATCGCGGACGTGGCCGAGCTGCACCGGGTCGACGCCCTCGACGGCAGCGCGGTGGCCGCCCTCGCCACCACCCTCGGCGCCGATCTGGTGATCGTGGGCCCGGAGGCGCCCCTGGTCGCCGGAGTCGCCGATGCCGTGCGCGACGCCGGGATCCCCTGCTTCGGGCCCTCCCGGGAGGCCGCCCAGCTGGAGGGTTCCAAGGCCTTCGCCAAGGACGTCATGGCGGGCGCCCAGGTGCCCACCGCCCGGTCCTACGTCTGCACGACCGCCGAAGAGGTCGACGAGGCCCTCGCCGCCTTCGGCGCTCCGTACGTCGTCAAGGACGACGGCCTCGCCGCAGGCAAGGGCGTCGTCGTGACCGACGACGTCGAGGTCGCCCGCGCGCACGCGCTGGCCTGCGACCGCGTCGTCATCGAGGAGTTCCTCGACGGCCCCGAGGTCTCCCTCTTCGCCATCACGGACGGCATCACCGTCGTCCCCCTGCAGCCCGCGCAGGACTTCAAGCGCGCGCTCGACGGGGACGAAGGGCCGAACACCGGCGGCATGGGCGCGTACTCGCCCCTGCCCTGGGCCGACCCGAAGCTGGTCGACGAGGTCATGCAGAGCGTGCTCCAGCCGACGGTCGACGAACTGCGCCGCCGGGGCACCCCGTTCTCGGGGCTGCTCTACGCGGGCCTCGCGATCACCAGCCGCGGCGTACGCGTCATCGAGTTCAACGCCCGCTTCGGCGACCCCGAGACGCAGGTCGTCCTCGCCCGCCTGAGGACCCCGCTCGCCGGAGTCCTGCTGGCCGCCGCGAACGGCACCCTCGTCGACCTGCCTCCGCTGCGCTGGAGCGACGACGCCGCGGTCACCGTGGTCATCGCCTCGCACAACTATCCGGAGACCCCGCGCACCGGCGACCCCATCGAGGGCCTGGGCGATGTCGCGGCACAGGATGCCCCGGACGCGTACGTCCTGCACGCGGGGACGAAGCGCGACGGCGACGCCGTGGTCAGCGCGGGCGGCCGTGTGCTCTCCGTGACGGCCACCGGCACGGACCTGACCGAGGCCCGCGAGCGCGCGTACGAGGCGCTGTCCCGCATCCGCCTCGACGGCTCCCAGCACCGTACGGACATCGCTGCGAAGGCGGCCTCGGAGGCGTAACCGAGGTCACCGGGGCCGCCAGGAGGCACCTGCGAAGGTCCCCCCGGACCCCCGCGCGCCCACTGCCAGACGCCCGCGCGACGCCCGCAAGACGCCTTCAGGCCCCGGATCCGACCCTGGATCCGGGGCCTTGTCGTCATCCACCTCTGCCCAAAGCCATTCCATCGAGTGACCGCTGGCCCATCCGGCTGACGATGCCCGGCACCCCAACTAGGGTGCGGCGCAAGCGGTTCAGGTGCCCAGAGCCAAACAGACCACCGGCATTGCGATGTCAGTGGCGGGTGCCACAGTGGGGGAGTGAGCAAATCCATCGGCGGCTGCCGTCCGCCCGTACTCCCGGCCCCCGGCCGGGCAGCAGGCGGCGCAGGCAGCAGGGGGTGACATCGGTCGTGTCAGGTACGGCAGGTTCGGGTGTGGAGGTGGGCGTGCAGTCCGCACGTTCCCAGGCGCTCGCCGTGCTGCGGATCCGCAGCAGGGCGCTGGCCGTCGCACTGCTGCCCGCGGCCGTCGCCGTCGTGCTGATCGCGGGCGGAGTCACGGGCCATATGAGCGGCGGGAGTTGGGATGTCGCGCGCGTCATCGTGACGGCTTTCGCCGCCCTCGTCCTGCTCGCCGCCGCGGGCGTCGCGCTCGTGGTCGCGCGGTCCAGGCCCGCCGTCAGCCCGACCGTCCCGATCGCCGAGGGATCGGCCCCCGATCTGTATCGCCTGGTGCGCGACCTCGCGGACCGGCTCGACGTGCCCGCGCCCTCGGCGATAGCGCTCACCCCGGACTGCGACAGCTGGCTCGAGGACCGCACGCACCCCGCGCACGGCCCGCCCGCGGAGGCCTCCGGCCGGCCGTCGGCGAAGGACGAGGGCAATGGCGTACGGGACGGGCGCCCCGCCCCGCGTCGCCAGACCCCCGCGGCTCCGGTGCTCGTCATCGGCTCCCCGTTCCTGTGGTGGATGCGGGTCGGCGAGCTGCGCGCGGTGCTCGCACCGGTCGTGGCCGGCACGGGACCCTCGGCGCACCCCGACATAGCCGCGGCCCGGCGCTTCATCCGCGGGCTCGACGCCGCGGTCGCGGTCACGTCCGCTCCCGGACGCGGTCCGCTCGTGCGTGCGGTGCTCGGCGGTGCCGGCTGGGTGACGCGGCTGCTCCTGCGGAGCTGCCGGGGGCACGCGGGCGAGATGGAGCGCGGGGTGGCGGCAGCCGCCGCCGAGCGCGCCCAGGCCGTGGACTACGGAGTGCGGATCGTCGCCCAGGAGCAGGTGGGCCTGGCGTATGCCGGGTGGGACCGGCTCCTGACCAAGGTGGCGCTGCCCGCCTGGCGGATGGGCCGCTGGCCGTCGCGCCTCGACGCGGGCGTCGTCTCCGCCCTCACCGAGCTCTCCCGCAGGGACCGCCTGGCCGAGGGCTTCACGTCCCGCCTGGGCGAGCGGCCCGCCTGTGACCTCCTGGAGGAGCCGGGGTCGGTGGACGAGGCGGCTTCGCTGCTCGCCGCCCGCCTCTTCCACGGCGGGCCCGCCGAGCAGAGCCAGGACTGGGCGCCGGTGGCGTGGCAGGAGTATCCGGACGAGGTCGTCGACCGCA
Organism: Streptomyces sp. NPDC032198; assembly: GCF_040636975.1. Classification (NCBI taxonomy): domain Bacteria; kingdom Bacillati; phylum Actinomycetota; class Actinomycetes; order Kitasatosporales; family Streptomycetaceae; genus Streptomyces; species Streptomyces sp. NPDC032198. The sequence continues at coordinate 72,961 of NZ_JBEZVL010000002.1, read as the reverse complement.
AGTGGCGCATGGACGCCGCCCGTCTCCACCGCGTCCTGGACTCCCTGGGCGTCAGCGACTCCGCGGACGCGGCGGCCGCCGGCTCCAAGGGGCCGACGCTGGGCCGCGTACTGGACCACCTCACGGCGGAAGCGGCCGAGGGGGCCGAGGCTGCCGAGGAATCCGGCCCTGCTCTGGTGCCCCACCCCACTCCCGGCGCCGACGAAGCCACGGTCATCGACGCCATCGAGGCGTCCGCCGCCACCGAAGACCCCCTGGACGGCGAGGAGTCCATCGACGGCCCCGGCGGTCTCCTGGCCGCAGGCCTCACCGCGGAGATGGCCCGTGAGGAAGCCGCCGCCCCGCCCCGCCCCGCGCCCACGGGGCAGGGCCCGGACGACACGCTCTGGGACGACGGGATGCTGCCGCTGTTCCCGCTCCAGCCGCCGCGTACGGGGCGGGAGTTGCTGGCCGATCACGTCACGGCACTGGTCTGCTGCGCGGCTGTGGACACGGCGGGCGCCGCCCCCGGTCTCGACTGGCTGGACGGCCCGTCCCTCCTGGTCGACGGCGAGCGCGCGGCGGACCTCACGCCGCACGTCCGGAGCCTCGTGGAGGACGGCGACTCCATCCCGCTGCGCGGCTGGCTCGCCCGCCTTGGCGTCCGCCCGGAGAAGCCGGTCCGCCTGGTCTGAGCCGAGGCCGTCGGCCGCACGGCTCACGGCACGGGCCGCAGCACGGCTCACGGCACGGCTCACGGCACGGGCCGCAGCACGGCTCACGGCACAGGTCACCGCACGGCACAGTTCCCGCCCCAGACCGCGCCCGTCCCGCCCCGGACCGCGCCCGTCCCGGGTCTCACACCACGCCCCACTCCCCGCTCCCCGGAACGCTTCCTTCCGTTCTCGTCGATTAGCGACGAACGGTGACGGAGTGCGTGCGTAATGTGATGTGCTGGGATCGACCGTCGATCCGGACATGCCAGCAACAGCAACTCGCACCGCACAGCAACCCGCACAGCACGACAACCCGCACGGCACAGCGACTCGCACCGCACAGCGCAGGGCAATCTCGGGGGAGCAGCGAGGGAGGGGACACACATGGGGTCGGAGCAGATCCGCAGGTGGGAATCGGGCGCCCTGGCGCACGCCGTGACCGACCCCTTCGGGCAAGGGCCCCTGCCCTGGCTCCGAGGCCCCGAGCACTACTTCGACGACACGGGCCAGGTCGTCCCCTGGTACATCGACCACGCCCCGTCCCCCGGCGCACGGAACATCCCCGCCCCCCGCGACCGGCCCCGTACGAACGGCCCCCGCACCGCCGACGACGTGCACGGCCAGATCAAGGGCTTCGCGTCCACCGGCGCCGCCGCACCCGGCGAGGCGATCGACTTCCACGTGACGGTGGACCCGCCCCAGCAGTTCAGCGTCGACATCTACCGCATCGGACACTACGGCGGGGACGGCGCGAGCAAGATCAGCACGAGCCCGCGTCTCTCCGGCATCGTCCAGCCGCCCCCGCTCGCCGCCGACCGCACGGTCTCCTGCCACCACTGGTGGCTCTCCTGGCGGCTGCAGATCCCGAGTTACTGGAGCGTCGGGGCGTATGTGGCGGTCCTCACCACGGTCGACGGCTACCGCTCGCACGTCCCGTTCACGGTCCGCGACGACCACCGCGCCGATCTGCTCCTGCTGCTCCCGGACATCACCTGGCAGGCGTACAACCTCTATCCCGAGGACGGCCGCACGGGCGCGAGCCTTTACCACGCGTGGGACGAGAAGGGCCGCCTCCTGGGCGAGAGCGAGGCCGCCCACACGGTCTCCTTCGACCGTCCGTACGCGGGCGCGGGCCTGCCCCTGCACGTGGGCCACGCCTACGACTTCATCCGCTGGGCCGAGCGGTACGGCTACGACCTCGCGTACGCCGACACCCGTGACCTGCACGCGGGCCGCATCGATCCGACCCGCTACCGGGGCCTGGTCTTCCCGGGCCACGACGAGTACTGGTCGTCGAACATGCGCCGCACCACGGAGCGGGCCCGCGCGCACGGCACGTCCCTCGTCTTCCTCTCCGCCAACACCATGTACTGGCAGGTGGAGTTGGGCCCTTCCCCGTCCGGTGTGGAGGACCGTCTGCTGACCTGCCGCAAGCGCCACGGCCCCGGCAAACCGGCCCTCTGGCGGGAGCAGGACAAGGCCGAACAGCAGCTCCTCGGCATCCAGTACGCGGGCCGGGTCCCCGAGCCCGCCCCGCTCGTCGTGCGCAACGCCGACCACTGGCTGTGGGAGGCGACCGGCGCGCACGAGGGGGACGAGATCGCGGGCCTCGTCGCGGGCGAGGCCGACCGCTACTTCCCGCGCACCGCGCTGCCGGAGCACCAGGGCCGCATCCTCCTCGCCCACTCTCCGTACGAGGACTCCGACGGCGTCACGCGCCACCAGGAGTCGTCCCTCTACCGCGCCCCGTCCGGCGCCCTGGTCTTCGCCTCGGGCACCTTCGCCTGGTCCCCGGCGCTCGACCGCCCCGGCCATGTGGACACCCGGGTCCAGCGGGCCACGGCCAACCTCCTGGACCGCATCTGCAAACGGGACTGAGCGCCCGCCGACATCCCCCTGGCCGAGAGCCGCCTCCCCATGCGGGAGAATCAGCAGCATTCAGTCATAACCACGGGGAGGAACCGTGTCCGGATTCGTAGAAAAGCCCGAGCCGCTTCAGGTGCCGGGCCTGGTGCACGTGCACACCGGCAAGGTGCGCGACCTGTACCGGAACGAGGCGGGCGACCTCGTGATGGTCGCGAGCGACCGCATGTCCGCCTACGACTGGGTGCTGCCCACGGAGATCCCTGACAAGGGCAGGGTCCTCACGCAGCTCTCCCTGTGGTGGTTCGACCAGCTCGCCGATCTCGTCCCGAACCACGTCATCTCCACCGACGTGCCGCCCGGCGCCCCCGCCGAGTGGGAGGGCCGCACCACGGTCTGCAAGTCCCTGGAGATGGTCCCGGTCGAGTGCGTCGCCCGCGGCTATCTCACGGGCTCCGGCCTGGTCGAGTACAACGACTCGCGCACCGTCTGCGGCCTCGCGCTGCCCGACGGCCTGAGCGACGGCTCGGAGCTGCCCGCACCGATCTTCACGCCCGCCACGAAGGCGGCGGTCGGCGAGCACGACGAGAACGTGAGTTACGAGGAAGTGGCCCGTCAGGTGGGTGCCGAGACGGCGGCCCAGCTCCGCCAGGCAACCCTCGCGGTCTACGGCCGGGCCCGTGACATCGCCCGCGAGCGCGGCGTGATCCTCGCCGACACGAAGTTCGAGTTCGGCTTCGAGGGGGAGACGCTGGTCATCGCCGACGAGGTGCTGACCCCGGACTCGTCCCGCTTCTGGCCCGCCGACAGCTGGCAGCCGGGCCGCGCCCAGCCGTCGTTCGACAAGCAGTTCGTCCGCGACTGGCTGACCTCGCCGGCCTCCGGCTGGGACCGCAAGAGCGAGCAGCCGCCGCCCCCGCTCCCGCAGGACGTGGTGGACGCCACGCGCGCCAAGTACATCGAGGCGTACGAGCGCCTGACCGGCACTCCCTGGTAGCGGAACGCGGCGGTACACCTCGGTGTGCCGCCGCACACGAAGAAACCCCCGGCGCCGTGAGGCACCGGGGGTTCTTTCCGTGGAGCGGACGACCAGGTTCGAACTGGCGACCTCAACCTTGGCAAGGTTGCGCTCTACCAACTGAGCTACGTCCGCGCTGCGCCGAAGCGCGAGCCCAACTATACCCAACCTCGCTCGCGTGCGAGACGCACCGCGGCATGCCGGTTCTCGGCCCCGATCTTGGTGGCGGCGGACGAGAGGTAGTTCCGGACCGTTCCCTGGGACAGCGAGGCCCGCTCGGCGATCTCCGCGACGGGCGCACCGTCGGCGGCGAGTTCGAGCACCTCGGCCTCGCGGACGGTCAGCGGGGAGTCCCCGGCGGAGATCGCGTCGGCGGCCAACTCCGGGTCCACATAGCGGTTACCGGCATGAACGGTGCGGATGATCTCGGCGAGGCGCTGCGCGCTCACGGTCTTCGGGACGAAGCCCCGTACCCCCACCGCGAGTGCCCGCTTGAGATGACCCGGTCTGCCATGACTCGTCACGATCATGGTGCGGCAGTCCGGGAGTTCATCGCGCAGAGATGTGGCCACCATCACACCGTCGGCGCCCGGCATCTCCAGGTCGAGCACGGCCACATCGGGCCGGTGCGCCCGCGCCATGGCGAGGGCCTCGGGTCCGGTGGCGGCCTCGGCGACCACGACGAGGTCGTCCTCCAGTGCGAGGAGCGCGGCGAGGGCGCCACGGATGAGGTGCTCGTCGTCGGCGAGCAGCACACGCAGGCTCATCGCGTGACCCTTTCGGCTTCTTCCTGGTGGTGACGGCCGTCCTGGGGGCGGTCCTTCGGGCGACCGGCATCCTGCCGGGGGCGGGCCAGCGGCACCTCCGCGACGAGGCGGAACCGTCCCTCGCCGGAGGTGAGGTCCAGCGTCCCGTCCACCGCGGCGAGCCGCTCCCTGAGCCCGGCGAGACCGGAACCCTTCCTGCCGTCCGGCGCGGCCTCGGGCACCCCGTCGTTCTCGACGGCCAGGGACGTACGTTCATCGGTGATCGTCAGGGTGATGTCGCACCGCCGCGCGTCCCCGTGCCGCAGCACATTGGTGGTCGCCTCGCGCACGACCCAGCCCAACGCGGACTGCACCGGGACGGAGAGCCCCGCGGACGGCCCGGTGACCCGGCAGTCGATCCCGGCCGCCTCCAGAACTCCCTGCGCACCGGCGAGTTCGACCGCGAGGTCGGCCTCCCGGTAGCCCCGCACCACTTCCCGCACCTCCCGCTGCGACTCCTGGGCGATCCGCTGCACCTCGACCATCTGGTCGACGGCTTCGGGCCGCCCCCGCTTGGCCAGCTGCACGGCGAGCTCGCTCTTCAGGGCGATGACCGCGAGGTTGCGCCCCATCACGTCGTGCAGGTCCCGCCCGAACCGCAGCCGCTCCTCGGCCACCGCGAGCCGCGCCTCGACCTCGCGGGCCCGGTCGGCCTCCCACATCACGGCGAGCGTCCAGGCGCCGCAGCGCGACGAGAGCAGGGAGACCAGCGTGCCGAGGGCGATCACCACAGCCGTGCCCACGAGCCGCCCGTCGTGCACGCCGATCGCGGCGAACGCCGCCAAGGTGGCGGCCGCGATCACGGCGAACCGGATGAAGAACGTACGGATCGGTACGGCGAAGGCCAGCGACTGTCCGTAGGGCATCACGGCGAACATCGTGGCGAGGGTGAGCGTCTCGGTCTCGACCCCGCGCACGGCCTGCAGGGCGACGACGAGGCCCAGCGTCGTGACCATCAGCGCGAGTGACACGGCGAGGTCGCGGCGCGGAGGCTGCGCGCGCTTCAGGAAGTGGTCGAGCGAGCGGCGCATCGTGCGGTTGACGTGGACGCACTGCAGGACGGCCGCCAGGAGCAGCGAGCAGCCGAGGGCCAGTGGGAGGGGCCCCTGCCGCACGGCCGCGAGCAGGGGCACCGAGCCCCAGCTGAGGAGGAAGATCCAGGGCATGGCGTGCCACATGGCCATGGACTGGAACTCGACCTTCTCGATCTTGCTCCGCTCGTGCCAGCCGCGCTTCAGCCCCTGGATTCGGCCGACCACGTCATGACCCCCTTCTCGAATTCTCGGCTTCCGCACTTCCGCGGCTTGTGCCACTTCCTCAGCGCCGCGGCTCCCAGCGGAACCACCGGCGTACAGCAAACACCGAGACCGCGGTCCAGGCCACCGCGGTGGCCAGGGCGGCCAGGGTGTCGGCGCCGGAGAGCTCGCCGGTCCAGCCGCCGCGCACCAGCGTGATCACCGGCGAGAGCGGAAGAAGCTCGCAGACCGAGGCCAGCTTGTCGGGCATGACCTCGAAGGGGATGAAGAGACCGGACCCGAACATCGAGCCGAACGCCAGCGGCATGGCCATGACCTGCGCGGACTCCACGGACCTGCTGAGGCTCGCGGTCACCGCGCCGAGGGCGCTGAACATCACCAGGCCGAGCAGCACGCCGATGACGGCGAGATGCGGCGCGCTCGGCGCCCCCGTGTCGAGCAGGACCGTACAGCCGATCGCCAGGACGACGGCCTGGACCACTCCGATGGCGACCGACGGCAGGGCGGCCCCGGCGAGGATCTCCGGGTCCCGCAGCTCACCGGTGCGCAGCCGCTTGAGGACCAGCTCCTCGCGGCGGGCGGCATAGACGGCGGTCAGTGCCGAGTAGACGGCGAAGAGCAGGGAGAAGCCGATGGCGCCGGGCACCACCACGGCTCCGACCGAGAGGCCGGCGCCCTTGAGGTCCATGCTGTCCGCGCCCTGGCGCAGGCTGAACGGCATCACGACCGGCACGAACAGGGCGGCGAACAGCGTGCCCTTGCTGCGCCCGAGCAGCGTCAGCTCGGCCCGCGCGAGCGCGGCCATCCGCCGGGCGGGAGTCGACACCGCTTGTGGGGTTGCCGTAAGGGCGCTCATGCCACCGTCTCCTTCTCCGCGGCGCCGGCCGCGCTCTCGGCGTCCCGCGCGATACGCAGGAACGCCTCCTCCAGCGATGCGGCCCGTACGTCGAGCCTGCCGAGCTCGACGTTCGCGTCCCGCGCCCACAGCAGCAGTCCCGTGGCCGCCCGCTGCAACTCGTGCGTACGCAGCCGGACCCGTCCGCCGACGATCTCGTGGTCGCTCACCCCGAGATCGTTGAGCGGCGGCAGGTCCCCGACGAAGTACCCGGCCGGGAGTTCGAAGGAGACCTGCGAGGGCTGCTCGGCCACCACGTCGGCGACCCGTCCTTCGGCCGCGATCCGGCCCTCGTGCAGGATCGCGAGCCGGTCGGCGAGGTTCTCGGCCTCTTCGAGGTAGTGCGTGGTGAGCAGCACGGTCGTGCCGTTGTCGCGCAGGGCCCGCACCAACTCCCAGGTCTCGCGGCGCCCTTCGGCGTCGAGTCCGGTCGTCGGTTCGTCGAGGAAGAGCACCTCGGGCTGCCCGATGAGGGCGGTGGCAAGGTCGAGCCGCCGCTTCTCGCCGCCGGAGAGCATCTTCACGCGTACGCCGGCCCGCTTGCCGAGGCCCACCATGTCCAGGGCTTCGGCGGCGGGACGGGCGCCGCTGGTGCAGGCGGCCCACATCCGGATGGTCTCGGCGACCGTCAGCTCGGAGGGGAAGCCGCCTTCCTGGAGCATCACACCGATCCGGTGGCGCACGGCGCCCCGCTCGGCGTACGGATCGTGCCCGAGCACCCGCACCCGCCCCCCGGCGGGTGCGGCGAGCCCTTCGAGGAGTTCGACGGTGGAGGTCTTGCCCGCCCCGTTGGTCCCGAGCAGCGCGAAGAGCTCACCTCGTCCGACGGAGAAGGAGACTCCCCGGACCGCCTCGAAACCGCCCCCGTACACGCGCCGCAGATCGGTCACGTCGATCACTTGGTCAGTCATGGGAAAAGCGTCCCCCGGCCGCGAGCGCCGGAGCAGTGCGCGCTGTCACCGGCTCGCATGACAAATGTCAGAAGGAGAGGGCGGGGTGACATACGAAGAAGGCCCCGGTCGCTATGACCGGGGCCTTCTTCGATGGAGCGAACGACGAGGTTCGAACTCGCGACCTCAACCTTGGCAAGGTTGCGCTCTACCAACTGAGCTACGTTCGCATTGCCTCCGACCAGCTCTCACTGATCGGCGCGAGCACCAGCCTACCGCACTCGAAAGAGTGGTCGGTAAGCCTTGCAGAGCGGGTGACAGGAATTGCACACTGCGCCTTCCCCCTGGAAGGGGGATGTTCTACTACTGAACTACACCCGCAAGACTCCGTGAGGTTCGGGCCTTTCGGCCTTGCCCCTCGGCGTGGTCCAAACTCTAGCCGACCGGCGGGGGTGCAGGTCAAGTCGGTTGCCGAGGGGCCCTCCTGGCGGGCCGTCCGCCCAGGTCAGTTGGCTGCCTCGAAGGCCTCGTAGACCTTCTTGGGGATGCGGCCGCGCGGCGGCACGTCCATCTGGTGCGAGCGGGCCCAGGCGCGGACGGCCGCGGGGTTCGCCGCCACCGTCGTGTGCTTGAAGGCCTTGCCGGACTTCGACTGCTTGCGGGCCGCGTCCAGGTACGGGGCAAGTGCCTTGCGCAGTTTCTTGGCATTGGTTTGATTGAGGTCGATCTCGTACGACTTGCCGTCAAGACCGAAGGCGATCGTCTCCGCCGCATCCCCGCCGTCGATGTCGTCAGAGAGAGTGACCACGACACGCTGCGCCACGAATATCGGTCCCTTCGTGCGGCTCTACCGCGTTGACGTGCGGTGATGCCGACTGTCCGGCTGTTATGGGCACTGTTATGTGCAAAGCATCGGCTAATGCCATTTCCTTTGTACAGTGCCCGGCAATGCATTGTGAAGCCCGACTAAATCCGCCCGCGTGTCCGGATGCAATGGCGATGCGTGATCTTTTCCTGGATTTTTCGCGAAGGTGCCCCGTTCGATACACGAGTATGAGTCGGAACGTGACCGTCATCACGTAGGTTTCTACGAATCTACGCGAGTAGAATTTTTGTGCGGGTAGTCTGAAGGGACCGCTCAGCCAGCACCACACACCGGGAGTGCCAGTGGCACGCGTCGTAGTCGACGTCATGCTCAAGCCGGAGATCCTCGACCCCCAGGGCCAGGCGGTGCAGCGTGCACTGCCGCGCCTCGGATTCAAGGGGATCGCCGACGTACGTCAGGGAAAGCGCTTCGAACTCGAGGTGGACGGGCCCGTCGATGACGCGGCCCTCGCCCGTATCCACGAGATGGCGGAAACCTTCCTCGCCAACACCGTGATCGAGGACTTCTTCGTAAAGGTGGAGGAAGAGAAGTGACTGCCCGAATCGGAGTCGTCACTTTCCCCGGAACCCTCGACGACCGCGACACCCAGCGTGCCGTCCGCGTCGCCGGCGCCGAAGCCGTGCCGCTCTGGCACCGCGACAAGGACCTGAAGCAGGTCGACGCCGTGGTCCTTCCCGGTGGATTCTCGTACGGCGACTATCTGCGGGCCGGGGCCATTTCGCGGTTCTCGCCCGTCATGGAGTCGGTCATCGAGCAGGCGAAGGCGGGCATGCCGGTGCTCGGCATCTGCAACGGCTTCCAGGTGCTCACCGAGTCGCACCTGCTGCCCGGCGCGATGCTGCGCAACAACCACCTGCACTTCATCTGCCGCGAGCAGAAGCTGCGGGTGGAGTCGGACCGAACCGCCTGGACCGCCGACTACACGGCGGGCCAGGAGATCCGGATCCCGCTCAAGAACATCGACGGCCAGTACACGGCCGACGAGCGGACCCTGGACATGCTGGAGGCCGAGGGCCGCGTCGCCTTCCGGTATCTGGAGGGCAACCCCAACGGCTCGCTCCGTGACATCGCCGGCATCACCAACGAGGCGGGCAATGTCGTCGGCCTCATGCCGCACCCCGAGCACGCCGTGGAGCCGCTGGTCGGGACCGGCCGCACCGACGGCCTCGGATTCTTCACCTCGATCCTGAAGAAGCTGGTCAACGCCTGATGACTCTGGACACCGTCAAGCACGCGGCGGAGACGCCCGACGTCAAGCTGCCCTGGGCCGAACTGGGCCTGAAGGAAGACGAGTACGCGCGCGTACGCGAGATCCTGGGCCGCCGTCCGACCGGCGCCGAGCTCGCCATGTACTCCGTCATGTGGTCCGAGCACTGCTCGTACAAGAGCAGCAAGGTCCACCTGCGCCAGTTCGGCGAGAAGGCCCCCGAGAACGACGCCATGCTGGTCGGCATCGGCGAGAACGCCGGTGTCGTCGACGTCGGCAACGGCTACGCGGTCACCTTCAAGGTCGAGTCGCACAACCACCCGTCGTACGTCGAGCCCTACCAGGGCGCGGCCACCGGTGTCGGCGGCATCGTCCGCGACATCATCGCGATGGGCGCGCGCCCGGTCGCGGTCGTGGACCCGCTGCGGATGGGCGCCGCCGACCACCCCGACACGAAGCGTGTCCTTCCGGGTGTCGTCGCGGGCATCGGCGGCTACGGCAACTGCCTGGGCCTGCCGAACATCGGCGGCGAGCTCGTCTTCGACGCCTGCTACCAGGGCAACCCGCTGGTCAACGCCGGTGCCATCGGCGTCATGCGGCACGAGGACATCCACCTCGCCAAGGCTTCAGGCCCCGGCAACAAGGTCATCCTCTACGGGGCCCGCACCGGCGGTGACGGCATCGGCGGCGCCTCGATCCTGGCCTCCGAGACCTTCGACGACACGAAGCCGTCGAAGCGTCCGGCCGTGCAGGTCGGTGACCCCTTCCAGGAGAAGCTCCTCATCGAGTGCACCCTGGAGGCCTTCGCCGAGAAGCTGGTCGTCGGCATCCAGGACCTCGGCGCCGCGGGCCTCTCCTGCGCGACCTCGGAGCTGGCGTCGAACGGCTCCGGCGGCATGCGCGTCGAGCTGGACGACGTACCGCTGCGCGACTCCACGCTCACTCCCGAGGAAATCCTCATGAGTGAGTCGCAGGAGCGCATGTGCGCGGTTGTCGAGCCCGAGAAGGTCGAGCGCTTCCTCGCGATCTGCGAGAAGTGGGACGTCATCGCCACCGTCGTCGGTGAGGTGACGGACGGCGACCGGCTTGAGATCTTCTGGCACGGCGAGAAGATCGTCGACCTCGACCCGCGCACCGTCGCCCATGACGGCCCGGTCTACGAGCGCCCCTACGCCCGGCCGAAGTGGCAGGACGCCCTCCAGGCTGACGACGCCAACAAGCTTGCGCGTCCGGCGAGTTCGAAGGAACTGCGCGACCAGGTGCTCGCGGTCGTCGCGTCGCCGAACCAGGCCTCCAAGGCGTGGGTGACGGATCAGTACGACCGCTTCGTGCAGGGCAACACGGTGCTCGCGCAGCCCGAGGACTCCGGCATGGTCCGCATCGACGAGGAGACCGGCCTCGGTGTCGCCCTCGCGAATGACGGCAACGGCCGCTACTCGAAGCTCGACCCGTACGCGGGCGCGCAGCTGGCCCTGTCGGAGGCGTACCGCAACGTCGCCGCGACCGGGGCCCGCCCGCTCGCCGTCTCGGACTGCCTGAACTTCGGTTCGCCCGAGGACCCGGACGTGATGTGGCAGTTCGCCGAGACCACCCGTGGCCTCGCCGACGCCTGCCAGATCCTGGGCACCCCGGTGACCGGCGGCAACGTCTCGCTCTACAACCAGACGGGCGAGGCGGCGATCCACCCGACGCCCGTCGTCTCCGTCCTCGGTGTGATCGACGACGTCGCGCGGCGCACGCCGATGGCCTTCGCCGAAGAGGGCCAGCTGCTCTACCTGCTCGGTGACACCACCGAGGAGTTCGGCGGTTCGGCCTGGTCGCAGGTCGTCCACGACCACCTCGGCGGGCTTCCCCCGAAGGTGGACCTGGAGCGCGAGCGGCTGCTCGCCGAGATCCTCATCTCGGGCTCGCGCGACGGCATGATCGACGCGGCGCACGACCTCTCGGACGGTGGCCTCGCGCAGGCCGTCGCCGAGTCCTGCCTCCGCGGCGGGAAGGGCGCGCGCCTGGTCGTCCCGGACGGGCTCGACGCGTTCACCCTCCTGTTCAGCGAGTCGGCGGGGCGCGCGGTCGTGTCCGTCCCCCGCTCCGAGGAGCTGCGCTTCACCGACATGTGCGGGGCGCGCGGCCTGCCCGCGACGCGGATCGGTGTGGTCGACGGGGACGCGGTGGAGCTCCAGGGCGAGTTCACGCTGACGCTGGACGAGATCCGCGAGGCGCACGAGGGGACCCTGCCGGGGCTCTTCGCCTGATCGACTCCCTCCGACAGCCCCCGCCCGGACCTGGTCCGGGCGGGGGCTTCGTCGTTTCCGGGGCCGCAGCCGCCCCCTGAGGCTCGCAGCTTGCACGAGATTACGTAATTACGTAATCTCGCACTCATGGATCTGGAAGAGCGCGTCGCCGAGCTCGAACGGCGCATGGCGGAGCTGGAGAGCGCGGGCCCGGCCGCGCCCGCCGTGGGAGAGGGCGACTTCTGGGCCCTCGACGCGCTGAAGGCACGGCACCCGGTGTCCGACGACGCGGACGGCGCCGTCATGTTCACCGGCTCGGTGCGCGTGCCGACGGGACATCGCTACGAGTGGCAGTACGGGCTGCTCACCGAGACGGTGTTCGAGGGCGACTGGGCGGAGACGGCGGAGTCGTTCGCCGCGCTCGGCCATCCCGTGCGGCTGCGGCTGCTGCGGGAGATCCTCGGCGGTCTGCGCACCGCCGCCGATCTCGCCGCGCTCGACGACGTCGGCACGACGGGCCAGATCTACCACCACCTGCGCCAACTGACCGGCGCGGGCTGGCTGCACACCACGGAGCGCGGCCGGTACGAGGTGCCTGCCGGACGGGTGGTGCCGCTGCTCGTGGTGCTCACGGCCGCGCGCCCCGTGACCTGAACTGCTATGTACCAGGGGGAAGTCATGTCCGTAGACCGACGCAAGGCTGTCGCGCTCGTCCAGCATGGGCTGTGGGTGGTCTTCTTCGTCCAGGTCGCCGTCGGGTTCTTCGTGGACCTGCCCTACAACTACTGGCTGAGCTGGCTGCCCGCGCTCGGCGCGATCGCCATCAGCCTGGTCACCTCCCGCTCGGCCCGGCACGCGATAGCGGCGCGGCCCCCGGCCCCGGTCGAGGTCACGGCCCCGGTCGCCGGCCGCTGGTCCGCCATCAACAGCCCCGCCGACAAGGTGCCCAGCCATGGCACGCACCATCTCGGGCAGACCTACGCCATCGACATCGTGGCCGAGCCGGAGGAGGGGCCGAAGCGTCCCGTCCCGGTGTGGTTCTGGCCCATCGCTCACCGCAACCAGGCCTACCCCGCCTTCGGGGCGCCGCTGCACGCGGTGGCCGACGCCACCGTCGTGCACGCCGAGGACGGCCAGCGCGACCACCTCAGCCGCAGCTCCCTGGCCGGGGTCCTGTACTTCTGGCTGATCGAGGCCGTCGGCCGGACCATCGGCGGAACCCGCCGCGTCGTCGGCAACCACATCGTCCTCGACCTCGGTGAGGGGACGTACGCCATGTACGCGCACGTCCAGCGCGGGTCGCTCGCCGTCCGCGCGGGGGACAAGGTGGCGGAGGGGCAGACGCTCGCCCGCTGCGGCAACTCCGGCAACTCCACCGAACCCCATGTGCACTTCCAGCTCATGGACGGCCCCGACCTGGACACCGCGCGCGGTGTGCCGTTCCGCTGGCGGGGCATCGGGGTGCCCGCCAACGGTGAGACGTTCACGGTGCGGGAAGAGGCCACCCCGGTACCGTGACCTGCATGACTGAGGAGTTGGGGCTGCGCGCGCGCAAGAAGAAGCAGACCGCGTCGCGGATCTGGCGGGTCGCGGTGGACCTCTGCTCCGAGCGGGGCTTCGATCACGTCTCCGTGGCGGAGATCGCCGAGGCGGCCGAGGTGTCGAAGATGACCGTCTTCAACTACTTCGGGACCAAGGAAGGCGCGATCGTCAGCCCCATGGAGGAGCACGTCGGCGACCCGGCCCGCGCGGTGCGCGAGCGGCGGCCCGGCGAGTCCGCGGTCGCCGCGATGCGCGGGCAGTTCCTGGAGCAGATCGCCGGGCGCGACCCGTCGATCGGCCTCAGCGGCGACCCGCGCGCCCTCAAGGTGCGCCAGCTCATCAGTGAGACACCGACCCTCGCGCACCGCATGGTGATCTTCCACATGCGCAGCGTCCAGCTCCTCGCGGACGCCCTCGCCGAGGAGACGGGCGACATGCTCCTCGCGCGGGTCGCCGCCTCCCAGCTCATCGGCGCCCGGAACGCGCTCATCGTGGACAACCACCAGCGCACCCTCGTGGGCGATCCGCTCGACGAGATCGCCAAGGACTGCGCGGAGGCCACCGAGCGGGTCTTCGGCCAGGTGGAAAAGGGTCTCCAGGGGTACCCCGGGAAGAATTAGGCTCGGCCCATGCCTCCGGCCAAGAAGCGCACGCGTGCGTACGACCCCGCCAAGATCCGCACCGCCGTGCGCACCCAGTTCGGGAACGTACGAGAAGCCGTCCTCGCCCTGGAACCCGAGCAGCTCGCCCTGCCGACCCGGCTCGGCGACTGGACCGTCCGCGAGCTGGCCGCACACCTCACGATGGGCATCGGCGCCGTCACCCGATTCCTCGCCATGCCGGAGCCCGCGGCTCGCGAACTCGCCCTGCTCGACTGGCCGTTCGCGACCGCCTCGGCCGCGGCGCAGGTCGACGAGGCGTCGCGCGGGCTCGCCGCGCAGGACCTCGACGAGCTGTACGCGCGCACGCTCTCCGGCTTCGACGATGCGCTGCCCGAGGTCACCGCGGGCCGCCTCACGCCCACCCGGTTCGGCGCGATGACCCTCGACGACTTCCTGGTCACCCGCACCGTCGAACTCATCGTCCACACCGACGACCTGAACGACGCGGTGCCGGGGTTGGACATCCCGTACGACCGGCAGGCCCTGGCCGCCTGCACCCGGCTGCTCGCCGACGCCCTCGCGGTGAAGGCCCCGGGCGGCGCCGTCGAGGTCAGGATCCCGCCGTTCGCCGTGGTCCAGTGCGTGCAGGGCCCCCGGCACACCCGAGGCACCCCGCCGAACGTCGTCGAGACCGACCCGCTGACCTGGATCCGCCTCGCGACCGGGCGCACGGACTGGAAGACGGCGCTCGACGCGGCGAAGGCCAGTGCGAGCGGGGAACGGGCCGACCTGGCGGATCTGCTGCCGGTGATGAGCTAGCCGGTCGGTCTCGGCGGCCCCTTCTCGGCTGGCTCGGCGGCCCCGTCTCGGCCGGCTCGGAGGCCGTTTCGGCCAGGGGAAGGGAACCAGATCCGCCACTTCCTCCGTCACACCGCCATGCAGACGCAACGACTGACTCCGACCGTCATGGCCCTGGCCGCCGCGGGCATGCTCACCGCGTGCGGCACCGAGACCGGCTCGGGCAGCGGGTCCGTCGGGTCCCGACCGGCCATCACCGGCGTCCACTGGAGCGTCGAGAGCCTCACGGTGAACGGCAAGAAGCAGCAGGCCCCGGCCGACGCCCACGTCGAGATCAACGACAAGGGCAAGGCCGAGGGCAACTACGGATGCAACGGCTTCACGGCCGATGCGTCGGTGGACGGCGACACCGTCGGCTTCGAGAACGCCGTCTCGACCAAGCGGGCCTGCGCGAAGCGGGACGCGCAGGACTTCGAGAACACCTTCAAGCAGGCCCTCGGCAACGGCGACCTGAAGGCCGCGGTGGACGGCGACAAGCTGACGCTCACCACCGGCAAGGGAGACAGCGTGGCCCTCACCTCGGAACCGGACGCCCCGCTGACGGGCACCAAGTGGAACGTGAACGCCATCGGCGACGGCAAGGTATCGGCGTCCCTGCCGAAGGAGGTCGAGGGCAAGGCCCATCTGACCTTCGGCAAGGACGGCACGGTCCGCGGCAACCTCGGCTGCAACAACGTCACGGCCAAGGCCGAGGTGAAGGACGGGACCATCACCCTGGGCGCCCCGCGGAGCACCCGGATGATGTGCGAGGGAGCCGCGGGCGACACCGAGAAGAAGCTGCTCAAGCTGTTCGACGGCAAGGTGAGCTACGAACTGCGCCACGGCGGGCTGTCGCTCACCGCCGCCGACGGCACGGTCGTCAGCGCGAACGCCGCCGACCCGAAGGGGAAGTAGGGGCGACGTGGCGGGTGCGGGACTTCAGCAGGAACGCGCCGCCGAAGGCGAGCAGCAGGCCGCCGCCGACCGCGTAGGCGAGCGTGGTGTCCGAGTCGCCGCCGGTCTCGGCCAGTTCGGTGGAACCACCGGCGGGGCGTGCGGCGTTGGGGGCCTCAGAGCTCTCCTTGTCCTCGACGGGCGTCGCGTTGTCCTCGACGGGCGTCGCGGACTTCGCGGGCCCGGCCGCCTTGGAAGGCGCCGCCACCCCGTCCAGGCTCACCCGCACCGTCGCCGCGTCGGCCCCGGCCTTCACGACCTTGACCTCGACCTTCCGTGCCGCGTCCGTGAGCGTCGCGCCCGCCTTGAGGGCGTCCACGTCGGCCGGGGCGTCGCTGTCGTCCCCGTCGGCGTCCGGCGTCGGGTCGATGAACGCCGACTTCGCGTAGTCCGTGCCGGGCACCCGGTAGGCGTGCACGCCCTGGATCCCGCCGTCGACGGTGCCGGACTCGTGCCGCAGCTCCACGACCAGGCGGTCGTCGCCCAGCGGAATGTCGAGCGCACGGACCCCGCGGCCGCTCCCGTACAGCGGACGCAGGTCGTACGTGCCGGATGTGGCGACCTTCGCGACCTCGCCGCCCGTGAGCCACTTGTTGTGCAGCAGCTCGGGCGAGGTGAGGCCGGCCTCCCAACCGCCGCCGCCCATCGGGGTCTTGTGGCTGGTGCCGTCCTCCTCGCAGCCCTCGCCGAGGTCGCCGGCCGGGCAGCGCAGCCGCATGTGGTGGCTGTAGCCGAAGTTGTGGCCGAACTCGTGGACCAGGGCCGTCATCGACATCTTGCCGTCGGCGCCGACGGGCATCCAGGTGGTGCCGCCGCCGACGGTACCGAGCGCGAGCCAGTCGCAGCCCGCCTTCTCCGAGGGGAAGACGAGCGACAGGTGGTCGTAGCTGTCCTCGGGCACGCCCTTCGCGGCGAGCGCCTTCCGCGTCAGGTCGTTGATCTTGCCGGTGTCGCAGCCGGTGGCCGCGAGGTCGATGTCCACGGGTCCGGTGACGCCGTCGCCCTCGGCGGCCTTGAAGGTGGTCGCGCCTCCGGTGACCTCGTTGTAGTACGAGGTGAGGGAGCCGCTGCTGCCGAAGTAGTTGTCCTTCAGGGCCGTTTCGAGTGTTCCCGCGTCCGGGATCCGGCTGTCCGTGAAGTTCACCATGGCGACCTGTACGCGCCGCTCCGGCTCGTCGGCGGCGTGCGCGGGCGAGGCGGAAGCGGCGGTCAGGGCGGCGGCTGCGGCGGCCACGGCGGCCGGTACGAGGCAGAGGCGCGGGGACGGTTTCATGGGGGACCTTCCGGGTGGGGGTGCGCGCGGGCCTGATGATCAACTCGGTTGCGCGCCAGGCACGCTAGCGATCACTTCGGCCCGCGCGAACCCCTGGGGAAGGCCCTTAGGGCGCGCTTAAGGCTCTGTTCATGCAGCCGGACCCCACGGCCGGGTTCAGGCAGCCCACAGCCGGACCGGGTCCCCGCGAAGCCCAGGTCACGCGCCCGGGTACGGCAGCAGCCCCTTGTCCGTCTTCTCCCAGGCCGCCTTCAGATCGGCGAGCAGCTTCGGCTCGTCCGGCGCCCGGTCGGCCTGCTCGCGCTGATCCGCCGCGAGGTTGAAGAGCTGGTCCTTGCCGCCCTTGCCCCGGTAGTACTTCCACTGCCCGCGCCGCAGCGCCCGCTCCCCGCGCACCCGCCAGAACAGCTCCCGCTCGGCGAGCTCCTCGCCCTTGAGGAGGTAGGGGGCGAGGCTGGTCCCGTCCAGCTCGTACGCGGGGTTCGGCCTGGCACCGCCGATCTCCAGGAGCGTCGCCGTCCAGTCCGGGGTGAACACGGGCTCGTGGCTGACCTGCCCGCCGTCGAGGCGCGCGGGCCAGCGCACGATGGTCGGCACGCGGATGCCGCCCTCCTGGAGCGAGGCCTTGTTGCCCGACAGGGGCCAGTTGTACGAGAAGCGCTCACCGCCGTTGTCCGAGGCGAAGAAGACGAGGGTGTTCCGCTCCTGCCCGGACTTCTTCAGGGCCTTGAGGACCTCGCCGACCGACCGGTCCAGGTCCTGCACCATCTCCGTGTACTTCTCGACGGAGCCGCCGTCCTGGTGCCAGAGCGCACCCTTCTCGCCCGCCTCGATCCTCCGTACGATCTCGGCGCTCTCCTCCTTGTCGCCGTCCGCTATCCACGGCCAGTGCGGGGTGGTGAAGTTCAGGTTGAGCAGCCACGGCTTGTCGCCGTGGTCCCGCCGGACGTACTCGCTCGCCCGCTCGGTCAGGATGCGGGTGTAGTAGCGCAGGTCCTTGTACTCGGCGTCGCCCTCGTAGAGGTCGTACTCACCGCCGAGCCCGAGCTTGGAGTAGTACTCCAGGGCCCCGCCGAAGTTCCCGAAGAACTCGTCCCAGCCCGATCGGGTCGGCGAGTAGTCCGGCAGGTAGCCGCAGTGCCACTTGCCGATGAGGGCCGTCGCGTACCCCGCGTCCCGCAGCAGCGAGGCCAGCGTCGGATGTGTCGGTTCGAGGCCGACGGACTTGTCCGCGATCGGCTCCGCGAGCCCGCCCTTCGTACGCCCGGGAAAGCGCCCCGTGTAGAGGCTGAAGCGGGTCGGCGAGCAGGTCGCGGACCCGGAGTAGGCGTCGGTGAACCGCACGCCCTGGCGTGCGAGGCGGTCCAGGTTCGGGGTCTTGATGTGCGGCGACCCGTAGGAGGAGAGGTCCGCCCAGCCCAGGTCGTCGCCGAGGATGAAGAGGATGTTCGGCCGCTCGGCGCTTCGGCCCGGGGCGGCCCGAAAGGGCCGCTCCCGGGCCTCGGCGGCGGCGGGCAGACCCACCGCGGCGGCGGCACCGGCACCCACGGCACCGGTGAAGGCACGTCGGGACAGAGCGGACTTTTCGTACGAGGACGAGGGCATGGCGGCGCTCCTGAACGGGGCACGGCGCGGCAGCGGCCCGTACCCGGAGTCGGGAAGAAGGGAGACGGAGAGTGAGTTCAGGCAGCGCTGCGACAGATGGCGCTCGCGACACGGACCAGGTCGACGTGGCGGCGCTCCACAAGGGTGACCGACGGGTCACCGAGGGGTTGCAGGGGCATGGACCAGGAGCTTCACGGGACCCGGACGCCCCTGTCAACGCTCCCGCTCACCTGTTCACAAGGGCTTCGTACTCCACGTACGCATCGGCGCCGTCATCACGCTCCGTGCGGGGCCCGTATCCCCAATTCGGACCAGTGGTCGATCTCGCCTACACTCGATGTCGTGCCACGTGGTGACGGTCGACTCAATCATGATCTGCTCCCCGGCGAGAAAGGCCCCCAGGACGCTTGCGGCGTCTTCGGTGTCTGGGCTCCGGGTGAAGAGGTCGCCAAGCTCACTTACTTCGGGCTGTACGCCCTCCAGCATCGAGGCCAGGAGTCCGCGGGAATCGCGGTCAGCAACGGCTCCCAGATCCTTGTCTTCAAGGACATGGGGCTCGTCTCCCAGGTCTTTGACGAGACTTCCCTCAGCTCGCTCCAGGGTCATATCGCGGTCGGTCACGCCCGCTACTCGACCACCGGAGCCTCCGTCTGGGAGAACGCCCAGCCGACATTCCGTGCCACCGCGCACGGCTCCATCGCGCTCGGGCACAACGGAAACCTCGTCAACACGGCCCAGCTCGCCGAGCTGGTCGCCGCCCTGCCCAAGGAGAACGGCCGCGCGACCCAGGTCGCGGCGACCAACGACACCGACCTGGTGACGGCTCTCCTCGCGGGCCAGGTGGACGACGACGGCAAGCCCCTGACCATCGAGGAAGCGGCCACCAAGGTCCTCCCGGAGGTCCAGGGCGCCTTCTCCCTCGTCTTCATGAACGAGCACACGCTGTACGCGGCCCGCGACCCGCAGGGCATCCGCCCGCTGGTCCTCGGCCGCCTGGAGCGTGGCTGGGTCGTCGCCTCGGAGTCCGCCGCTCTCGACATCTGCGGCGCCAGCTTCGTCCGCGAGGTCGAACCCGGCGAGTTCATCGCGGTCGACGAGAACGGACTGCGAACGTCCCGATTCGCTGAAGCGAAGCCCAAGGGCTGTGTCTTCGAGTACGTCTATCTGGCGCGCCCCGACACGGACATCGCCGGCCGGAACGTCTACCTCTCGCGCGTCGAGATGGGCCGGAAACTCGCCGAGGAAGCTCCCGCCGAGGCCGACCTCGTCATAGCGACCCCGGAGTCCGGAACGCCCGCCGCGGTCGGTTACGCGGAAGCCTCCGGCATCCCCTTCGGTGTCGGCCTGGTGAAGAACGCCTATGTGGGCCGGACCTTCATCCAGCCCTCGCAGACGATCCGCCAGCTCGGCATCCGTCTCAAGCTGAACCCCCTCAAGGAAGTCATCAAGGGCAAGCGTCTGGTCGTCGTCGACGACTCGATCGTGCGCGGCAACACCCAGCGCGCCCTGGTCAAGATGCTCCGCGAGGCCGGGGCCGCCGAGATCCACATCCGGATCTCCTCCCCGCCCGTGAAGT
Organism: Streptomyces sp. NPDC032198; assembly: GCF_040636975.1. Lineage (NCBI taxonomy): Bacteria > Bacillati > Actinomycetota > Actinomycetes > Kitasatosporales > Streptomycetaceae > Streptomyces > Streptomyces sp. NPDC032198. The sequence goes on along the minus strand of NZ_JBEZVL010000002.1, from coordinate 52,825 downwards.
GGCCCTGCTTCTTCGGCATCGACTTCGCGACCCGCGCGGAGCTCATCGCCAACGGCATGACGATCGACGAGATCGCCAAGTCCATGGGCGCCGACTCCCTCTCGTACATCTCCATCGACGGCATGATCGAGGCCACGACCATCGACAAGCCGAACCTGTGCCGCGCCTGCTTCGACGGCGTGTACCCGATGGACCTCCCCGACCCCGAGCTGCTCGGCAAGCAGCTCCTGGAGACGGAGCTGGCCGCCGGTCCGGCGTCCACGGCAGCGGCCGACGCGATCCGTCGCCCGTAAGCCACCCGTAGTAACGACACGAAAGCTCTCAATCACCATGTCTGAGACCACCGGTGCCAGCTACGCCTCCGCGGGCGTCGACATTGAAGCGGGCGACCGCGCCGTCGAGCTGATGAAGGAGTGGGTGAAGAAGACGAAGCGTCCCGAGGTCCTCGGCGGCATCGGCGGCTTCGCCGGACTCTTCGACGCCTCCGCCCTCAAGCGCTTCGAGCGCCCCCTGCTCGCCTCCGCCACCGACGGCGTCGGCACGAAGGTCGACGTGGCCCGCCAGCTCGGCGTGTACGACACCATCGGGCACGACCTGGTCGCGATGGTCATGGACGACATCGTGGTGTGCGGCGCCGAGCCGCTCTTCATGACCGACTACATCTGTGTCGGCAAGGTCCACCCCGAGCGTGTCGCGGCCATCGTGAAGGGCATCGCCGAGGGCTGCGTCCTCGCCGGCTGCGCCCTCATCGGCGGCGAGACCGCCGAGCACCCGGGTCTCCTCGGCCCCGATGACTTCGACGTCGCGGGCGCCGGCACGGGCGCGGTCGAGGCCGACCGCGTGCTCGGCCCGGATCGCATCCGTAAGGGTGACGCGGTGATCGCCATGGCGGCCTCCGGCCTTCACTCGAACGGGTACTCGCTCGTCCGGCACGTGGTCTTCGACCGCGCGGGCTGGTCCCTGGACCGCCAGGTCGAGGAGTTCGGCCGCACGCTCGGCGAGGAGCTCCTGGAGCCCACCAAGATCTACTCCCTGGACTGCCTGGCGCTCACCCGCACCACGGACGTCCACGCCTTCAGCCACATCACGGGCGGCGGTCTCGCGGCGAACCTGGGCCGGGTCATCCCGGACGGTCTGCACGCGATCGTCGACCGTGAGACGTGGACGCCCGGCGCGGTCTTCGACGTGGTCGGCAAGGCCGGTCAGGTCGAGCGCCTGGAGCTGGAGAAGACGCTGAACATGGGCGTCGGCATGATGGCGATCGTCCCCGAGGAGTCCGCCGACGCGGCCCTGGCGACCCTCGCGGACCGCGGTGTGGACGCCTGGATCGCCGGTGAGATCACCGAGCGCGGCGACCACGCGACGGGCGCAGAGCTCATCGGTGACTACGCGAAGTAGGCCCGTGCGGCGGCCTGCGGGGCAGTCCTCAGGGCAGCACAAAACCCGGTCCGGTGTGGTGACCACCCCGGACCGGGTGAGGTGCAGTTGCTACGAGAACTGCGAATACTGCAGGTGCTGCGAATGCAACGAGGTCAAGCGCCGCGGCGCTGCGACGAAGGCCCGGACTCGTCGGCGGAGTCCTCGTCATCGTCGTCGTTGTACACGTCCGCGTACTGGGCGTACGGGTCGTCTTCCTCGTCGTCGTCCTCGAACGGCTCGCCATTCGGCGGCTGTTGCGAAGTCGAAGCGCCCAGCTCATTGGCCAGACGCGAGAGGTCAGTCCCGCCGCTGCTGTACTTCAGCTGGCGGGCGACCTTCGTCTGCTTGGCCTTTGCCCGGCCGCGCCCCATGGCTCGACCCCCTCGGATATGGGGCTTGGTGACCCCAGAGTCTTGACACGCGTTCATGATCAGGAACGGGCTCTCCGTGGAGAGGCCGGTCCGTAGGGCTTCCACGGTACCTGCTCCTGCGGCCATACGGTACGTCGCCCGCAGGACGCGCCTAAGCGCAGAACCGGCGAGGAGCCCCGTCCTCGCTGGTCAACTGCGATTTTAACCTCTTCTTGCCGGGCGACCCGCCGACGGGGGTGAGTCTTGTCTCTCGCGCACGTCGGCGGGGCCCCTTCGCGGCACCTGCGGGGTCAGCGGAGGCGGGCCTCCGCCATCCGCTGCTCGGCGATCCTGTCGGCCGCCGCGGCCGGCGGAATGCCGTCTTCCTTCGCACGAGCGAATATGGCAAGAGTGGTGTCGAAGATCTTCGACGCCTTCGCCTTGCACCGGTCGAAGTCGAAGCCGTGCAGCTCGTCGGCGACCTGGATCACGCCGCCGGCGTTCACCACGTAGTCGGGCGCGTAGAGGATCCCGCGGTCGGCGAGGTCCTTCTCCACACCGGGGTGCTCGAGCTGGTTGTTGGCGGCGCCGCAGACCACCTTGGCGGTGAGCACCGGCACGGACTGGTCGTTCAGGGCGCCGCCCAGCGCGCAGGGGGCGTACACGTCGAGGCCCTCGACCCGGATCAGCGCCTCGGTGTCGGCGACGGCCGTCACGGAGGGGTGCTTGTGGGTGACCCGGGTGACGGACTCCTCGCGGACATCGGTGATCACGACCTCGGCGCCGTCCTCCAGGAGGTGCTCGACGAGGTGGTGACCGACCTTGCCGACGCCCGCGACGCCGACCTTGCGGCCGCGCAGCGACGGGTCGCCCCACAGGTGCTGGGCGCTGGCCCGCATGCCCTGGAAGACACCGAACGCGGTGAGCACGGAGGAGTCGCCCGCGCCGCCGTTCTCGGGGGAGCGGCCGGTCGTCCAGCGGCACTCACGTGCGACGACGTCCATGTCGGCGACGTACGTACCGACGTCGCACGCCGTCACGTAGCGGCCGCCGAGCGAGGCGACGAAGCGGCCGTAGGCGAGGAGCAGCTCCTCGCTCTTGATCTGCTCCGGGTCGCCGATGATCACGGCCTTGCCGCCGCCGTGGTCGAGACCGGCCATGGCGTTCTTGTACGACATCCCGCGCGCGAGGTTCAGCGCGTCCGCGACGGCGGCTTCCTCGCTCGCGTACGGATAGAAGCGGGTGCCGCCGAGGGCCGGGCCCAGGGCGGTGGAGTGGATGGCGATGACGGCCTTGAGGCCGCTGGCACGGTCCTGGCAGAGCACTACTTGCTCATGGCCCCCCTGGTCCGAGTGGAACAGGGTGTGCAGGACGCCGTTGTCTGCTTCGGTCACTGTGGTGACTCCCGGTCAAGTGGCGGCGGTTGGGCGGGCGCCCGTGCGGGTGGCGGGGCCCGATGGGCATGAGACTAGAGCCTGGAAGAACCCGGTGGCCGCGCAGTGCCGAGGATCACCCTCTCCCGGCGCAGCGACCGGTACGGCGGAGTTCGGCCATGGCACGATTTGCAGTGTTTTCCAGCCGGTACGCGGGGGAGGGAGCAGCCGTGCCCAAGGTGTCTTCGTTGGTCGTCCCGTACGCGTCCTACTTGCGCGTCTATGAGCCCCTCGCCGCTTTCCCGGAGCCCGAGCGCGGCCACTGGGCCCGCTACGCGCGACGTACCGACCGCCCCTCGTACCAGGACGAACTCCGCCGCTCCCTGGCCGACTTGCTGCCCACCCCGCCGGTGCCCGTGCCGGTGCACGAGAGCAGCGACGCGTTCGTGGTGGAGGCCGACGGAGTGGTGTGCGTCTGCCCCTGGCGCACCCGGCTGCGCGGCTGGCAGGCCCTGGGGGAGCTGGCGGGGCAGTTGCCGATGCCGGTCCTCGACGCGGTCCTGCCGCCGGTGGTGCGCCGCCAGACGGCCGCGGACTACGAACAGTGGCTCGCCCGGAACCCTGACGCGCGCCCCTGGATCCGTACGTCGACGTGGCAGGTGCCGCTGAACTGGTTCGTGCTCGTCGCGGACGAGGAGCGGCAGTTCGAGAAGGGCTACGAGAAGAGGGGCGACGAGGGCGCTGCGGGGTCCGACGGCGCCGAGGGCGAGGCGGTGGCCTGCGCGCCCGTCCTCCGCTACCGCACGCCGATGGTGCAGGCCCGGCGCAGGGTGGCCCGCGGGCTCAGGACGCTGCGGGACACCCTCGACGACGGACCGCTCGTCGAGGGACTCACGGACGTGGGCCGGTGGCTGGAGGAGTTCCATCCGCGCTCCCTGGTCGAGCTCGACTACGGCGGGCTCGTGCACGCCCTGTCCGAGGAGCAGCTCGCCGACGACCACTCGGCGGCGGACGTGGCGGAGGGAATCGAGGCGCTGCGCAACGGCGACGGCGAGGGGGCCGGCGAGGCGTATGCGAGGCTCATGGAGCGATGGAGGGCGGTCCGGGACCGCCAGTTCTCGAACTGAACGTCGGCCGGTTCTCGAACTGAACGTCAGCGGTTTCTCGAACTGAACGTCAGCCAGGCGTGCGTGGGTCGTCCCTACGTGTCGCCTACACGGGACGTAGGTCCCGATCCGGGCTTTTGTATCAAGCGTGACGGACCGCACTTACTGGGCTCTTGCGCCCATCACCCCCCCTCGTGCCAAAATAGGACAAGGAGTCCGGGGAGGGCTCCTTCCGTTCATGTACGGGCGGAATGCTCAGCATTGCACGCTATGGGGGGTCTGTTGACTCCTGATCGCTCTGTGACTGATCGTCACTGTGGCGTGACTGTCCGCTATGGCATGGTCCATCGGCTTCCGTCGCTGATAGACACCTGGGAGGGCAATTCCATCGGTTTGGCCGACGTGGCTGGACGGATGGTGTAGTTGTAGTGCCGAGGACAAGCCGTTCGTCCTATAACCGACTCGACCCGCGTCCGCCATTTCGGGCAACGCGGGTCAAGGTGCAGAATTTAGAGGAATGAACCGAGAAGGTTCGGTTCTCCGAGGAGGCCGCTCATGACCGCTCGCACCCCTGATGCCGAGCCGCTGCTGACCCCGGCTGAGGTTGCCACGATGTTCCGCGTCGACCCTAAGACGGTGACGCGCTGGGCCAAGGCTGGCAAGCTCACGTCGATTCGCACGCTCGGCGGGCATCGCCGTTACCGCGAGGCCGAGGTCCGCGCACTGCTCGCGGGTATCCCGCAGCAGCGCAGCGAGGCCTGATTTACCGCATAACCGCAGTACCCGGACGAAAAGTACGTCCGCTGTCGGGTCCCCCAACCCGGCCGCACCGTCCGACCAATAGCTACACGCGACGCGGGTCCCGCCCCAACGGGTCCCACGCCTGAGCCTCATGGGTGAGTCGTTTCGATCGCGCTGGACTCCGCCGGGTCCAGCGCGATCTTTTTTGTGCACCCAGGAGGCCCTGGTGAGCGCCGCTGTGAGCGGGCTTGTTGGTCTCTGAGGAGTGCTGGGGCCGTCCTGTGGGGAGGCTGTGGTGGCGCCCTTCCGCCGGCCTTGTGGCACCCGGGCGGACGCTCGGTGGACCTCGTGCCGGGTGGTGCAATTGCACATATTAAATTGACCGGTTGTAGGGCGGGTGTAAGTTCCGGGTTTTTCAAAACGACTTCGGTGACACCCGTCACATGCCGTGAACCTTGTTGCCGGCGACACCTCTGGGCTAGAGGAGATCCCGGAGGGTGCAGGGGAGTTGCTTCCCTCTCACCCTCCCACCGCCGGGGCAGGCCGCGGGGCGGCTTTGGTCACGCGTTCGGGGGACTTTCGTCCTCGCTCGGCTCGCAGCCGCCCTCACAGCCGCCCTGAGCGCCCGGAGAGGCGGCGGAGGAGGTCTCAAGGGCGAGCCGCTCCAGCCGGTGGCAGATCGGGCAGTGCCGGGTCAGATGGCGATAGCTCGTCGCCGCGGAAAGGTGGGCGCGCAGGAGAGCGCGAGTCTCGTGCCGTGCGGACGCCGCTGAAGCCGTCATACGCCACCTCCAGATGAGGAACCGGTCCCGCCCCGCTCCCTGATGTCTAGGTACCGGCGGAATGTGACGCAGTCAAGACGCGAGCACACGAACGGGCCGCGCCCCGGGGGATGCGGCCCGTGCCGGCGTACGCGAAGGGGCCCGAATCCATGACGGACGCGGGACGCGAAGAAGGGCCGCAATCGGCGAGCGGGTGTGGCCCTTCTTGGTCGGCGGTCCTGGCGGGATTTGCTGTGTCTGATTGCGGCTGCGCCGCGGGCGCGGCCTCCACCTCGACAGGGTGGCGAGCGGGCGCGTGGGGGCGGGACGCGAAGAAGGGCCGCAACCGGTGAGTGGGTGCGGCCTCCACCTCGACAGGGTGGCGAGCGGGCGCGTGGGGCGGGACGCGAAGCAGGGCCGCAACCGGCGAGCGGTTGCGGCCCTGCTTTTACTGCGGTCCTGACGGGATTTGAACCCGCGGCCTCCACCTTGACAGGGTGGCGAGCACTCCAAACTGCTCCACAGGACCTTGCTTTGCGGCGCTGATTGCTGCGTTGCGCTGCGAGACGAAACTGTACAGCAGGCCTGGCCCGGCGGTCGAACTCGCTCTGCGTTAAGGGTCCGTTACGGCGCGGCCGCGTCGATCGCCTTCACGATCCGCTTGTCCGAGACGGGGTACGCCGTGCCCAGCGCGTGCGCGAAGTAGCTGACCCGCAGCTCCTCCAGCATCCAGCGGATGTCCAGGACCTCCCGCGGCACGGGCCGCCCCTGCGGGAGCTGCTCCAGGAGCCAGGCGTACTCGTCCCGCATCTCGTGGACCTTCTCCATGCGCGAGGTGTCCCGCTGGACGTTCGTCGGCATCTGCTGGAGGCGCCGGTCGGCAGCCGTCATATAGCGCATCAGGTCCGGGAGGCGGCGGATGCCGGTGGCCGTGACGAAGCCCGGGCCGATGAGGGCGTCCAACTGCGCCCGGACGTCCGCGAGGTTGGCCAGGAGCGTCGGGCTCTTCGTCGACTTCAGGCGGCGCTCACAGGCCTGCCAGGCGGCGAGGACCTGCTGGACCTGGCCGACCGTGCGGACCGTCGTGTCGACGATCTCCGCGCGCACCTTCTCGTACAGCTTGCGGTACGACTCCTCGTCCCAGGCGGGACCGCCGAAGTCGCCGATCAGCTTGTCCGCAGCCGCCATCGCGCAGTCCGCGAAGAGCGCCTGGATGGAGCCGTGCGGGTTCGCGGACAGGGCGATCTTCTGGGCGTTGGTCAGCTTGTCCGAGGCGAACTTGGCCGGATTCACCGGGATGTTGCGCAGGATCAGGCGGCGCGTTCCCTTCCACATCGCCTGCTGCTGCTCGGCCTCGGTGTCGAAGAGGCGTACGGAGACGGTGTTCGCCGCGGAACCGTCGTCCACGAGCGCCGGGTACGCCTTCACCGGCTGGCCCGCCCGCCGCGTCTCGAAGACGCGGCTGAGGGAGCCGATGGACCAGTCCGTGAGGCCGGAGCGCTCGACCGCCGAGCCGCCCGCCTTCTCCGCCGTCGCGGCCGCCGCCTGGGAGAGCGCCTTGCGGGCCTTCGGGCGGAGCTGGAGCTTCAGCGCCTCCAGGTCCTTGTCCTCGGCGAGGTTCTTGCGCCGCTCGTCGATGATCCGGAAGGTGATCTTCAGGTGGTCCGGTACGCGCGTGAGGTCGAAGTCGTCCGGTGTGACGGGCACGCCGACCATCCGCTGGAGCTCGCGCGCGAGCGTCACGTGCAGCGGCTCCTGGAGGGGCACGGCCCGCTCCAGGAACGCCTTCGCGTAGTTCGGGGCGGGGACGTAGTGCCGACGGATCGGCTTGGGCAGGGAGCGGATCAGCTCGATCACGACCTCCTCGCGCAGGCCCGGGATCTGCCAGTCGAAGCCGTCCGCGGTGACCTGGTTCAGGACCTGGAGCGGGATGTGGACGGTGACGCCGTCCGCGTCCGCGCCCGGCTCGAACTGGTACGTCACCTTGAACTTGAGCGGCCCCTGCCGCCACGAGTCGGGGTAGTCGTCCTTGGAGACGTCACCGGCACGCTCGTTGATCAGCATCGAGCGCTCGAAGTCGAGCAGCTCCGGCTCCTCGCGCTGCTTCTTCTTCCACCAGGAGTCGAAGTGCGCGCCGGACACGACGTCCTCGGGCACCCGCTGGTCGTAGAAGTCGAAGAGCGTCTCGTCATCGACGAGGATGTCGCGGCGCCTGGCCCGGTGCTCCAGTTCCTCCACCTCGGTCAGGAGGCGGCGGTTGGCGGCGAAGAACTTGTGGTGCGTGCGCCAGTCGCCCTCGACGAGCGCGTTGCGGATGAACAGGTCGCGGGAGACCTCGGGGTCGATGCGGCCGTAGTTCACCTTGCGGTCGGTGACGAGCGGGATGCCGTAAAGCGTGACCTTCTCGACCGCCATCACCGCCGCCTGGTCCTTCTCCCAGTGCGGCTCGCTGTACGTGCGCTTCAGGAGGTGCTGGGCGAGCGGCTCGACCCACTCCGGCTCGATGCGCGCGTTGACCCGGGCCCACAGGCGGGAGGTCTCGACGAGCTCGGCCGACATGATGAAGCGCGGGGGCTTCTTGAAGAGCGCGGAGCCCGGGAAGACCGCGAACTTGGCGTTGCGCGCACCCAGGTACTCGCCCCGCCCGCCGCGCTGCTTGGGGTCGCTGTCCTTGGACTCCTTCACGTCCTTCATCCCGATGTGGGAGAGGAGCCCGGCGAGCAGGGAGATGTGCACCTGCTGCTCGGGGGCGTCGTCCTCGTTGAGATGGATGCCCATCTGCTTGGCGACCGTACGCAGCTGCGTGTAGATGTCCTGCCACTCGCGGATCCGCAGGAAGTTCAGGTACTCCGACTTGCACATCCGGCGGAACGACGACGAGCCGCGCTCCTTCTGCTGCTCGCGGATGTACCGCCACAGGTTGAGGAAGGCCAGGAAGTCGGAGGTCTCGTCCTTGAAGCGCGCATGCTGCTGGTCGGCCTGCGTCTGCTTCTCGGCGGGGCGCTCGCGCGGGTCCTGGATGGAGAGCGCGGCGGCGATCACCATGACCTCGCGTACGCAGCCGTTCTTGTCGGCCTCCAGGACCATGCGGGCCAGGCGCGGGTCGACCGGCAGCTGGGCCAGCTTGCGGCCTTCCTGGGTGAGGCGCTTCTTCGGGTCCTTCTGCGTGGGGTCGAGCGCGCCGAGCTCCTGGAGGAGCTGTACGCCGTCGCGGATGTTGCGGTGGTCCGGCGGGTCGATGAAGGGGAACTTCTCGATGTCGCCGAGACCGGCCGCCGTCATCTGCAGGATGACGCTCGCCAGGTTCGTACGGAGGATCTCCGGGTCGGTGAACTCGTCGCGGGCGACGAAGTCCTCCTCCGAGTACAGGCGGACGCAGATGCCGTCCGACGTACGGCCGCAGCGGCCCTTGCGCTGGTTGGCGCTGGCCTGGCTGATCGCCTCGATGGGCAGCCGCTGCACCTTCGTACGGTGGCTGTAGCGGGAGATGCGGGCCGTGCCCGGGTCGATGACGTACTTGATGCCCGGGACGGTCAGGGAGGTCTCCGCGACGTTCGTCGCGAGCACGATGCGTCTTGCTGTTCCCGCATCGGGCCGCTGGAATACGCGGTGCTGCTCGGCGTGCGAGAGCCGGGCGTAGAGCGGGAGGACCTCGGTGAAGCGGTAGTTCTTCTTGTTCAGCGCGTCCGCCGTGTCGCGGATCTCGCGCTCTCCGGAGAGGAAGACGAGGATGTCGCCCTTGCCCTCGCCCTGGAGCTCCTCGACGGCGTCCGTGATCGCGGTGATCTGGTCGCGGTCGCTGTCCTCGGAGTCCTCTTCGAGGAGCGGGCGGTAGCGGACCTCCACGGGATACGTACGGCCGCTGACCTCGACGATCGGGGCCTCCCCGAAGTGCCGGGAGAACCGCTGCGGGTCGATGGTCGCCGAGGTGATGACGACCTTCAGGTCCGGGCGCTTGGGCAGCAGCTGGGCGAGATAGCCGAGCAGGAAGTCGATGTTCAGGGACCGCTCGTGGGCCTCGTCGATGATGATCGTGTCGTACGCGCGCAGCTCGCGGTCCGTCTGGATCTCGGCCAGCAGGATGCCGTCCGTCATCAGCTTCACGTACGTGTCGGCGCCGACCTGGTCGGTGAAGCGGACCTTCCAGCCGACGGCCTCGCCGAGCGGGGTGTTCAGCTCGTCGGCCACGCGCTCGGCGACCGTGCGGGCCGCGAGACGCCGGGGCTGGGTGTGCCCGATCATGCCCCGGACGCCGCGCCCGAGCTCCATGCAGATCTTGGGGATCTGCGTCGTCTTGCCGGAGCCCGTCTCGCCCGCGACGATCACGACCTGGTGGTCGCGGATCGCCTCGGCGATGTCGTCCTTCTTCTGGCTGACCGGGAGCTGTTCGGGATACGTGATCTTGGGCAGACGGCTGCCCCGCTCGGCCATCCGCGCCGCGGCCTTGTCGACGTCCGCCTCGATTTCGGCGAGGACGGCGGCTCGGGCCTCGGGCTTGCGGATCCGGCGCGCACCCTCCAGCCGGCGTCCGATCCGGTGCTCGTCGCGCAGCGACAGCTCGGACAGACGCGGGGCGAGGGTGTCGAGGGTGAGGGCAGGCTGCGTAGACATACGGCGTCCAGGATCTCACCCGCCGCTCGGAGGTGGCGAACCGATTTATCCGGCGGGGCGCCCGGGCACGTACGATTCCGGGCATGTTGTCCCGTGCGCGTGCGTCGTGGTGCCCCTTGCTGGGGGTACTGCTCGTGGTGCTCGGGGCGTTCTGCGGGCCTGCGGTGGCCCTGGAGCCCGTGGCGAAGCCCGTGGTGCGCGCCGAGGTGTCCGTGCAGGCCGAGGAGGCCGCCGGGGTGCCGGGCTGCGGCAAGGGCGGGCAGCAGGACGCCGGCCAGGCCCCGGCCGCGCCGCCGCGTTCCACTTCCTCGTACGAGCTGCTTCCCGCCCTGCATCAGGCGCATGCCGCGTCCGGTGCGTGGGGCGTCGGCCAGACCGTGCCGTCCCTGACGCCGGAGCGCGGGCCGCCGCCGCTCACGCCGCCCTCTCCGGTCGATCTCTCGGTCCTGCGCGTGTAGGAGGCCCCTTTCTCCGGGGCCCCACAACGACGTACAGGAACAGAGAGAACTCCCTGATGCCCAAGAACAACAACAAAAAGAAGAACATCGCCATCGGGGCCGGAGTGGCCGTCGCCGCGCTGCTGCTCGGCGCCGCCTCCTACTCCGCCACCAGGCCCGACGAGCCCTCCTCGGTCACCGCGAAGGAGGGGTCCCCCGACTCCCCCGCCGATGTATCCGCCGACCCGCGGGCCGGGGTCTACCCGGAGCTGGCCGAGCTCGCCCGGCGCGACGCCAAGGACCCGCTTGCCCAGGGGCGCAAGGACGCTCCGGTCGTGCTCATCGAGTACGCCGACTTCAAGTGCGGCTACTGCGGCAAGTTCGCCCGCGACACCGAGCCCGGCCTCGTGAAGAAGTACGTCGACGAAGGCACCCTGCGCATCGAGTGGCGCAACTTCCCGATCTTCGGCGCGGACTCCGAGTCGGCCGCGCGCGGGGCGTGGGCCGCCGGGCAGCAGGGGAAGTTCTGGCAGTTCCATGAGGCCGCGTACGCCGATGGCTCCAAGGAGAAGGGGTTCGGGGGCGACCGTCTCAAGGAGCTCGCGAAGCAGGCCGGGGTCAAGGACATCGGCCGCTTCTCCGACGACGCGAGCGGCGCAGCGGCCAAGGCGGCGGTGAAGAAGGACCAGGAGGAGGCGTACGGCCTGGGGGCCACGTCCACTCCGTCCTTCCTGGTCAACGGGCGGCCCATCTCCGGGGCGCAGCCGGACGAGGTCTTCGACCAGGCGATCGAGCAGGCGGCCGCGGCTGAGGGCAAGGGTTCCTCGGGCAAGGACGGCGACAAGTGACCGCCGATGTCGGGTACTTCGCGGCGCTTCTCGGCGGTCTCCTCGCCCTGATCAGCCCATGCAGCGCGCTGCTCCTGCCCGCCTTCTTCGCGTACTCGATCGACTCGACCTCGCGGCTGCTCGCCCGGACCGGCATCTTCTACGCCGGTCTCGCGACGACGCTGGTGCCGCTGGGCGCGGCGGGCTCGGTCGCCGGACGGTTCTTCTTCGGCCACCGGGACCAGTTGGTGCTCGTCGCGGGGTGGCTGATCATCGCGCTTGGCGTGCTCCAGGTCGTGGGCATGGGGTTCGCCTCGCGGAAGATGGCCGAGCTCTCGGGCCGCATCCGGCCGACGACGGCGGTCTCCGTGTACGCGCTCGGTGCGGTGTACGGACTCGCCGGTTTCTGCGCGGGGCCGATCCTCGGGAGTGTGCTGACCGTGGCGGCGGTGAGCGGAAGCCCGGTCTACGGAGGGCTGCTGCTCGCGGTCTACGCCCTGGGGATGGCGGTGCCGCTGTTCGTGCTGGCGCTGCTCTGGGAGCGGTTCGATCTGGGTCGGCGGCGGTGGCTGCGGGGGCGTTCCTTCCGGATCGGCCGCTGCGAACTGCACACGACCTCGCTCCTGTCGGGCCTCTTCTTCGTGGCCCTGGGCGCGCTGTTCCTCGCGTACGACGGGACCACCGCGCTGCCGGGTCTGCTCGACGTGGACGACTCGTTCGCCGTGGAGCGGTGGGCCGGGGACGTGGGCCGTGCGGTGCCGGACTCTGTGCTGCTCATCGTCGTCGTGGCGCTGGTGGGGGCGGGGTTCGCGGTGCGGGGGTGGCGGGAGCGGGGGCGGGCGCGGGGGCCGGTCGAGGCGGAGTGAGGGCGGGGCGTGGGCCGGGTGCGGGCCGGGTGAGGTAAGTCCGCTTTGGGTGGTTTAGCGTATTCGTATGTCTGACCACCCTGAGCATGATCATCTTGAGCGGGAGCCTGAGCGGGAGCCTGACCGCCCCGAGCATCTGGACCTTCCGCACGGCGCCCATGGGAGGACTCCTACGCGGGCCGAGCGGTGGTCGGCGTTCAAGGAGTCGCCGTTCCTGCCCGCGATCGTGCTGGTGTTCATCCTGGCGGCCGCCGCGGGGCTCTTCGCGGGTTCGTACACGTACTCCATGGCGAACCCGACCCCGCACCGCATCCCCACGGCGGTGGTCGGCGCCCAGGAGGCCACCCGGGGCAAGGCGTTCCTGGACGGCATGGAGAAGGCGCTGAACGCCTCCCTTGAAGTCCACCGGTACGACGACGTCGCCGCCGCGCGGGACGCGGTGGAGGAACAGAAGGTCTTCGCGATCCTCGCGGCGGCTCCGGGGGGCGGCGGCAAGGTGACGTTCGACGTCTCGGGTGCGTCCGGGGCGTCGGTCGCCCAGGTGCTCGCGGAGACGGCGCCGAAGGTGGGGGAGAAGGTGGGGGTGCCGGTGACCGTGAAGGACATCAAGCCCCTCCAGGAGGGCGACCCCCGGGGGCTCGCGATCTTCTACATCTCGCTGGCCGCGGTGATCATCGGCTTCGTCGGGGCGATCCAGCTGAGCGTGCACGCCCGGGGGCTCAACCCGGCCGAGCGGATCGCGTTCACGATTCTCTACGCGCTGCTCGGCGGTTTCGTGATCGCGGCGGTGGTGGACTGGTGGCTCGGGGCGGTGGATCTGCCGTTCGTCGAGTCGTGGCTGATCCTGGCGCTGACGATGTTCGCGTCGGGGATGGTCTTCACGATGTTCAACACGATGTTCGGGCGCTGGGCGATGCTGCCGACGTGGGGCCTGATGGTGCTGCTGGGCAACCCGTCGTCGGGCGGCGCGGTCTCCTGGCCGCTGCTCCCCTCGGCGCTGGGCCACATCGGGCGGTGGCTGCCGCCGGGGGCTTCGGTGAACGCGCAGCACACCGCGGTGTACTTCGGCGCCCATCAGCACGCGTTCCCGTTCCTGGTGCTCGCGGGGTGGGCGGTGCTGGCATCGGCAGTGTTCTGGCTCTGGCGCCACCGGCACCCGGGGGGCCGGGAGAAAACACCGGCTCATGCGGGGGTTCCGGCTGCGGGGTAGCGGTACGGGGTGGCTCCGCCTCGGGGAACGGCGAAGGCCCCGTCCACTGGACGGGGCCTTCGAAGAGGTGGCTGGGGCCGGGATCGAACCGGCGACCTATCGCTTTTCAGGCGATCGCTCGTACCAACTGAGCTACCCAGCCACGCGATCCGCGTGGAATCGCAAGCGGTCCTGACGGGATTTGAACCCGCGGCCTCCACCTTGACAGGGTGGCGAGCACTCCAAACTGCTCCACAGGACCAAGCTTTGTGCGAGCACTAGTCTCGCACAAGGTGTTGCGTGCCCCCAACGGGATTCGAACCCGTGCTACCGCCTTGAAAGGGCGGCGTCCTGGGCCACTAGACGATGAGGGCTAAGGGCCCACCTGGGCGCTGTGCAGCGCGTCGGGGACGTGAGAAGCATATGGGATGCGGGGAGCTATCGCCAAAACGGTTATCGGGGGGTCGGGGAACCGCTCCCCGGGGAGCGGCCCGGAGGGGGCGGCGAAGGGGTCGCCCCGGGCTGGTTCTCCTTGGGGAGATGGCGGCTGACCTCCGCCTTCGTCAGGCCGAGCCCGCCCAGTTTGATCTCGTCCCAGGCCTGGAGGCGCCGGCTGTCCCGGTCCAGGTAGAGGACCGACGCCTCGACCGGATCGGGGTACTTGCCCTCCACCGCCCGCAGCCCGCTCCCGCCGGTGGAGCCCTCGATGCGCAGCCGCGTCCCGCGCTCCATGACCTCCATCTCCTGGTGGTGGACGTGGCCCGCGAGGACGAGCGGCACCTCACCGTCCGTCTCGCGCGCGGCGTCGGGGTTGTGCGCGACGGCGATGTCCACGGGCGTGCCCGCGGTCTGCTGGTCGCGCAGGGCGGAGGCGAGCCGGATGCCCGCCATCTCCTCGACGGGTCTGCCCTCCGCGGCGACCGAGCGGTCCGGGGTGTACTGCGGGTCGCCCGTCCCCGCGAACCGCAGGCCCGCGACCGACACCGCCTTGCCCTCGTCCAGGACGCGGACGTTCTTCATGCGCTGGAGGTAGCGCTGGGTGGTGTGGGAGTCGTGGTTGCCCCTGACCCACACGTACGGGGCGCCCAGGTCCTCGATCGGGTCGAGGAAGGCGTTCTCGGCGGCGCTTCCGTGGTCCATGGTGTCGCCGGAATCGACGATGACGTTGATGTCGTACTGCTCGACCAGGGAGGCGATGATCTTCCAGCTCGCCGGGTTGAGGTGGATGTCCGAGACGTGCAGGACCCGGATCGTGGACGGGTCCGGCTGGTACGCGGGGAGCGTCGACGTCGCGTCGTACAGCTTCGTCACGTTGGTTACCAGGCGTGCCAACTCCTGCTGGTAGACGTCGAATTCGCTGACGATGTTGCGGGCGTTGCCGACCACCGACGGCGCGCTGCTGAGGAGGCCGGAGAACTTGGGTTCCAGGACCGACTTCGGGTTCCACGTCGCGTACGCGAGCGCGCCCGACGCGGCGAGCAGGGCCAGGGCGAGGCCGCCCGCCGCCAGGGCCCGGCGCGGGCGCCGGTAGACCGCGAGGCCCAGTGCCGTGGCGCCCGCGACGACGGCGGCGCAGGAGCGTACGGCCAGGTCGAGCGTGCCGTGCCCGACGTCCTGTGCGACCTCGTCCTGGAGGCCCGCGATCCGCTCGGGATGGTCGACGAGGGCCTGGGAGCGGACCGGGTCCAGGCGGTTCACGTCCACGTCCAGGCGGATGGGCGCGACGTGCGAGCGCAGTTCGAGGGCGCCCAGCGGGGAGACGTCGATCTTCGTGCCGCCGCTGAGCGAGGGGCGCAGCGTCATCCGGGTGTCCATCGGGCCCACCGGCGCGTGCACGCTGCCGACGATCAGCAGGCCGAGCCAGGCGCCGAAGAGGACGACCGCGACCATGCCCACGGCCCGGCCGTAGGGATGCGGAGGGCTGATGAGTTCGCCGACCGGACGAGGGTGGCGGGATCGGTAGTGGCGTACGAGGGCGGCTAGCGCACGGAAGTCGCGGGCCATTGGGCCCGTATGCCCATGGGGAGGGGCGGCTATGCGGGGTGGTGGCCGACAATGGGGGTGTGCTGGAGATGACGCGGGAAGAGTTCGAGGAACTGGTCGCCGAGGCGCTTGACCGGATTCCTCCCGAGTTGACGCGGTTGATGGACAACGTGGCGGTGTTCGTGGAGGACGAACCACCCGCCGAGGATCCCGAGCTGCTCGGGCTCTACGAAGGGACGCCGCTGACCGACCGGGGCGAGTGGTACGCGGGAGTGCTGCCCGACCGGATCACCATCTACCGCGGGCCGACCCTGCGCATGTGCGCGTCGCGGGAGGAAGTGGTCGCGGAGACCGAGATCACCGTGGTCCACGAAGTCGCACATCACTTCGGGATCGACGACGAGCGCCTGCACGCCCTGGGGTACGGCTGACGGTCGGCGGCACGGCCGTCTCCCGGTCCGTGTCCTCTTGCGGGGCAAGGGAGTTGGGTAGGGCGTCCCCGCTTCTCAGCGCCTCGGAGGTGCTCGGCCGTGCGCCAGTTGTACGTTCCTGTCCGGTTGGCCGCGGCGGCGGTGGCCGTCATGGCGACCGCGGGCTGCATGAGCATCGGCGACGACGGGGGCGGTGAGCCCGGCCCCAAGCGGTCCGCGGGCGAGCACAGCGCGGCGGCCGCCCCCGACGGCGGAAGTGCCGGGACCGATGCCGGTTCGGCCGGCGGCGGCAAGGCGGGCCGCGCCGACGCGAAGGGCGGCAAGCACGGCAAGGGCAAAGGCAAGGGCAAGGGGAAGAGCGGCGGCAAGGGGGGCTCGGGCAAGCACGGCGACTCCGGTTCCGACGCCGCCCAGGCCTCGGCGACCGCGACCGGCGGTGGCGGTGACCCCGCCCCGCCCACGAAGGACGGGCGCCCGACGCCCACGCGGACCAGGCCCGACCCGCCGCGCCCCACGCCGACGCCCGATCCCCCGAAGCCGACCCCCACGCCGACCCCCGAGCCGACTCCGGAGCCCTCGTCGTCGGCGCACGAGGGCGGGCAGGCGGCGCAGCTCGGGGAGCGGTCGGAGGGGCTCAGGTCACGCGAACCTTCACCGGAGGCGGGGCCTGCCTAGCGTTCGGTGAGGCCGATCCCTCGGTGGGAGCCGTTTCCGCCCCTGTCCGAAACCCGCTTCGTCGCAGGTGAGACGAGCTGTGGGGGGCGGAATCCAAGGTGCCCGGAGGGTGCGGTTTGCCTTCTGGGGGGTCGGGTGCGTATGGTGGTAGATCGTTTGATCCCATTTGCCCGGCGCCGAAAAAGAAGAGCGCCGCGTGGCGCGTACTCTCCCTTGCCGTGGCTGACCGCATAGAGGCGGTCCATTGCGAAATCACGGAGTTGACGGGCGCGTGCCGAGACTCCGGAAGGTTTCGCATTTCGCATGTCCATTTCTCATTCTGACCACGCCGTCCTGCCCGAGAACGAGACGACCGACGAGCTGACGGTCGAGGCCGTCGCAGAGGCCGTCGCAGAGGTCGTCGAGACCATCGAGGCCACCGACATCGCTGATGTCGTCGAGGCCGCCGAGCAGGTCGTCGTGGAGACCGAGGCCGCCGCTGAGGCCGCCGACGAGGTCGACGAAGACGCCGAGACCGGCCCCACCTTCACTGACCTCGGTCTGCCCGAGGGCATCGTCCGCAAGCTCGCCCAGAACGGCGTGACCGCCCCCTTCCCGATCCAGGCCGCGACCATCCCGGACGCCCTGGCCGGCAAGGACATCCTCGGCCGTGGCCG
This sequence comes from Streptomyces sp. NPDC032198, assembly GCF_040636975.1. Lineage (NCBI taxonomy): Bacteria > Bacillati > Actinomycetota > Actinomycetes > Kitasatosporales > Streptomycetaceae > Streptomyces > Streptomyces sp. NPDC032198. Next base: position 35,400 of record NZ_JBEZVL010000002.1, on the reverse strand, counting down.
CACCGGCTCCGGCAAGACCCTCTCCTTCGGTCTGCCCCTCCTGGCCACGCTGGCCGGCGGCCGCACCGAGAAGAAGAAGCCCCGCGGCGTCATCCTCACGCCGACGCGTGAGCTCGCGATGCAGGTCGCGGACGCGCTTCAGCCGTACGGCGACGTGCTCGGCCTGAAGATGAAGGTCGTCTGCGGCGGTACGTCCATGGGCAACCAGATCTACGCGCTCGAGCGCGGCGTCGACATCCTCGTCGCCACCCCGGGCCGTCTGCGCGACATCATCAGCCGCGGCGCCTGCTCGCTCGAGGACACCCAGATCGCGGTGCTCGACGAGGCCGACCAGATGTCCGACCTGGGCTTCCTGCCCGAGGTCACCGAGCTGCTCGACCAGGTCCCGTCCGGCGGCCAGCGCATGCTCTTCTCGGCCACGATGGAGAACGAGATCTCCACGCTGGTCAAGCGCTACCTGACCAACCCGGTCACGCACGAGGTCGACAGCGCCCAGGGCAACGTCACGACCATGACGCACCACATCCTGATCGTGAAGCCCCGCGACAAGGCGCCCGTCACGGCCGCCATCGCCTCGCGCAAGGGCCGCACGATCATCTTCGTCCGCACCCAGCTGGGCGCCGACCGCATCGCCGAGCAGCTCTGCGAGTCCGGTGTGAAGGCCGATGCGCTGCACGGCGGCATGACGCAGGGCGCTCGTACGCGCGTTCTTGAGGACTTCAAGAAGGGCTACGTCAACGCGCTCGTCGCGACCGACGTCGCCGCCCGAGGCATCCACGTCGACGGCATCGACCTGGTCCTGAACGTGGACCCGGCCGGCGACCACAAGGACTACCTGCACCGTTCGGGCCGTACGGCCCGCGCCGGCCGCAGCGGCACGGTCGTCTCGCTCTCCCTCCCGCACCAGCGCCGTCAGATCTTCCGTCTGATGGAGGACGCGGGCGTCGACGCCACGCGTCACATCATCAACGGCGGCGGCACCTTCGACCCGGAGGTCGCCGAGATCACCGGTGCCCGTTCGATGACCGAGGTGCAGGCGGACTCCGCGGGCAACGCCGCGACCCAGGCCGAGCGTGAGGTCAAGGACCTCACCAAGGAGCTGGAGCGCGCCACCCGCCGCGCGACGGAGCTGCGCGAGGAGGCCTCGCGTCTCACCGCGCGTGCCGCCCGCGAGCGTGGCGACGACCCGGAGACCGCGGTCGCCGAGGCCACCGCCGCCGCCGAGGCCGTCGTCGAGGCCGCTGTCTCCGTCCCGGAGCAGCAGCCCGCCGCGCCGGCCCGCGAGGAGCGTTCCTCGTACAGCCGTCCGCAGCGCGACGACCGTGGCAACTACGAGCGTGAGCGCCGTGACGACCGCGGTGGCCGTTCCTTCGAGCGTCGTGACGACAACCGTGGCGGTGGCTCCGGCTTCCGTGGCGGCGACCGTCGTGAGGGCGGTGGCGGCTTCAACCGTGACCGCAACGACCGTGGTGGCTCCGGCTTCCGCCGTGACGACCGCGGTGGCTCCGCCCCCCGTGGCGGCGACCGTCGTGAGGGTGGCGGTGGCTTCAACCGTGACCGCAACGACCGTGGTGGCTCCGGCTTCCGCCGTGACGACCGTCCGTCGGGCGGCGACCGTGGCGGCTTCCGTGGCGGCGACCGTCGTGAGGGTGGCGGTGGCTTCAACCGCGACCGCAACGACCGCGGCGGCTCCGGCTTCCGTCCCTCGGGCGGCGACCGCCGTGAGGGTGGCGGTGGCTTCAACCGTGACCGCAACGACCGTGGTGGCTCCGGCTTCCGCCGCGACGACCGCCCCTCCGGCGGCCACCGCGGCAGCGACCGTCCGTTCAACCGCGACCGTCGTGACGACCGTCCGGCGAGCGGCTCGGGCGGCTTCCGCTCCGGCGGCCACGACCGCCCGTCGTACAACCGCAACGCGGGCACGTCCGGCACCGGCACGGGCACCGGCTCGTTCGGCCGCCGCGACGACAAGCCGCGCTGGAAGCGCAACGGCTGATCTTTAGCCGCATCTGCCTGACCGAAGGGCCCGCACGACGTCACCGTCGTGCGGGCCCTTCGTCGTGCGCGGGTTCTGCGGGCCGTGTCGATGTCAGTACGGGCTGTTACCTTCGGGCTTGATCGAAGCAGTGGTCCGGTGGGGAGCCGGGCCCAGAGGGACCCCGTGATTCGTCATGCCTTCGTACACAGCGCGGTGGCCGTCGCGCTCGCGTCATCAGCCGTCGTCGCCACGCCATGGGCGGCCGCGGCGGCAGAGAACGGCCCACCGGAGCAGCCTGCCTCCGACGGGGCGTCGTCTCGACGGAGCGCACCTGTCTCTCCCCCGCCCCGTCCCGCCAGGAAGCGTCCCGGAGGAGGTGCCGGCGTTCACCGATGTGGACTGGCGCGTACGGGGCTTCGACGGCACGGCGTGGGGGCCGTGGAGCTCTGACGACGGCCGCGGCCTGTGCGGGTTCGTGTACGACACCGAGCAGCCGGCGAAGCCGTCGGTCTCGTCGCCGGAGTACCCGGACGATCAGAAGTCATGGCACGACGGAGTGGGGTCGTACGGCACGTTCACGGTCGACTCCTCCTCGGACGACACCGTGTCGTACGTCAATGCGGGAGACCCGTCGGTCTGAGCGTCAGGCGTCTTCCGGCCAGCGCTGACGCATGTCGTGCCCCCGGTGAGGGAATCGCTGGGGGCATGACAAGTGACAGAGAGCGGCAGGAGTCAGCAGCACCCGTACCCGTCGCCGGGTCCGACGAGGCTCGCCTCGCTCAGCTCGGTTACACGCAGGTCCTCGCGCGGCGCATGTCCGCGTTCTCCAACTACGCGGTCTCGTTCACGATCATCTCGGTCCTGTCCGGCTGCCTGACCATGTATCTGTTCGGCATGAACACCGGCGGTCCCGCCCTGATCACCTGGGGGTGGGTCGGGGTCGGACTGATGACGCTGTTCGTGGGTCTTGCCATGGCGGAGATCTGTTCCGCCTATCCGACCTCCGCCGGGCTGTACTTCTGGGCGCACCGGCTCGCGCCTAGCCGTACCGCTGCGGCCTGGGCGTGGTTCACGGGGTGGTTCAACGTGCTCGGGCAAGTCGCCGTCACCGCCGGGATCGACTTCGGCGCGGCCTCGTTCCTGGGGGCGTATCTGAATCTGCAGTTCGACTTCCAGGTCACCGAGGGGCGGACGATCCTGCTCTTCGCCGCGATCCTCGTGCTCCACGGACTGCTCAACACCTTCGGGGTGCGCATCGTCGGGCTGCTGAACAGCGTCAGCGTCTGGTGGCATGTGGTCGGGGTCGCCGTCATCGTCGGCGCGCTCGCCTTCTCGCCCGACTCGCATCAGTCGGCGTCCTTCGTCTTCACCGAGTTCGTCAACAACACGGGGTGGGGGAGCGGGCTGTATGTGGTTCTTATCGGGCTGCTGATGGCCCAGTACACCTTCACCGGGTACGACGCCTCCGCCCACATGACCGAGGAGACCCACGACGCGTCGACCGCCGGGCCCAAAGGCATCGTCCGGTCCATCTGGACGTCCTGGATCGCCGGATTCGTGCTGCTGCTCGGCTTCACGTTCGCCATCCAGTCGTACGACGGGGCCCGCGAGTCGGCGACAGGGGCGCCCCCGGCACAGATCCTGCTGGACGCCCTCGGTGCGACCACCGGCAAGCTGCTCCTGCTCGTCGTCATCGGCGCCCAGCTCTTCTGCGGCATGGCGTCCGTGACCGCCAACTCCCGCATGATCTACGCCTTTTCGCGCGACGGAGCGCTGCCGTTCTCGCACATCTGGCACACGGTCAACCCGCGTACGCGCACACCCGTCGCGGCCGTCTGGCTCGCGGCGCTCGGGGCGCTCGTCCTCGGTCTGCCCTATCTGATCAACGTCACGGCGTACGCGGCGGTGACGTCCATCGCCGTCATCGGGCTCTACATCGCGTACGTCATCCCGACCTTCCTGCGGCTGCGCAAGGGCGATGAATTCGAGCGCGGGCCCTGGCACTTGGGCCGCTGGTCGCGCCCGATCGGCATCGTCGCGGTGGCCTGGGTCGGCGTGATCACCGTCCTCTTCATGCTGCCGCAGGTCTCGCCGGTCACCTGGGAGACCTTCAACTACGCCCCGATCGCCGTTCTTGCCGTCCTGGGCTTCGCCGCGACCTGGTGGTTCGCGTCGGCCAGGCACTGGTTCCTGAACCCGGACCACGAGCGCACGGCGGCCCGCGAGGCGGCCCGGCGCGGGGCGCCCGAACCGGCCGATCCCTGAGCACGCGGTGGCCGTCCCGGGCCCGCCGCGGACCGCGCGACGGGCCCGGGAGGCGATACCCGATCGGACGGCTTGCCCGTTCCCGCTATGCTCGTGGGGTGCATCCGCACGGACCGTTAGCTCAATTGGCAGAGCAGTGGACTTTTAATCCATTGGTTGTGGGTTCGAGTCCCACACGGTCTACAGGAAGTGGGTGAGGGGAAGACCCCTCTGACCTGCTACGCAGCGCCCGGGTCGGCTTCGGCTGGCTCGGGCGCTTCCTTGTTTCGGCAGTCGTCCGCGCACGCGTCCCTAGTCGAGTCGGTGGGTGTCGATGACCTGTTCCGCTGTGTGCAGCAGGGGCTGGTTGTGGCTGAAGGCGTGGGCGCGGAGGCGGGCCAGGGCGTCTTCGGGGGTGAGCCCGTCCTTGGCTGCGAGGACACCGGCGGCCATGTGGACGGTAGGGGGGTAGCCCTGTGGTCCGCGCTGGGTGGGCCGGGAATGGCTGGAGAGCAGGTGAGGGTGCTCCTCCAGGGCGAGCAGGGCCAGAATGCGGGCGTAGGCACTGGCCCGCTCCTGATGGGCGGGGCTGAACGGGGTGGGCTCGACGCGGTAGAGATCCATGGCGCCGATGGCGAGGGCGCCGATCGTCAAGGGGAGCGCCAGAACGCTGCGTGCGCCCTGTTCCCTCGCCAGGGGGGTGTAGACGGGCCAGCGGTCGGCCGCGTGGTGCAGGTCCACGGCGTCGACGGGGGCGCGGCGGGTGTAGGCGTCGGTGCATGGCCCTTCGCCGGTGATCAGCTGGGCGTCTTCCGCCCTCCGGGCGCGCTCGTCCGTGGCGGTGGCCAGCAGACGCAGTTCTCCGGCGACGACGAGGGTGGCTCCGGCGAAGTCGGCTTCCACGTCGTCGGCGCATGCCCGGCAGGCGACGGTGAGTGTGATGCCGCCGGTGTGAGCAGCGGTGTTGATGCGCTGCCAGGCTGCGGTCTGGTGGTCCTGGGTCACGAAGTGTCCCTGTGACGGGGTGGCGGGAGGGACACGTCCTTCCGCCGGGGTCTGGGGCGGGGTACCTGGCCGGGGTGCGCGGTCAGGGGCGTTGGATGGCGGAGGAGTCGATGGAGCCGTCGATGAGCTGCTTGCAGAGCCCGGCCAGGGTCTGCCGGTGAGAGCGGGCGTGTTGGCGCAGGGCGTCGAATGCCTCGTCGAGGGTGGCCTGCCAGCGCTCGGCGAGGATTCCCTTGGCCTGTTCGATGACGATGCGGCTGGAGAGGGCGGCCCGCAGCTGGGCGCGCTCGATGTTGCCGTGCACGACGGTGCGGTGCTGCAGGATGGCGATGGTGGCCACGGCGGCCAGTGCCTGCGCCACCCGCGCGTCAGCGTCGCTGAGTTTCTGTTCCCGGGAGTCGAAGAGATTCATCGCTCCCACGACCTTTTGGCGCAAGCGCATCGGCAGGGCGTGGGTGGTGGCGAATCCGGCCTGGAGGGCCCGCTCGGCGAAGAGCGGGAAGGCAGCTGTCTCCTCGGGGGACTTCAGGGAGATGTTGAAGCGGGAGGTGCCACTGCGGTGGCACTCCACGCAGGGTCCCTGGTCGGCCTGGAGGGCGAAGAGTTCCAGTAGCCGGGCGTGCTCGTCCGACGCGGCGATCAGCTGCAGGCCCCCGGCGGGGTCAGCGAGCATGACGCCCACGGCGGAAACGTCCAGCAACTCGTTGCACCGTTCGCACAGCTGGTGCAGGAAGTCGATCAGGTCGAAGTCGTCGACGAGGGTGTCCACGGCATCGACCATGGCTGCCAGCAGTTGTTCTTCACGTGTCATGGCCCTTCAGTCCCTTCACCGGCAGGATCGTCCGGCCCGTTTTCATCATTGTGGAAGGCCAGCCGCCTGGCTACCACGTCCTCGGCTACCTCCAGCAGCGGCTGCCCGTGCCGGTAGGCGTGGGCGCGCAGCCGCAGGAGGGCCTGGGCGAGCGAGACCCCGGCCTGGACGCTGACCATGCCACTGGCCTGGTGAACGGCAGCCCGGTAGAAGTCCGAGGAGTCGGCGGCGGTGGCGAGGGCTTCCTGTTGTGGACCGCTCTCCAGCAGGAGGGAGGTCAAAGCGTTGGCCACCAGCCAGGTGTCGGTCATCGCGGTGTCCGGGAGCGGACCCGGCGCCGTGCGTTGCAGCGTCATCGTGCCCAGGCAGGCCGACCCGACGGACAGCGGAAAGCAGAAGACGGCGCCGACGCCCAGCGCCGTGGCCTCGGGCAACAGCACGGGCCACCGGCCGGCCGGCACGCGCGAGAGGTCCGCCACCAGGACGGGCCTGCACGAGGCGGCCACTTCGAGCACCGGTCCCTGCCCCAGGGTGAACTGCAGGTCCTCCAGCCACGTGCTGGCGCCTGCTGTGGACCACAGCAGTTCGCTCAGGCCGTTGTCGGTGGTCGCGGAGACGGCGATGCCGTCCACGAGCAGGGCCTGGGCGCACAGCTTCGGGTCGGCACCGATCAGACTCGTGTCACCGGAGGAGGGATGCAGGCTCTGCAGCACGTAAGCCAGGTCACTGTCGGTGCCCACTGCTCTCACCTCCCGTCACGGCCTCAGGGGGGGGCGACTCCGCGGCGCGGAGGACGCACTGATGACGCATCCAGTCTAGGGAGCTTTTGCTGCGGACACTTTCCTTCCCCGTTTCGGTGTCGAAGGTGGCGAGGCGGCCGACTTGCTCCGCGGGCTCCGCGGGCGAAGCAGGCAGGCAACCGGACGTCTGCGGACGCCGCTGAACGCGAGGCGAGGCGTACGGTGGAGACACAGGCTGCCCGAAGGCGACGCTGCTCGCCCACCTCACCCTGACATTGGCTTCCGATCCGGGCAGCATCGGCGGTGAATGCCGGAGTTCGGACGCCACTATGACCGCGCGCCTCCATAGCGCTTGCCAGCCTGCCTGCCCTGCTCGTGCACCGAGTCTTCGGTGACGGCCGCCCGCGGTGAGGCCGTCATCCTCGCCTCCCGCTACACCGGAGACGCCGAACCCGGACTGCGCATCGGCCAGGCGTGCCGGAGGGCCCTGCACAGCGCGTACTCCGTGGGGCTCACCCTGGCGGTCGATGCCGCCCTGGCGCAGCGGGTATCGCTCTGCGCGGCCGGCCCGCTGGCCCGCAAGGGCGAGGAGCTGCAGATCAGTCTCGGAGAAGGGCCCTGCGTACAGGCCCTGAGCCAGCGCGCTCAGGTCCTGGTCGCCGATCTCGACGACCCGGAAGCCACCCGGCACTGGCCTGTCTTCGCGCAACAGGCGAAGACGCACTACATCCGCGCCGCCTACGCACTGCCGATCCTCAACGGCGCCGACCCGGCCCGGCAGGCCGGCCTCGCCCTCACCCTCTACCGTCACCGCCCCGGCCCGATCTCCGACGCCGACCTGCAAGTTGCCCAGGACCACGCCGACGCCGCGGACCTCCTGCTTCTGACTACGCCCGTGCCGACCGAGGACGAGCTCGTCCACGCCTGGCTCCTGCCCGTGGAGGCCGTGGTCCACCAGGCCATCGGCATGATCAGCTACCGCCACTCCCTCACCACCGGCCAGGCCCTCGCCCTGCTGCGCGCCCATGCCCACACCCGGGCAACGCCCCTGCCCAGCCTGGCCCGTGCCATCGTCCACGATCACTGCACGCTCCTCGACCCGCCCGCTTCCGAGAACGGAGAGGGCTGACGTGGGTGCGGTCAGTTGCCGGGAGTCGAGAGCGCCTCAAGGCAGAAGAGCAACTGGTCCGTCCATCGCAGGCATGGGGCGGGCTACTTGGAAAGGCCCTCTACCGCAGTTGCCGACGGAGCCATATCCTGATCCCGGACGAAGGATTCATGTGCTGTCACTGACCACGTGATCCCAGCAGGCTCCCAGCCCCCGAGCCGGAACAACACCGAGGCCCGGCTGGAGCCGCATCGCCGACAACGCAGCTCCAGCCTCCGCCCGACCGGCATGTGGGGGCTATTCCCGCATCCCCAACACCGGGAGGGCCCTCGTGAGGATGGAGCGGAGGGGAGCCGCGCATCCTCACGCTTGGGGATCGCCGTCGCACACCGGCGGCGATTCCCAAGCCCGGCCGCACGGCCGGTCTGTCTCAAGTCTCCCACCGCGGACCGCCACTGGACCGGTTCCGTGGATATCTCGTCGCATGGCAGGGCGAACCGAAACAGGCCCACTGCCGACCTCGGGTGACCGAGCTTTCTGCCGGTTCGCCCACCGGCCCCGCCCGACCACGGACCGGCACAGCAGACAGCGAGTAGCGCGAGCACACCCGCAGTCGCAGGGCTCAGCCGGTTTGACGCGTGGCTGTCGGGGTCGCTGCTTCGGCGGCGCGGTGATGTTCGGCGTTGATGCGCTGGGCTTCTTCGAGTTGGTCTTCGAGGATGACGATGCGGCAGGCGGCCTCGATGGGGGTGCCCTGGTCGACGAGTTCGCGGGCGCGGGCCGCGATGCGCAGCTGGTAGCGGGAGTAGCGGCGGTGGCCGCCCGCCGAGCGCAGCGGCGTGATGAGGCGGGCCTCGCCGATGGCGCGGAGGAAGCCCTGGGTGGTGCCGAGCATGTCGGCGGCCCGGCCCATGGTGTAGGCGGGGTAGTCGTCGTCGTCGAGACGCCCGAACGAATCGTCTGCTGTCACTTGCACCTCTCTATGGAACGCGTGGAGGGGCCCGGGTGCCGTATGGCACCCGGGCCCCGAAGGAACTGCTACACCATCTGCCGGCCCTGTTGCTGCGCCGGCCTTCTGTTTCCGCAGACCCGACCGAGATGCTGTCGGGACTGCCGGGATCGCGGTTGCTTGACCGGAGACCACCTCACTATCGATGTCCTGCGGTACCCGGGCTCAAAAGTCCACCCGGGCGATCCTCCTGATGGCGCTCGGCTCCTCCGTTCTTCCCTCTTGAATCACTTGCTTACCTACGGGAACTGCGTACTGCTGGTGATGCGAACTACTGGTGGCCTTCCATAGCGCCACTCTTCGGCAGCCAGCCCCGTCGCCTCTCCTGCATCTGCTCTGGCTTAGAACCCCACTGCCGAACCTCCCGGTGCGCGCGCCCGCAGCCGACGCCTTCACCGAGGTGCTGCTCACTTGCCTTCACTGCTGGGTACTGCGAACTGCACTTACTGGTAATGCACTTGCGTGTACTGCGGTCCTGCTCGCGGAGGCCCCTGATCACTGCGGGCCGCCCGGTCCGGTCGTCAGTCCCGTCGCCGTCCTGCAACCGCTCTGGCTTCGGAACTCCACCACCGCACCGTCCTGCGCACTGCACTTGCGGGTACTGCTGCCCGGCAGTTCGTCTCTGCCGGGCCCTGCTGTCTCTCTGGGTTACGAGAGAAACCATAACCACACCATCACTCAATGTCTACTCCAGCCGACATAGATTTTCGCGTGTTCGATGGTGAGGTAATCGACCTCGAACAGTGGCGGTGGACGCACGGCAAGACCGTCCTCGTGACCAGGCTGTTCGGGCGGATGGGCGGTCGCCCGAATGGACCCGCCTCGCCTGCGCCCCCGCGCCCCCCGGGCGACGCTGGGCCTGCCAGGTGACCGATCCGGAGGTACAGCATGGGTTCCGTACGACGGGCTCTCGTGATGGTGCTCGTGCCGTTGCTGGTCGGCGTCTCGGCGGCCTGCGGCAGCTCCGGCGGCGGCAGCGACACCGCCACCGAGCGGGCCCGGCCCGCCGAGCAGGCCTTCGAGCATCCCGGAGTCCTCGTCAGCAAGGCGCAGCTGAAGCGCGTACGGGCCCATGTCGCGGCGGGCGAGCAGCCCTGGCTGACGGCGTTCCGACGGATGCGGAACAGCAAGTACGGCGCGGACGACTACACCGCCAAGCCGTACGCCGTCGTCGAGTGCCCGCCCGACACCCGCCCGGGCCAGGGCTGCGTCGAGGAGCGCGAGGACGCCATCGCCGCGTACACCCAGGCCCTGCTCTGGAACATCACCGGCGACCGCGCGCACGCCGAGAAGGCCGTGCAGATCATGGATGCCTGGGCGCGGGTGATCACCCGGCACACCGAAGCCAACGCGGGCCTCCAGACGGCCTGGGCCGCCTCCTCGTGGGCACGCGCGGCCGAAGCCGTGCGCTACACCTACGACGGCTGGAGCGACGGACAGATCCTTCGCTTCGAGCGGATGCTGCGCAACGCCTATCTGCCCCAAGTGCGGGACGGGGCGGCCGACTTCAACGGCAACTGGGACCTCCTGATGGCCGACGCGACCATCAGCATGGCGGTCTTCCTCGACGACCACGAGGCCTTCGAGAAGGCGGTGACGCACTTCAGGACCCGCGTGCCGGCCTACTTCTATATGAAGTCGGACGGCCCGCTGCCCGTCTCGCCCGCGGGCAGCGGAATCAATACCCGGGAGAAGCTCCAGAAGTACTGGTTCGGGCAGAAGACCTTCGCCGACGGGCTCTCCCAGGAGACGTGCCGCAACTTCAAGCACGCCAGCTATTCGCTCGCGGCCACCGCACACATCGCGGAGACCGCCTGGCACCAGGGCGTCGATCTGTACGGCGAGGTCAAGGAGCGACTGCGGGCCGCGCTGGAATTCCACGCCAAGTACCAGCTGGGCGCCGAGGCGCCGGACTGGCTGTGCGGCGGCAAGGTGCAGCGCGACATGGGGCCCGACACCGAGGTCGCGCTCAACCACCTGCGGGACCGGCTGAAGCTGGACCTGCCGGAGACGGAGCGGCTCACGCGAAAGCAGCGGCCCGAGGGCACGGACGGCCTGTTCGTGGCCTGGGAGACGCTGACGCACGCCGAGAACGCGTGAGCGGCGGGCCTCGTTCGCCGGTGGTTCTCGACCGGTTCGCTTTCACTCCCCCTGATGGCGTAGAGTTGCATTCAACGGCGCGGGGTGGAGCAGCTCGGTAGCTCGCTGGGCTCATAACCCAGAGGTCGCAGGTTCAAATCCTGTCCCCGCTACTAAAGACCGAAGGCCCGGATCCAGAAATGGATCCGGGCCTTCGGTGTTTTCCGCAGCAGCGTCTTTCCGCAGCAGTGTCTTTCCGCCGCGGCATCTTCCGCCGTCGCTTTCCGCCGTAACCCGGTCGGCCCCCACCGGTCGCCCCGTGCCGTCGCTCCGGGAACCCTGGACGAGTGGGGCAGCGAGGAGAAAGTGGCGGGGGCGGGGGCGGCGGCAGGCGTCCCGATGTCCGGCACGAGCGGGCGCTCGTGCGGACCCTCCCCCTGCTGCTCATCGTCGTCGGGGTGGTCTACGACGTGACGACCCCGCCGGAGTTCACCGCCTCGCCGCTCTTCACGGCGGCCCCGCTCATCGCCGCACCCTTCTACTCGCTGCTCAGCACCGCCCTCATCGGCACCGGCTCCTGCGCCGCCGTGCTGGCCCTGCATTTCAAGACCGACACCAGCACCGACGTCGAGGCCGTCACCGAGCTGATCACGGTGGTGACCGTCGCCGTCCTCGCCGTCCTCATCAACCGCGTCGTACGCCGCAGCGACGAGCAGCTCGCCTCCGCCCGCTCCATCTCCGAGGCCGCTCAGCGCGCCGTACTGCCGCAGCCGGATCCCAGGATCGGGGGGCTCGACATCGCGGCGCGGTACGAGGCGGCGGAGGCCGACGCGTTCATCGGGGGCGATCTGTACGCCGTGCAGGAGACTCCGCACGGCGTACGCGTCATCGTCGGCGACGTACGGGGGAAGGGCATGGGCGCGGTGGCGGCCGTCGCCGTCGTGATCGGGGCGTTCCGGGAGGCCGCCGAGCAGGAGGCCACGCTGGAGGCCGTGGCCCAGCGCCTGGAGCGTGCCCTCGCGCGCGAGGGCACGCGGCGCGACGGGCTCGACGCCTTCGAGGGCTTCACCACCGCCGTGCTCGCCGAAATCCCGCACGGCGACGGTCTCGTGCGGCTCATCAACCGCGGGCACCCGGGTCCGCTGCTCCTGCGCGGCGACGGGCGGCTGTGCGTCCTGTCCGCCACCGAGCCCGCGCTGCCGCTCGGGATGGGTGAGCTGGGCGCCTGGCCGGACCGTGCGGACGAGACGGAGTTCCCGCCGGGGGCGATGCTGCTGCTCTACACCGACGGGCTCTCCGAGGCGCGGGACGCCCGGGGCGAGTTCTACGATCCCGCGGCCCGGCTCGGCGGCCGGATCTTCCCGGGCCCGGGCGGCCCGGACGCGCTCCTGTCGACGCTCGTCGAGGAAGTGCGGCGGCACACCGGCGGAGGCGGCACCGACGACATGGCGTTGCTCGCGGTGCGGCGGCCCATGTCACCGGCCGTGACGGAAGGACACCCCTCCGCATAACTCCTGACGAGCTGTCAAGGAGATGTGAAGCTCCGGTGTGTGAAGAAGTGGGGTCAACTCGCCCCGTTCGCAACCCCGGTGTCCCGATAAGTACAGGGTGTGGGCGTTAACGATCAGTCGGAACAGCTTGGAATACGACCCCGCTGTCTATTAACGTTCGATAACGCAGCGCGGTCGTCCCAGCCGTCACTCGAGTCGGCTCCGCGCGCACGCGCCTAATCCCGAAAGGGAGCCGGGGAACCACTAATTGGGGTGAATCGGGCATCTGTGCATCCGTGCCAGATGTTCGTAGGAGACCTTCCTGCTCCGAACCCGTCAGCTAACCCGGTAGGCGAGAAGGAAGGAAAGGAGTGCGCCCCCGTGGCGTCCAACCGCCCTGCCCCCCAAGGCGCGTACGTACCGAATGACGACGATTTCGGTGGGTACGACAATGATTCCTGGGAGGAATGGAACCCCACCGAGGAGTCCATTCGTCCCGTCCGCGGCAGGCACCGCGTCCACAAGCGGGGCGGCGGCGGACTTGCCCGCAGCTCCACGGTTCTCGGCGTAGGCGTCATCGCCGCCGTCGGCGCGGGCGGCATCGCCACCGCGCAGGGCGGCAAGCCCCCGGTCTCCATCGCCATGCCGGACATGTCGGCCGTCACGGACTCGCTGCCGGAGGCCAAGTCGCTGCCGGGCGTGGGGTCCCTGATATCCGACGACTCGTCCGATTCCGGTTCCGCGGACAACGGCGTGACGACCGCTGCCGCACCCCTCTCCGCCGCGGGACTCAGCACCGCCGACGCCGAGCAGGGCACCACGGACGCGGGCGAGGCGCTGCGGGCCCGCATCATGGAGCAGGCCGAGAACCAGCAGGACCAGGCGGACGACGCGGTCCAGAAGGCGGCCGAAGAAGCCGCCGTCAAGCAGGCCGCCGAGCAGGCCGCCGCCAAGCAGACCGCGGCCGAGAAGAAGATCGCCGCCGAGAAGGCAGCCGCGAAGAAGAAGGCCGAGGCGGAGGCCAAGAAGAAGGCCGAGGCCGAGCGCCTGGCCAAGCTCGCGAAGAGCTACACCCTCCCCGTCGCCTCGTACACGCTCACCGGCACCTTCGGTCAGCCCGGCTCCATGTGGTCCTCCGGCTACCACACCGGCCTGGACTTCGCGGCGCCCACGGGCACGCCCATCAAGGCGATCCACTCCGGCACCATCAAGGAAGCGGGCTGGGCGGGGGCGTACGGCTACCGCACGGTCCTCGAATTGGACGACGGCACCGAGCTCTGGTTCTGCCACCAGTCCTCGATGAACGTCAGCGCCGGCCAGAAGGTCACCACCGGCGAGGTCATCGGCCGCGTCGGCGCGACCGGCAACGTCACCGGCGCCCACCTCCACCTGGAGGTCCACCCGGGCGGCGACGCCACCGGGGTCGACCCCGCGGCATGGCTGCGCGGCAAGGGCCAGTCGCTCTGAGGTAACCCAGAACCCCGGCGGTCCTGGCGACAACCCCCCGACGCCAGGGCTGCCGGTTCGGCATGTGCGGACGGCCTGCCGAGGTGTGGACATCCTGCCTAGGTGCGGGCCGCTCTCCGGAATGCTGGAGTCCGTATGGGCGTTGATCCCCTTATGACTTCTCTCCGCAAGCTTGGCTCGTCCGACCTCGAGGTCTTCCCGCTCGCCCTGGGCGGCAACGTCTTCGGCTGGACGGCCGACGAGGCGCAGTCCTTCAGCGTGCTCGACGCCTACACCGCCGCCGGCGGCAACTTCATCGACACCGCCGACGTCTACTCGGCCTGGGTGCCCGGCAACAAGGGCGGCGAGTCCGAGACCGTCCTCGGCAGCTGGCTCGCCGCGCGCGGCAACCGCTCCGACATCGTGCTCGCCACCAAGGTCGGCGCCCACCCCGATTACAAGGGCCTGTCCGCCAACACCATCAAGTCCGGTGCCGAGGAGTCGCTGCGCCGCCTGGGCACCGACTACATCGACCTCTACTACACGCACTACGACGACCCGACCGTCCCGGTCGAGGAGATCATCGGTGCGCTCGACGACCTCGTGACGTCGGGCAAGGTGCGCGCGATCGCCGCCTCGAACGTGACCCCCGAGCGGCTCCAGGAGTTCCTCGACTTCTCCGACCGCGAGGGCCTGGCGCGCTACTCGGTGCTGCAGCCGCACTACAACCTCGTCTCGCGCGACACGTACGAGGGCCCGCTGGAGCAGGTCGCCTCGCGCTCCGGCCTGGCCGCCGTCCCGTACTACGCGCTCGCCTCCGGCTTCCTGACCGGCAAGTACCGCCCGGGTGCGCAGGTCGACAGCGCGCGGGCCGAGGGCGCGGGCAAGCACCTGGCCACCGACCGCGGCGTGCGGGTGCTCGCTGCCCTGGACGAGGTCGCCCAGGCGCGCGGCGCCGAGCTCGCGACCGTGGCCCTGGCGTGGCTCGCGGCGCAGCCGACGGTGGCGGCACCGCTCGCGTCGGCCCGTACGGTCGAGCAGCTGCCCGCGCTGCTCGCGGTGGGGGAGCTCGAGCTGACGGAGGCCGAGGTGTCGGCGCTGACGGCGGCTTCCGCCTAGCCCCGGTAGGGGTTGTAGGCGGGGTAGGGCATCGCCGGCTGGGCGTACGGATATCCGTAGGGGGGCTGCTGCGGGTGGGGCTGCTGTGGATACGGCTGGGGAGGCGGGTAGGGCTGGGGATACGTCTGGCGGTACCCGTACTGCGGCGGTATCGGTACGAGTACCGGTGCCGTCGCCTGTGCCGCGTAGGCGAGGGCCGGCCGCGCCGCCTCGCGGCGCTCCCACAGGGCGTGCAGCAACTCCCGCTCCCGTACGACGAAGTCGGCGGCCGCCTTGCCCTGGCGTCCGCGGTGCCGCAGGAGCGCGAGAGTCGTCGCGTACGTCTCGTACTGCGCGACGGTGCGCGCCGCGGCCTTGCCCTGGGTGTAGGAGGCGTAGTCGCGGGCGAGCGTGCGGGCGCGCATCGTGCCTAGCGCGTACGGCTCGGGGGCGGTGAGCCAGCCCGCGATCACGTACGCGGGGAGTTCGGCGCGCACGATGCGCAGGCCGCGCTGTCTGGTCCATATCGCCAGCCAGGTGAGCAGGCCGAACGCGGGCAGCATGAACGTCGCGTACACCGCGAAGAAGCCGTAGTCCCCGAAGCTGGCCGAGCCGTTCCACAGGGCGTGCAGGCCCATCGCCAGGAGCAGTCCGAGGAGCGGGAGCAGGACGCGCCGCCAGTTCTGCCGGTCGGCGCTGAGCGCGGCGATGCCGAAGCCGATGCCGGTGAGCACGGTGAAGAGCGGGTGCGCGAAGGGCGACATGACGACGCGTACGAAGAAGGTCGCTGCCGTCACGGACGCGAGCCCGGTGTCGCCGTTGAGCTGGTCCGCGCCGAAGGCGCTGCCGAGATAGAGGATGTTCTCGGTGAACGCGAAGCCGGTGGCGGTCACTCCGGCGATCACGACGCCGTCGACGATGCCGGTGAACTCGCGTCTGCGGAAGAGGAAGACGAGCAGGACGGCCGCGGCCTTCGCGCTCTCCTCGACGATCGGCGCTATGACCGTCGCGCCGAGGGTGTCCGCGCTGGTGGGGTCCGCGGTGGCGGTGGCTATCCAGCGGGTCGCGAAGCTGTTCGCGACGATGGCTATGAGGGCGGCGGCACAGGCTCCCCAGGCGAAGGCGAAGAGCAGATTGCGCCAGGGGCCCGGCTGGACGCGTTGCAGCCAGCGGAAGGCGGCCACCAGGAGCGGCACGGGCAGCGTCGCGAGGCCGAGCCCGACCAGGAAGCCCTCGGTGCCGGTCTGTTCCCTGACCAGGGCCAGGATCACCAGGCCGGAGAGGGCGAGCAGCGTGACCAGGGCGGCCGCGCGTATCGCTCTGCGCTGCCACCAGCCTGCGCGGCGCAGCCCGGCAGGCCCGGCGGGGGGCATCGGGTACGGATGTGCAGAACGGGTGGCCACCCGTTGACCCTAACGAGGGACGGGGGTGGCCCGCGACGGTGTCTCGGGCCGCGTGGCCGGTGTCTCAGATCGCTTGGCCGGTTCCTTGTCCGGTTCCTTGTCCGGAAGTACGGCGGAACAGCAGGTCGTGGACGACGTGTCCCTTGTCCAGGCCCTGGCCCTCGAACCGGGTGAGGGGACGGAAGGCGGGGCGGGGTACGTACCCGCCGTCGGCCTGGGTGTTCTCGAACGCGGGGTGCGCGGTGAGCACCTCCAGCATCTGCTCGGCGTACGGCTCCCAGTCGGTCGCGCAGTGCAGCACGGCGCCGGGCTTGAGGCGGGGTGCGGCGAGGTCGAGGAAGTCGGGCTGGATGATGCGGCGCTTGTGGTGGCGGGCCTTGGGCCAGGGGTCGGGGAAGTAGACGCGGAGGCCGTCGAGGGAGGCGGGCGGGAGCATTTCGCGGAGCAGGATGACGGCGTCGCCGTTCGCCACGCGGATGTTGTCCAGGCCGTTCCGCTCGGCGAGGCCGAGCAGGTTCCCCTGGCCCGGGGTGTGCACGTCCACGGCGAGGATGCCGGTGTCCGGGTCGTCGGCGGCCATCTGGGCGGTGGCCTCACCCATGCCGAACCCGATCTCCAGCACGACGGGCCGGTCGGCGCCGAACAATTCGGTGAAGTCGAGGGTCCGCTGCCCGTCGATGTCCAGACCCCACGCGGGCCACAGCCGCTGCAGTGCGTCCGCCTGCCCGGTGGTGACCCGACTCCTGCGGGGCTGGAAACTCCGGATCCGCCGCTCGAAGTGAGAGCCCGCGGGGTCCGGTGCGGGCCCGTCGGGGAAGCGGGGCTCGCCCTTGGGTCGGGGGGTGCGGGGGTGCTCGGGGGCGACGTTCGACTCAGACACAGTGGGGAGATTTTAGTCCCCACCCCACCCCTTCCCGAAAACTCGCTCGGCGCCGGTCCGGACATATCTTTCAGCCCCTCCGGCGTTTGAGGAGCGGGGTCTGGGGGCGGAGCCCCAGGTTCGGGAAGGGGCGGGATGGGGGAATGCCCCGCAGGGACCGCCCCTACAGAACCCCCAGCACCCGCCGAGCCACTTCCCTCCCGATAGGGAGAGAAGCCGTCGCCGCGGGCGAGGGCGCGTTCAGTACGTGCACGGCCCGCGGCCCCTCCCGTATCAGGAAGTCGTCGGCCAGCGAGCCGTCCCGCAGGACGGCCTGCGCCCGCACCCCGGCGGCCGCGGGCACCAGATCGTCCGAGGTCACGGCGGGCAGCAGCCTGCGCACAGCCGTGGTGAAGGCCTCCTTGGAGAAGGAGCGCCGAAGCTCCCCCGCCCCGTACCGCCAGTGCCGCCCGGCCATCCGCCAGGCCCCCGGCCAGCTCAGCGTCCCCGCGAGTTCCCGGGGCCGCACCACACCCCATCCGTACCCCTCGCGGGCCAGCGCGGGCACCGCGTTCGGCCCCACATGGACCCCGCCCCCGATGCCCCGCGTCAGATGCACCCCCAGGAAGGGGAACGCCGGGTCCGGGACCGGATACACCAGGCCCCGCACCAGCTCGGGCCGCACCAGGTCGAAGTACTCCCCGCGGAAGGGCACGATCCGCATCCCGGGGTCGTCACCGGCCAGCATCGCCACCCGGTCGCACTGCAGGCCCGCGCAGTTGACCAGGACCTTGCCCCGCACCACCGAGCCGTCGGCCGTGCGGACGGCCACCCCGAGCGTCGCGCGCCGGTCGATGCGGACGACGTCCGCGCCGTACCGCACATCGGCTCCCGACGCGTCCGCGAGGCGCTCCGCCACCGAGCCGTAGTCACAGATCCCCGTCGTCCCGACCTGGATCGCGGCGAGCCCCCGCACCTCCGGTTCGTACTCCGCGATCTGGGCGGGGCCCAGCTCCCGGACCGGAATGCCGTTCTCCCTGCCGCGCTGGACGAGTGCGTGCAGGCGGGGCAGCTCGGACCGCTCCGTGGCGACGATCAGCTTGCCGGTGACCACGTGCGCGATGCCGTACTCCGCGCAGAACTTGATCATCTCGGCGGCGCCCCGCACCGCGTACCGCGCCTTCAGGGAGTCCGGGCGGTAGTAGATCCCGCTGTGGATCACCCCGCTGTTGCGTCCCGTCTGGTGTTTGGCGGGGCCGGCCTCCTTCTCCAGGACGGTGACCCGCGTCCCCGGCGCGGCACGCGTGATGGCATACGCCGTCGACAGACCGACGATCCCGCCGCCGATCACCAGCACATCGCAGTCGTACGTCCCGGCCCGGACCATGCCGCATCACCTCCCACCCCGATAGTGCACTGCGCCACTGACAACGCCTTCAAACCCGGCGAGGACCGCAGGGTTACAGGGTGCGTAAATACTGTTGCCGATCCGGCGGCGCGCGCGGGACCGACCGCGCGGTGCAGGGGAGGGCCGGGTACGCGCCGCATGCGCATGGACGACGGACTACGCGGGGGCCACGAGCAGCGGCCGTGCCCGCTCCCGCAGCTCCACGACGCGTGGCTCGTCCCCGTACGGCTCCAGGCGGTGCAGCAGGTCCTTCACGTACTCCGTGGTCCGCGCGGACGAGATGCGCCCGGCGACCTCCAGGGCGCGTGTGCCCTGCTCGCAGGCCGCGTCGAGGTTCCCCGACTCCAGCTCGGCGACCGCCGACACCACGAGCCGCAGGCCGTGCGAGCGCACGAACTCCTCCGTCGGCCGGGAGAGCGCCTGCTCCGTGAAGCGCCGCACCTGGCGGGGGGCTTTCAGGTCGCGGTAGCACTCGGCGGCGTCCGCGGCGAAGCGGTCGTATCCGTAGAAGCCCAGCCACGACGGGTCGTTGTCGCCTTCCCTGGCCCGCTCCAGCCACCCCTCGGCCGCCCGGAGGGCCGCTCCCGCCGCCTGCGCGTCATTGGCGCGCGCGTGTGCGCGTGCCTCGACGAGACGGAAGAAGCTCATCGTGCGTGCGGTGGCCAGACCGCGGTTGCGCTCCAGGGCCGCCTGCGCGAGGTCGACGCCCTCGTCGCCGAAGCCGCGGTAGGTCGCCTGGAGGGACATGGAGGCCAGGACGTACCCGCCTAAGGGGACGTCGGCCGCCGCGCGGGCCAGGCGCAGGGCCTGGATGTAGTAGCGCTGGGCTGCCTCCTGCTGGCCGGTGTCGAAGGCCATCCACCCGGCGAGGCGCGTCAGTTCGGCCGACGCCCCGAAGAGCGAACGGCCCACCTCGTCCGAGTACGAACCGAGCAGCAGAGGCGCCGCCTCGACCCGCAGGCACTCCGGGACCATCGACGAACGCCAGTCCCCGCCGCCGTACTTGGAGTCCCAGCGCCGGGCGTCCTCGGCGGCCTCCCGCAGTTTCAGCACGTCGCTGTGGCCGACCTTCATCGGCAGCCCGCTGCTCGCGCTGTCGGTGCCGTCGGAGGGGTGGCTGATTTCGCGGGGTTCGTCCGGGGTGACGTCGCGGGCGACCGAGCTGTCGGCCGGGGTTATCAGCCAGCGCGAGGCCGGCGTCGCGTACGCGCTCACCGCGAAGGAGCCTGCGAGCGACTGCCAGATGCCTCCGCTGCCCGCGCGCCTGCCCGCCAGATCGAGGCGGTAGAGCTCGGTCGCCGACTTGACCGCGGCGCCCACGTCACGCGGGAAGGCCAGGCCCACCTCGGGCGCCGGATCGGCGTCCGCGAGCCCGATCTCGTGCAGCGGGACGGGACGGCCGAGCTTCTGCCCGATGGCCGCGGCGATGAGGTGCGGGGCGGCGCCCTGCGGCACCATGCCCTTGGACACCCAGCGGGCCACCGACGTCTTGTCGTACCGAAGCGTCAACCCGCGTTGGGCGCCGAGGTCGTTGACCCTGCGCGCGAGTCCCGCGTTGCTGATTCCCGCGAGGGCGAGAACGGTGCCGAGTTTTTCGTTCGGCCCGCGTTGCTCCCTGGACATGGCCACCCCTCGACACAGACGGCTGCCGTGCAGTGGCTTGACCGCGCGGCATTCGTGCCGTGTTCCCTCAGGGGCAGCGGTGTCCGCGACTACGACCACCGTGGCCCGGAACCTCGGCCGCAAGAGCATTTGGCCGAGCCCCCAGGAATATGCCTCCGCGAAAACATCAGCACACACAGCGTAGTTCGCCGAATCCCAAGCGTTAAGAGGCGCAGTTCCGTATGGCGAGATTGTTGTCGGTAGGGAAGCGGGGGAGTGCCGGGGTGTGCTCCGGGTGTGTGGCTGTGCGCCTGCGTGTGCGCTCTTCACCGGCCATAAGGGGAGCGCTTCCATTGAAGGTGCGTGGGTCGGCCCGCTGCGCTGGAGTCAGTGGGCTGGGGGACACCGCCGCCTCACATCCCCGCGGGCGGCGGACCGGTCCGGGGGGCGAACAGCGCCTCCCGGACTGTGGGTTGCCGTTTACGGTTCCGGCACGCGAGCGTCACCCGCTGATTTGGCTGAAAATCGACCCAGCGCAGACCGGCCAATGCGCCCCCCTTACGGGGGAAGGGCATGGCCGCACCCTTCAAGTACCGCTCCTCCGAGGCAGATTGACGGGAGCGCGAGCAACCCCGTAGCCGCTCCCGCGCGCCTCCTTCGTGGCAGCATGGGACCCCAGTTCTTCGATGCACTGGTTGTCCACAGCCTGTGGAGGCAACGATGCGGTGGTTGGTGGGGTGGAGCAGCACTGCCGCGAAGCCTTCGGTGGTGGGCTCGGCCGGGGCCACCGGTGAGAACGGCGAGACCGTCCACCCCGTGGGCTCCCAACTCCTGTGGGGCGACCCGGATCCGCTGTGGGCGGTGGGCGACTGGCGCGCCGACGAGGTGCGCACGGTGCAGGCCGACGAACAGACGCGCATCGCGGTGCTCGGCACCTGCGGCGCGAGCGACGAAGAGCTCAGGGTCGGCCTCTTCGCGGCCCGCGGCGGCGCCCTGCGGCATCTGACCGCCTGGTCCGGGAGCTACACGGCGGTCGTCCAGGTCGGGCGGCGCGTCATGGTCGCCGGCGACCTCGCCGGCGCGCGCCCCGTCTTCTACACCCCCTGGGCCGCGGGCACGGCCTTCGCGACGGCCGCGCTCCCGCTGGCCGACCTCATCGAGGCCCACCTGGACATCGGCCACCTCGCGGCGCTCCTCGCGGCACCCGACGTGCCGGAGGCGCTCCAGGACTCGACGCCCTACCAGGGCGTGCGCCGTGTGCCACCGGGGCATGCGCTGATCCTGCGCGCGGGCGCACGGGAGATCGCCGGGTACGAACAAGTGGCGTCCCTCGCCGTCGCAGCGCCCGCCGCCGACGCGACCGCCGCGGTGGACGGCGTCCGTGACGCCCTCGTCGAAGCGGTACGCACCCGGCTCGGCGCCCCGCGGCACGTCCCCGGAGCGGCGGAGGTCGATCCGGGGCCCGTGCCCGGCATGGGCCCCGCCGAGCGGCGGGCGGCACGCGGGATGCCGGTGCCCGGCATCGGCGCCGACCTCTCCGGAGGGCCCGCGTCCGGCACGCTCGCGCTGCTCGCCGCGGGTCTCCCGGGGATGCCCGGCACGGTCCTCGGACATGGCACGGGCGCGGGGGAGCGGCTCCTTGCCGTCACCTTCAACGACCTCGCGATCAAGGGCCGTGAGGCCGAGCTGGAGCGGGCGGGCGCCATCGCGGCCAACCCCCGGCTGCACCACGTGGTGGTCGCCGCGGGTGAAGAGGCCCTCCCGTACGCGGACTTGGACGGCCCTCTTACGGATGAGCCGAGCGCCACCCTCGTCACGGCCCAGCGCCACCGCGCCCGGCTCGCGTCGGGCAGCGCCGACCACTTCACGGGGTACGGCGCCCGGCAGGTCCTCGACGCGCATCCGGCCCGCCTCGCCGACCTCCTGATGGACCGCAGGCGACGCCATCTGGTGCGCCCCGTCGCGGCGTTGGCCAAGGCGGACGGCTCCGCCGGCTCCGTCATGGTCCCCGCGCGCGTGTACGGCGCCGCGCGCAAGCTCGCCCGGATGCCCTACCGCGCGGGCGTCGACTCGCTCGCCGACCGTCTCCTTCAGCGCCGCTTCGACGAGCCGGGCGGTGCGGTGGGGGCGTCGATGGCCGCGCTCTCGTGGGCGAGACCGGGGCCCGCCGCGCGCTGGCTGACCGGCGAGGCCCTCGCTGAAGTATCGGTTCGCCTCCAGGACATGACCGGGCGTCCCGGCGCGGGGCCCGGCCAGCGCCCCGGTGAATTCCGTGCCCGCGCGGCGCTCGCCCGGCACGCGGCCGACCTGCGCGTCCTCGAACAGGCCGCGGAGGTCCGCTTCCAGCGCCTGCACGCGCCCTTCCTGGACAACCAGGTCGTCAGGGCCTGCCGTGCCCTCCCCGTCGCCCTGCGCGTCCAGCCAGGGGCCCGTGCGGCCATCCTGCGTACGGTCCTCGAAGGGGCGGGAGTGACCGAACTGCCGCCCGGCTGGGGCGCGCCGTCCCACGCGCCGTCGGCGGTGGCGGCGCGGACGGGCCTGCGGGTGGCGGTGGACGACCTGCTGGCCCTCTTCGACACGCCTCTGCTCGCGCAGGCGGGCCTGGTGGAGGCCCGTGTGGTCCGCAAGGCGCTGCGGGCGGCGGCCGAGGGGGAACCCCTGCCGCTGGACGGTCTGGCGGACCTGGTCTCCGTGGAGCTGTGGCTGCGCCGCCTGCTGTCCCGCCGGGGCACGTGCTGGACGGGCACGCCCGCGCGGCAGAGGGCGGTCCCTACGGGGAGCGTCGTGCCGCAGAGGGGGGCTTTGGGGGCGGGGCGGTAGCCGAGGTTCCGGTACCTGCGCGCCGATGCGGTGGGGAGCGGCTCGCCCGGAGGCTGAACGGGAGCGGCTCGCCCGGAGAAGGAAACCCCTCGCGCCTCGACCCGCACGACCGGCGAGAATGACCCCGTGCGGTACAGAATCCTGGGCGCCACAGAGGCGTACGACGAACAAGGGGCACCCCTGCCCGTAGGGGGCCGAAGACTTCGCGCGCTCCTCGCCACCCTCGCACTCCGCGCCAACCGCACCGTCCCCGTGGAAACCCTCATCGCCGAGGTGTGGGCCGAGGACGAGCCCCCCACGGACGCGCCCGCCGCCCTCCAGGCCCTCGTCGGCCGCCTGCGCCGGGCCCTGGGCAAGGCCGCCATCGCCTCGGACCACGGCGGCTACCGCCTCACCGCCGCCCCCGAGGACATCGACCTGCACCGCTTCGAACGCCTCGTGCGCGAGGGGCGGGCGGCCCTCGGGCGGCACGACCCGACGTCGGCCGCCCGCACCCTCGGTGAGGCGCTCGCCCTGTGGCGCGGCCCCGCCCTCGCCGATCTGCCGGACCGCAGCGCGGCCACCCGCCCCGAAGCGCTGCGTGCCGAGGCGACCCGCGCCCGCATCGAGGCCGAGCTGCTCCTGGGCCACGCCTCCGACGTCGTACCGGAACTGCGGGAACTCACCGAGGTCCAGCCGTACGACGAGGCCCTGCACGCGCTCCTGATCCGCGCTCTGCGCGACGCGGGACGCGGTGCCGACGCCCTCACCGCGTACGAGAACGCGCGCCGCACGCTCGCCGAGGCACTCGGCACCGACCCGGGCCGCGAACTGCGATCCCTGCACGCGGAATTGCTGAATCCGGCCAGGGCTTCGGGGTCCGCCACCGACGAGCCCACCACCGGCGGGTCCGCCACCGACGGGTCCACCACCGGCGGGTCCGAGCGGCGGGAACCTCCCGAGCGGCCGGAGCGTCCCGAGCGCCCGCAGCGTCCCGACCGGCGGGGCAATCTCCGCCCCCGACTGACCTCTTTCGTCGGCCGGGAACCCGAACTCGCCGCCATCCGTTCGGACATACGACGAGCACGCCTGGTCACCCTCACCGGACCTGGCGGCTCCGGCAAGACCCGCCTCGCCGAGGAAGCCGCCGCCGGGCATCCGCAGGCATGGCTGGCCGAGCTCGCCCCGCTCGACCATCCCGAAGCGGTCCCGGGGGCTGTCGTCAGCGCGCTCGGTCTGCGCGAGACCGTGCTGATGACCAGCGAGATGACCGCGCCGCAGGACGACCCGGTCGCCCTGCTCGTCGAGTACTGCGCCCCGCGCAGCCTGCTCCTGCTCCTTGACAACTGCGAACACGTCATCGGCGCCGCGGCCGACCTCGCCCAGACCCTCCTCACGCACTGCCCTGACCTCACCGTCGTCGCCACCAGCCGCGAACCCCTGGGCGTGCCGGGCGAGTTCGTGCGCCCCGTCGAGCCGCTCCCGCCCGACCCGGCGTACCGCCTCTTCACCGAGCGCGCCATGGCCGTGCGCCCGGACTTCGCCCCGGAGGAGGACTCCGAGGCCGTAGCCGAGATCTGCCGCCGGCTCGACGGCCTCCCCCTCGCCATCGAGCTCGCCGCGGCCCGCCTGCGCCTGCTCGCACCCCGGCAGATCGCCGACCGCCTCGACGACCGCTTCCGCCTCCTCACCAGCGGCAGCCGCACGGTCCTGCCCCGCCAGCAGACCCTGCGGGCCGTCGTCGACTGGTCCTGGGACCTGCTCGACGAGGCCGAGCGGACTGTGCTGCGCGAGGTGTCCGTCTTCGCCGGCGGCTGGGACCTGGCGGCGGCCGAAGCGGTCTGCACCGGGCCCGCCGCCGACCTCATCGGCGCCCTGGTGGACAAGTCGCTGCTCATCGCCGAACCCACGGCCAGGGGCGACATGCGCTACCGCATGCTGGAGACCATCCACGAGTACGCGACCGAGCGGGCCGCCGAGACGCCGCAGCTCCGCGCCGCGGCCGGCCGGCGCCACACCGCGCACGTCCGCGCGCTGGTCGAACAGGCCGACCCCCTGCTCCGCTCGGCGGACCAGCTCCCGTGGATCCAGCGCCTGGAGACCGAGCTGGACAACATCCGCGCGGCCCTGCAGCGCGCCATCGAGGCCCGGGAAGTGGAAGACGCCCTGGCCATCACTCTGGCCACGGGCTGGTTCTGGTGGCTGCGGAACTACCGCAGAGAGGGCACGGAGTGGACCGCCCGTCTCCTGCTCCTCGCACCGCCGATGCCGCCGGACGGGCCTGACGGCGCTCCCGACGGCACGGGCGACCCGCTCCATTGGTCCTGGATGAGCCTGCGGCTGCTGTCCTTCTTCCTGGTGGCGGAGAACAGACCGACGGATCTGATGGAGGGGGAGGGCAAGCGCGAGAGCGTGCGGCGGGTGCGGGACGCCTTCTCGCGACCGGGGCCCGCGTCGGCCCGCTTCCCCGGGCTGATCTGGCCGTTCACCGTCTACTTCCTCGACGGCACCGACGCGTCGAGGCCCGCCATGGACGAGGTGGTCGCCAACTGCCGTAAGTACGGCGGTGACTGGGAGATCGGCGTCAGCCTGATGTTCCGTGCGCACCAGGCCGTCGACGCCCCGGGCAACCTGTCCGGTGTCGACGAGGACCTCGCCGAGCTCCGGGGGCTGAGCAAGCGCGCCGGCGACCGCTGGATGCGCGCCCAGGTGTCCAGCGCGGCGGGCGAGGCCGCCATGGCACGCGGCCGGTACGAGGAGGCGCGCACGGAGTACGAGGAAGCGCTCCGCCTCGCCTACGAGGTGGGCGCCTACGCGGAGACGCCTTTCCTCATCGTCCGCCTCGCCGAGGTCGCGTACCGCGAGGACGACCGCGAGCTGGCGGCGAAGACCCTCATCGAGGCGTCGATCGAGGCCGACCGGTACGGAGTGACGGACGCGCGGGCGTTCCTGCGGATGATGCAGGCCCGGATGGCGCTGGACGACGGAGATGTCGCCGGGGCCCGCGTCTGCTTCGAGGTGTCCCGCACCGACGCCGAGCGCGGCACACCAC
The DNA here is from genome assembly GCF_040636975.1 of Streptomyces sp. NPDC032198. Classification (NCBI taxonomy): domain Bacteria; kingdom Bacillati; phylum Actinomycetota; class Actinomycetes; order Kitasatosporales; family Streptomycetaceae; genus Streptomyces; species Streptomyces sp. NPDC032198. The sequence goes on along the minus strand of NZ_JBEZVL010000002.1, from coordinate 9,269 downwards.
CGCCGCAGTTCAACGCGGACCTCAAGCGCCTGGAGTCCACGATCGTGGCCGCCGAGTCCGGTCCCGCGCAGGCGCTGCCCCTGCTCGCCGACGGTCTGCGCGAAGCCGTGGAGAGCCGGTGCGCGGAGCTGGTCGTCGCCGCCCTTGTGGACACCGGAGCCACCTTCGTGTGCCAGCTGGGCGATCACCCGCGCGCGGTGCGCCTACTGGCCTTCAGCACCCGGCTGCGGAACGGCAGCGCGCGCCCGATGCCGGAGCGGGCCGAGGCCGAAGAGGTCGAGACCGCGGCGCTTGCCGTGCTCGGCCGCAGCCGGTACGCGGCGGAGAGCGAGGCGGGTGCCCGGCTCACCGCCCCCGACGCCCTCGCGGAACTGAGCTGAACGGCGCCGGGCCGGGCCTACGTACAGCGGAAGCCGGCCTACGTACAGCGGAAGCCGGCCTACGTACAACGGAAGCGTGACTGCGCCCAGTCCGCGAGCGCGACCGAGTCGAACGGCGTGTGCGGCTCGACGGCCAGGCGGATCGTCTTGCGCCCGGTCAGATTCACCTGCACCGGCACCGCCGGGTCCCCGCCCTTGATCACCGGAGACCGCCACAGCCGCGCGCCGTCGCCGAAGACGGAGAACCGCACCTTGCCGAGGCCCATCGTCAGGTCGTCGACACCGACGACCGCTTCGTACGACGAGCAGGTGCGGTTCAGGTCGATGGTGACGGAGGACTGGCCGTGGACGGTCACGCCGTGGCCGTACTGCCGGTCCGCGATGGACATGCCGGACCGCTGCCAGACCCAGCTGCTCTCGCCGAGCCGCATCTCGGGCTTGGTGCCGTCACCGACGACGCCGTACCGCAGCTCGCTCCACTGGTAGACCGCCGGGGCGGGCGGCGGTGGAGGCGGCGGCTTGGGCTTCGGCTTGGACGGCGTGGGAGCGGGCGTCGGCTTCGGGGCCGGCGGCTTCGGCTTCGGCTTCGGCTTCGGGGTGGGCGTCGGCTTCGGCTTCGGCTCGGGAGCCGGCTTGGGGGGAGGCTTCGGCTTCGACTCGGCGACCGGCTGCTCGGGCGGCGGCTTCGGCTTCGGTTTCGGGGGCGGCGGCTTGCTCGGCACGACCGGCTCCACGGCCGGCGGCTTGTCGGCGCTCGGCAGGTCCTTGGGCTTGTCCCCGCCCGCGGTGAGCGCCAGCGCCACGGCGGCCGCGGCCGCGACGACGACACCCGCGGCGATACCGGCCTTCGCGGGCGCGCCGAGGCCCTCGGCTGCGGCACCGCCGCCCGCCGCGCCTCCGGACGAGCCGCCGCTCGCCGCTGCCGCGCCCGCCGCACCGGCGCCCGCGGCACCCGCCGCGCCACCGCCGACGAGGGCGGCCACCTTCGCGTAACCGGCGGCGCCGAACCAGCCGATGACCGCGATCGGCACGACCCCGGGAATGCCGCTGGCGACTTCCTTGATCTGGCCTGCGGCAAGACGGCACTTGGCGCACTCTTCCAGGTGCTTGCGCAGGCCGCGCTCGGCCCGGGTGCGCAGACTGCCGCGTGCGTAGGCGCCGAGCCGGTCGGCGTACCGCGCGCACTCCTCGTCCGCGGTGAGCGTGGTGCTCACATGGGCCTGGAGATACGCCTCCTTCAGGCCCTCGCGGGCCCGCTTGGCGAGGACCCGGGTGCCGTTGGCGTCGAGCCCGAAGAGGGTGGCGACGTCGCTCGGGGACTCGTCCTCGACCTCCGTGTGCCACAGCACGGCCTGCCACCGCTCCGGAAGGCTCCGGAACGCCTGCATGGCCATGGACTGCTCGGCCTCGTGCATCGCGAGCACGTCCGCGCCGAGGTCCAGGGTGTCGTCGTCGGAGACCTCGGAGCTGCGTGCGGCCTGCGCCGCGAACACCGCGAAGTCCTCGACCAGTTGCTCCCGCTTCGCCGACTTCGTCCACCCGGCGGCGACGCGGCGCACCGTGGTGAGCAGATAGGCGCGCACCGCGTGCTCGGGTCCGCTGCCGCCACGGACCGCCTGCAGCATCCGTGCGAAGACCTCGGCCGTGAGGTCGTCCGCGGTGTGCGCGTCCCGGCAGCACGTGCGGGCGTACCGGCGGACGGCTTCGGCGTGCCTTCGGTACAGCTCCTCGTACGCCGTGTCGTCGCCCGCCCGCATCCGGGCGATCAGGTCGCTGTCGGGCGGCGGACCGTCCCCGGGCGCGAGAGCTCCGGCGTCGGTCGGGCCGGTCGGCAGGAGAGGGACCGCGGCTTCGGCCCTGGCGCCTTCCCGCTGCGGCGGGACGCTCGGATCCGCGCCGCCGGGGGCGCCACCACCCGCACCGCCGGCCACGGGGCCGCCTTGGTTCGGCACCTGCCGATGAGGCAGTCCCGCGGCCTCGTCGCCCAGGGCGGAGGACGACTCGTCCCGCCCGTCACCACTCATCGCGGAAGCCCCCGCTTGCACACTCAGACCCGGCCATCCGGGAAAGAGTGCCACACGGTCCTGCTACGACGGACGGCGAAGACGGTCAACCACCCTTCCGGGGTGATTTCCCGTATCCGAGCACTACCGTTCACCCATTCGGGGAAGGCTCAACCTCCGTGCTCACAACGGAGGTTGAGCCGTGTCCGTGAGGGACTTGTGCCGATCCCGTGTCCCTGGGCCGCTTCAGGCCGTCGGGCGCGAGCGCAGCCCCTCTAGCAGGATGTCGAGCAGCCGCGAGGATGCCGCCGCCTGCTGTGCCGCGTCCGGCAGCGAGGGCGCCGCCGTCGCTATCACCAGGAGCACGTCCGACACGGTCACGTCCGCGCGCAGCTCGCCCGCGGCACGCGCCCGCTCCACGAGGCGCCCGACGACGTCCAGGAGCGCGACCGCCCCCGGGTCGACGGCCGTCGACTCCTCGGCCGGTGCCGAGCGCTGCTCGACGAGCCGCAGTTCGGGTCCGGCCGGAGCCGCCTGCCGCTGCTGCGGCACGCGAGCCTCGTCGTCCCGAACCCCCGCGACCTCGTCCGCGACGCCCACCCGCAGGACCTGCGGCGGCAGGAGCCGCCCCGCGCCCGACGCGACGGACGTGCGCAGGAAGCGCGAGAGCGCCGACCACGGCTCGTCCTCCTGCCCGAGCGCCGAACGGGCCTGGTCGGTCAGCCGGGAGGTCTCCTCCTCGGCTATCCGCCGCACCAGCACGTCCTTGCTGGGGAAGCGGCGGTAGACCGTGCCGACGCCGACCCGGGCGCGCCGGGCCACGTCCTCCATCGGCGCGCCGTAACCCAGCTCGCCGAAGACCTCGCGCGCCGCGCGAAGTACGTGCTCGAGATTGCGCTGTGCGTCCACCCGCAGCGGCGTCGAACGCGGGCCGTCCCCCATGTCGCGTCCGTTCCCGCTGGTGGCGACGGCTGATGCCGACGCCGTGCTCGAAGTCCAGTGAGATTCCTGAATATGCATACGCGTTCCCCCGGTAATGACGTCTCCCCCCGGAGACACTCCCCGCCATTGGCAACCGGAGTGTGAGGAGCAAGCCCGATTTCGGGACCCGTAGCTGGACCCGACGAGCGCATCCCCCGACACCCCGACGACACACGAACATAGTTGAGCCAGAGTCAATTCAGAAGAGGTGGGTTCCGCACGGACCGCCCCCCGATCGGAGTACGCACCGATTCCGACCTGATTGCACCCCTTCACTTTGCCCCTTTTCACCCTGCTGACCTGCACATCTGTCCCGCGCCCCGGCAAGGCCCCGACGGCGCGTCGCGCATCACGGCCGGTCACACAAATTGTCGAGCCTGTGGACAAACTCAAGAGCTGGGTGCGTCATGGGATGGTGAAGGAACCTGTGCGCATTCTCGTTGTGGGCGGCGGATACGTCGGCATGTACACCGCGCTGCGCCTCCAGCGGAAGCTGAAGCCGGAGCTGAAGCGGGGCGAAGCGGAGATCGTGGTGGTGACGCCCGATCCCTATATGACCTATCAGCCGTTCCTGCCCGAAGCCGCGGCCGGCTCGATCTCGCCGCGCCACGTCGTGGTCCCGCTCCGCCGTGTCCTGGACAGATGCCGGATCGTCATCGGCGAGGTCCAGTCGGTCGACCACGCCAAGCGCACGGCCTCCTTCACCACCCTCGCGACCGCGGACGAGGGCGCGGGCGCCGTCGAGATCACGTACGACGAAATCGTGCTGGCCCCCGGATCCATCTCGCGCACCCTGCCCGTCCCGGGCCTCGCCGAGCACGGTGTCGGCTTCAAGACCGTCGAAGAGGCCATCGGCCTGCGCAACCACGTCATCGAGCAGATGGACATCGCCTCGTCGACGCGCGACCCCGCGATCCGTGACGCGGCCCTCACCTTCGTCTTCGTGGGCGGCGGTTACGCGGGGGTCGAGGCGCTGGGCGAGCTGGAGGACATGGCCCGCTACGCCTCGCGGTACTACCACAACGTCAAGGCCGAGGACATGAAGTGGATCCTCGTCGAGGCCTCCGGGCGGATCCTCCCCGAGGTCGGCGAGGAGATGGGCAAGTACACGGTGCGTGAGCTGCGGCGCCGCAACATCGACGTACGCCTGGAGACCCGGCTCGACTCGTGCGAGGACCGGGTCGCCGTCCTGAGCGACGGCTCGCGCTTCCCCACCCGTACGGTCGTGTGGACCGCGGGCGTCAAACCGCACCCGGTGCTGGCCGCGACCGACCTGCCGCTGAACGAACGCGGCCGCCTCGACTGCACCGCGCAGCTGACCGTGAACGGCGCCACGCACGCGTGGGGCGCGGGAGACGCGGCAGCCGTCCCCGACGTCACAGCCGACGAGCCCGGCAAGGAGTGCGCCCCCAACGCCCAGCACGCGGTACGCCAGGCCAGGACACTCGGCGACAACATCGCCGCCTCCCTGCGCGAACAGCCCCTCAAGGAGTACACGCACAAGTACGTGGGCTCCGTCGCCTCCCTGGGGCTGCACAAAGGTGTCGCACATGTCTACGGACGGAAGTTGAAGGGCTACCCTGCCTGGTTCATGCACCGCGTCTACCACCTGAGCCGCGTGCCCACCGTCAACCGCAAGTCCAGGGTGCTCGCCGAATGGACCCTGTCCGGCCTGTTCAAACGCGAGATCGTCTCCCTGGGGTCGCTCGAGCACCCGCGTGCGGAGTTCGAACTCGCGGCCGGGGGAAGAAGCCCGAAGGAGTCCTCCTGACCGGAGGCAGGAACTCCCCGTACGACACCGGCGTCTGACGGATGTCAGTCCGGTCGGCCAGACTGTTCGTGTGACCATGGGCGGGCCAGGACCGCCGGAAATCCCCGCCCGATCCAGAAGCGACATCACGAGGCCTACCGCAGTGAACTTCACGCGCTGGAGCGCCCGGCTCCCCGGAACGCAGCGCCGCGCCGCGGCGCGCACCGACCTGGGGATCTCCCCGCCACAGCGAGCCGAAAGCTCCGTCCCTGCGGCCCGCGCCGAAGGCGGCCAGGAGGGCACCACCCTCATGCCGGCCGCCGCAGGTGTCGACGAACTGCCGACCCGCGAGGTGCTCGACCGCATTCCGGCCCTCGTCGCCCTGGTGCACGGCCCCGAGCACCGCATCGCGTACGTCAACGACGCGTACGCCACCGCCTTCGGCGAGCGTCCCGTGGGGGAGCCCGCCCGCGACGCGCTGCCCGAGCTGGACGAGCTGGGCCTGCTGCCCCTCCTGGACCAGGTCCTGCGCAGCTCCAAGCCGCGCACGGTCAAGTCCCGCAAAGCGGCGAGCGGCCGGTCGTACACGTTCACCTGCACCCCCGTGACGCTCCCCGTGAGCGGCTCCGCCACGGGGCTCAAGGACGAGGGCATCCTGGTCTTCGCCGCCGACGTCACCGACCACGCGGAGGCCGCCGAGCGGCTGCGGGCCAGCGAGCGCACCCAGCGCGAGACGGCTGTCACCCTGCAACGCTCGCTGCTTCCGCAGGAGTTGGAGCAGCCGGACGACCTGCGCATCGCCGCCACGTACCAACCGGGCGGCACGGAGGCCGCGGTCGGCGGCGACTGGTACGACGTGATCACCCTCGGCGGCGGCCGTACGGCCCTGGTCATCGGCGACGTCATGGGCCGTGGCGTCCGCGCGGCGGCCGTCATGGGCCAGCTCCGCACGGCCGTGCGCGCCTACGCCCGCCTGGACCTGCCCCCGCACGAGGTCCTGCAGCTCCTGGACGGCCTGGCCGCCGAGATCGACGCCAGCCAGATCGCCACCATGGTCTACGCCGTGCACGACCCGAGCGAAGGCAGCCTCGTCTACGCGTCGGCGGGACACCTGCCGATCCTCGTACGGGACGAGGGCGGCACGATCCACCGCGCGGAGGAGCCCACGGGCCCGCCGCTCGGCACCGGAGGCTGGCTGCACACCTCGGGGTCGGTCCCGCTCGGCCCCGGCTCGACCGCCGTCCTCTACACGGACGGCCTGGTGGAGCGGCGCAGTGAGGACATCGACGAAGGTGTCGCGTCCCTGGAGCGTGCCCTCGCGGGTGCCACCGGCACACCCCAGGTGGTGTGCGACCGCCTGATCCGCGCCCTGGGGGTGGCCGCCGACCACGACGACGACGTGGCGGTCCTGGTCCTCCAGCACCCGGCACGCACCGGCCTGGACGCCGAGCTGTTCCGGAACGCCGCACTGGAGCTGCTCGGGGGAGTGGAGGCGGCGCCACGCGCGCGTGCCTTCGCGACCGGAGTCCTCGCCAGCTGGCGCTTCCCGCCCGAGCTGCACGACCTGGGGGTACTCGCGGCCAGCGAACTGGTCGCGAACTCCCTCCAGCACGGCACGCCCCCGATGCGGCTCCGCCTGCGCCGCACGGACCGCCGCCTGATCATCGAGGTGACGGACGGCGACGACCACCTGCCGCGCCGCCGCCGCGCCGAGCCCGCGGACGAGGCGGGCCGTGGCATCGCCATCGTCGCCACGATCGCCTCGAACTGGGGCTCACGGCGCACACCGGGCGGCGGCAAGGCGGTCTGGTGCGAATTCGCCCTGCCGCGCGCGTAGCGCTCGTTCAGTACGACAGGTAATGCGACTAGTACGACAGGCGCCTAGGAGTTGGCCGGTACGGGCTCCGGGGTGCCCTGGGCCACCACGCGGCTCTTCGCCACGTACGGCTGGTTCTGCAGCGGAGTGAGCTGCCGCCCCAGGCGCACGGCGAGCACCGTGATACCCAGCGAGAACAGCAGGAACGTCACGATGTACGGCCCGTGCAGCGCGGCCCCCATCGGACCGCCGACCGCGGGGCCGACGGCGAGCGCGAGCTGCTTCACCAGGGCGAAGGCCGAGTTGTACTGACCGACCATCCCGGCGGGCGCCAGATCGGCGACCAGCGGGGCGACGGTCGGCGACAGCATCGCCTCACCGAGCCCGAAGAGCGCGTACGTGGAGATGAACGCGGCGGTGGCCATGGCCTGGCTGCCGTTCCCCATCCCCGCGTACCCGGCGGCGATCCACGCGACGGCCCAGATCAGACCGACGGCGGCGATCACGCGCGACCGCTTGCGACGCTCGACGAACTTCAGGACGGCGAACTGCGCGATGACGATCACGGCCGTGTTGGCGGCGAGCGCGATGCCCAGGGTCGACGGCGAGATCCCGGCCGCCTCCACGCCGTACGCGGAGAGACCCGACTCGAACTGGCCGTAGCAGGCGAAGAACAGCACGAAGCCGAGCACGCACAGCTGCACCATCGCCTTGTGCCGGAGCAGAGCCCGCAGACCACTCTGCGGCGCGGCCCCGTCCTTGGGCACGGCGTCCTGGATGGACGGCGCGTGCGGAAGGCGCACGGTGATGACGATCGCGGCGAGCACCAGGAACATCACGGCCTCGATGGAGAACAGCGTGATGAAGCTGCCCGGGTCGTGCTCGTCGACGATCTGCCCGCCGAAGAGACCACCGATGCCGAGGCCCAGGTTCTGCAGGAAGAACTGCATCGCGAAGGCACGCGTACGGGTGGTGGGCGTCGAGCACCAGACGATCATCGTGGCGAGCGCCGGCTGCATCACCGCGGTGCCCGCACCCAGGAGGGCCGCCGAGACGATCGCCGTCGGCTCACTGTTCGCGAAGCCCAGGGCGAGGGCACCCACCGCGGCGGTCAGCGCGGCTCCCATGAGTACGGGGAGCGGGCCGCGACGGTCGATGACGCGCCCGGTGACGGGCAGGACGATCAGCGCGGCCATGGCAAACGCGGCGAGCACGATGCCCGCCGTACTGGCCCCCAGATCCCGCACCTGCGCCACGTACACGTAGAGGAACGGAACCGTGAACCCGACGCCAAACGCGCTCAGCGCGCTGCCTACCTGAATATGACGCATCGCTGCGCCCATCGCCCTGGTCACTTTCACCTGCCTTAGGAGTGAAGACTTCGAAGCTAAAGTTAGAGACTAAACAATACACACAGAAGGACTTCAACGCCAAGCGGGGGCGTGCCATACTGCGGCCATGGGTGACACTCCCGGCCCCAGTGAGCCGACTCTCGAAGAGCAGATCGCCGCCTACCAGCGGGAGTTCCAGGACCTCGACCCGCAGGTCGAGGAGATCGTCTCGGCCCTCGGCCGCCTCAACCGGCGGATGAGCGTCGCCTACGGGCGGCAGACCGCGACCCTCGGCATCAGCAACGCCGAGTGGGAGGTCCTCAAGGCCCTGGTCCTCTCCGGCGCCCCGTACCAAATGGGCCCCGGCGAGCTCGCCAAAGGACTCGGCCTCACGCCGGCGGCCATGACCCACCGCATCGACCGCATGGTCGCGGAGGGTCTCGTCACCAGGGACCGCGACGAGACGAACCGCGTACGCGTGATCGTCGAGCTCACCGCGGAGGGCCGCGAGAAGTGGCTGGAGGCGATGCGCCTGGCCACGGTCTTCGAGGAGGACCTCCTCCAGGACCTTTCCCAGGAGGAGCGCGGCGCCCTCGGAGAGGTACTGACTCGCCTGCTGCGCAGGGTCGAGCACGCCCAGCACGACGCGAGCGGACGCCTCAGCGACCTGGACTAGCGGCCGTACGGAGCCGGAGCAACCGCTCCACCTCCGAGGTTTGACAGTCGCCAGGCCGATCCGTAGAGTTCTTCGGGTTGCCACGGAGCCGTAACGGTTCTGCGACAGCACCTCCAGCCGCTGAGACGCGGCAAAACAAACTCTGCACGGCATCCCACCGGGAACGATTTCGGCGTGCCCGAATTCAATTCCACGGCTCGATTATGAGCCGCCGGGAAAACCCGCTAGAGTTTGAGACGTCGGAACGGCCCAACAGCCGGGAAGACAAGCCCCGCTGACTGGGAATCAGGCCCGAAAGGATCTGGTAGAGTCGGACTCGCCGGAAAGGGAAA